>NZ_CP048407.1:705228-1410457 GCF_003403315.2 Thermaerobacter sp. PB12/4term
GCCGTGGTGGCGGCCCGGCGCCTCCTGGAAGCGTGGCGCCCTGAGGCCGATTGACCCTCTTGACAAGCGGCGCTCCTGCAGGCTCAGACTCGGTGGCACCGAAACCGCTGCAGCCCGCCGTACCGAAAGGGCGGCATCCCGGCGCACTGAAACGGCCGCGGCCATCCGCACCGCAATGGCCCCCACGATCCCGTTGACACCGCCCCGGCCGGCGCATATACTGGCACCAGATCTTAACGCGGCTGCCACAAGGGCGTGGCGGCAATCCGGTGGGCAACGGCGCCCCTGCAGGTTCGACCTGCAGGGGCTTTGTCGTTTCGAGGAGGTGAGGGCACGTGTTTACCATGGGCGCAGCGGAGCGGCTCACGGGACTGACCCAGCGGCAAATCCGCTACTACGAGGCCAAGGGCTTGGTCCGCCTTGCGCGCAGTCCCTCCGGACAACGCCTGCTCACGGCCAGGGACATCCGGCAACTGCGTCGCATCCGGTGGCTCCTGCAACAGGGGCACAACGTCCACACCATGCGGGTCATACTGGCCGCTGACGGCGCAGGGCTGCAGCCGCAGCGGGGCGCCCGGGGAAATGGGGGGCAATGGGTAAACAACAAGGGTCGCAGCACGGCATCGCCACGGACCGTCGTCGGACGCTGATCGTATGCACCGGCCCAAGCCTGGGTCAATCGCTGAGAGGAGGAACCGGCGTGAAGAAGATGTCCCCCGGCGACATCAAGGCCGCCATCCGCGACATGAACATCGGCACCATCAGCCTGCAGTTCACCGACATCCTGGGCACCGTCAAGCACGTGGAGATCCCGGCCAGCCAGATCGACAAGGCCCTGGCCGGCGAGCTGATGTTCGACGGGTCGTCCATCGAGGGGTTCGTCCGCATCGAGGAGTCCGACATGTACCTGCGGCCGGATCCGGCCACCTTCGTCATCCTGCCGTGGAAGACCCGCGAGGGCCGGCGGACCGCCCGCCTGATCTGCGACGTCTACAACCCCGACGGCACCCCCTTCGAGGGCGACCCGCGGTATGTGCTCAAGCGCGTGGTGGCCGAAGCCGCGGAGATGGGCTACGTGATGAATGTGGGCCCCGAGCCCGAGTTCTTCCTCTTTGAACGCGCCTCCGCCGAGCAGGGCCGGACGGTCACCCTGGACCACGCGGGCTACTTCGACCTGGCGCCGGTGGACAAGGGCGAGGAGGTACGGGCGGAGATCGTCCTCACCCTGCAGGAGATGGGCTTCGAGATTGAGGCCGCCCACCACGAGGTGGCGCCTTCCCAGCACGAGATCGACTTCAAGTACGCCGACGCCGTGACCACCGCGGACAACATCGCCACCTTCCGCAGTGTGGTCCGGACCATCGCCCTGCAACACGGCCTGCACGCCACCTTCATGCCGAAGCCTCTGTTCGGCGAGAACGGCTCGGGCATGCACCTGCACCAGTCCCTCTTCCGCGGCGACCAGAACGCCTTCTACGACCCCAACACGCCGGACCGGTTGAGCGACGTCTGCAAGCAGTACATCGCCGGCATCATGGAGCACGCGCGGGCCATCACCGCGGTGACGAACCCCCTGGTCAATTCCTACAAGCGGCTGGTGCCGGGGTACGAGGCGCCGGTATATGTGGCGTGGTCGTATCGCAACCGCAGTCCCATGATCCGGATCCCGGCCAAGCGGGGCCTTAGCACCCGCATCGAGCTGCGCTCGCCCGACCCCGCGTGCAACCCGTACCTGGCGCTGGCGGTGATCCTGAAGGCGGGTCTGGATGGCATCAAGCGGCACCTGACGCCGCCCGATCCCGTGGAGGGCAACATCTACCACATGTCTGAGGCCGAGCGGGAAGAACTCGGCATCGCCAGCCTGCCGGGCTCGCTGGCCGAGGCGATCCGGGCCCTGGAGCAGGATCCTCTGATCCTGGAGGCCCTGGGCAGCCACGTCGCCTCGCGCTACCTGGAGGCGAAGAAGATCGAGTGGGACGTCTACCGCACCCAGATCTCGCCGTGGGAGCTGCAAGAGTACCTGGCGAAGTATTGACCGGTTGACGGGTTCTTGATACCAGCGGCTTCCTCCGCCGGCCACGCCGGGGAGGAGGGCCCTGTCGCCAGTGCCGGCCGGGACCGTGCCCCCGCAGCACGGTCCCGGCCGCATTGGTTCCATGCCCGCCCACGGGAGCCTGTGCGCCCGGCTGCGCCGGAGCGGACCGGCGCCGGGCGGTGGTCCCTTGGCTGGTGGACGGGGTCGTTGCTGGGGTTCCCCCGGCCCCCGGTTCCCTGGATGGGCGGAGGGCGACGGGCGGGGCCCGGCAGGCCGGAGGGCATCCTCAACCGCCGGCCGGCGCCGTATGATAGCGGGGAGGCGCGGCGTCCCGGCGCAGCGGGACCCTGCGCCGCCGGGACGGCGGCGACGCGGGCGAGAGAGACGCGGGCCCCCGCCCTGGTGCCACCAGGGCTGGCATGGCGCTCCGGCAGGGCGGCCGGCCCCTTTCGGGGGCGGACCTCCCCGGCCGGGGCGCCGGTGGAGCCGGCAATAGGCGGGGAGGCAAGGGATGAACAAGCCGGAAGTGATCGTGTTCGGCTTCGACTCCGCAGGCCCCGGGGGCCGCTTGCCCGGGGCCCTTCTGGATACGGGGTGGTCCATCCTGGTGCAGGTGGGGTGGCCGTCGGAACAGTGGCTTGCCCGCCGGCATGCCGACCTGTTCGTGATGCGTCCCGCGGGCATCGAGCGCCCCGCCGAGCGCACCCGGACCCTGGGCCGGGTGACGGGCAGGCCCGTGCTGTGGATGGTGGATCCTGGGGACCCGGAGCCCGAGGGATTGTGGCAGCATCTGGCCTCCGAGGATTGGCCGGTCTGGGCGTTGCTCCCCGCCGACGCCCCCAAGTGGCAGCTGGTGGCCGTCTGCCGGGCGCTGATGGCCGGCGCCGGGCGCCTACAGCAGGCCCGGGAGATGGTGGACGAAGCGATGCGGAAGCTGGAGGACCGGAAGATCATCGAACGGGCCAAGGGCATCCTCATGGACCGGTTCGACCTGGCGGAATCCGAGGCGTACAAGCGGCTGCGCGACACGGCCATGCGCCACCGCAAGCCCTTGCGCGAGATTGCGCAGAGCATCATCGAGTTCACCGCCCTGGACGAGACCGGGTCCCGCCGCTCCGGACGCGGGCGGCGGTAGGGAGAACGCACCGGCCCGCAAGGCCGGTGGCCTTGCGGGCCGGTGCGGGGCCGTGGGGAATGTCCCCTGGATTCAGTCGCCGCCGCCACGGGCGGACGCCGGAGCCGGTGCCATCACGGGTGTGCTCGGCAGGGGCGCCACCTCTTGCGCCGTCGCGGCGGTGGCGACAAACTCGGGATACGCCACGGTGTCGTGCTCGCCCAGGTCGAGGCCGTGCTCTTCTTCCTGGGGAGTCACCCGCAGGCCGATGGTGGCCTTGATCAGGGCGAAGGTGACGTAGGAGGCGGCGAAGGTCCACACGGCCACCGCGACCACCCCGATGAACTGGGCGACCAGCAGCTGGCTGCCGCCACCGAAGAGCAGGCCCTGTTCCTCATGGAAGAGGCCGACCGCCAGGGTGCCCCAGACGCCCGCGGCACCATGGACGGGGATGGCGCCGACCGCATCGTCCACGTGCCATCGCTCCAGGAGGGCCGTTCCTGCGAGGACGGCGAGACCGCCCACGCCGCCGATGACAATCGAGCTGGCAGGGCTCACCCAGGCCGTTCCGGCGGTGATGGCCACCAGCCCGCCCAGGCAGCCATTGAGGGCGGCCTCCACGTCGGGCTTGCCCTGCTTGAGCCACGCCGCCAGCAAGGCCGCCAGGGCCCCGGCGGCCGCTCCCAGGTTGGTGGTGACGGCGATGCGGGCGATGTTGGCATCGGTGGCAGCCAGGGTGCTGCCGGGGTTGAAGCCGAACCAGCCGAACCAGAGGATGAAGACGCCCAGGGCCGCGAGGGTGACGCTGTGACCGCGAATCTTGTGGGGCCGCCCGTCAGGGCCGAAGCGCCCCAACCGGGGACCCAGCAGGATGACGCCGGCCAGCGCTGCCCACGCACCGACGGAATGCACCACCGTCGAGCCCGCGAAGTCCAGCATGCCGAGTTGGGCGAGCCATCCCCCGCCCCAGATCCAGTGCCCGACCACCGGGTAGATCAGCATGGACATGACCGCGCTGAAGACCAGGTAGGAGGCGAACTTCGTCCGTTCGGCCATGGCGCCCGAGACGATGGTGGCCGAAGTACCGGCAAAGACCGTCTGGAACATGAGGAAGGCCAGGAACGGCAGCGACAAGTCGAGGTGGCCGAAGCCGGCCTCCTGGCTGAACCAGCCCGTCGTCCCGATCAGCCCCGCGGTGTCGGCTCCGAACATCAGGGCGAAACCGACGGTCCAAAAAGCCGGCGAGGCGACGGCGAAGTCCATCAGGTTTTTCAGGACGATGTTGGCCGCGTTCTTGGCGCGCGTGAAGCCTGCTTCGACCAGTGCAAAACCCGCCTGCATGAAAAAGACGAGAAAGGCGGCCAACAACGTCCACGCCGTGTTGAGGGCAACCGCCACCGCGTCGGCACTGACGGCCTCGGGCATGATCCTCACTCCCTCCCACGAGCTGTAAGCCGAGCACAGCAGCAGGGACCGCAACAACAAGCAAAGCCCACCCGCAGCGCTACGGCTGCAGGTGGGCTCCGTTGCCCGTGGCGGACGCCGCTGTCCTGTCCCGGCCCTGCCTGCGCGCACCCCCGCCTGCGGCGGGACGCCCAGGTCGACCTCACTTCCGAAGGTAGGGACCTCCTGCGGGGCCGTCAACGATCCCGCGCTGACCGCGCCCTGACCATCCCCTGACCAGAAGATGACGGTCGGAGAAGCCTGGAGGAGCGCCGCCGGGCGCCACCCCTGCGGGCCCGCCGCTGCCTTGCCCGCGCCTGGACCGCTGACGCCTCGGGCGGGCCCGGCCGGATGGACAGGCACGGCCCGGGGAAGCCCGCGTACCATGGCCCAGGCAGGATGGGCACCTGCCCGGCATCGCCCAGGAAGGGCCCTGCCGGCCAGGCTGCGGTTTCCGGCCGGGCCTGCCGCCTGCCAGAGGAGGTCGAAACCCCATGTGCGGTATCGCGGGCTGGATCGACTGGGAGCGGGATCTCACCCGGGAGGGGGCCGTGCTGAAAGCCATGACCGGCACCCTTGCATGCCGTGGCCCGGACGACGACGGGTACTGGGTCTCCCGCCACGCCGCCATCGGTCACCGGCGCCTGATCGTCATCGACCCGGCCGGCGGCGCGCAGCCCATGGTGCGGGAGCGGGGCGGCGGCCCCGTGGTCCTGACGTACAACGGCGAGCTCTACAACACGGCGGAATTGCGCCGGGAGCTGGAGTCCCTGGGCTACACCTTCACCACCCGCTCCGACACGGAGGTGGTGCTGGCCGCCTACCTGGCCTGGGGAGAGCAGGCCCCCCGGCGGTTCAACGGCATCTTTGCCTTCGCCGTCTGGGACGAACCGGCCCAGCGCCTCGTCCTGGCCCGGGACCACTTCGGCATCAAGCCGCTGTTCTACCGGGAGCAGGGCACCGGCCTGATCTTTGCCTCCGAACTCAAGGGCTTGCTGGCCCATCCCGCCGTGGAGCCCGTGGTGGATGCCGAAGGGCTGGCCGAGATCTTCGCCGTCGGCCCGGCCCGCACCCCGGGGCACGGCATCTTCCGCGGGGTGCGGGAGGTCCTGCCGGGCCACTATGTGATCTTCGACCGGCGCGGCCTGCGCCAGGGCCGTTACTGGCACCTGGAGAGCCGGCCCCATACCGATGGCCCGGCGGAGACGGTGGCGACGGTGCGCGACCTGCTGGCCGACGCCGTCCGCCGCCAGCTGGTCTCCGACGTTCCCCTGGGCACGCTGCTTTCGGGCGGCCTTGATTCCAGCGCCGTCACCGCCCTGGCCGTCCGCGCCCTGGCCGGGGCGGGGCAGGCGGAACCCCTGCGGACCTTCTCCGTCGACTACGAGGGCAACGACCGGTTCTTCCAACCCAACGACTTCCAGCCCGAGGCCGACGCCCCCTACGTCGACCTGATGGCCCGCACCCTGGGCACCCGGCACCGGGTGGTGCGGCTGTCGACCGCGGCCCTGGTGGAGGCCCTGCCTGCGGCCATGACGGCCCGCGACCTGCCCGGCATGGCCGACATCGACGCCTCGCTGCTGCTCTTCTGCCAGGAGATCAAGCGCGACGTCACCGTCGCCCTCTCCGGGGAGTGCGCCGACGAGGTGTTCTGCGGGTACCCCTGGTTCTACCGCCAGGACGCGCTGGAGGCCGGGACCTTCCCCTGGTCCCTGAAGGTCGACGCCCGCCTGCAGGTGCTGAACCCGGAACTGCGGGCCCGGCTCCGCCCCGTGGAGTACCTGGCCGAACGGTACCGGGAGGCCCTGGCGGAGGTGCCGCGCCTGGAGGGGGAAGAACCGGCCGCCGCCCGCCGCCGGGAGATCGCCTACCTGACCCTCACCCGCTGGATGCCGGTGCTGCTCGACCGCAACGACCGGATGAGCATGGCCGTGGGCTTGGAGGTGCGGGTACCCTTCTGCGATCCCCGCTTGGTGGAGTACGTTTGGAACGTGCCTTGGGAACTCAAGACGATGAGTGGCCGCGAGAAGGGGCTGCTACGCCACGCCCTTGAGGGCATCCTGCCGCCGGAGGTGCTCTGGCGCAAGAAGAGCCCGTACCCCAAGACCTTCAACCCCGCCTACCTGGCGGCCATGCAGGCCTGGATGCGCTCCGTCCTGGACGATCCGGCCTCGCCCCTGCGGCTGCTGATCGACGAGGCGGCGGTGCGGCAGCTGGTGGAGGCGGAAGGGGAGTTCGACATCCCCTGGTTCGGCCAGCTGATGCGCCGGCCGCAGATGCTGGCCTACCTGGCCCAGGTGGACCTGTGGCTCCGCAAGTACAAGGTCCGGATCGAGGTCTGAGCGCGGGGCGGTGGCCATGCGGCTGCCACGGCGGTGGTGTGAGGGCGGGTCGGACGGCCGTGGCGGGCAGAGGACTCCTTCTCAGGCGGCCGGACGGGCTACAACGGCCGGGTCGATCCTGGCGGCCGGATCGACCGCAGCGGTCCGGCCGGCAGGAGCGACGGCGTGCGGCCCGGTAGGCAGGGCGAACATGGACCCCGGAGCGCGAAGGGGAAGGACGGCGGGAGAGGCTCAAGGCGCGATGGATGACGATAGGGCGGCCCGGGATGTCCCGGGTCGCCCTATCGTGGTTCGGGTTCCGGTTCGACTTCCGCTTGGTGCTCCTCTTGGGCTGCGACCTCAGCCCTGGTTCGCGCCCTGCTGGACCAGCTCGACGTCCACCGACACGCGGACCTCGTCGCCCACCAGGACGCCACCGGACTCCAGCAGCATGTTCCACTGCAGGCCGAAGTCCTTGCGGTTGACCTTGGTCTCGGCGTGGAAGGCCACCCGCTGGTTGCCCCACGGGTCCTTGCCGCCGCCCTCGTAGGTCAGGTCCCAGGTGACCTCCTTGGTCACGCCGCGGATGGAGAGGTCGCCTGTGACCTTGTACCGGTTCTCGCCGGTCTTCTCGATGCGGGTGCTGCGGAACTCGATGTGGGGATAGTTGGCCACGTCGAAGAAGTCCGCCGAGCGCAGGTGCTCGTCCCGCTGGGGCTCGCGGGTGTCCACGGTGGAGGCGTCGATCCGGGCCTCCAGCCGGGCGCCCTGGCTCAGGTCGTTGATGTTCGGCGCATCGAGGTAGCCCTCGATCTTGCCGAAGTGCCCCTTCACCGTGGAGATCATCATGTGCCGGACGGCGAACTCCACGGTGCTATGGGAGGCGTCGATGGTCCACCGAGTGACGGTGGCTGCGGCTTCGGCCACGATCCCGACCTCCTGTCGTCCCTGGGCCGGGTTCGTCCCCAAGGGATAGTAACGAACCGGACGGCCCATAACTTACTTTAGTGAAGCAACTCTATCGTATAGTGTCGCTTCCCAGGTCGTCAACAGGCATGTTACGATGGAGATGGTCGTGACCCCGGTCATCTCCGTTTCCCGGCGCCACCGGGTCCCCCAGGATGGTGCCGGTCCCCCGGCAGGTCGCGGGGCAGCCTATCGGCAGGAGCCGGCCATTGCCGGCGTCCGGTGCCGGGTGGCCCGGTGCAGGGTGGCCTGGAGGGCGTCCTGCGCCGCCCCCGGGGCAAGCCGTCGACCCGGCGGATCCGGAAGAGGTGCAGCGCGCCCGCCGGGCCAGCGAGGCCATCGTGCGCGAGGCGGCCCAGCGAAAGGAGGTAGCCACCGGCCGTGGATCCCGTCAAAGTGTGCCCGCGCTACGAGCAGGCCGTGCAGATCCTGGGCAAGAAGTGGACGGGCCTGATCTTGCGCATCCTCCTCACCGGGAAGAAGCGCTTCTGCGACTTCAAGGCCAGCCTGCCCGAGATGAGCGACCGCATGCTCTCGGAGCGGCTCAAGGAACTGGAGGAAGCCGGGATCGTCGCCCGCCACGTGCGGGACACGCGGCCTGTGCTGATCGAGTACGAGCTCACCGAGAAGGGGCGGGCCCTGGAGCCGGTGGTGGCCGCCATTCAGGCGTGGGCCGACCGGTGGTGCGATGGGGTGACCGCCGAACCCGCTGCCGGGGAGACGGGTGAGGGGGACGGTGGCGACGGCGGCGGTGGGGACGGGGACGCCGCTCCCGCCGGGCTCGAACAGGCCGGTCCGGACCCCGGCCGCGGTGGCGGCTCCGGCTCCGAGTGAAGGCGGCGGCATGACGGGCTGGACCCGCCCGCCCGGTGCTCCTTCCTAGGCCTGCCCGCCGCCAGTCTGACGGTTGATCCCCACCTGGCAGCGGTCTGAGGGGCCGTTCCTGCCTTCGGCAGCGAGCCTTCCCCGGCCACCGCGCGGGACACTCCTGCCCCGCGTGCAACCGGGCGTGGAACCGCGCGCCGGCCCTGCCAGCCCCCCCTAGCGCACACGCCGGGCGATATCGATGCCGGCAGGCCTTTCCCGCCCGCCTGCCGAAGGAAACCCCGCCTGTCAACATCTGCCGCCCACGACGAGGGGGGAGAGGCCCGTGACCGGTGCCCATGGGCTCCAAGAGATCATCGTCGAGACGCGCTACGGCGCCCTCCGGGGCCAGACCGACGGCACGGTGTGCGTGTGGAAGGGCGTTCCCTTTGCCCGGCCGCCGGTGGGCGAGCGGCGCTTCCGGCCGCCGGAACCGCCCGAACCCTGGCAGGGCGTGCGCGACGCCACCCGCTTCGGGCCCGCCGCCGTCCAGCCCGACGACCGCCTCATCAGCAACATCACCGGCGGCGGCACCCTGCCCCAGGATGAAGACTGCCTCTACCTCAACATCTGGTCGCCCTCGCCCCAGGGCCGGCGGCCCGTGCTGGTGTGGATCCACGGCGGCGCCTACCTGACGGGAGCCGGGTTCATCCCCTGGTATGACGGCAGCTCCTTCGCCCGGGAAGGCGACGTGGTGGTGGTCACCATCAACTACCGCCTGGGCGCCCTGGGCTTCTTGTACCTGGAGGAGGCCTTCGGCCCCGATTTCGCCGGCTCGGGCAACCTGGGCATCCTGGACCAGGTGGCCGCCCTGCGCTGGGTGAAGGAGAACATCGCCGCCTTCGGCGGGGATCCCGACCGGGTGACCATCTTCGGCGAGTCGGCGGGGGCGGGCAGCGTGGGGGTGCTGATGGCGGTGCCGGCGGCCCGCGGCCTGTTCCACCGGGCCATCCTGCAGAGCGGCTCGGGCGCCCTGGGGGTGCGCAGCCCCGAATCGGCCGCCCGGGTGGCGGCCCGGGTGCTGCAAAATGCCGGGGTCGAACCCGGCCGGCGGGACGCCCTCTACGCCCTGCCCGCCCGCGCCTGGGTCGACGCCCTGGCGGCCCTGGGGCCGGGCCTGCCCGTGGGGCCGGTGATCGACGGCACAGTCCTGCCCGAGCACCCGCTGGCCGCCCTGGCGCGGGGGGCGGCGCGGGACGTGGCCACCCTGACCGGCGTCAACCGGGACGAGTACAACCTGTTCGCCCTGATGGACCCCGTGTGGCTGGGGGATGACGAAGCCGCCCTGCGCCGGCAGGTGGAGGCCGTGGTGGGCGCCGCCGCCGGGCCGCTCGTGGATTTTTACCGGAGCCGCGGAGAGGGCCCCCTGGGGCGGCGGCTGCTGCCCCTCATGAGCTACGCCGTGTTCGTCCGCGGGATGCTGGCCACCGCCGATGCCCAGGCGCGGGCGGGGGCGCCCGTCTGGGTCTACCGGTTCGACTACGCCACGCCGGTGCTGGGCGGCGTGCTGGGCGCCTGCCACGCCCTGGAGATCCCCTTCGTGTTCAACACCCTGGACCGGGCCGGAGCCGACCGCTTCACCGGCACGGCGCCCGAACGGCATACCATCGCCCAGGCCATGCACCGGGCGTGGATCGCCTTTGCCCGGGACGGCAACCCCCAGCACGGGGGCCTGCCTTCCTGGCCGCCCTATGACCTGCAGGACCGGGCGGTCATGGTCTTCGGGCCGGGGCCGGAAGCTCATGTGGAGCGCGATCCCTGGCGGGAGGAGCGCCAAGTCTGGGCGGAGGTGGCGGGGCCGGCGTCGTGAGCGGGCGCCGCGCCGCGAGCCGGCACCGGCAGCAGAGCACCGCCAAACCGGAGCGGGCCGGGGATGAACCCGGCCCGCTGCCGTGCATCGGGGGGTGTGGCGTGCCCGTGGACAGGCCGCCTCAGTCCAGGCCGGCGGCCACCGCCGGCAGGACCAATGCTGTCTCCTTCAGGATCCGCTCTCGGGAGGCCCTGGGGACCACCCACCAGAAGTGGGGAAGAACCCGGTCCCACTGGGCCAGCAGTTCCCGGGCCCGGGCGCTGCCGGTCCGGCGGGCGTGGAGCACCACCAGGCCGTGCAGGGTCTCCCGGGCCGCCTCCAGGGCGGCGGGGCTGGGCACCTCAGGCAGCCGGAACAGTTCCACCGACGGGGCGTGGTGGCGGGTGGCCAGGGCGCCGTGGGGATCGTAGACGAAGGCGGTGCCGCCCGTCATGCCGGCGCCCAGGTTGCGGCCGGTGGGGCCCAGGATCACCACGGTGCCGCCCGTCATGTACTCGCAGGCGTGATCGCCCGCCCCCTCCACCACAGCCACGGCGCCGCTGTTGCGCACCGCCAGCCGCTCGCCCGCCGCCCCGGCGCAGAAGAGGGCGCCGCCCGTAGCCCCGTAGAGCACGGTGTTGCCCACCACCACGTTGCGGGCGGGGTCGGCGGGGGTACCGGGTTCCGGCCGGATGACGATCTCGCCGCCGGCCATGCCCTTGCCCACGTAGTCGTTGGCCAGGCCCGTTAGCTCTAGGTGCAGGCCGCCGATGCAGAAGGCGCCGAAGGACTGGCCCGCCACGCCCCGGAAGGACAGGTGCAGCGTGCCGGGCGGCAGCCCCTGGTCGCCGTAGCGGCGCGCGATGGCCCAGGCCACGGTGGCACCCACCGTGCGGTCCGTGTTGCGGATGGTGTAGCTGCGCCGGACCGGGCGCCGCCGCTCGATGTAGGGCTCGAGTTCCGCGGCGATGCGGCGGGCCAGGTTGTCGTCGTCCGGCAGGGGGTTGCGCAGCTGGAGCCGCCGCAGGACGGGAGCCGGTTCGTCCGGCGCCGCGGTCCCCGGGGCACCTGTCGCCCGCGCCGGCCCGGCGGTTCCCGCAGCCGGCGCCGCCCCCGCCGCCCCGGTTCCCGCCGGCGCCGCCGGGACCAGCAGCCCCGACAGGTCGATCCGCTCCGCCCGGGGCAGGGACGCCGGCTTTTGCACCAGCAGGTCCGCCCGGCCGATCACCTCGTCCAGGGACCGGTACCCGAGCCCCGCCAAGAGTTCCCGCACCTCCTGGGCCATGTAGAGGAAGTAGTTCATCACGTGCTCGGGGGTGCCCGGGAACCGCTGGCGCAGCCGCTCCGCCTGGGTGGCGATGCCCACCGGGCAGGTGTTGGTGTGGCAGGCCCGGGCCATGACGCAGCCCTCGGCCACCAGGGCGGAGGTGCCGAAGGAGTACTCGTCGGCGCCCAGCAGGGCCGCCACCAGCACGTCCCGGCCGGTCTTCAGGCCGCCGTCGACCCGCACCGTCACCCGGCTGCGCAGGCCCGTGGCCACCAGCATGGCCTGGGTCTCCGCCAGCCCCAGCTCCCAGGGCAGGCCGGCGTGCTTGATGGAGCTCAAGGGCGACGATCCCGTGCCCCCGCTGTGCCCGCTGATCACCACGATGTCGGCGTAACCCTTGGCGACCCCGGCGGCGATGATGCCGACCCCCGTCTCGGCCACCAGCTTGACGGAGATCAGGGCCTCCGGGTTGGCCTGCTTGAGGTCGTAGATCAGCTGGGCCAGGTCTTCGATGGAGTAGATGTCGTGGTGCGGCGGCGGGGAGATCAGGGGCACCCCCGGCACCGTGTGCCGCAGCCGGGCGATCAGCTCCGTCACCTTGTGGCCGGGGATCTGCCCGCCCTCGCCGGGCTTGGAGCCCTGGGCCATCTTGATCTGGATCTCCACCGCCGACGCCAGGTAGGCGGGGGTGACGCCGAAGCGCCCCGAGGCCACCTGCTTCACTGCGCTGTTGCGCTCCGTGCCGTAGCGGGCCGGGTCCTCGCCGCCCTCGCCGGAGTTGGAGCGGCCGCCCAGGCGGTTCATGGCGATGGCCAGGTTCTCGTGGGCTTCGGGCGAGAGGGCGCCCACCGACATGGCGCCCGTGGAGAACCGGCGCACGATGGCCTCCACCGGCTCCACCTCGTCCAGAGGAACCGGCGGCCGGTCCGGGCGGAAATCCAGCAGGTCCCGCAGCTGGCTTGGCGGCCGGTCGTGCACCAGCCGGCTGAAGCGGCGGTAGTGCTCGTAGGAGGCCAGGAAGTCGCCGTCCAGCACCCCCGGCCGGGGCTTGGCCGCCGCCCGCACCGCCTCGTGCAGGGCGCGGACCACCTCCGGGTTGAACTCGTGAAGCTCCCCGTCCTTCTTGAACTTAAAGAACCCGTACCCGTCGGCGGCGGTCGCAGCCAGTTCGTGGCCGCCGGCGGCCTCGCCCGGGACGGCCCCGGGCGGCGACCCGGCACCCGGCTGGGCCTCGGCGCCTGCCTGGGGCCCGCTCACCGCCCGGGCCCCGGCGCCTTTCTGCAGCACGGCCGTAGTCCCGGCTTCGGCGCCTTCCCGGGACCCGCTCGCCGGCTGGACCCCGGCGCCTTCGTGGAGCCCGCCTTGGGCCCCGGCGGCCGGGTACCCCTGCCGGTGCCAGTAGAGCACGTCCTCCGCCAGCTCCCGCAGCCCGTTGCCGCCCACCGCGCAAGGCGTGCCGGTGAAGCAGCGTTCGACCACCGCCCGGTCCAGGCCGATGGCCTCGAAGATCTGGGCCCCCTGGTAGGCGTCCAGGGTGGAGATGCCCATCTTGGACATGACCTTCTTGAGGCCGGCCTCCACCGCCTGGATGAACCGCAGGGCGCCCTGGTCGCCGCCCATCTCCCGGGCCACGGCCAGCGCCAGGTACGGGTGGACCGCCGAGGCCCCGTACCCGACCAGGGCGGCGAAGTGGTGGACGTCCCGCGGCTCGCCGCTTTCCACCACCAGGGAGGCCAGGGCCCGCTTGCCCGCCCGCAGCAGGTGATGGTGGACCGCCCCCACGGCCAGCAGGGCGGGGATGGGCGCCTGGTCCGGCCCCACGCCCCGGTCCGTCAGGATCAGGATGGACGAACCGGCATCCACCGCCGCCTCGGCCTGGCGGCAGAGGGCGTCCAGGGCCGGCTCCAGGGCCGCCGGGCCGGTGGCGGGGAAGAGCATGGAAAGCTCGGCCACCCGGAACCCTCCGGCGCCGGGGGCCAGGGAGCCCACCTGCCGCAGCCAGGCCATCTGGGACTCGGTCAGCACGGGCCCGGGCAGCTCGATGACCCGCGCCTGGGCCGGTTCCTCCACCAGGAGGTTGGGGTGGCGGCCCAGCCGCACCGCCAGCGAGAAGACCAGCTCCTCCCGCAGGTGGTCGATGGGCGGGTTGGTCACCTGGGCAAAGCGCTGGCGGAAGTAGTGGTGCAGCGGCCGGTGCACCAGGGAGAGGACGGCATGGGGCGTGTCGTCGCCCATGGAGCCGTCGGGCTCCTTGCCGGTCTCCACCATGGGCCGCACGACGACCGTCAGCTCCTCCCGCGTCCAGCCGAAGGCGGCCAGGGGCGGGAGGGGAGCGGGGGATGGGCCGCCGGCAGCCGCGGCCGCTGCCGGCGCCGCCACGATCTGCTCCACCCAGCGCCCGTAGGGGCGGCGGGCGGCCACCTCCGCCTTGACCTCCTCATCGCGGAGGAACCGGCCCGTCACCAGGTCGACGGCGATGATCTGGCCGGGCCCCAGCTTGCCGTGTTCGTCCACGTCCGCCGGCTCGGCGTCCAGCACCCCCGCCTCGGAAGCCGCCACCACCAGCCCGCTCTTCAGCACGGTGTAGCGCATGGGCCGCAGCCCGTTGCGGTCGAGCCGCGCCCCCACCCAGCGGCCGTCGCTGAACACCAGCGCCGCCGGCCCGTCCCACGGCTCGGTCAGGCAGGCGTGGAACCGGTAGAAGTCCCGCAGCACGGGGGGCAGGCCGGCCACCTTCTCCCAGGCCTCGGGGACCAGCATCATCAGGGCGTGGCGGGCGTCGCGGCCGGCCAGGACCAAAAGCTCCAGCACGTTGTCCAGCATGGCCGAGTCGGAGCCCGAGGGGTCGATCACCGGCGCCACCGCCTCCGGCGACAGCTCCGGCCAGTCCGGCACCGCCAGCCACGGCTCCCGGGCTGCGATGCCGTTGACGTTGCCCTGGAGGGTGTTGATCTCCCCGTTGTGCCCCAGCAGCCGGAAGGGCTGGGCCCGCTCCCAGGTGGGGGTGGTGTTGGTGCTGTAGCGCTGGTGGAAGATCACGAACCGCGTGGCGAAGTCGGGATCCTGCAGGTCCAGGTAGAACCGGTCCAGGTCGGAAGCCATCAGAAGCCCCTTGTACACCACGGTCCGCGAAGACATGGAGGCCACGTACGGCCGCGGGTCGAACCCGGCCACCCGGCGCTCGAAGGCGCGCCGGGCCAGGTACAGGGCCCGGTCGAAGGGGAGGCCCGGGGCCACGCCCCGGCCGGGCACGATCACCGCGTGCCAGATGGACGGCTGGCTGGCGGCGGCGATGGGCCCCAGCACCCGGGGGTTCACCGGCACGGGACGCCAGGTCAGGACCTCCAGGCCCTGGTCGCGGCAGCTGGCCTCCAGAAGCGACCGGGCGCGTTCGGCGGCCGCCGGGTGCTGGGGGAGGAAGCAGGCGGCCAGGGCGAAGAGGTCGCCGGCCGGAAGGCGCAGGCCCCGCCCGGCCAGCTCGCGGGCCAGCAGGCGGCGGGGGATCTCCGTCATCACGCCCGCCCCGTCGCCGGTGGTGCCGTCGGCGGCCACGCCGCCCCGGTGCCGCAGCCGGTGGAGCGCCTCGAGGCCCAGCCTCACCAGGGACGGGTCCGGGCGGCCGGACAGGGTGGCGATGAAACCGACGCCGCAGGCGTCGTGCTCGGGCAGCCTGGGCCGGGCCGGGTGGGGGGTCGGATCGGGCGGTTGCCGGTGCATCGGGATCCCTCCTTTGCCCGCCGGTCCGCCGGAGTGGGCGCTCGCCAGCCGGGGACGGGGCCTGGGCCGGTTCCTGGGCGGTCCCCGGACCGGACCCTGGCCGGGACCTTGACCCGGGCCCTGGACCGGTGGGCTGGCTTCCCTCGATCCGGGCCTCGGACCGGATCCGGACCGGCGCCCTCGCCTGCGTGGCCGGCGTGCCCCTTGGCGTGCCACTTTGGGCGGCGGCCTGCGGCGGCGGGTGGCATTTGCAAGTTTGCTTTCATGGATCTTGCGGACGAACCGCGCAATGGCGCAGGGACTCACCAGGGCCGGCCCACCGGTTATACAGCCCATTGTATGAACCCTGTGGCCCGGGTGGGTCCAATCGTTCAGGCCAACTGCCCACGTTATGCCGGATATGTCCGCATATTTTGGGATGAATCGTCCGGCACTGCGGGGCTGGTCCACGGAGCGATTCGCTCGGTGAAGATTGGAAACGAATATTTAGGCATGATTATACGGTGCGCGGGGACCCCGTCAAGGGATCGTTAAGAAAGTTTATGATGTGTAACTTGCAAATGGCGCCCGGCCCTGGCGGAAGAGTTGCCGTCACCTGAAACATCGTCATCTGTTTCAGGCAGTCGATCCTCACGGATCGACGGTGCCGGTCTTACCCGGCAATGAGCGGGAGCCGGCTTCCCGCTTCCTCCGGGATCGCCTGCCTTGCGGCAGGTCTTCCATCCCGTCCACGGGCGTTTTACGTCTCCGGGCCACTCCCGGCGACGGCGGCCACCAGGGCTGCGAGATTTCGGGCCGCGTTTTCGTCCCGGTCGAGCACGAGCCCGCATTCCTCGCAGTGGAAAACTCGCTGCGAAAGCGGAAGCGACGTTTTGACCGGGCCGCACCGGGAGCAACGCTTGCTGCTGGGATAGAAGGGCGGCGCTTCGACCAGGACCGCCCCGTGCCAGGGACACTTATACCTGAGCTGGCGGCGGATCTCCGCCAGGGCCGCATCGGCCAGCACCCGGGCCAGCCGGCGGTTCTTCAGCATGCCCGCCACATGCAGATTCTCGACCACCACCACGCCGTAGGTGGTGGCGAGATCGTGGGTCAGCTTGTGGATGGCGTCCTGCCGGATGTGGGCCGCCCGGGCGTAGGCCCGCTGCAGCCGGCACAGCGCCTCCTGCCACCGTCGGCTTCCCCGCTGGCGCCGGGCCAGGGCGCGGTTGGATCGGGCGATCTTTCGGAGGGCTTTTTCAAGGGACCGGGGGTTCGGCCACTTCTCGCCCGTCGAAAGGACCGCCAGGTACTTCACCCCCGCGTCCACGCCCACCACCCGCCAGGGGAACCGGGGGCGGCCCGGCTGCCGTTCCACCTCGCAGGTGAAGCTGACGAACCACCGGCCCCCTTCCCGGGCGACCGTGGCCGACAGGATGCGGGCCGTTCCCGCTTCGATGCGCCGGAGCAGGGCCGTGGTCGGCTCGTGGGTCTTCACCCGCCCGATCCGGGGCAGGACGACGTGGCTTTGGTCGTCCACCCGGATCGCGCCGGTGGTGAACCGCACGGACTCACGACCCCGCCCCTTCTTCCGAAAGCGCGGGAACCCCACCCGGCGTCCCTTGCGTTCACCCTTGCGGCTTTTTGACCAGTTCTGAAGGGCCCGGGCCAGCCCGTCCAGGCCGGAGGAATAGGCCTCTTTCGAGTTTTCCCGCCACCAGGGGGCGACGACGTGCTTTTGCCGGTTCCACTCCCGCCGCAGGGCGGGAAGGGTCCATGGTACTTCCACGTCCTCGCCCCGGGCGCGGGCGTCCAGGCGCTCCTTCACCAGGGCCAGGCCCCAGTTGAAGGCGAAGCGGCGGGCGCCCACGTGGGAGGCCAGCGCCCGTTCCTGGCGGGGTGTGGGGCCGAGGGCGAAGCGGTACGCCTGCAAAACACGCATGGGGAAGCCCCCCAAAATCATCCAAGGACAGCGTATCAGAACATCTGTTCTTAGACAACGAGCCGGCCGAGGAGGGGTGGGGATGCTAAGATTTGATGACGTTGGGCGAGAAACGATAAGAAACGCATTAGCTGTTCTCGGCCCCGTGCCGGCCAGCGGCCGGTGGGGCGGGGTGAACGGCAACGGGCGGCGGCGAACGGTCACCGGCGGTGAACCGGGGGTAACAGGATGCGGGCGGCAACCCACCCCGGCGGCGGCACCGCACCAAGGCACCGCACCCCCACCGGCGCCGGTGCAGGGCACCGGCATAAACGGCGGGCCGTTCCGGTACGTGCCGTACCGGAACGGCCCGTTGCGCGCCGCCCGCCCGCCGGGCTAATTCCGGATCTGCTGCCCGCCGAAGGCTCCCTTCAGGCCGCCCGACGGGTAACCCGCCAGGCTGGTGTTGACGGCGCCCCCGGGCGCACCGTGCCCCATGGTGCCAAGGGCCCCGTCGCCGGTGGCGCCGTTCATGGCCGGCGCCACCTTGAGGGCCTCTTCGGTCCGCCGGACGTCGTCCTCCAGGTGGCGGATCAGGTCGGCCGGCGCAGGGGGCACGGTGTAGAGGCCCCGCCGCCGCAGCCACTCGTAGTGCTGTCCCGCCATCTCCAGGTGCTGGCCCGCCATCTGGTACAGGGTCCGGCGCAGGTGCCGGTCGGCCGCCTCGGTGGCCGCGATCATCATCCGCACGGCCATGTGCTTGCAATCCTGCAGGCAGTCCGCCACGGCCAGGGCATCGGGATCGGCCAGGCGGACGCCGGCGGCCTGAGCCGGCCCCTGCTGCGCCGCCTCCGGCATCCAGGCGGACGGGGGCGCGGTGTAGCCCACCGCCTGCTGGGGGCCCTGGCCCGGCCGGGTTCCCGGGGCCGCCGGGGCCGGCGGGGTCGAACCGGCCGCCGGGCCGCTCCACGGGGCGGGCGCCCAGTCGGGCGCAAACCCCACCCGGGGCGAGTCGAAGCGAATCCCTTCGGTGCCGGGGCCTCCCTCCGGACCGCCCTGGGCCGTCCAGTGACCGCGGAAGCCGGGCCCTGCCTCGGCCACCGGGACCGGGCCGCCTGCGACCTGGGCCGCTGCCCCGGGGCCGTACCCCACGGGCCGCACGGCGGTGAAGGCTTCGGCTTCGGGGGCGCCGCTGGCCCGTGCCCCTCGCTCGCGCAGGCCGGCACCACCCCGTTCCGCGCCGCCCGCCTCTGCGGCCCTGCGCGGGCCCTGCCCGCCAAGGAAGCCGGCTTCCATCCGCCCGCCGCCCGCGACGTCGCCGTAGCCGCCCACGCCGGGCTCCCGGGCTCCTGCCAGCCCGGCGCGCCAGTAACCCGCCTGGTCCAGGGCCTCGGCCCGGCCTGCGCCCGGCCGGTCGAAGGCGGTGACGCTCCCCGGCGCCACGGGTGCCACGGATCCCTGGGCCCGGGTCGCGGTACCGCCGCCACTTGCCCCTGCCCGGGCCTCCAGGCCCGCCGGTTCCCGCCGTGCCCCGGCCTGCCAGCCCTCGTTGTTGCCGGCCCCGGGTTCCCAGCCCACCAGCTCAGGCCGGTGGCGCAGAGCCTGCTGGGTCGCGCGGGCGCCTTCCCCCTGGGGGCCCAGCTCCGGGCTGCCGCCGCGGATAGGCCGCAGGCCGTCGCCGGCCGGGTCGCCCGCCCTGTAGCGGTGATCGGGGGTCGCCGCCGCGGGCCGGTAGCTGTAGGTGCCCGGACCGGTGGGCGGGTAACCCGGCGCACCGCCGGCCTCTGCCGGATGAACGGGCCGCGTTGCCGGTTCAGGGCCTCCGGCCGGGCCCCTCACCGGCACGGCGCCCGGACCGGCAGAGCCGTAGCGGACGGTCCCCGGGCCCGCCCCGAAGGGAGCCGTACCCGGCCCCGTGCCGAAGCCAACGCCCGCCCCGGGGCTCCCCGGGCCGCCGAAGTCCCCCATGCCGGGGCCGCCCCGGCCGCCGGCACCTCCCGCGTCGCCGCCGAAAGCCCCCGGGCTGAAGGCAGCCGTCGCCGGCCCGGTGGGCGGCGCCGCGAAGCCGGTTCCACCGTCGCGGGCGGCCTCCAGGCCGTACAGCCCGCCCTCGCCCGCCAGGGCCTGCTTGAGCTGCTGGCACTGCTGGCGGAAGGTCCGCTGGTGCGCCCCCAGCATCTGGACCACATCGGCGTCCCGGGCCGTGCTGGCGGCGTGGAGCAGCTTGTTGGCCACCGCATCGCAGGCGACGATCAGGTCCCGCAGCTCCAGGACCTCGTGGACGGTGCGCTGCACCCTTCCCCCTCCTTGGCCGCCGCATCCCGCGGCGGAACGCATGATGCCATTCAAGAGGAAGCGTGTTCGGGGCCGCGAACGGCTAGGATAGCAGTTTCTGGCAGAGGGTGCACCGAAGGGGGACCGGCTGTCCCAGGGGAAACCGGCGTCACCGAGGGGGAACCGCCCTATTGCCGGGGAAATAATCCCATCATGACACGGGCGAACAAGGGCGGGCCCTGCCGAAGGCGGCCGCCTATGGTGTCGAACCGGCCCCCGGCGGCCAACGAAGCGGGAGCCAACGGCCGGCGCCGCCAAGGGAAAGCGGTGAACTGGGCCGAACCGGCCCGCAGTGCCGGCCCGGTGGTCCCTACCGGGAACCCGCCGGCCGGGGCCGGGGACCCGCCCGGATCGCGGGGAAGGGGAGAGGGGTCGCGGTGGCTGCCAACCCGGCGTACATGGGGAGCCGCACCGGCGGCCCGGGGGACGAGCCCTGGGCCGGCTGGTGGCGGGTGGTGATCCTGGGGACCGGCTATCTGGGCATCCAGGTGGTCTGGACCCTCTACAACGCGTACCTGCCCAACTTCTACGGGCAGTACCTGGCCAGCAACTTCCTCATCGGCCTGATCATGATCCTGGACAACGTGGCCGCCGCCACGATCCAGCCCTACTTCGGCGCGCTGAGCGACCGGGTGTCCACCCACCTGGGCCGGCGAATGCCTTTCATATTTATAGGCGTTCCCCTGACGGCCCTGGGGCTCGTCCTGATCCCCCGGGAGCACAGCCTGGCCTTCCTGCTGCTGGCCACGGTGATCATGAACGTGGGCATCAGCGTCTACTCCAGCCCCGCCGTCGCCCTGATGCCCGACGTCACCCCGCCGGACAAGCGCGCCCGGGCCAACGGGATCATCATGCTGATGGGCGGGCTGGGGGCCATCCTGGCCATCTTCGTCCTCTCGCCCAGCTTCGACCGGGGCCGGACCCTGCCCTTCGACCAGGCGGCCCTGGTGGTGCTGGCGTCGCTGGCCCTGGTGGCCCTTCTGGTGCCCGAGCGGCGCCTGGCCCGGTTCGCCGGCAGCGAGGGGGACGAACCGGCCGCCGTGCCGGCGGGCGACGGCGCCCCGGCCCAGCGCGGCCATTTGCTGGTGGCCCTGCGGGCCGTGGCCCGCTCCAGCGACCGCCGGGCCTTCTGGCTCCTGCTGGCGGCCCTGGCCTGGGTGGCCGCCGTCAACGGTGCCCAAAACATGTTCACCCGCTACGGCACCGAAGCCCTGGGCCTGAGCCAGGTGCAGGCCACCTTCATGCTGGGCTACTTCGCCGGGCCCTTCATCCTGCTCTCCATCCCTGCCGGCATCCTGGGCGACCGCATCGGCCGGCTCCTGGCCACCCGCCTGGGCAGCGCGGGCATCGTCCTGGCCTTTTTCGCCCTAGCCCTGCAGCCGCCGGGGGCCCTGGTCCCGGTGCTCTTTGCCGTGGCGGGCCTGTGCTGGGCCCTGCTGATGACCAACGCCTACCCGATCCTGGTCAACCTGGCGCCGCCCGGCACCCTGGGGACCTACACGGGGCTCTGGAATCTGGCCATCGCCGTGGCGGGGCTCATCTCGCCGCCCCTCTACGGCGCCGTGGTCGACCTTCTGGGCTGGGCGGCCTTCTTCCCCGTGGGGCTGGTGTTCCTGGTGCTGGGGACCTGGTTCATCCTGCGGGTGCGGGGGGCGGGCGGGACGGCCTCGTGAGGGGGGGCGGCCGCGGGGTGCGGCGGTGTGCGGTGCCGCCGGGGCGGCCGGATGGTGCCGGGGAGGGCTGCCCCGAGGGCAGGCGGGGTGGAGTCGCGGAATCCGGGATGACGCGACGCCAGCGGATGCCTCCACGGGCAGGCGGTGTGCAGTCGCGGGACACGGGGGTTCCGCCGGAGCGGTTGGGTGCGCGGGGCCGGCGGATGCCCCCCACCCCGGCCGGGCGGAGTGCGGCCGCGAGGCCCGGGGGTCACCGGGCCAGCCGGGTGCCGCCGCGGGCTGCGCGGTGCCCCGCAGGCCGGCCCCTTGCCGACGGCCCGCCCGTGTGCAAGGAATTAATAAGGTTTGGACCGTGCGGCCGTTTCCGGCACCGCGCATCCGTAACCCTATGGCCAGGGAGGACGATGATATGCCCGAACGGATTGCCGTCATCGGCCTGGGGTACGTGGGCCTGCCCACGGCGCTGCTCTTTGCCGGCGCCGGCGTCGACGTGCTGGGCGTCGACATCAACCCGGAGCTGGTGGCGGCCCTGAACGCCGGCCGGTGCCCCGTGGAAGAACCCGGCCTGCCCGAGCTGCTGCAGGAGGTCCGCGCCACGGGCCGCTTCCGCGTGACCCAGCAGCTGGAGAGCCGGGACGTGTACATCATCACCGTGCCCACGCCCCTGGATCGGGAGACGGGCGGCTCCGATCTGACGGCGGTGCGCAAGGCCGCCGAGGCGGTGGCCGAGGTGGCGCGGCCCGGCCAGATGGTGATTCTGGAGTCCACGGTGCCGCCGGGGACGCTGGAGCGGCTGGTTCGTCCTATCATCGAGAGCCGGGTGGAAGGGCTGGATTACGTCTTCTCGCCCGAGCGGGTCCTGCCCGGCCGGATCCTGATCGAGCTGCCGGGCAACCCGCGGCTCATCGGAGCCGCCTCGCCCCGGGCGGCCGAACGCGCCCGGGCCCTCTACGCCACCTTCGTCCGGGGGGAGATCCGCATCACCGACCCCACCACCGCCGAGCTGGTCAAGCTGATGGAAAACACCTACCGGGACGTGAACATCGCCCTCGCCAACGAGTTCGCCCTGGCCTCCGAGCGGGTGGGCGTCAACGTCTGGGAGGCCATCGAGCTGGCGAACCTGCACCCGCGGGTGAACATCCACCGGCCGGGGCCGGGGGTGGGCGGTCACTGCATCGCCGTCGACCCCTGGTTCATCGTGGAGCGGGCGCCCCTGGCCACCGCCCTGATCCGCCAGGCCCGCACCACCAACGACCGGATGCCCCTTGTGGTGGCCGAGCGGGTGGAGGAGCTGACGGTGGGCCGGGGGCCGGGTCGCGGTCCCGGACGCGGCGAAGCGGGCGACGGGTTCCGGGCAGCGGCCGGCGACGGGCCCGGTACCGCTGGGGCTGCCACTGGCGGGGAAGCCGGGCCTGCACCAGCCGCACCAGCCGCTGCCAACGGCGCCCCTGGCGCCCTGCGCTCGGGCGGGATCCGGCCCGGCAGCATCAAGGTGGGCCTGCTGGGCCTGGCCTACAAGGGCAACTCCGACGACAGCCGGGAATCGCCGGCCTACGTGCTGGCCCGGATCCTGCGCAGCCGCGGCTTCGACGTGGTGGCCTACGATCCCCTGGTGCGGCGGGGCCCGCTGCCCAGCGCCACCCTGGAGGAGACGGCCCGCGGCGCCCACATCCTGGTGCTGGTCACCGACCACGACCGGTTCCGGGAGATCGACCCGGCGGCCGTGCGGGAGCTGGTGGCCCGGCCCGTGCTGCTGGACACCCGCAACCACCTGGATCACCAGCGCTGGCGAGCCGCCGGCTTCGAGGTCCACGTGCTGGGCGACGGCAAGGCGAGGTGGGCTTGGGCCGCTTCCGCCGGCGCCGCGGGCGCCGCCGGCAGCCTGGCGGAGACCGTCGTGCCAGGCACCGGCACGCTGCAACGCGGGTGAGGGCCCATGCCCGGCAGCCAGCCGCCCGCACCGGGGGCCGCACCTGGGCCCGCGCTTCCGCCCGCACCGGCACTCGCACCAGTGCCCACGCCGGGGCGCACGCCGGCTGAGGAGGCGCCGCCCGTCACCGGCCAGGACGCCGGCGAAGGGGAAGGCCGCCAGTCCCGCCCGGACCTGGCCGGCCCGGACCCGGCCCGCCCGGACTCAGCCGGCCCCGACCCGGATCGTCGCCCCCGGCCCGCCGGGCGCCCCCTGCGGGTCCTCGTCATCACCAACATGTACCCCAACCCGGACGAACCGGCCTTCGGCCTCTTCGTCCGCGGCCAGGTGGAGGCCCTGCGGGCGGCCGGGGCAGAGGTCGACGTCCTGGCCATGCCCCGCCGCGGCCGGAGCCTGCGAGGCCGGCTGGCCTACGCCGGCTGGTTCCTCCGGGGCTTGGCTCGGCTGCCCCGCCGCTATGACGCCGTCCACGCCCATTACGCCGTGCCCAGCGGCGTGGTGGGCATGGCCTTCCGGCGCTGGGCGCGGCGGCCACTGGTGGTGACGGTCCACGGCTCGGACGTGCTGGTTCTTCCCGAGCGGTACCCGCGGCTGGAGCCCGCGGTGCGGCGGGTGCTGCAGTGTGCCGACCATGTCATCGCCGTTTCCCGGTTCTTGCGCGACCGGGTGGTCCACCACTTCGGCGTGCCGCCCGAGCGGGTGATGGTACAGAGCGCGGGCATCGACACCCGGATCTTCCGGCCCGAAGCGCCGGGATGGGAGGCGGTCCGCGCCCGTTACGGCCAGGAGCCCCTTGTGGTGTTCACCGGGAACCTGATCCCCCGCAAGGGCGTCGATCAGCTGGTGCAGGCCTTCGCCCGGGTGCGGGAGCGCCAGGGGGCCGGCCACCTGCTGCTGGTGGGGCCGGCCGTCGACCCGCCCTACCGGGAGCTTCTGGAGGCCCGGATCGCCGCCCTGGGGATCCAGGACCACGTCACCTTCACCGGCGCCCAGCCGCCGGAGCAGGTGGCCGCCGCCATGGCCGCCGCCGACGTGTTCGTCCTGCCGTCCCTGGAGGAGGGGCTCGGCCTGGTGGTGCTGGAGGCCCTGGCCTGCGGGACGCCGGTGGTGGCCAGCCGCGCCGGCGGGATCCCGGAGGTGGTCCAGGACGGCGACTACGGGCTGCTGGTGCCGCCGGGGGACGTGACCGCCCTGGCCGCCGCCATCCGCCGGGTGCTGGACGAACCCCGCTTCCGCGAGCGGGCCCGCCGCTACGGCCCCCAGCTGGCCGCCCGGCACGACCGCTGGCGCCAGGCGGCGGAGCTGGTGGTGCTGTACCGGTCCCTGAGCCAGCGGGCCGGCCCTTAACCCTTAGGCATAGGCACCGGGGCACCGGTCGCCGGGTTCGGCCATGGGCAGGGACCCGGGCCGCCCAGGCGCCATCGCCATGGGAACTGGCCCGGCCGGGGCGGCCCCGCCGGCACGCCCGGAGCGGCTGCCCAAACGGCGCGGCCCCGCCGGCACGCTCGAAGCGGCCGCCCGAACGGCCCGGGCGGCAAGCGCGGCCATGATGAGCCACTGCCCCGGCCCCATGGCGGCGACGCCGCCGGTGGGAAGGCTACGCCGCGACCGCGGAGCGGCCTATCGATTCTGCACGACCGATTCTACCCGTTGGGGAGGGTGCCTTCCCTGCGCATCGAGCTGCTCGGCCTGCCCCTGGACGCGCTGACCTTCGACGAGACGGTGCGGCTCATCGTCGACCGCATCGCCCGGGGCGAGCCCACCATGCAGGTTTCGTTGAACGCCGCCAAGTACGTCCGGGCGGCGGAAGACCCCTTGCTGCGCGGCTTCATCCGCCGCGCCCACGTGGTAAGCCCCGACGGGGCCGGCCCCCTCTGGGCGGCCCGCCGCCTGGGCCTTGAGGTCCCCGAGCGGGTCCCCGGCGTCGACCTGATGCTGGCCCTCCTGCCCGAGGCCGCCCGCCACGGCTGGCCGGTCTTCCTGCTGGGCGCCCGCCCGGAGGTGGTGGAACGGGCCGCCGCCGAGGCGACCCGTCGCTGGCCGGGTCTGCAGGTGGCGGGCACCCACCACGGCTACTTCCGCGCCGATGAGGAGGCGGCGGTGGTGGAGCAGGTCCGCCAGAGCGGGGCGCGGCTGCTCTTCGTCGCCCTGGGCAGCCCCCGGCAGGAGCGGTTCCTCGACCGGTGGTTTGCGAAAACCGGCGTGACCTACGCCCAGGGCGTGGGGGGCGGGTTCGACGTGCTGGCCGGCTTCGCCCGCCGGGCCCCGGAGTGGATCCAGCGGGCGGGCTTGGAGGGCGTCTACCGGATGATACTGGAGCCCCGCAAGCGCTGGCGGCGGGTGGTGGTCGACAACGCCCGCTTCATTGCCCTGGTCCTGCGGGCGGCCCGGCGCCGCCGGGGCGGTGAAACCCGGCCGGGACCGGCCCCGTGAGGGAGCCGGCAAGCCCGGCGCTCCCGGCCGCCGACCTACCTGTCTCCAGGGAACCGTGCCTTGGGGGGAACCGCCAGCGGCCGGCCCGGCGGCAGCGAGCGAACCGCACCATGGGGGAACGGCCAGCGGTCGACCCCGCCGGCAGCCCACGAGCCTGACCACCCGGCACAAGGCCACCCGCCGCCCCGCCGCCAACCCTGGTCTCAACACCCGGCGAACTGCGCCCCCTCGACCCGGCGGCAGCCAGCGAACCTTGCCAGCCGGGGAACGGCCACCCGCCGCCCTGGCGCAGCCCCACGAGCCTCGCCATTCGGCCAACGGTGCCCTGTCGAGCCGCGGGTACCCAGCGAGCCTCGCCACCCGCTGAACGGCCACCCCTCGACCCCCACCGTGGCCGCCCCCTGCGTCATCCTGCCCACCGAGGGCCCGTGTCCTGCGAGCCGCGGTGACAAGCCCAATTTATCGCCACCCTTCGCCGCCGTTCCCGCCGTTTCGCCATCTTCCAACCCCATTCCATGGTGTGTCAGGGTGCGGCTGCCAGAATCCCCCACGACCCGGGCAGGACATGCCGCCCCGGGGACGAACCAACCTGTCCATGTGACAAATTTGTCAAATCGATGACACCCCCCTGGCCGCGGCGTCACCGCCGTTCGACAACCGGGGAAGAGGGCCGGTGGAGCCGGCGGCGGCGGGACGATCCGGTCCCACGCCGCCGACGAGGCCTTCCGGCTGACGGGGCGGGCGGGTTCGACCCCTTGAAGGAGCGCCGGTCCGGAGCCGTGCGGCGGCTTGAAGTGGAGGTGGAGGGAGATGGTCTGGAGGGAGACGGGGAGAGCATCCTGGGAGGCGGAGCCATCAGGCGGACGGTTACGGAGAGGCGGGGGCCGCAGGAGATCCGGCAACCGCCGAGGATCGGGTTCAGGACGCTGGCACCCTCTTCGCCGCGCCCTGGCCACCCTGGCCGCGGCGTCGCTCATGGCACTGGTGGCGGGGGCCGGCGCCGGTCTACGGCCGGCCGAGGCGGCGGGCCCGGTCCCGGCGCGGGCCATCGTCACCGGTTCCCTGCTCAACGTGCGGTCGGGACCGGGCACGGAGTTCGACCTCATCGACCGCTTGCCCGAGGGCACGGTGGTCCACCTGCGAACGAAGCAGGGCGGCTGGTTCGAGGTCCAGGCGCCCAGCGGCACCGTGGGCTGGGTGGCGGCCGATTACATCACCGCCGACCTGACGGGCGTGCGCATCGTGGTCGACCCCGGCCACGGCGGCACCGACGGCGGCGCTTACGCCAACACCCTGGTGGAGCGGGAGGTCAACCTGGCCATCGCCCTGCCCCTGCGGGACATCCTGGTGGCCCGGGGGGCGGAGGTGCGCATGACCCGGGAAGACCGGAACCCCAACCTGCCGCTCTGGAACAGCAACCCCTACGACCCCTCGACCCGCACGGGCATGGCCAACGCCTGGCCGGCCGACATGCTGATCAGTGTCCACAACAACGCCAGCGCCAACACCAGCACCCGGGGCCTCATGGCCATCTGGGGCAACGCCCCCGAGTCCCAGACCCTGGCCCAGGCCATCCACGACCGGACCCTCTACTGGACCGCCACCCGCCAGGGCTTCGACCACCTGAGCGCAGGCCAGGGGGTGTACCGGGATACCGCCATCCGCGGCCACACCCTGGCCATCACCAACCGCTCCCTGGTGCCCGCCACCATCGTCGAAGTGGCCTTCGTCACCAATGCCCAGGACGCGGCCCTGTTGAAGGACGCGAGCTTCCTGCGGGCGGCCGCCAGGGGCATCGCCGACGGTGCGGGCGCGTTCCTCCTGGCCCGGCTGCCCGACGGGCCCATCGTTCCCGGCCGCCAGCCCGCGGACGGTGGCAGCGGAAGCCCCTCGACCCCGGGCGGCGATCCCTCGGCACCCGGCGACGGAGGAACCCAGCCTCCGAGCGACGGCACCGGCGAAAGCCCTGCCCCGGGCACCGGTGACGGCACCTCCCCGGCCCCCGGCTCACCGGGTGACGGCACCGGCAGCACCCCCGGCACCCCGGGTGGGACGCCCGGTTCCGGGGATCCGGGAGGGGCTCCGGCACCTGCTCCCAACCCGCCGGCACCCCAGGCTCCGCCGGTGGCAGGGCCGCCCTTCCTGGATGTCAGCGGCACTCTGGCCGGCGAGGTCGAGCAGGCGCGCCAGCTGGGGCTGGTGAAGGGCTATGACGGCAACCTGTTCCGGCCCAAGGACCCCGTGTCCCGGGCAGAATTCGCGGCCATGGTGGTCCGGGCCGTCGAAGCGGCCGGGGGCAGGCAGCTGCCGCTGCCCGAGAGTAAGAGCTTCCCGGACGTGTCGCCACGCCAGGCGCTCTACGAATACGTGCTCAAGGCGGCCGGGCAAGGGTACATCCGGGGGACGCCGGCCGGCACCTTCGAACCCGACCGGCCCATCCGCCGGGAAGAAGCGGCAGCCATCCTTCGGCGGGCCGGCGAGCTGCCACCCGCGACGACCCGCTTCCGGGACGTGCCCCAGGGCAGCGGCTTCACCGAGGCCATCGCCGCTGCAGCCGCCGCCCAGATCCTGCAGGGATATTCGGACGAGCGCTTCGGTTACGGGGAGCCCATCGACCGCGCCCAGGCAGCGGCCGCGGTGGTCCGGCTGTACGAATACTTGCGGTAGCGAGAGGTCGCCCGGACCCGGGGCAGCCGGCATTGTGGACTTGGCGGGGGATCTTGGTCGGCCGCGGCCGCCACGCCCGGCCCGAGGCACGAGGTGACGCCGTGAATCGCCCTGAAGGCCTGCCGGGTTCGCAGAACCGGTGGTTCTTCGATCCCATCAACCTGGTGGAAGCGGCGGTGGTCCTGGTGGCCGCCGCCGGTTTTTGGGCCGTGGTGTCAGGGTCAGGGCCCTTGCCGGCCGTAGTGCCACCCGGGGCTGCGGTCCCAGCCGCGGCTGCGACCCCAGTCGGGCCCGCGGCCCCGGCACCGGCCGCCCCGCGTGCCGGTGCCCTCGGTTGGGCGGGACTCGGATGGGGACTCGGGGGCTGGATCGTTTACGCCCTGCTCCGGCGGTGGCGCCCGGCCGCCCCGCGGTCACCCGAAGAGCCGGTGCCGGCACCCGCCTCCTGGCTGCTGCCCGCCGCGACGCTGGTCATGGCGTTGGCGCTGGTCCAGGCCGTGGTGCTGGCCGTGGCGGGGATCCTTTCTCTGCCCCTGTCCTCGCTCCTTCTCCAAGCCCTGTACCCGCTCTATCCCTTGCCCTCGCTCGCCCCAGCGGGGTCCGCCACCGGCATGGCCGCTCCAGGCGACGGGCCGGGGGCGGGTCTTAGCCTGACCTGGGGAATGGCCTGGCCCATCGCCGGGGCAGCCGTCACGGCCCTGTTCCAGATGGTGCGCCGGGATGCCCGGCTGCGGCGCCCTGCCGGCCGGCTGCTGGCGGCCACCGTGTTGCTCCTGGTCGCCACAGCCCTGATGGCCCAGCTTCCCGCCGTAGGATGGGCAGGTTGGCTCGGCCCGCTGAGCCTGCTCGCCCTGCTGGGCTACCAGGTCGTCCTGGCCCGCCTGTCGGCGTATGTCGCCGCACGATGGCGCCTGGAACCCGGCGCCGTCCACCCCCGCGGCGCCCAAGGGCCTCCGCCGCCGGCGATGCGACCGCCCGTGGTCCTCTCGGGTTTCTTCGGCGCCGGCAACGCGGGGGACGAGGCCATCCTGGCCGCCGTCCTGCACCAGCTGCGGCAGCGGGGCTACCAGGACATCACGGTCTTCTCGACCCGGCCGGCGGAGACCGCTCGCACCCACGGCGTCAAGGCCGTGTACCGCGGGTGGCGGCGGGACATCCTGGCCAAGGCCCGGGCCCTCGCCCGGGCGGGCATCTTCATCTCGGGCGGCGGCGGCCTGCTGCAGGATACCTCCCGCACCTTCCTGCTGCGCGGTCCCGTTCCCTACTATTTGATGATCTCCACCTGGGCCCGTGTGGCCGGCTGCTGGGTGCTGTTCCTGGGCCATGGCGTCGGCCCCCTGCGGGGCCGGTGGGCCCGGTTCCTGACCCGCTGGCTGGCCTCCCAGGCCGACGTGATCACCACCCGGGACGAGGGCTCCCTCCAGCTGCTTGACCGGCTCGGGGTACGCCGGCCTGTGCGGGAGCTCCTGGCGGACTTCGTCTTCAGTCTGCCGCGGCCCGCGCCGGCAGAAGCGGGGGAGCCCTCCCCCGCGGGGCCCCATCCGGCGATCCCGGCCCCCGATCCCGGGCGCCGGTGGCTGGCCGTCTCGGTGCGCAGCTGGCCCGGCCAGGACCGGTTCTTCCCCGAGTTGGCGGCCTTCCTGCGCCATGTCCTGGCCACCCGCCCCGACGTCGAGGTGGTGCTGGTCCCCATGGAGGGCGAGCCGGACCACCGGGCGGCGGAAGAACTGGCCGCCCTGATCGGCTCGGTACCCCTGTCCCCGGGCCCTCGCACCCAAGCCTTCCCGGCCCCTCGAGCCCCAGGCTCCCCGCCGCCTGCTCCTCAGACCCCGGGCGTCCCGACTCCGGCTCGTCAGACCCCGGGGGACCCCGTGGCCCGTGTACGCATCCTCCCGGCCGACCTGAGCCCTTCTCAACTAGAGGCAGCGGTGGCCCAGGCCTGGGTGGCCGTCGGCATGCGGCTGCACTTCCTCATCTTCGCCGCCCGGGCTGGGGTGCCCGTCCTCGCCCTGAACTACGACCCGAAGGTGGCCGGTGTGCTGGCCCGCCTGGGGCTGGGCGAATCCGTCTACGACCTTGAAACGGTGACTGCGGAAGGCCTGCAGGCCGGCCTCGACGCCATCGAAGCCCGCTACGACGGCATTCGCCGCAACCTGGAGGAGGCGATGGGCCGGATGGCGGCCCTGGCATCGGCCCACCTGGACTACGCCGACGCCGCCGCCCGCCGCTGGTCCGGGGAGGCCTGAACCTCGCCGGCCCCGTTCTCTAGTGCCCGTTCCGCGGGCATGCTCTCCGGTGCCCGTCCCCCGGCCTCTTGCCCTGCGCCGTTCCCCCGTGCTTCTCCCATTGGGATGCATCCCTTGCCTGGCGGTATTCCCCGCCCTCTGCGACCAAGCCCGCTTGCCGGCCGCCATTTCCCGCCGCGCCCTACGCAATTCCACGACTTGCCGTGGAACGCTCCTTCCATGGAAAAATGAACGAGGGCGATTCGGGGAGAAAGAGGAAGCTGCGGCAGGAAAGCTGCTAACCGAATCCAATTATACCGGTGTCATACGGTTTGAAGCGTCCCAACAGAGTTGTCAAAAATACAGGTTGGTCGTCTTTAGTCGAGTTGGTCAATTCTAACGTAGGCCAGGAGGAGTTGGCGAATCGGCGGAGAAAAGCCCGGATGAAAGGCCAATTCGACACTCTTCGGGCCTCAAAAAATCGCGACCCTATAAGGATTCTTGGATTCCGTCAGAATGAAAGAATTCTTCAATAACCCCACTCAATACAAATTGGACGTTTTGAACATTTTAGTCGTTTATGCAGTTTTGCCGGATGCATCCATGGAAACGGCCCCGGGCCTTGACCTGCGGCCTGGAAACGCGGGCCGGTGATCCCGGGCCGGTGATCCGGGGTTGCGCCCGGGAGACGGCAAAGGGGGTGAAAGGGCCGCCAGCCCATCGGGCGATGGGCGGGGCGGCAGGGCGGATGGACCAGCACCGATCCAGCCGTCCAGCGAGCGGCTGGCCCTGCCGGTACCCAAGGGGGTGCCGGATCCCGGTGCGCGGCCCTGGGAGGGTCGCCCCGCGGCCGAGGAGGCTGGTTCCCCAGAGGAACAGGTCCGAGGCCGCTGAGCCAAGGCGCACCGCCGGATGGAGGGGGGGACGGTGAGTGAGTATCTGACCAGCTCGCAGGCGGCACGCCTCCTCGGCGTTTCACGCAGTACCTTTCTGAACTGGCAGTCATCCGGCAAGCTGGCCGAATACGGGGTTCACCCGATCCAGACGCTGGGTGGCCAGTACAGGTACAAGCGGGACGAGATTGAGGAGCTCCTGCGGATGCTGACCGCCGGCGGCCACCCCGACGGGGCGCCGCGCGGCAACGGTCGCCCGGCTCAACCGGTTCCGGACGAACCGGATCCCGACGAGCCGGACCCCGATGAGGGGGACGCGACCGGTACGCTTTAGCGCCGCGGAACCGGGCGGCAACCCACGCAAGGGGGCCCGTCCGGCGACCAAGGCGCAACACCCGCGGAACCCCCGACCCCACCGGGCCGGGTGCAAGCCGCGGGCGGTGGGTGTAAGCCCCACCTTGAGTCCCCGTCCATTCAGGGACAGAGGAGGAGGTCCGGAGTTGAGTACCGCTTATCTGCAGTACTCGCGCAAGACGGCGGCCATCCTGGTGGTGCTGGCCATGGTGCTGGCACTGTTCCCGATGGCCGCTTTCGCCGCCGACAATCCGTTCTCGGATGTAAGCGGCACGCTGGCTGACGAGATCATCAACGCGTACAACGCGGGTCTCGTCTCGGGCTATGAGGACGGCACCTTCCGTCCCAACAGCAACGTCACCCGCGACCAGTTCGCCAAGATGATCGTCCTGGCGCTGGAGAAGTCGTCGGGCCAGGCGTTGCCGACCGGCTCCGAGCCGTTCAGCGACGTGGTGCCGAGCCAGGCGACCTACCAGTACGTCGTCAAGGCGTACAACGCGAAGTTGATCAACGGCTATCCCGACGGGACCTTCGGCTACAACAAGCCGATCAACCGCCAGGAGGCCGCGGCCATCCTGCAGCGGGCCCTGAAGCTGGCCGACGCCGCCGAGAGCTTCGCCGACGTGCCGGACAACAGCCCCTTCGCCAAGGCCATCGGTGCCGTGGCCGCTGCCGGCATCATGAACGGCTACAACAGCACCACCTTCGGCCCGGGCGACAACATCACCCGTGGCCAGGCGGCGGCGACGGCGTATCGGGCGTATGACTACGCGCAGCCGTTCAAGGTCGCGTCCATCACCCTGGTCAACGCCCGCCAGCTGAAGATTACCTTCACCAAGCCGGTGGATTCGAAGACCGTCATCGCCTCGGACAAGACCTTGGTCGACAATGTCTTTGAGTTCAAGACCCTCGGCGATAAGGCTGTCACCGCCAATTCGGCTACGGCTGAGCTGAGCAGCGATGGCAAGGTTCTGACCGTGACGCCGTCGGGCAGCGAATACTTTGATGGCCGGTACGCCGTAACGATCGCGAATTCGGTGAAGAGCACCAGCGGTGACGCTCTACCGGCTTATTCGGCTGTATTGGACCTGAGTGACAGCATCCGGCCGACTGTGACGGGAATCACCGTGGACATCACTGGCAAGGTGACCGTCACCTTTAGTGAACCGGTCCTCGGTGCTACCAATCAGGATGCCTACACCGTGACTCTGAACGGCGCATCCGTTGCGGACACCAACCACGCCTACGTCGATAATTCTGGAAACACGAAGGCCACGTTCACGATCAGCGGTGCGCAGGCGGGGAAGACCTACACGGTCACCATTAACGGTTATGTCACGGACTACGCCGGCAATCTCATTTCGCCGAATCCCACGGTGCTGACCGTCAGCATGCCGACCGACACTACGAAGCCTTCGATTACCAACGTCGAGGCGTTGGATCTCAATACCATCCGCATCACGTTCTCAGAGCCCATTGATCAGGATGCTACCGATTCGCCTCTCAACGTGAGCATCGACGGTGGCACCGCGGCGGCTCTCGCGTCTGTCACCTGGAATTCGGACGGGACGCAGGCGACTGGTGACCTGGCCACGAATCAGAACCCTGGGGTACACCTGGTTAAGGTGAGCGGCTATAAGGATCTCGCTGGGCTTGCTGGCGATGATTACTCGAAGTTCGTCTCCTTCGCCGCTGATGACGTGGCGCCCACCGTCAAGTCCACAACGGTCAGCGTCATCAACGGCATTCGTTACATCGTCGTGCAATTCAGCGAGCCCATCACCTTGGTTGCCGTGGACCTGCAGGCGTCTTATGTAAAGGACGGCGTACTCTACACGGGCCAGACGATTGGTCAGGCCAAGCTCAGCCAACACGATTCTGACGGTGACAACGTGAGCGACGCAGTAAAGATCGATGCGACGGGCATGGCGTCCCCTGCCGAGTGGACGATTACGATTCCGGCTGGCCTGGTGAAGGACAAGTCGGACAGCCAAAACCCGAACGAAGCAACGGATGTTAAGGTCAGCCTTGGTAGCAGCAGTGACACTGTTGCACCCGAGGTAAACAGTGTAGCTGTGCAGTCGAGCAACAATAGCGTGGTCGAGGTTACCTTTAGCGAGTCGGTTACTAACGACACGGCTCTCAACACCGCAAACTATACGGTGGAAGGACGGGCCGTGTTTACCTCGGCAGTGTTTACGAATCCGGAGAAGACCATCGTGCGGCTCACGCTGGCGGAGGGTGCCATCACTGCGACCGGTCCGGCAGTGCTAGAGATCAAGAATGTCAAGGACACTGCCGGAAACGTCATGAAGCCCTACGCCAAGACGTATACGTTCAAGGAGAACGTACGGCCGAAGTTGGTGTCCGCGGTGCTCGTGAATGTCAACCAGGTGAAGTTGACGTTCAGTGAGGACATCACGGACCTGACTGCCAACGAATTCGAAAACATCAGTGTTGCTGGCGATACGTCCGCGAGCGTGAGCAACGTGCAGATCGATAAGAACGTAGCGACCGTGACATTCAGCAAGTCGGTCAGTAAGTCGGGCGATGTCATCAAGGCGGGCATTAAGGCCGGTTCGTATAAGGATGCCGAAGGCAACTTCAACTCCGCGGAAACCTTCGAAGCCAAGTTGCCTTGACGATGTCCACCGGAAAGCAGGTCGGGGCCCGGGGAAACCCGGGCCCCATTATGTTTCTCTTGCGTTTGGTTCGTTTGGTTGAGTGAACCTGAAGGCCGTATTCTACGACGCGAAATTCTACCACGCGGAAGCAGGCATATCGTCGAGCCAGTTGCTCTGGGTCAGCGGGGCCGGTAGTAGGTCGGTGGGGTGGCTGGGAGCGAACGGCCGGTGAATGTGCGGAACAGCAGGACCTTTTTGTCGAAGGGTGGAAAGAAAGGGGGAGTGGTGCAGTTGGGGCGGAGCTGTTGCGCCGGATCGGTTACGGAGGGTAAAGGATGGGGATTGGGTTTTCGAATGTCAACGCCGACCTGGAAGTGACCCACTTGGCGCCGGTTGGAAACTGACCCACCCCTTCGGGTCACTTACTCCGCAGAGCCGTCCTGTGGCATCACCTCCCTTCGGGGTGGGGTCCCGCCGAACAGTCCCGCCCGCTTCTTCTCCCGAAGCCGGTAGCTCTCGCCCCGGATGTTAATGACGTGGGTGTGGTGAAGCAACCGGTCGAGGATGGCGGTGGCGATCACCGAATCGCCCAACACTTCGCCCCACTCCGCAAAGCCCTTGTTACTGGTCAAGATGATGCTGCCCCGTTCATAACGGGCCGAGATCAGGGCGAACAGGGCGGTCGCCGCAGCCCGGTCGTAGGGCCAGACCCCGAATTCGTCGATGATCAGCACCTTGGGGGCCAAGTAGACTCGCATGCGTCGGTCGAGTCGGTGCTCGGCTTGGGCGCGGCGCAGGTCTTCGAGCAGTTCGTGAGCCCGCACGAAGTACACTCCGTAACCGGCCTCGATCGCCTTGATCCCGAGAGCCACACTCAGGTGGGTTACCATGTCAATAGGCTTGCACTTGGAATCGTTTGAGCTGAATAAGGACAAAAGAAGCATCAGCACCCCCACCGGAGGGCGTGGGCTGGGGATTCCTTTCATTGGGCAACCTAAGCCGTTGTCTTCACCCCCATGTGTCGCCAGAGCTTGACCGGGTCATAGGACTCGCGGCGGCGCATGCATACGTACATCACCGTGACGAGCTTGGACGCCACATGACCGAGGGCCACCTTCGGTACCTTGGGCGTGGGGTTACCCCGCAGAAGGCGCCGGTAATAATGCCGGAACGGGTTGTCCTGGGTTTGCTCCTTGATGAGCTGCATCGCCATCAGGTAGAGTTCTCGGCGCGTACCGCGGTAGCCGCCCCGGCCGAGGCGGGAGCGCGTGCGTGCACCCGACTGCTCGATCTCCACGTACCATCCCCACTGCTTCCGCAAGGCCCGGTCGCTGGGGAAAGCGTCAATCGGGGCCCCCATACCGGCCAGCAACGTGGCAATCCGACGGGCCGACATGGAGGGGAAAGTACGTAGGATCGCGGTCTCGGGGAATTCCTCCACTGCAGCTTCAATCCGGGCTTCCAGGTCCGCCAGGGAGCGCTCCAAGTCGTGGAGCTGCTGGATCAGCCACCCCTGGGCCAACTCCAACACGTCCCGGCCTTCGCGGGCTCCGACGCTGGTCTGGGCCAACCGGCGAAGTTCAGACTCGACTTTGACACCGTGATCCTTGAGAACCCTTGAAACACAAGGCTTTCTTGGGCACACGGGGACTGCGTACCACTACACTACCCGGCGGGGGTCGTGGCGGGACGTGGCATCGGCTGCACCCGCGCCGGCGGCCGCAGACCTACGGCTTTGAAGGCTTCGTAGGCTTGGCCCACCAGCTCGGTCCGGGTGAGGTAGGTCTCGCCGTCGAGTTCCACCGCCACGGCATGGAGCTGGGCGAGGTCGCTCAGCACGTCCTCGTAGCTCGCCTCGGGGTTTTGCTGGCGGAGCTTGCGCAACAACAGGCTCTCCAGCACCAGCGCCAGGAAACAGACCATGACGTGCCCCCGGACCCGCCGCTCCGTCCAGTGGAACATCGGCCGCAAGTCCAGGGCGGACTTGAGGGTGCGGAAGGCGCGCTCGACCCGCCAGAGATCCTTGTAGGCGCGGACCACCGCCTCCGGTTCCAGGTCGGTGTTGGTGCGCAGCAGGTACTTCCCATCGTAGCGGGTGGCTCGCTTGACGGCGTCGGTGTTCACCACCAACGCGCCCCCTGGGGCAGGGCCTTGAGGTAACGGGCCACGAGGCGGTTCCGCAGGAGATCCTTGGCTTGGCCGCGCTCGATCCGCTGCTTCAGGTGCGCGAGCACCGCCTCCCGGGCCTGGCGGTCGTGCTCGGCCTGCAGGGGTTGTGGCAGAGGATGTAGCGCTGGCCTTGGTGGGTCACCTGCTTGATCTGGAGTTGTTTGTTCACCTTGCGATACCGTCCCGGCTGGCTCAAGACCGCCTCGGCCGCCCGGTGCCGACGCAGGGGCATGCCGACGATGTACTCCATCCCGGCCTCCTCGATGGCCCGCAGGATCGGACGGCTGACCATGCCCCGGTCGGCCACGAAGATCACCCGGCGCAGGTGAAAGCGCCGCTTGAGGGCATCCAGCACGGTCGCCACGGTCGCCTTGTCGGCGGTATCGCCCGGGAAGACCTCGTGGGCGATGGGGTAGCCGTCCCGGGTCATGAGCACGCCCACCACCAGCTGGGGCCGGTCCGGGCGTTTGTCGCGGGAATAGCCGTAGGCAGCCAACCCCTCCGGCCCTCGGCCTTCGAAGTAGCTGGATGTACAGTCCCACATCACCACGTCGACCTCGGTCCAGAACAGGTCGCGAGCCCGGGCGAAGAGGCGATCCTCGATCGCCTCCTTGTGCTCGGCCAACACATCCAGGGCCCGGTAGTAGTGGTGCAGTTCCAACTGCTCTGCCTGGGGCCGGTAGACGCCCTGCAGCCACTGGCGCACCAGGCCGCGCTTGGAGCAGGGGTCGGTGAGGCGGTTGAGCACCATGGTGAAGACGGCCTCGGCGACATCGAAGGCAAGCTGGCGGTCTTCGAGCAGGGCGGCGAAGGCCTTGTCCAGCTCTGCCTCCTGCCAGAGGCGCTCGAAGATCAGGGCCGGTCCCCACTGCTTGGACCAGCGGACGTTCAGACGTTCGGCCTGTTCTTCGAGCCGACGCCAGGTGCTCTGGGAGAAGCGGGCCAGGTTCTCGATGAGGGCATCGAGGCGGCCGTCCTGAAGATCCTCCAGCCGGCCCAGGGTGGCGACCACCCGCTGGCGGACGCGGCCGCCCTGGCGCACGCTCTCGACGAGCTGGAGGTAGGTGCGGGTGGAGCCGTCTTTGTTCTTGAAGGTCTTCTGGCGGATGAACATGGCACAACCATCATAGCATGTTCGTGCTTACCATACAAGTGTTTCCCGAATACACGTGGCACTACACTTTTGACCCAAAAGAACCGCCGCCCCATGGAAACCCCTTGATTCATGCGGGTTCCTGGGGCGGCGTGGCACCAAGCAGGGCCGTCAACGGTCAAACCCGAGTCAGACACGGCGGCTTGATGGCGCAAGCTGCGGGCCTCATGGACCAGGACGTGGCGTAGATCCTGCTCGGATGCAGCGGCGAGGGCTTGCACCGTCGAGAAACGGCGGAGGAGATGGAGCGGCGTCGGGCGTGTGGTTCCCTTACGGAAGATCTGCCGCATCTCGGGAAACAAGACGTCCAGCACCTGCATCAGTTGGTTCGATGCCCGCCGGTGCGCTTGCACCTGCTTCCAACGCAGCTCTGGAGTTGACCCGGTTTCGTGGACGGGTTGAGGCTTATGCCACAATCCCTTCCTGGGGCTGAACCTTTCGCTCCTGCTTCCAACGCTCCTCGTATTCGTCGGGCGAGAGGTAGCCAAGTGCCGATTGACGGCGCCGCCGGTTGTAGAACCCTTCGACGTACTCGAAGATCGCCATGCGCAGCTGATGCCGGCTCGCCCAGGTTTGCCGGTCGAGGAGTTCTGTCTGCAGCGTCGCGTAGAAACTCTCGGCCACGGCGTTGTCCAGTGCATCGCCCACGGAACCCATCGATCCGGCGATGCCGAGGGCCTCCAAGCGACGGGTGAACGCCAACGAGGTGTACTGTGCCCCGTGGTCGGAGTGGTGGATCAGGCCGGGCCCCGGCCGGCGACGCCGCACCGCCATGGTGACGGCGTCGACCACGAGATCCGCCACGGGCCGGTCGCCCATGGCCCAGCCCACCACGGCGCGGGAGAAGCCGTCCACCACCGTGGCCAGGTACAGCCAGCCCTTTTCAGTGCGGTGCTGTGTGAGGTCCGCCACCCACACCCGGTTGGGCGCATCGGGCACAAACTGGCGATGCAGCCGATCGGGGTAGACCGGGCGGCGGGGGTCCCGGCGTGTGATCCCCCGGGTCCGGCGCCGGTACACGCCGGCCAGCCCCATGGCCCGCATCAGCCGGGCGATGCGCTTCCGACCACAGCGGACCCCATGCGCCAACCGCAGCTCCGCATGGATGCGGGGCGCGCCATACGTACCCCGGCTGCCGGCATGGATGAGCCGGATCCGCTGGCTCAAGGCCGCGTCCTCCCGGGATCGCCTGGAGGCGCCACGTTGCCGCCATGCGTAATAGCCACTCGTCGAGACGCCCAGGACACGGCACAGGGTGGCCACCGGATGGTGGACCTTCTCCTGCTCGATGAACCGAAACACGGTCACCGGTTCCGCCGGCTCTCCTGGGCAAAAAAGGCCGCGGCTTTTTTTAAAATCTCACGCTCCTCCCGCAGGATCCGGTTCTCCCGCCGCAGCCGGTTGAGTTCCTCCCGTTCGGCGGTCGTCAACCCGGGGCGCTGCCCCGCGTCGATCTCGGCTTGGCGAACCCACTTCCGCAGGCTGGCTTCCGAGACGCCGAGGTCGGCGGCAATCTGCTGGAGCTTCTTCCCGCTCTCCCGGACGAGACGGACGGCTTCGGCCCGGAACTCCGGAGGGTACGGCGGCTTCGTGGCCGGCATGGGGATCACCCTTTCCGGGGCTTATGCCCCAACTATCGGGGTGTCCACGAAACCGGGGCAAGTCCAGCTTCCACCAGGAGGCGAAGGTTTCGATAGGGTGCACTCCCCGTGTGGGCCACCTGGAACGCGTACTCCTGGCCGATCGCCTCGCGGAGATAGAGCAACCGGGCAATGAGCCGTGCGTCTTCCGCATCGGTCTTCGATCGGCGACCGTACAGCGTTTCCCGCAAGTCATGCACGGCCTGGTTCTTGACCCAGAGGACTTCGAACCCGTGGTACTTGAGGGCCTGGAAGATGGGCTGTGAGTAGTAGCCGCCGGTCGGTTCCAGTGCGCACATGGTGTTGGCGGGCGTGGCGCCCGCTGCGTGGAGGGCATCGAAGAACTCACGGAAACCGTCGGTGTCCGCCGTAAAGGCGAGCACCGGGGCGTGCTCCCACCCGTGCATGGCTCGCCCGATGGGCAAGATCGCAGCCCGGTGACTCCGCCGCCCGACATCGATGCCTACATAGGTACGAGGAACATTGTCCATCCTCGCCCTCCCGGTCAGGACCCGAGGAGACCGCCCCGGGCCGCGCCCAGGTCACCGATGAGGGCTCACGGCCGCGGCCGGTCCCATTGGTCGTTTGTGTGGGGCTTCCTGCCCGAGACGGTCGCCTCGGCTCCCGACCCCGTCGGCGCCACATCACCATCAAGGCTCTCGGCCCACCGGTCTGTTGGCCGTTCGACCCGCTGCTCGAACGGCCTAGCCCACATCTTGCCAAGGGTTTCCTAATCCCCAAACACACTTCAGAGCTTGAGACCGTTCGTGCAGCAGGGCCGGGAGCGGGGCCGTGCGGGCCCGTCCCCGCCTTCATCATAAGTGACAGACCATCTTGCCCACGCCTGGTGGTCCGAGGAAGATCACATTGGCGGCGTCGGCGACGAAGGCGAGGGTAGCCAGCTCGCGAATCTGGCGCTCGTCGACGGACGGCTGGAACCCGAAGTCGAACTGCTCCAGGGTGCGGTGAAAGGGCAAATGCGCCAGTCGTGTCCGTGTCCGCAGGTAGCGCTCCCGGCGCGCCGCCGCCTCGAGGCCCAGCAGGTCCACGAGGAAGTCGGGGTAGGGGAGCTGCTTCTGGGCGGCGGCCTCCAGGCGGCTTTCGAGAACCGCCGCCGCGTGGCTCAAGCCCAGCTGCTCCAGGTACTGCCGGGCCTTCTCCAGGGCGATCATCGCCGACTCACCGCCTCGGCCAGAGCCTCGTAGGTGCTCAAAGACCGTCGCTCGACTTCCACCGTGGGCCATTGCACCGCCCGGGGCTCCGGCCGCGGACGGCCACTCTTCGCGGACAACCCCGCCCACTGCTGCGGGTGCGTGAAGCGCTGGCCCGGCCGGAGGGCCCGGGGATGCACCGCCACCCGCTGGTCATCGACCCAGAGCTCGACCACGCCCTCGCCCGGCTGGACCTGGACGAGCTGGCCGGGCCGCCAGGGCCACGGCAGGCCGTACCACGCCCGTTCCCACTGCACGTAACCGTCCCGGCCCACCTGCCGCTGCTCGCGCAGCCACGGCCTAAGCCGCTCCTGCGGGGGCAACGGCCGCAAGGCCCCTCGTTCGATCGCCAACCGGTCCACGGGCCGCTCATGGGTGGTGCCGTGGATGCGGACGTTGGCCACGGTATCACACCACGCCAGGGCCTGCCGGTTCAGGTCATCCAGATCCGTGAACCGAACCGCGGGCCAGAAGTTGCCCTTGACGTACTTGATGCCGCTTTCCACCCGGCCCTTGGTCTGGGGGCGGTAGCCCTGGCAGAGCCGGATGGCAAAACCCAGCCGCAGGGCAAAGTCCAGAAAGCGTTCATTCCACTGCGGCTCGCCGTGCTCGTCTTGGCCCAACACCACCAGCTTGGTCCGGTCATACAGGCACGTCTCCGGAACCCCACCAAAGTACCGGAAGGCATTCAAGTGGCACCGGATGAAGTACGCGGTGTCGGCCCGATCCGTGAACTCGGCGTACACGGCCCGGGACCAGCTAAGGACCATCGCGAAGACCCACTTGCGCCGGACGGACCCGTCCGGGAGCGTGTAGGCACAACTGCCCCAGTCCCCTTGCTCCTGCTGGCCCGGCGACGTTTCGAACCGGACCGTCCCCGGTGCGGACCGGCCGCAACGGAGGGGGCGGACGAACTCCTTGAGGAGGGTGTAGCTGCCCGTATACCCCTGCGCCTTCAACTCCCGCAGGAGGACGACGCAGTTTTTCACTCCCTCCGTGACCCGTTGCCGGATAAACTCCTGGTAGGGGTCAAGTTTTGACCCGCGGGGCGCCCGCGGCGTCGGCCGGGGAACCTCGGGCGAGCGAAGGTAACGCCGCACGGTGTTCCGGGAGACCCCGAGGGTTCGGGCAATCTCCCGGATGGACCGCCCCTCGCCATGAAGCTCGTACAGTCGCTTCACTTTCCCACCTCCCAGCATGCTGTCGACGACACCTCCCGCTCCGTGGCTGGATTCGGAAGGTGTCTTTGCTGGGGGGTGGGTCACTTCTTACCTGGCGATCCCGGGTCAATTTATCACTGGCGCTGACACTGCCAAGGGTGTCCGCTGCTATCTTCGTGTCTGCCGCCTCAATCCAAACGGCGCTTCGTTCAACTTTCTGTCTACGAACGGGAACTCCAGGAAGCTGAGAGGCGGTTGCGAACGGCACGTTATCGTCGGTTGGCGCGAAGGCGCCGCACCGTCGTCGAGGGAGTATTTACCCGGCTTGACCGATTACGGTACCACCGAGCGAGGCGCTTTGGATTGGACGACGTACAGTGCGAAGGTTACTTGGCAGCCTTCGCACACAACCTGCTGAAGATCCTGCGATACTGGCGGGGCCCCCATGACCGGAGCCCAGACCCACCGAGTGGAAAGAACGACAATGCACGGGCGGGTTCCCGGTAGGATGTAAACGCGCGCAGCAGCCCCTATTTCAACAGTCCCTTTGCACCGGCGGTGACACGTCTGTCGGCAGCCTGTATTTGCACCGTGTTGGAGGACCTTATTGTATTACCGGTTGAGCCTCGCGTCAATGCAGCGCATTTCTAACCATTTATTAATCAAAGGCCGAATGAATGGGAACTCGAATATTATATAGAACCACGCCAACAGTGAGGCGTAATATAAAACATTAACGATTAGGGCGAGGATTTCGTTGCTGACGATATCTATGGGGCTGAACAGATAAGATTTTCGCAATAAATCGACGATAGCGCTTGAAAAAAGGGTGAGAAGTGCGCCAACGATAGTTGTTGCAAAAGAAAGTATGCCAAATTTAAATGCAAGCACGTTTTTTCTGACAAGAAGCACGTTCTCTGTATGAACTGAAATACGATAATATATAGTTTGCACCCTTTTATTGGCACTTTCAAACAGCCACCCGAATTCAAATAGCGCTAAACTTATGGCGCCTAACGTTAAAAACAGGGTCAAGAACAAGCGGATAGCCGAAAATGTATAAAATGGTAAGGACACTATCAAAACCAATGTTGCCGCTAGGGACACGCCTAGGCCTGTCAAGAGACCATTAATAAAGGCATACGTATTACTAACGTATTCGTCGTGAAACAGTTTGCGAAGAAACGCAGGGAAATTGTGCGTTCTTCTTGTGAACGCTGGGACGACGTAACGCCAATAAGAATAAATGGGCGTGTGGACTCGCCGCATGATGGTTAAAAGCAACCGTTCCACTGGCCCATCCTCCTTGTTCCGAAGAGTGAATTGCCAATCAATAATAATCGATACAATCCGTGCCGCCGTTGAGCCTATTTTGGGAAACTAACTTCACCGCATGGGGCTAAAAGGTACGGTCACGTCCCGTCAAGTGATGGAATTTCACTCTTCTTCGGGTTGGTTGGTGTCAGGAACCCTTCACCACCTCCTCCAGGTTGTCCCTACCCGTATACGGGTCCGGCCTTGGGGCTGTTTAAAGTTTCGGTAGGTGCTGGTGGGGGAAAAGCGAAGGAGAGACCTCACCAGGTTGTCCCAACCGGGACAGCCGATCACCCCGACCAAGAGTGGAGGTGAGGTCTCTCCATGGATGGGGTGATTCGTCAGCTCGGGGCGATTACCCTGCAGTTGGCGCAGGCTGTGGAGAAGGCATTGCGGGACGTGCCCGATTTCCGGGCGCTCGAGATGGCCCTATTGCAGGCCACGCAGGAAGCCGCACGGCAGGTGCTGGTGACAGCGCTGGAAGCGGTGGACCGGCAGTTGATGGAACAGCGTGACCGGCGGTGACTGCGGTGTGTGCATGCCAAGCCGCGGAGGCTGCTGACGTGGGTCGGGGAGATCCGGTGGACGCGGCGGTATTCCAAGGACCGGCAGGGCGGCGGCGGGCGGTACTTGCTGGACGAGGTGATGGGGCTGGCGCCGCGGCAGCGTGAGGTGCAGGAATTCGGGATTCAGCTATGCACGCAGGTGCCCTATCCCGCTGCCACGGAGTGGTTGGAGCGAGTGAGCTGCGGGGCCGTCCGCCTCAGTGCCATGGCCCTGTGGGAGGATGCGCAGGCGGCGGGCGCCCGGGCGGACGACGACGCCAAGGTCCAGCGGGAGGTGGTGTTTGAGCGGGGTGTCCTTCCGCGCGGGCGCCGGATCGCGACCGCGGTGGATCTGGAATTTGGCGAGGTGCTGGTCCGTAGCCGGCGGCGCGGGCCGGACGGGAGGAGGAACGGATCGCCCTGATGCATGCGTTGGCCTACGAGGGGAAGACCGAAGACGCGCGGGGGCGAACGGTGCTCAAGAACCGGCGGGTGCACGTGGCGGTGGGTGAAGGGACGGCGTCGGTGGAAGAGGCCCTGGCCGCCTTTGCGGCGGAATGGGACTGGAGCCGGGTGGAACGGTGCACGGTGGGTGGGGATGGAGCGCCATGGATCCGCAAGGTGCTGGAGTACCTGCCCCAGGCCACCTATCGCCTCGACCCATTCCACCCCAAACAGGCCATGCGCCGGGCCTTGCGGCATGACCCGGAAGCCCATCGGCAGCTGACGGCGGCTGTCGAGGCGGGCAAGCCCTGGGCGGACGTGGCGGCGATCCTGAATGCCGCCCGCCGGCGTGCGGAGGGCGAGCATCGGGAACGGGTGAACGAACTGAAGCGGTACCTCAAGAACCAGTGGAACGGGATTGTGACGCACCCCGATGGACGCCGGCTTGGCACGATCGAAGGTCACAATTACCACGTGGTGGCCCGGCGGATGAAACGGCGGGGTGCGTCGTGGAACGAAGACGGTGCCCGGCACCTGGGCCGCCTGCTGGCGGCGCGAGCGAATGGTGAACTGGACCGGTACGCACGCCCGGCCTGGCGACGCCGCGAAATTTCGTCCGGGACATCCATCTCACAAGGACGGTTGTTCGGGACCCGTCTCACAACCCAGCAGATTGAGGATGCGGCCCAGTGGCTTCGGGCGCGGATCCCGGCGCTGCACGGTCCCTACGCCGACCGCGAATGGGTCCGGGCGCTCCGCCATCTGGCAGACCTATCCGTGGCATGACAAGACCGTGAGCCGGGGCGGCGCCTACCGAAGCTTCATGCAGTCGCGAAGCGGCCCATCGTTAACGGGTGAGGCCGATCAGGCTAACCTCACACCACCGATGGTGCCAGACGGCCGACCATGACGGGCTGCGGGTGCCGGTGGACGACCTCGCGTCGTTCACCGGCACCTCCTCTTGGCATTGGATATGGCAACCGACCAAGCTTATTGTCGAATTTGGAGATGGCCACCGTCAGCATGGCGGTGTGGCGTCACCGGCGGGGGCCCGGCCTGATGCACCGCCCCGAGACATGGAGCGCACTACACCTCGGTGGCCTTCGCCAGCTGCTCGGAGGTCTGCCATCGCCGGAAACTCCGTGACACCGTGATTTCCCTCTTACGGAGGGTCTCGGATCGTCCTGGGATGCAGGCGGAGATGGCAGCGCACTTGCCTGTCCGAGCATGTCCCAGGACGCTCCGGGAGCCTCCGTATGTTCGTAATGCGGCAGGACCTTTTTGTCGAAGGGTGGAAAGAAAGGGGGAACGGTGCAAGGCAGGCGCCCATGGTGCGCCGGAACGGGTCACGGAGGGTAAAGGATGACCGTTGTGTCGAGAAGGCAGCGCGGCCCGGTGGGCAGTCGCTGGCAACGTCCTGTGGGCAAAAGGCTAGCCTGGCTTGCGTCTGCGGTCTCGGTCTTCCTTATGCTCAGTGTCGGTCCTCTTGCCGCGGCAGGCTCGAATCTTTCCCCAAACCTCTCCCCGGCATCTCCGGCTGCGGGACGCGGATCCGTCACGCAGCTCGACGGATTGGTGTGGACAGGGCAGGCCTGGGAACTTTCGGCGCCCGAGGGTCGCCTGAAGGTGACCCTGCCGAAGGGGGCCCAGGCTGTACGGTTCGTGGTTCCTCAGGGCGGGCCTGTTGTCAAGGTGCCGCAAGGAGTTGAGGTTCGAATTGTCGATGTGGTCCCGGGTGGTGGGGTTGTGCATGAGGTGGTCGTGCCGCCCGGGACGCGCGAGGTGGCCCTCACCTTCGAAGAGGTCCCTGGGGAGACGAGCCAGCCCCGGGTGGGCCCCGTCGTGGTGGGGATCCCCGGAGGTGCTGCTACGAAGGTCGCCGATGGGACCGCCGGTTTTACCCTTCAGGCGAGCGGCGACTTCCAGGTCACGGGCACCAATGGGGATGCGGCGTCGAGCAGCGGTGGCAGTGATTCCGGGACAAATCCGGATAGTGGCGGGGACGCGGCGGCCGGTTCGGGGACCACCGCAGAATTGGGTACCACTGCCGATTCGGGTACCACCGCCGCGGGTGCATCGGGCGAGGCGGCGGGTGTAACGGCCACGGGGAGTGACGCATCGGCGACTGGGGCGTCCGCCACGGCGACGTCGACCCAGCCGAATCCCATTACCGACTGGGTCCGGTTCTTCGGCGGGGGGTACGGCCACCGGACCGGGATGTCTCAGCGGGGGGCCGAAGGGCTGGGCCGGCTGGGTGTGCCCTACCGTGACATCCTGGCCCACTACTACCCGGGTGCACAGCTGGTGAAGCGGGGTACGGCTGACACCGGCCAGCAGGTCCGGGTGGGACTCTCCCTGGATGAAAACGGCGTTCAGAGCAGTGCCCCCCAGCCCCGCCTGATGTGGGTGGTCGACGTACCCGACGGCGCGGTGCTGGAGGGGGCCACCGCACAATCGTTGCCGGCGGGCAGCTACCGGGTGACCTTCGATACCACCGTAGGGTTCCGCTGGCAGTCGCTCACTACCGGCGGGCCGGTGGTCGAACTCCATGGCAAGCCCACGGCCGCCGGTTCGACCACCGAACAGCTGGATCTGGTGATCCCTCAGGGGAAGACGGCTCAGTTGCATTATCCCCAGACCACCTGCGACCCCAGTTCCGACCATGCTTTCCGTGGCTGCCGGGACTACGAAGGGCGCCTGGAGTTCGAGGCGCCAAAGGCGATTGCGGGAAGCAACGCGGGTATCACCGTGAGGAACAAGGTGAACCTCTTCGACTACCTGGTCGGGGTGGTACCCCACGAATCGCCGGCGTCCTGGTCCGTCGAGGCCCTGAAGGCGCAGGCGGTGGCGGCCCGTACGTACGCCGCCCGGCAGAACTTCGGCCTGACCACGAACCTGGTCGATTCTACCTATGATCAGGTGTTTTATGGCCGGTACAGCGACAAGACCTACCGGCCGAAGATCGAACAGGTCGTGAAGGCCACCGACGCCCAGGTGCTGATGTACAACGGGGTGCTGATCTCCGCCAACTTCACGGCGGGCAACGGTGGGTACGTGGCGTCGAACAGGGAGGCCTTCGCCGATGGGACGGGAGAGCCCGAGCCCTACCTGCGCGGCCGGGAGGACCGGTTCGTGCTGCGCGACGGAACCGCCATCACGCCGGAGTTCTATGACTACAACGGGACGCGCTACGAGGACACCTACTTCCGCTGGCGCCGGGACGTCTCCCGCACGGTCATTGAAAAGCTGTGGCCTGAGATTGGTACGCTCCAGTCCATCGAGGCGGTGGAACGAAACCCTGACAGCATGACGCCGAGGGTTATCCGGATCAGCGGTACGGCGGGGCAAGTGGACGTCTTGGCGCGGGTCTTCCGCTCGCGGGTGGGCCTGCCTTCGGCCTTCCTTTTGCCGGACAAGCTCTACCCCCGGCAGTTCCCCGACGTGACCACGGGGGACCTGGCGCAGGATGTCAACCGCGCCTACCAGGCGGGCCTGGTGGACGGTGACCTGTGGGCGCGGTTCTATCCCAACGAGACCCTGACCCGTGGCGCATTTGCCAAGATGATCGTGGAAGCACTGGAGCGGCTGAAGGGAGGGCCCCTGGCTGCGGACCAGGTCCCCGCGTTCCCCGACGTGAAGCCCGATCAGGCGTTCTATCTTTACATTGTCAAGGCTTACACCGCGGGGATCATCAGCGGCTATCCCGACGGGACCTTCGGGTACGAGAAGCCCATCAAGCGCCAGGAAGCAGCGCTCATCCTGCAGCGGGCCTTCAAGCTACCAAGCCAGCCGGAGACCTTCCCCGATGTGCCCGACAACAGCGACTTTGCCGGGGCCATCGGTGCCGTGTCGGCGGCCGGGATCATGAAGGGGATCAGCACCACCCGCTTTGCACCGGGTGACCCGATGATGCGGGCCATGGCGGCCGCGGTGGCGGTACGAGGTTTTGAGTACTGCTGGGCGGGTAACTGTCAGCCGTAACGGGATGCGGCCGCGAGGTTCGCTCCGGACCGCCGTCTGAGAAGAGGCGCTGTTGACAAGGGAGGCCGGGTGCGGCCTCCCTTTGTGCGGATTGAAACCGCCGTATAATGGGGAAGGGTTGTCCGCCCCGAGTGCCTTGCGGGTTGCCGCGCCGGGGCGCGGTGCGCCGGCAGGACACCAGTGGCGTGCACCCGATGCCCGCCCGGTGCGGGACGAGAGGGTGCCGATCACGCCGGTCGACCGGACGCAGGGGCCGGCTGGTGGGAGGAACATGGCTTGCGCATCTTGCTGGTCACGGGGAACCGGTTCCCCCACGCCGGCGGGCTCTCGACCCACATGGACCTGCTGCGCAGGGGGCTGGAAGCGCTGGGACATGCCGTACGCATCCGCTCCTTTGCCGATTTCAGCCCTGCAGCCAAGGTTCTGACCCGCGGCCCGTCCTGGGCCCTCAACCGGGTCCGGTGGGGTTGGGGGGCCATGTGGACGGCCACCATGCGGGTGCATTTTCTGAGCCGGACCCTGCGGGTCGAGGCGCCGTGGGTTCAGGCCCTCAACGTGGAGGACCCCATGGCCGCCGCCGCGGCCCAGCGAGCGGGGCTGCCTTACGTCTACACCGCCCACGGCTATCCCACCGATGAGCACGTGGCCGCCGGCCGGGTTCGGCCCGGGACCGCGGCCCACCGCTGGTTGCTGGAGCTGGAGCGGCGGGGGCTGGCGGGGGCACGCCATGTGGTGGCCGTGGACTCTCGCATTGCAGCCCATGTGCGGCGGCTGGCAGGCCATGACCGGGTGACGGTGGTCCAGAACTTCATCGACCTGGACTGGCCGGGACGGGTTCCGTCTCGGGCCGCGGCGCGTACCGCCCTGGGCATCCCGCAGGACGCCTTCGTCATCCTGTGCCCGCGGCGACTGACCGCCAAGAACGGCGTGCTGTACGCCATTCAGGCCCTAGAGGGCCTCATTCGGCCAGGGCGGGGGACGGGAGTACCGGGGGGTGTCGCCGGACCGGTGGCCCAGAAGCTGGCGGCCGGCGCGGAAACCCTTCGCCCACTGCTGGTAATTGTCGGGAGCGGAGAGCAGGACGCGCTTGTCCGCCGGTTCGTCCGGGAAAGGGGCCTTGAGCCCTACTGCCGAATTGAGGGCGAGCGGCCCCATGCCGCCATGGGGCAGTATCTCAGGGCAGCCGATGTTGTGGTCGTCCCCTCGGTGCACGAGGCCGGGGTGGAAGAGGCCACCTCCATCAGTGCCCTGGAGGCCATGGCCTTCCGCGTGCCGCTGGTGGCGTCGGCGATCGGGGGGCTGCGCGAGATCGTTCGGGATGGGGAAACCGGCCTGCTTGTTCCCCAGCGCGATCCGGAGGCGCTGGCCCGGGCGCTGTGGAAGGTCGCATTGGACCGCCCGCTGGCCGAGCGCATGGCCGAATCAGCCTACCAGTACGTGCTCCAGCACCATTCCCACCTGGCGGCCGCCCGCCGGTTCCTCGAGATTTATCAAGAGCACCTGGTGGCCAAACCGGCGAGGGCGGGTCAACAGGCAAGCGCTGACCGGTGAGCCGGTGCCGGTGGCCGCCAGGGTGAAACCGGAACCGGGAAGGTTGGCGCGGGAGCGACGAGAGGTCCGAAGGCGGCAGGGAGCGGGCGGGGACAGAGGGGAGAGCCGGCAAGGATGGAGAAGCGCTTTCGTTTCAACCTCCTCGATTTGCTGGTCATCGTGGTGTTGCTTGCGGTGGGGTTTGTGGTTTACACGCGCATTGGGCCGGAGAGCGCGGAGCCGGCCGAGGCTCGGGATGTCACCTTCACCGTGCTGGTCAGCAGGGTGCCTGAAGTGCAGGCCCGCAACATGTTCAACGTCGGCGATGTCCTTTACAGTCCCAGCGCGCAGCCGGCCGCGGAAGTCGTGGATGTGACCATGCGGCCGAGCCCCGTCGTGCTGGAAGACGGCGGATTCTTGCGTGAGGGCGAGTCGCGTTATTTTCGGGACGTGCTGGTGACGGCGCGCGGCCGCGCCGTGAAGGTGCAGAACCATTACGAGCTGCGTGGCCAATCGCTGCAGATCGGGCGCGAATTTTCTCTGGCGACGCCGCGCACGGTGGTCAAGGGCACGGTGGTCGACGTCCGCTGGTAGTGTGGGGAAGGAGGCAGCGCGCTTGCTGGAGGCCATCCGCCGGGTATGGGGAGAGAGTTTGATCGCGGCCTTCTTGAGCGGGCTCATGCGCGCCTGGCGTGACCTGCTCGGCGGCAGCTTCCTCTGGCGGTGGCTGACGTCCCCTCTGCCCGCCCCCCGCGACTGGTGGGGGGCCTCGGCCCTCGGCTGGCTGGTTGCGACCGCCCGCAACCGGGTGGCGGCCGGGTGGGCGGAGGTCGATCCCCGCGGGGTCGTGCCCCGGGCGGCCGGTGTGGCGGCAGCCTGGGGCCTGGTGGTGACCGCCTTTCTGGTGGCGCTGGTCCCATTCCGCCGCCAGATCGGTCCCATTCCGGTCACCGTTGAGGTGCTTCTGATCCCCCTGGTCACCGTGGCGTGGCTCGTACACTGGGCTCTCCGCCCGGCCGCGGAGCCTGCGGCGCCCGGCCGGGAGCGGCCGGTGAGGTCCCTCACGGGCCTACCCCTGACGGCCTTCGATTTGCCCTTTGCCCTTTACCTCACGATCCTGGCCGTCTCCCTGCTCAACGCCCGGTCCCTGGTCGAAGGATTTCAGACCCTGGCGCGCCAGGCCTCGTTCTTCGTGTTGTTCTATATGACGGTCGACCTGGTGCGGGGGCGCCGGCGCCTGGGCCACTGGATCATCGACGCCATGCTGGCCGGTGGGTTGCTGGTGGCCCTGATCGGCCTGGTTCAATACGCCCTGGGTGTCGACCTGACGGTGTCGGGGCTGGCCGGTGCCGGGGCCGGAGCCATTCGCGGCCGCGTCGGCTCGACCCAGGAAAACCCCAATTTTCTTTCGGAGTATCTCATCCTGCTCATCCCCGTGGCCCTGGGGCGCCTTTTAGGAACCCTGCGCGGATCGGTGGGCGAGCAGCAGCCCCGTGGCGCAGCAGGCGCAGAACGGGAGGAAGGCACGGGTGGAGGCGTGGGCGGGGGGGCTGCCGCTCAGGGCGCGCCGGCGGCGCCCCGGCCGTGGCGCCGCGCCTTCTATGTCGCCACGATCGTTGCCATGCTGGCAGCAGAGTTTTTGACCTACACCCGGGGTGGATGGCTCGGGCTCGCCCTGGCGGTGGCGGTGTTCGTCCTTCTGGTCGATTCCCGCTACCTGGTGGTGGTCGCTGCTGCGGGTGCGGCGGCCGTGTTCCTGATCCCGGGGATGCTGGAGCGCCTGGCTGGACTACTGGACTTTTCTGAAGGGTCCGGGGCATTCCGCCTGAATCTCTACCGGGCGGCCCTGGTGATGTGGAGCCGGTCGCCCTGGCTTGGGGTCGGGGCCGGGAACTACCTGGCCTACTACCCTGACGTCATTCGCGATTACCCCTTGCTGGACCAGCGGTTTGCCACGTATTCGTCCCACAACGCTTTCCTGACCGTGGCAGCCGAGACCGGGCTGCTGGGGCTTCTAGTGTTCCTGGTCATCGTGCTGCTCGCGCTGCGGGCTGCCTTTGCCGGCTGGCGGCACGGTGCCGGGCCCGGCGACCGGCTGCTGTTCCTGGGTGCCGGTTGTGGTATGATTGCGTTCCTGGTGCAGAGCCTGTCCAACATCACCTTTTTCCACCCGCGGGTCGTGCTGTACTACTGGTTGCTGCTGGCGGTGCTGGTGGTCCTGTCGCCGGGACGCGCACCCCTCGGCCCGCTACCGCCCGCCGGTGAGGGCCGGGCGCAAACCCGCGGAGGCGCCAGGGGCGAGGAGGCGGGGGCCGGCGAGCCCAGGGAGGTCCGGATCGGCGCGCTATGAGCCAGGCCGCTATGAGCCAGGCAATGAGGAACCGGCCCGGAGGGCCCATACCTCCAGGACGGCGCATGGCGTCCGGCCCCGCCGGCCTCCAGCACGGCACGGGGCTGAAAAACCTTTTGATGGTCGCCTGCTACTTCCCCCCCATCGGCGGTGGCGGGGTGCAGCGAGCCCTCAAGATGGCGAAATACCTTCCGCAGTTCGGCTGGCGGCCTCTGGTGCTGGCCATGGATCCGGTCTGGCACGTGTCGCTGGACCCCACCCTGCTGGACGAGCTTCCTCCCGAAGTGGTGGTGCACCGGGTCCGCGAGTGGCGGCCGCGGGTACTGGCCGGCCCAATGGCGGCAGCAGCGCCGCAGGTCGGCCGGCCGGGGACGGCATCTCCCGGGACAGGCCGCCGCGGAGCCACGGCCGCGGCGGCCCCGGACGCAGGAGAACGGGGAGCCGGTCGCTCGCTGGCTTCAGGCGAGGAGCCCGGAGGCTGGCGGCGCCGGTTCGTCCAGCTGATGAAGCGGGCGCGGATGTACGTGCTGATTCCCGACGACCGCATCCTCTGGTACGTGCCGGCGGTACGGGAAGGGCGGCGGATGCTGGCCCGGTACGGCGCGCAGGCGCTGCTGTCGACGTCGGGTCCGTACACCGATCACCTGGTGGGGCTGGCTCTGCACCGGCAGGCGGGGCTTCCGTGGGTGGCCGACTTCCGGGATCCCTGGACCCAGAACGTGCACCGCAGCGGGATCGGCTGGCGCGAGGCGCTGGAGGAACGGATGGAGCGGGCGGTGATGCGGGAAGCCGACGTGGTGCTGACGGTGACCCGCTCCTTTGCCGAGGGCTTCCGGTCCAAGTACGGGGATGTGATTCGCCGGCTTGAGGTGATTCACAACGGGTTTGACGCCGCCGACTTCGCGGGGATCGAGCCCGAGCGGGTGGAAGGGCGCTGTACCTTCGTCTATACAGGGATCTTCTACAAGGAGCGGAACCCGCGCCGTCTGCTGCGTGCCGTGCGGCGCCTGATCGACCGGGGTGCCGTGGACCGGACGCGGCTGCGCCTGCGCTTTGCGGGCGTGTTCGACTACCCCGGGTACTCCGACAATGCCCGGGCCGTGCGGGACCTGGGGCTGGGCGACGTGGTGGAGGTGCTTGGCCATGTGCCGCACCGCCGGGCCGTGGCCCTCCTGAAGGGTGCCGATGTGCTCCTGCTGATCAACGATGTCGACCCTGTTTTCGGTGGCACCTTCATCCCCGGCAAGCTGTTCGAATACATGGCCGCCCAGCGCCCCATCCTGGCCCTCAGCATGCCCGGTGAGGCTGCTGCCGTGGTGGAGCGGTTCGGCCTGGGAGAGGTGGTTGCTCCGGAGGATGATGCGGCCATCGAGGCGGCGGTGCTGCGCTTCTACCGCCGGTGGGAGCGGGGGGAGCTGGCCGGACCGCAACCTCTTCCACCGGAGGCGTATCGCCGCTACGAGCGCCGGGAACAGGCCCGGGCCCTGGCGGAGCTGCTGGACGAACTGGTGGCGGGCCGGTAGGCGGCCGCCCCACAGAAGGGTGGTGGGCGGCCACGGGGCGGGGGTCCGGTAAGCGGCCACGGCGCGTCGACGGGAGACCACCCGCGGTTGCACGGTGCAGGCAGGGACGCGCGTTCCAGGCCGTCCTGACGGGGACGATCCGGCGGGGATGCAGCGGGCATGATGCAGAGGGGGCGCCGGCAGCGTCACAAGGGGGCAGGGGGAGTGGGCGCTCGCCTCGCCCGATCGGCGGCAGCCGTTTTCTTGCTGGCGGTCGCCAGCCGGGTGCTGGGGTTCGTCCGGGAGATGGTGCTGGCGGCCGTGTTCGGCGCCGGCCGGGTGACCGACGCTTATACCATCACCTTCGCCATTCCCTCGGTGCTGTTTCAGGCGGTGGGCAGCGCCATCACCACCATCGTCATCCCCATGCTCACCCGCTACCGCGCCACCGGGCGGGACGAGGACTTTCGCGAGGTGGCGTGGACCCTGTTCCACGGGCTGTTGCTGGCGCTGGTGGCGATCCTGGCTGCGGCCATGATCCTGGTCGATCCCCTGGTCCGGCTGTTTGCACCAGGGTTTGCCGGCGAACAGCTGGAGCTCACCCGGCGCCTGGCCCTGATCATGCTTCCAGGGATTGTCTTCATGGGGATCAACGGCTGGATGCAGGGCGTGCTCAACAGCTGCGGCAACGTGGTGACGCCCGCGGCGGTGGGCATCCCGCAAAACCTGGTGCTCATTGGCGGAACCTATTTTCTCGGCCGGGCCTACGGTATCGAGGCGGTCGCCTGGGCGTCCCTGGTGGCGCTGGCCGCCCAGGTGATTCTCCAATGGAGCGCCCTCCGGCGTGTGGGCCTGCCGTATCGCCCGGTGTTCCGGTGGAACCACCCGGACCTGCGGGCCGCCCTGCGCCGGACGGGCCCGGTGGTGGCGGCTACGGGCACGGGCCAGATCAGCCAGACGGTGGAACGGGCCCTGGCTTCGGGTTTGCCCGAAGGGAGCGCCGCGTCGCTGTCCTTTGCACAGCGGATCACGGGGCTGCCCCAGGGCCTGCTGATGTACCCGGTTTCCACGGTGCTCTATCCGGAGCTGACGCGCCGTATCAGTCAGGGCGACCGGGCCGGCTTCCTCGCCCTTCTCCGCCGCGGGTTGCGCCTGCACCTTTTTCTCATGTTTCCCATCACCGCCGGGATGCTGGCGCTCCGGTCGGAGCTGGTACGCCTGGTGTTCGAGCGCGGCCGGTTCGACGCCCACGACACGCAGATGACGGCCTTTGCCCTGGCCTTTCTCTGCCTGGGGCTTACGGGTTTTGCCTGGCGCGATCTGATGAGCAGGGCGATGTACAGTACGGGTGACACCTGGACGCCCGCCAGCACCGGGATCGTGGCGCTGACCATGCACATCCTGCTCAGCCTCCTGCTGGTGCGTTACCTTGCCCACGGCGGCATTGCCCTGTCCTGGTCCATCTCCCTGTGGTGGAGCGCCCTGGTCCTGCTGGTGAGGCTCCGGCGGCGGCTCGGGCCGGTGGGAGGCCGGTCGCTGCTCGGGGGTGCGGTGCAGGCGGCGGTGGCCTCGGCCGTGATGGTGGTGGTGGTGGAAGTATTGCGCCGGGGGCCTGTAGCGCAGCTGGTGGTTCCCGATGCTCGAACGGTAGCCCAGGCGACCGGCCTGCTCCTGCTGGTGGTCGCCGGGGCCGCCGTGTACGGGGCCGTGCTGGCCCTGTTTCGGGTGGAGGAACTGGCCTTCCTGGGCGGCCTGGCCCGGAAAGCCTTGGCCCGCCTGGGGGGCGCCGGACGGAGCGGGAGGGGTCCGGCCGAGCGCAACGCCGGCCAAGCGTGATCCCTGGAGGCGCGGGGCCCGGATGGGGCCGGAATCCGGTGGAGGGTGAGGAATGAACCAGCCGGCAATGAGTGGTGGCGGGCCAGGCTTGCGGGTGTGGATGCTGCCCGACTACAGTTCGAGCAACCCCTACCAGCGGCTGCTGGCAGATGCCCTGGCGGACCTGGGTGTGCAGGTCACCCTGGCCAGGCGCCTGGCCGATGTGCCGCCGGCGGCCGTGGCCCGGCGGTCCGGGGATGATGTGGCTGTGATCCACCTGCACTGGACCCACGGGTACATGCTCGACCGCCGGGCATGGATGACGGCGCTCAAGGGGATGCGGCTTCTTGCCTGGCTTCGGGCCATGCGCCGGCGCGGTGCCGCCCTGGTCTGGACGGTCCACAACCTCCACGACCACGACCGGCGGCAGCCTCAGCTGGAGCGTTTCTTTCACCGACGGCTGGTCAGGCTCTGTGACGCCCTCATCGTGCATTGCGACTATGCCCGCCAGGCGACGGCCGGCGCCTTCGCCGTCCCGGAGCGCCTGCGGCGCCGTATCTTCGTCATGCCCCACGGTCACTATTTGGGGGTGTACGGTGAGCCCTGGGACCGGCAGCAAGCCCGGTCCCGGCTGGACATCGACCCGGACGCCGTCACGTTCCTCTATCTTGGGGCCATTCGGCCGTACAAGGGCGTTCCCCGGCTGGTCCGGGCCTTCCGGGAATTTCCGGAGGAAGGGGTCCGCCTAGTGGTCGCCGGGCAACCCGCCACGGACGCTCTGCGGGACGAGATCGAGGCGGCCGCGGCCGGTGATAGGCGGATACGGCTGGTGCTGGAGCGGGTGCCGGACGAGGACATCCCCCTCTTCATGGGCGCGGCGGACGCCGTGGTCATGCCCTATGAGGACATCTTCACGTCGGGCACCGTGATCCTCGCCATGTCCTTCGGCCGCCCGGTCGTTGCTCCGCGTCGCGGTTGCCTGGCCGAAGTGGTGGATGACCAGGGCGGGTTCCTCTACCCGCCGGACGATCCTACGGGTCTGGTACAAGCCTTGCGCGAGGCCTTGGCCCACCGCCACCGGCTGGCCGACATGGGAAGGCACAACCGACGGCGGGTGGAGGCCTGGACGTGGCAAGCTGTGGCGCTTGAGACCCGGCGGGCATACGAAGCTGCGGTGGCCGCGAGGCACCGGGGTGCAGCCGGGCCGGACCCGGCGAACCCGGACCGGGGCACGCCCTGACGAGGATAAGGGGTCTTACCGCAGCGCTGCGTTCGGTGGCGGAAAACCCAGGATGGGCAAACTGGTCAAGGTAACGAACAGATTCACCGGCAGGCTTCCATGCCGGCTGCACTGGCACCCAAGGGGGGCGACGAGTCAGCGGTTCTGACACAGCGGAGACTGCGCCGGGGAGTTGAGGGTGTGAACCTGTACGACGTGGTCGTGGTGGGGGCCGGGCTGGCGGGCCTGCAGAGCGCCCGCTTGCTGGCGGGGCGAGGCCTCAAGGTCCTGCTGGTCGACCGCAAACCCCGGGTGGACCGGTTCGTCCACACCACAGGCATTTTCGTGCGGAAGACGCTGGAAAGCTTTGACCTGCCCGCCGAATACCTCGGGCCGGTGGTGCGGGACGTGGTGCTGTATTCCCCGGCGGGGCGGGCCCTTCACCTGTCGAGCCCCCATGACGAGTTCCGCGTGGGCCGGCTGCGGCGCCTGTACGCCCGGTGGCTCGACGAGGCGGTGGGGGCCGGCGCCCACTGGGCCGGCGGCACACGGTTTCTGGGCTCCGAACCGGGTCGAACCAGCCGGGTCTACCTGGAGACGGGAGGGCGCCGCTGGGCGGTGGAGGCCCGGTTTATGATTGGCGCCGATGGCTGCCAGTCGACTGTGGCCCGGAACCTGGGGCTTGACGTGAACCGGGAGTGGATTGTGGGCGCGGAGGAAGTCTACCGGGGCGTGCCGCTGGACGGTCCGCCCGCCTTCCACTGCTACCTGGATCCGCGGCTGGCGCCGGGGTATCTGGCCTGGGTGGTCCACGACGGGGAGGAGGTCCACGTGGGCACGGGGGGCTACCCCGACCGGTTCCACGTCACCACCGCCCTGGCCGCCTTCAAAGAACGAGTGGCCCCGCGTTTCGGTCTCGAGCGGGGGCGGCTGGTGGAGCGGCGGGGCGGCCGCATCCCCGTGGGCGGTGTTCTGCACCGCATCGCCTGCCCGCGGGGGCTTCTGGTGGGCGATGCCGCCGGTGCCGTGTCGCCCCTGACGGCCGGCGGTCTCGATCCGTGCCTGCGGCTGTCCGACCTGGCGGCCCACGTGGTGGCCGCCTATCTGGACCAGGGCGACCCCCGCATTCTGGGGCACTACCACGGCGGCGCCTTCCAACCCCGCTTCCTCTCCCGGCGCTGGATGCGGCGGGTCCTGGCGACCTTCCGTCATCCCCTGTGGTATGAACTGGGCTGCGCTGCCTTTCGTGGCACGCCTTTGCGCCGGCTGGCCTGGCAGGTGTTTTTCGGCCGCGGTTCGTTCCCCGATGTGGAGCCGGTGAAGGCGGCGCTGGGGGTGGACGGCGCATCTCCGGCGGTAATGTCCAGAGGTGCATGGTAAAGGCGTGGGCTGGGCTTTCTCGCAGCCGGCCACGCAACATCCTCTGTTACGGCTTACACGACCCGTGATTCACACGGGTCAACCCGGCCCCGACCTACCCCGCCTTGCCGCCCAGGTACGCCGCCCGGATCGCCTCGCTCTGGCGGAGTTCGTCCGCTGGGCCGGCCAGCACGATGCGGCCCGTCTCCAGCACGTAGGCGCGGTGGGCGATGGACAGGGCCATGTGGGCGTTCTGCTCCACCAGCAGGATGGTGGTGCCCTGGCTGTTGATCTCCCGGATCACGTCGAAGATGGTCCGCACCAGCAGGGGCGCCAGGCCCAGGGAGGGCTCGTCGAGGAGCAGGAGGAGGGGCCGGGCCATGAGGGCACGGCCGATGGCCAGCATTTGCTGCTCGCCGCCGGAGAGGGTCCCGGCGACCTGGTGAAGCCGCTCCTTGAGCCGGGGGAACAGGTCGAAGACCCTCTCCAGGTCGCGGGCCTGCTCGGCCCGGTCCCGGCGCAGGAAGGCGCCCAGTTCCAGGTTCTCCTGGACCGTGAGGTTGGCGAAGATGCGGCGGCCCTCGGGCACGTGGGAGATGCCCAGGCGGACGATGTCTTCGGGCAGCTGCCGCAAAAGGGAGCGGCCCTGGAAGGTGATGTCCCCCCGGCGGGCGGGCGCCAGCCCGGAGATGGCCCGCAGCAGGGTGGTCTTGCCGGCCCCGTTGGCCCCGATCAGCGTGACGATCTCGCCCTCGTTGACGGACAGGGAGATGCCCTTGAGGGCGTGGATGGGACCGTAATAGACGTGTAGGTCGCGGACTTCCAGCATCACGATGCCTCCTCCCCCAGGTAGGCCTCGATCACCCGAGGGTTGCGGCGGATCTCCGCCGGGGTCCCGGTGGCAATGAGCACGCCGTGGTCGAGGACGTAGATCCGCTCGCAGATGCCCATCACCACCGACATGTCGTGCTCGATCAGAAGCACCGTCAGGTCGAAGTCCCGCCGCACGGCGGCGATCAGCTCCATGAGCTGGCGGGACTCCTGGGGGTTCATGCCGGCGGCCGGTTCGTCCAGAAGGAGGAGCCGGGGCTTGAGGGCCAGGGCCCGGGCGATCTCCAGGCGCCGCTGCAGGCCGTAGGGCAGGTTGCGGGCCAGCTCGTCCTTGTGGGCCAGGAGGCCCAGGCGCCCGAGCAGCTCCAGGCTCTCCTCGGCCATGCGGCTCTCTTCCGCAAAGAAGCGGGGCAGCCGCAGGATGGAGTCCAGCGGCGTGTGGCGGGTGTTGACCTGGTAGGCCACCCGCACGTTATCGAAGACCGTCAGGTTGGGGAACAGCCGGATGTTCTGGAAGGTCCGGGCGATGCCCAGCCGGGCCAGAACGTGGGGCTTGAGCCCGTTGATGCGCCGGCCGGCGTAGGTGATGGTCCCCTCGGTGGGCGTGTAGACGCCCGTCAGCAGGTTGAACACGGTGGTCTTGCCCGCCCCGTTGGGGCCGATCAGGCCCACCAGCTCGCCGGGTTCGACCGCCAGATCGAGCCCGTCCACGGCCTTGAGGCCGCCGAAGCGGATTCCCACCTTCTCCATCTGCAACAGCAGCATCAGCGGGCACCTCCCTGGCCGGGGGTCGAACCGGCACCCCCGCCGGTCGAACCGGCGTCCCCAGCGGCCGCACCATCCGGGGCGGGGCCGCCGGTGGCGGAGCGTGGGGCACCGGAGCTCGTGGAGCCCTGTGGGACGGTTCCGGCGGTGGTCCCGAGGCCTCCTGAACCTGATCCGGTGGGTCCGCCCGCACCGCCCGCTCCGCCCGCGCCAGCCCCTCCGGCCTCGCGGGCGAGAGCGGGACTCCCGGCCCCTCCGGCCGCCCGAGCGAGAGCGGGGCTCCCGGCGGGCAGGGCTTCCGGAGCCCTGACCCCGGCCCCCGCCGCGGCTTCGTCTTCCTCGCCGCGGAACCCGGGGAAGAACCCGGTGATGGACCGGGTCCCCCAAAGCCCCTGGGGCCGGAACAGCATGACCAGGATCAGCACCAGGCTGTAGAGGATCATCCGCACCTCGGGGTACGCCTGCAGGCCGATGGAGACCAGGGTGAGGAAGGTGGCCGCCAGGATCGCCCCGGGCAGGCTGCCGATGCCGCCGAGGACCACGAACACCAGGATCTCGAAGGACTTGAGAAACCCGAAGTTGCTGGGCTGGATGACGTAGAAATTGTGGGCGTGCAGCCCCCCTGCCAGCCCGGCAAAGAAGGCACTCAGGGCAAACGCCATGACCTTGTAGGTCGTGGTGTTGACGCCCATGGCCGCGGCGGCGATCTCGTCTTCCCGCAGGGCCAGGGTGGCCCGGCCGTGGGCGGAGCGGGTGAAGTGCACGGTGACCAGGATGGCGGCCACCACGCTGGCGTACAGGGCGGTCCAGCTAGTCAGGTGGGAGACCCGCATGCCCGCGGCGCCCCCCACGTACTCCACGTTGAGCAAGATGATGCGGACGATCTCGGCAAAGCCCAGGGTGACGATGGCCAGATAGTCGCCCCGCAGCCGCAGGGACGGGATGCCGACCACCAGGCCCACCAGCAGGGCGGCCAGGGCCCCCGCCAGCAGGGCCACGGCGAAGGGCATGTCCAGCTTCTGGGTCAGCACCGCCGAGGTGTAGGCCCCCACGGCCAGGAAGCCCGCGTGGCCGATGGAGAACTGCCCGGCCAGGCCGAGCACGATGTGCAGGCTGACGGCCGCCAGCACGTTAATGCCGATGTTCATCAACACGTTCTCGTAGAAGCGGTCCAGGATGCGGGCCGTGAGCAGGAACTGCACCACGGCGTAGATCAGGATCAGGCCGGCCGCGACGGCAGCCGCCCGCCGGGGTTGGGGTTTGACCATGCTGCCCCTCCTCGCCGCTCAGACCTTTTCCGTGGTGTGCCGCCCGAAGAGGCCCTCCGGCCGGAACAGCAGGATGAGGATCAGGATGAGGAACGCGGCGGCGTCACGGAAGAGGGAGAGGCCGGCTGCACTGACCAGGGTCTCGACCATGCCGATGACCAGGCCCCCCACCATGGCCCCCGGGATGGAGCCGATGCCGCCCACCACGGCGGCCACGAAGGCCTTGAGTCCCGGCAGCACGCCCATCAGGGGGTCGATGCGGGTGTAATAGAGCCCATAGACCACCCCCGCCGCACCACCCAGCGCCGAGCCGATGGCAAAGGTGATGGAGATGGTGCGGTTCACCGGGATGCCCATGAGCCGGGCCGCCTCCAGGTCGAAGCTCACCGCCCGCATCGCCTTGCCGGTGCGGGTCTTCTGCACGATGAACTGGAGGATGGCCATAAGCGCCACGGAGACGGCCAGGATCACCAGGGCGTCCAGGTTGATGCCCGCGCCCAGGATCTCCAGCCGCCGGTTGGGGAAGAGGCTGGGATAAGCCTCCGACTGGGCCCCCCGCAGGTAGATCGTGGCGTACTGGATGAACAGCGAGACGCCGATGGCGGTGGTCAGGGCCGCCAGCCGGGGAAAGTTGCGCAACCGCCGGTAGGCCACCCGCTCGATGGTGACCCCCAGCAGGGCCGAGACCCCCATGGCCAGGAGCAGGGCGGGAATGAAACCGAGCCCCCAGGCGGTCAGGGCGTAGTACCCGGTGAAGGCCCCGATCATGAAGACCTCCCCGTGGGCGAAGTTGATGAGCTTGATGATGCCGTAGACCATGGTGTAGCCCAGGGCGATCAGGGCGTAGATGGTCCCCACGGAAAGGCCGATCAAAAGCTGCTGGAGCCAGATGTCCATGGCTGTGGTATCCCCTTGTGGTGGCCGGTACCGCCTCCAGGCCGCCCGGCGTGCCGGAGCCGCCCCGGTGGCCGGCTTCAGGCCTTGGAGGCCGGCTCTAACGGCAAGCGGTCGCGGTCGGAGTTGCCGGCGGCGCCTCAGCCATCGCCGGCCGCGGCAGGAGGACAGAACCCCCTCCTGCCGCGGGACCGGCTGTTATCGGGCTGTTCTTAAACGCTCACCGGGTGGTGTCTTGGTGGTGTCTTGGTTACGGTCTTGACGCCCCGGGTCCGGGTCGCTGAGCCCGCTCGGGAGCCGGGCGATCGGTTCGGCCAGCGCCGGGCCGCCCGCGTTGACGGCCGGGCTTTACGGGTTCACCTTGGTCCGGAAGACCTGCTGGCCGTCCTTGTACTCGATCACCACGGCGGCCTTCACGGGATTGTGCTGCTCGTTGATCGAGATGGTGCCCGTGACCAGCTGGACGTCCTTCGACTGCTCCAGGGCGTCCTTGATGGCCACCGGGTCGGCCGAACCGGCCCGCTTGATGGCGTCGGCCAGGAGCATCACGGCGTCATAGCCCAGGGCGGCGAAGCCGTCGGGCACCTTGTTGTACTCGGCCTGGAAGGCCTTGATGAACTCCTGGATCCTGGGGTCGGGGTCGCCGGCGGAGTAGTGGTTGGTGAAGAAGGTGTTGTTCAGGTTCTCCGCCCCGGCCAGTTCCACCATGGTCGGGGAATCCCAACCGTCGCCGCCCATCATCGGGATGGTGAGGCCCGCATCTTCCCGGGCCTGCTTGACGATCAGGCCGACCTCCTCATAGTAGCCGGGGATGAACAGGAAGTCGGGGTTGGCCGCCTTGATCCGGGTGAGCTGGGCCTTGAAGTCGGTGTCGTCCTTGACGTAGGACTCTTCCGCCACGATCTGGCCGCCGCCGGCGGTGAAAGCCTCCTTGAAGGCCGCGGCCAGGCCCTTGGCGTAGTCGCTGGACGAGTCGGTGAAGATTGCGGCCCGCTTTACGCCGAGTTCTTCCAAGGCGAACTTGGCCGCCACCTGGCCCTGGAACGGGTCGATGAAGCACACGCGGAAGATGAATTCGTGGGTCTCACCGGTCTCCGGGTCGACGGTCACGATGGGGCTGGTGGCCGTCGGCGCGATGACGGGGATCTGGTTCTCGTTGGCCAGGTCGACCATGGCCAGGGTGTTGCCCGAGGTGGCGGCGCCGATGATGGCGACCACCTGGTCCTGGGTCATCAGCTTGAGGGCGGCGTTGGTCGACTCCGCGGCGTCGGACTTGTTGTCAGCCTTGACGAACTCGATCTTCCGACCGTCCAGCAGCCCGCCTTCCTCGTTGATCTTGGCGGCCGCCAGCTCCGCACCCTGGGCGAAGGACTGCCCGTAGGAGGCCACGTCACCCGAGAGCTCGGCGTTGATTCCGACCTTGATGGCCCCGCCGTCAGCGCCCCCTGCGCCGGAGCCGGCGCCCGAGCCGGTACCGGCGGGCCCACAGGCGGACAGCGATAAAGCGAGAATCAGAAGAAGGGAAGCAAAAACTGATTTGGAACGGAACACATCCATACCTCCTCTAGCGATCCTGGATGAATGCGCCAGGTAGCTACTATTCTAGCGACTTGTTTGGGGATGTCCAGCAGTTTTCTTCCCTTGTGTAGAAAGATTCGTACGGCAATGGAAGAGTGGGAGCGGGTGCCATCTGGGGCCAGCTCCCGATCCGGGGCCGGTAGGAATCCAGATGGTGTGGGATGCCGTGAATAATATTAGGAAGGAAGTGACGGCGCAGCTTCCGAAGCGACTGTCCGTGGACGGCTCCCAAGGCCGGGGCCGCGTCGAACCGGTCGCCCCGGTCCGAGCCCCCTGGGGAGGTGCCACCATGTCCGCCGTCCGCACGGTCCGTGCCCCCCGCGGCAAGGCGCTGTCCTGCCGGGGCTGGCAGCAAGAGGCCGCCCTGCGCATGCTGATGAACAACCTCGACCCCGAGGTGGCGGAAAACCCCGACCAGCTCATCGTCTACGGTGGAACCGGCAAGGCCGCCCGCAACTGGGAGGCCTTCGAGCGCATCGTCGAGACGCTCAAGGTCCTGCGCGACGACGAGACGCTGCTCGTCCAGTCGGGCAAGCCGGTGGCCGTCTTCGAAACCCACGAGAAGGCGCCCCGGGTGCTGATCGCCAACTCCCTGCTGGTGCCCAAGTGGGCGACATGGGAGCACTTCTGGGAACTCGAGGGCAAGGGCCTCATCATGTTCGGCCAGATGACCGCCGGCTCGTGGATCTACATCGGCTCCCAGGGCATCATCCAGGGCACCTACGAGACCCTGGCCGCCGTGGCCCGGCAGCACTTCGGCGGGTCCCTGGCGGGCCGGGTCGTCCTGACCGGCGGCCTCGGCGGCATGGGCGGCGCCCAGCCCCTGGCCATCACCATGAACGGCGGCGTGGGCCTGATCATCGAGGTCGACGAGCGGCGCATCCGCCGCCGGGTCGAGATGGGCTACTGCGACCGCTGGACGGCGGACCTGGACGAAGCGCTGGCCTGGGTCGAAGAGGCGCGCCGCAAGAAGGAACCCCTGTCCGTGGCCCTTCTGGGCAACTGCGCCGAGGTGGAACCGGAGCTCGTCCGGCGCGGGTGGATCCCCGATGTGGTCACCGACCAGACCTCCGCCCACGACCCGCTAGGGGGTTACGTGCCGGCGGGGCTGACCGTGGCCGAGGCGGAGCGGCTGCGTTCGTCCGACCCGGAGGAGTACGTGCGCCGGTCCATGGCCAGCATGGCGGCCCACTGCGAGGCCATGGTGGCGTTCCAGAAGGCGGGGGCCGTGGTCTTCGACTACGGCAACAACCTGCGGGGCCAGGCCAAGGCGGCCGGGTTCGCCGAGGCCTTCAGCTACCCCGGGTTCGTCCCCGCCTATATCCGGCCCCTGTTCGAAGAGGGCAAGGGGCCCTTCCGCTGGGTGGCCCTCTCGGGTGACCCCGAAGATATCCACAAGACCGACCGGGTGATCCTGGAGGAGTTCGGCAAGGAGAACGAGGGGCTGGCCCGCTGGCTGCGCCTGGCGGGGGAGAAGATCCCCTTCCAGGGCCTGCCGGCGCGGATCTGCTGGCTGGGCTACGGCGAGCGGGACCGGGCCGGGCTCTTGTTCAACCACATGGTGAAGAAGGGGGAGCTCAAGGCGCCCATCGTGATCGGCCGCGACCACCTGGACGCGGGGTCCGTCGCCTCGCCCTACCGGGAGACCGAGGGGATGAAGGACGGCTCCGACGCCATCGCCGACTGGCCGATCCTCAACGCCTTGTTGAACACGGCGGCGGGGGCGTCGTGGGTCTCTGTCCACCACGGCGGCGGGGTCGGGATCGGGTACTCGATCCACGCCGGGCAGGTGGTGGTGGCCGACGGCAGCGAGAACGCCGAGTGGCGCCTGGCCCACGTGCTGCGGACGGATCCCGGGATGGGCGTGGTGCGGCACGCCGACGCGGGCTACGAGCGGGCCCGGCAGGTGGCCCGGGAGCGGGGCATCAAGATGCCGTCGCTGGGGATCGGCATGGACGCCGGCAATGGGCGCCGGGGCGGCTGACGGGGGCGTGGCGGGGAACGGGACGGGGCCGGAAACGGGGATGTGGCCCGAGCCGGGACGTGGCCGGGACCCCAACGCCAGCGAGAGCAAAGCAAACGCCAGTGCACGGGGAAGCGGCCCAGTGTACAGGGAAACGCCGGTGAGCGAGCGCACAGGGGAACGCCGGTGAGCGATGGAGGAGCTCTGATGGTGCATGGATCTCGGGAACCCGCCGACCTGCTGATTGGACCGGCGGCCCAGGTGGCGACGCCCCGGGCGGCCGAGCGGCCGCCGGCCGGACCCCAGCAGGGCCGGCTGGAGGTGATCCCCGAAGGCGCCGTGGCCGTCCGGGACGGGCGGGTCGTGGCCGTGGGACCTTACGCCGACCTGGCGCGGCGGTTCGACCCGGCCGAGGTGCTGGACGCATCGGGCTGCACCGTGGTGCCGGGGTTCGTCGACCCCCACACCCACCTCTGCTTTGCCGGCTGGCGGGCGGAGGAGTTCGAGCGGCGCCTGGCCGGGGCCAGCTATCAGGAGATCTTGGCAGCGGGCGGCGGCATCCTCGATACGGTGCGCCGGACCCGGGAGGCGCCGGAGGTCGAACTGGCTGCCGCTTTGCGCCGGCGGCTCCTCGAGGTGCTGCGCCTGGGCACCACCACGGTAGAGGTGAAGAGCGGCTACGGCCTCACCACCGCCGACGAGCTCAAGATGCTCCGGGCCATCCGCCGGGCGGCGGACCCGGCCGACGACCTTGACGGCACCTGGCCGCTGGGGGCCGGGGCGGGGGAGAGTGCCCGCGGCCCGCGGCTCCGGACGAACCGGCCCGGGGCCGCCGCCCACACAGCGCTTCCTGCGGCCGGGCCTGGCGCGGCCGGTCAGGCTGCCACCGGGGCACCCGGCACCACCAGCCCGGCTCCCGCCCGGGCGCCAAGCGCCGCCGGCCCGGCTGCCACCGGGGCACCTGGCGCCGCCGGTAAGGATGCCACCTGGGCGCCAGGCGCTGCCAGCCCCGCCGGGGGGCTGGTTCTTCCCGAGGTGGTGGCGACCTTCCTCGGGGCCCACGCGGTGCCCCCGGAGTACCGCGGCCGCCCGGACGGGTACGTCGACCGGATCGTGGAGGAGATGCTGCCCGCGGTGGCGCGGGAAGGCCTGGCGGAGTACGCCGACGTCTTCTGCGAGCAGGGCGTGTTCGACCTGGAACAGACCCGGCGGATCGTGGAGGCGGCCCGGCGCCTGGGCTTCCGCATCCGCCTTCACGTGGATGAGCTCACTCCCCTGGGCGGGGCGGGGCTGGCGGCCCAGGTGGGGGCGGTGTCGGCGGACCACCTGCTCCACGTGCGGGACGAGGACATCCCCCGGCTGCGGGAGGCGGGCACCATCGCCACCCTGCTGCCGGGAACGGCGTTCTTTTTGCGGGAGCCGTATGCCCCCGCCCGGAAGCTGATCGGGGCGGGCGTTCCCGTCGCCCTGGCCACGGACTACAACCCCGGCAGCCACCCCGCCGGCAGCATGCCCCTGGTGATGGCCATCGCCTGCGTGGGGATGGGGATGACCCCTGCCGAGGCCCTGGTGGCATCGACCCTGGGCGGCGCCTGGGCGGTGGAACGGGCCCGGCGCCTGGGAAGCCTGGAGCCCGGCAAGCAAGCCGACCTGGTGGTGATCGACGCGCCCTCCTACCAGCACCTGGCTTACCGGCTGGGCACCGTGCCGGTGGTGGCGGTGGTGAAGGGTGGCCGGGTCGTTGCGCTGTGATGGGCCGGGTAGAGCACCGCTCGACGGACAAGCGGAGGGGGTCAGACGATGCAGGCGCCGCAGCAGCCGAGGGCCGGTATGCCCTTCACCGGCATTGCCACCTTTGCCCGGGCGCCCTACGTGCCCCCCGAGGTGCTGCAGCCCGGCCAGGCCGATTTTGCCGTCATCGGGGTGCCCTTCGACGCGGCCGTAGGTTTCCGGCCGGGCCAGCGGCTGGCGCCACGGGCCATCCGCGATCTTTCCACCCGTTACGCTCTCCCCTGGGGGCCGGACAACCCCGGCTACTGGGACATCCAGGACGACCGCTGGTATCTCAAGGGCTGCCGGCTGGTCGACCTGGGCGACGCCGACCCGCTCTACACCGACCTGGAGCACCTGGACCGCAGCGTCGCCGCCCTGGTGGGAGCTGCCCTGCGGGCGGGCGCCGTGCCGGTGGTGCTGGGGGGCGACCATTCCATCACCTACCCGGTGTTGCGGGCGTACGGTGAGCTGCTGCAGGCCGCGGCCGGTCCGGGACCGGCGGCCCGGTTCGGGGGTGAAGGGGGCGGCCAAGGGAGCGGCGGGGGACGGCTGCACGTCCTCCAGATTGACGCTCACCTGGACTTCTCCGCCGATGTGGCCGGGTTCCTCCGGTCCAACTCGAGCCCCTTCCGCCGGGCGGCCGAACTGCCGTACGTCGGGACCATCACCGTCATCGGCGTCCGCGGCATCCGCACCAGCCCCGAGGCGTATGCTGCCGCCGTCCGGCGGGGCAACCGCATCGTGACCATGGGGGAGTGGCGGGCGGCGTGGGCCCGGCGAGCGGCCATCCCCGCGGGGGTGGGGCCGAGTGGTGGGCCGCACCCGGGTACCGCGGCGGACTCTGGCGCCGGGGCGAGGGTGGGCGGAGCGACAGGCTCTGGCGCCGGGGCCGGCCCGGCCGGAGGGACAGGGTCACACGGCCGAACCAGCCCGGGCGGAGGGGGGCCGGCCGGCAGCCGGCTGGGTTGGCCACCCGCACCAGGCGACGACGCGAACCCGCTGGTGCCCTTCCTGGCGGCCATTCCCCCCGGCGAGCCGCTCTACATCAGCCTGGACATCGACGGCCTGGATCCGGCGGTCGCCCCGGGCACGTCAAGCCCCGAACCGGGCGGCTTGACCTATGAAGAGGTCCGCGAGATCCTGCGCCTGGCGGCGAGCCGCGCCCGGGTGGTGGGCATCGACATCGTGGAGGTCAACCCGTACCTGGATCCCGCGGGGATGACGGCTCTCCTGGCGGCTCGCCTGGCCATCGAAGCCATGGCGTTCAGCCATGGTGCGCTGGCGTCACCGGGGTCCTGAGTCTTCCCCCACGGGTGACCAGGCCGGGGTCGAGCCGCCCGGACGTGATCCCGGACGGGATCCCGGACGGGTGTAGGGGGCGTGCGGTGGGAGGCGGTGGGCGGATGGACCAGGACCACGGGGCGTCCGTCGGGTCTGGGCACAGCGGAGGAGAGGCCGTGTCTGCTTCCAGCGAGATCCACCGCCTGGCGACCCTCGCCCGTGGGTCGCGTCACATGGTGGCCTTCACCGGCGCCGGGGCCAGCACCGAATCAGGCCTGCCCGACTTCCGCTCTTCGCAGGGCCTTTGGCGGCGGGTGCCCCAGCACATGGCCAGCCTGGCGTTCATGGAACGCCACTTCGATGAGTTTGTCGCCTTTTACCGCCAGCGGATCGAGGCGCTGAAGGGGGTGCAACCCAGCCGGGTCCACCGGATTCTGGCCCGCTGGGAGGCGGCCGGATGGCTGAAGGCGGTGATCACCCAGAACGTCGACGGCCTCCACCAGCAGGCCGGATCGCGCCGGGTGCTGCCGCTGCACGGCGACCTGCGGACGTGCCACTGCCAGCGCTGTGGACGAACCCAGCCCTCGGAGGCCTTCCTCAGCCGGCCCTACTGCGAATGCGGGGGCCGCCTGCGGCCGAATGTGGTGCTGTTTGGCGAGTCCCTGCCGGCCGCGGTGTGGCAGCAGGCCCACGAGGAGGCGCTTCGCTGCGACTTGATGCTGGTGGTGGGTTCGTCCCTTGAGGTTTATCCCGCCGCGTCGCTGCCCGAGCTGGTGGTACGCCGGGCGGCCGCCGGCGAGGCTCTGCTGGCCATCGTCAACCGCGACCCGACGCCGCTGGATGAGCAGGCGGGACTCGTCCTCCGCGGGGTGGCCGGGGACATTCTGGAACAGGTCGACCAGGAACTGGCCCGCCTGGGGTCGAACGGTGACGCGGATGAATCCGGAAAGGAGTGGAACGCGTGACGGCAGCAGGCCGGGACGACCCCCGTAACAACGGAACCCTGCTGGATCCTGCCGGCTTGCTTGACATTCTGGAAAGCAACCGCCGCCTTACCCTGCGGGTCATCCAGGCTTTCCCCGAGGATGCCCTCTTTAATTACAAGCCCGTGGAGATCCTGCGCCCCTTTGGCGAGATGGTCCAGGAGATCCTCAACATTGAAGACGATTACATCCGCGGGATCGCCCTGGGCGAGTGGTCCTTCGGCAAGGTGGCGGACAACACCCGCACGAAGGCCGATCTCCTGGCCGTTTGCGAGCAGGTCCGCGCCCGAACGCGGGAAGTGTGGCCCAGCATCACGACCGAGCGCCTCTTGCAGGTCGAACCGGATCCCTTCTTCGGTGGCCCGCCCCAGAGCCACTTTGAGCGGCTGGTGTATGCCCTGGAGAACGAGATCCACCACCGCGGGCAGGGGTACGTGTATTTGCGGGAGCTGGGCATTGAGCCGCCGCTGTTTTACGAGCGCTAGATTATTGCTGCGGACGGAGCCGGGTTGTCCACCTGTTGTTGTAGGTTTCCCGGCTCCGTCTCGCCCCGTACCCGTCTGCCTGACGTTTACCTCGACGGAACGATGTACTTGATGCCGATCCGCAGCCAGCGCCTGGCCAGTTCGACGGCACGCGCTTGTGACGGAATCTTACCCGTCTGGACCCAGTATTGGGTCTTTATTTGGGGATGGGGGGTGACGTACATTCGGTAGCCCGTCAGGCGGGTGAACCGCTGGGCGGCTTTCAGGGCCTCGGCCTTAGACCGGTAGAGACCGCCCCCGACGACATAGCGGCTCGGTTTGGGTTGTTGGGTGGTGGGAGCGGCCGGGGCCGGTGCATAACGCTGGAGAAGGTCTACCACCTGCTTTCCCGTCATGCCCCGAACCCCCGCGTTGAAGCGTGGAATTTCCATGTCGGGGGTTGTTCGGGAGACAAGTCCGGTGCGGGTGGTGAAACCGAACCGGATGCCCTCCGACCGGGCGGCTTGCATGAGCGTGGCATTGTATGACCCGTACGGATAGGCCAGCATGTCGGGCTCATTGCCGAGGATCTCCTGGTGGCGCTGGCGGGCCTGGGCCATGTCCAAGCGGACGGCCGCCTCGTCCATGACCCACAGTACCGCGACGTCGGCACCGTCCCCGGTACGGATCACGCGGTGATGCATGTTATAGGTGTGGGACTGGACCTCCAGGCCCCCTGCTACCAGTTCTTCCACAGCGTCGCTGCTCAAGGTGTTGGGATCCAGGTCGATCCGGCGGTAGACGACGAAGGCCACGGCCGGCACGTTGTACTTTCGCAAGAGGGGCAAGGCGATCGAATGGACTTCCTTCAAGCCGTCGTCGATGGTGAGCAACACGGCATTGGCGGGAACAGACCCCTTGCCGGCCTTCCACTGGCGGAACTGCTCTGCGGAGATGAACCGGAAGCCCGCTTCCGTCAGGGACCGCAGGTGCTCGTCGAATTGCTGGGCGGTCACCGTGATCGGGCCGCCTTGTGGACGTTCGAAACCGTGATACATCAGGACCGCAACCCGGTCGGTGTAGTATACCGGTGGTGAGCCGGCCAATGCGGGTCCCGCGGGCAATGCTGCAAGCGACGTCAGGACCGCCAGGCAAGCGCTGATACCCGCCCTCAACAGCCGCCATTGCACGATCCGCAACCGCACCGTCAGAGACTCCTTCCCGCTGGTGGCCGCCCGGTAGGCGTTGCCGGTCCCTGGTTCCCCGATGCTTCCAGGCACCATTCCGATATTAGCCACAACCGACGGCAGCCAGCGAGTGGAAAGTTCAGCCTACAGGATGTCCCGCGGGCCGCGCCGAACATCACCGTCGCAAGCGGACACGAGGAGGGATGCCATGCAGATCCGGGTGCGCCTAGGACCCGACCTGGCCAGGGCGGCCGGGGTACCGGTGGTGGTCGTCGACACGCCCATGGAGACCACCGTCGACCAGCTCCTGCTGCGGTTGGGCGAGGACTATCCTGCCCTGCGGGAGGCCCTGTCGACGGCGCTGCTGGTTGCCGGCGGGCGCGTGTTGAGCCGCCGGGAAGTGGTGCCGGCGGGGGCTGACCTGGCCCTGCTCCAGCCTATGGCGGGCGGGCAGGGGGACGGGTAGCCTGCAACATCCAACAGGGGGCGAGACCCATGGCATTGCCTTTGCGTACCGCGGACGAGACCGTGTTCGTCGACCGCTTTACCGATGGTGTGCTGGACCCCGAGCAGCCCATGCTGGGCCCGGTCCGCGATGGCGGGCACATCGTCGCCAACACCGCACCCGGCTGCTGGGGTCCCATGATCACGCCCCACCTCAAGGGCGGCCACGAGGTGACGGTGCCCGTGGCCGTGGAGGGGGCGGAAGTGGGCGATGCCGTGGCGATCCGCATCAAGGACATCACGGTGACCTCCATCGCCACGGCGTCGGGTAACGACCGGCCCATGGAGGGCCGCTTCCTCGACGACCCGTACTGCGCCGCTCGCTGTCCCCAGTGCGGTACCATGTACCCGGCCACGCGGCTTGAGGGAATCGGTCCCGAATCGGTCCGCTGCGCCAATTGTGGTGCCGATGCGACGCCCTTCACCTTCACCAACGGCTATACCATCGTCTTCGACGCCACGCGGCGGGTGGGGGTGACCGTCCACCGCGAGGCGGCGGAGGCCATTGCCCGTGACGCGGCCCGCTACGCCGCCCTGCCGGCCCGTTCGACCCAGAACCCCATCCTGCGGTTCGCGCCCCACGATCTGGTGGGTGTGGTGGCGCGGCTGCGCCCCTTCCTGGGCCAGCTGGGCACGGTGCCGGCCATCCGCATGCCCGACTCACACAACGCCGGGGACTTCGGTTCGGCCCTGATCGGCAAGCGGCACGAGTTCGCCCTGGCGCCGGAGCAGCTGGCCCACCGCACCGACGGGCACATGGACTGCGATGCGGTGCGGGCCGGGGCCATCGTCATCGCGCCGGTCAAGGTGCCGGGGGCCGGGGTCTACCTGGGCGACATGCATGCTCTGCAGGGCGACGGGGAGATCGCCGGCCACACCTGCGACGTCTCGGGCACGGTCACCCTGCAGGTCGAGGTCATCAAGGGCCTGAACATCGACGGCCCGATCCTGCTGCCGGTGCCGGAAGACCTGCCCTACCTGGCCCGGCCCTTCACCGAGGAAGAACTGGCCCGCGCCCGGGCCCTGGCCGAGCAGTGGGGGTTGCGGGAACTGGAGCGGACGGCCCCCATCTCGGTGATCGGCACGGGGCCGGACCTGAACTCGGCCACCGACAACGGGCTGGAGCGGGCGGCTCGCCTGCTGGGCATGAGCGTCCCGGAGGTGAAGAACCGGGCCACCATCACGGGGGCCATCGAGATCGCCCGGCATCCCGGGGTGGTGCAGGTGACCTTCCTGGCGCCGGTCGACCGCTTGGCGCGGATTGGGCTCGGGCCGTATATCGAGGCGCAGTACGGGATCAAAGTGTAAGTCGTCCCGTTGCCCGTGGTCGGTACACCAGGACCGCCATCACGCGAGTCCGGTTCGACAGAACATTGTGCTGCTAGGTGCAGATTGCTCTGTTCGGTGCGACGCCGCCCCAGGAACCCGCCATGAACGGGTCTCTGTGGGGCGGCGCCTCTTTTAGGCGGCCCAGCAACCTGCGCCACACCGACCTGGTGCACCGCGTCCGCCTCCGCCCTAGGGTGCGTGGCATTGCTGCACCAATTCGTAGAGGGTCCACTGATTGCCCTGCATAGAATGCGCTGTAACCGTTCACCATTCCGTATGAGAGTCGCCGAATCGGACAGCTGAGGTCTAAATTGACATCAAGGGGGCGGTTGTCGACAATGAGGGCGCGAGGTGAGCGGCTCATGGCCATTCTCCGCGTTGGTGGGCGAGGGCAGGTCACCCTGCCCGTTGGCATCCGGGAGGCCCTGGGGATCGCCGAAGGGCGCAAGATGGTCTGCTACGTCAACGAGGCAGGCGACATCGTCCTTCACCCGTTGCCTGCGCCAAGGTCCGTCGACGAGGTGGCAGGAGCGCTACAACGCACAGCAGGGCGGTCCCTTGCGGAAGCCCTCGAGCGAGCGGCCGGCGAGTATGCCGAAGCCTGGCGCGACAGCCAGCCCAAATCGCAAGCGGAGGTCCTTGCGGAATCTCTTCGAGCGGGCCGCCAGGAGCGACGTGACCCTGGTGGTGACGCCCGTCGTGGTGTTTGAGACCTTGCTCATGCTTTCAGGCTTCGACTTACCTCCCCGCGAGGCGGCCGGCCTGGTCGAACGGGTGCTCGCCTTGCCCGGGGTGGAATGCGAGGACGAGGAGCACGTCCTCTACGCCCTGAGCCGGTACTCGAAGAAGCTCGACTTCGTGGACGGCTACCTGGCTTCGCGGTCCCAGACCACGCCTTACCGGGTCGCATCCAACGACCGCGATCTCAAGCGACTGGCAGCGCGGCTGGCGGAATGGTGAAAAGGCGTTCTTTCGACAGGAATCCCCCTTGACACCCGCGAACTAAATCCTGTTAAATTTCGTCGCCTGGAACGGTGTGGATGGACCTCCACCCGGGGGGAAGGGACGTGAAAGGGCCCGAACTGGCCGAATGGTTGCGTCAGGCCGCCGAACACGGCGCCTCCGACCTGCACCTGACGGTGGAATCGCCCCCGGTGGTGCGGGTGAACGGGGAGCTGGCCGACCTGCCGGGACCTCGCCTGCGCCCGGAGGACATCCGGGAGCTGGTTCGTCCGGTCCTGGACGCTCGCCTCCAGGAGCGCCTGGAGCGGGAGGGGCAGGTGGACTTCGCCTACAGCCTGCCCGGGGTCGGCCGCTTCCGGGCCAACATCTACCGGCAGCGGGGCAGCCTGGCGGCCGCCTTCCGGCTGATCCCCGCCACCGTCCCCGACCTGGACGAACTCGGCCTGCCGCCCGCCGTGGCCGGCCTCTGCGAGCTGTCCCAGGGGCTGGTGCTGGTCACCGGGCCCACGGGCAGCGGCAAGTCGACCACCCTGGCGGCCATGATCGACCGGATCAACCGCACCCGCCGGGTCCACGTCGTGACACTGGAAGACCCCATCGAGTACCTGCACCGCCACCGCCTGAGCCTGGTCCATCAGCGGGAGGTGGGCCTCGACGTGTCCACCTTCGCCGCCGGGCTGCGGGCGGCCCTGCGGGAAGACCCCGACGTGATCATGGTCGGGGAGATGCGGGACCTGGAGACCATCGCCATCGCCCTGACGGCGGCGGAGACGGGGCACCTGGTGCTGGCGACCCTGCACACGCCCAGCGCTCCCCAGGCGGTCGACCGGATCATCGACGTCTTCCCCGCGGAGCAGCAGAACCAGGTGCGGGTGCAGCTGGCGGGGGTCCTGGAGGGCGTGGTGGCCCAGCGGCTGGTGCCGGCGGCCGACGGGCAGGGCCGGCACGTCCTGGCCGAGGTCCTGCTCGGGACGGCGGCGGTGCGGAACCTGATCCGCGAGGGGAAGACGGCCCAGCTGATGGCGGTGATGGAGACCTCCCGCCAGTACGGCATGGTGACCCTGCGGGAGAGCGCCGGCCAGCTGCTGGCCCGGGGCCTGGTGACGCGGGAGGCGCTGCTGCGGGTGGGGGTGCGGTAGGCCTCCCCGTGCCGCCGCCGGGCCGCGGCGGCGCGGGCCAGGCCGCGGGAAGTGGGACGGGTGCCAGGGAACGCCAATGCGGGACGCAGGTGGGCCGGGGGGAGGGCAAGCGGTGGGGCCGGCCGTCACGGTCCTGGCCGGGGTCGCCGGCCTGGCGGTGGGCAGTTTCCTCAATACCTTCATCGACCGGTGGCCGCGGGAAGAACCGGTGACCTTCCCGCCGTCCCGCTGCGAGCACTGCGGGCGGCGCCTCCGCCCCCTGGAGATGGTGCCCGTGGCCAGCTGGATCGTGCTGCGGGGCCGGTGCCGGACCTGCGGCGGCGCCATCGGCTGGCAGGCGCCCCTGGTGGAGTCGGTCACGGGATTGCTCTTCGCTGCCGTCGCCGCAGCGGCCGGGACCCCGGCGCAACTGTTGCTGGGCCTTGGGTTTGTCGCGGTGCTGGTCGCCGTCACTGGGGTCGACTTGCGCTGCCAGCTGATCCCCAACGTGGCCTTGCTGGCGGGGCTGGGCTGGGCGGCCCTGGTGGTGCTGGCCCTGGTGGTGCCCGGGCCGTGGGCGGGGTGGCTGGCCGCGCCGGTGGCGCCGGCCTCCCTTGTGGGGCCTGGTGCTGGAGCCTTCGCCGTCCCGGGTCCGGACGAACCGGCTCCCGCCTCCGCGGCCACGCCCTCGGCGCCTTTCATCCGCCCGCCGGCCGTGGCACCGGGATGGGCGCCCTGGGCCCGCGCCCTCGGAGCAGCAGCGGTCGGGGGACTTATCTTCCAAATTTTGCGGTGGGGTTCCCGCGGCGGCCTGGGCTTCGGCGACGTCAAGCTGGCCGCCTGGCTCGGGTTCTACCTGGGGCCGCGGGCCCTGCCGGTGGCCCTGTTCACCGCGGCGATCCTCGGCGGGCTGGTGGCGGGCGTTCTCCTGCTCACCGGGCGCCGGGGCCGCCGGGACGTGATCCCCTTCGGCCCCTTCCTGGCGGCCGGGGGGCTGGTGGGCTGGTTCTTCGGCGAGGGGCTGTGGCAGGCGTACCTGGGGCTTGGGACCGGGTAGGTGCCGCCATGGTCGCGGGGTGAAGACCCGCCCCGCAGGCAGCAGTGCCAACCGGCGCTGTGAGGCAGTCCGGGCTGCGAGGGGGGCGCGGCCCGGGCGCGGACGGGACGACCTGGCTCGAGGCGAACCGGGGCCGGCACACGCGAGGCGGCCCCGGCACGGGGTCGGCCTTTGACGGTGGGGAGTGGGGGGGGAGGACCATGGCCCGATGGCTGTTCCGCGGCCAGCTGGGCGACTACCTGGTGGAGCGGGGTTGGATCACCCGGGACCAGCTGCAGGCCGCCCTCGAGGAGCAGCGCCGGACGGGCCGGCGGCTGGGGCAGATCCTGCTCCGCCACGGCTGGATCACCCGGGCCCAGCTCCAGGAAGCGCTGTCCGCCCAGCTGGCGGTGCGGGTGTGGGATCTTCGCCGCAACCCGCCGGACCCGGCGGTGGCCCGCCGCGTGCCGGACTGGGTCGCCCGGCGGTATCAGGTTCTTCCGGTGGACGACGACGGCCGCCGCCTGGTGGTGGCCATGGCCGATCCCACGGACCTGGAGGCCCTGGACCAGGTCCGCCTGGTGACGGGGCGGGACGTCGAGCCGGTCCTGGCCGACGAGGACGAGATCAAGGTGGCGGTGGGGCGGATCTTCGGCCTGCTGGAGGTGGCGGAACGGGCCCTGAGGGCGACGCGGGGCGACGTAGGCGAGCGGCCATCCCGGGGCGAACCGGCCTGGGACGAACCGGCTTCCCCAGCAGGCTTCGCAGGCGAGGGACCCGGGGGTGCCGCCGGCGAGGCTGGCGGCGAGGGGCTCCGTGGCCTGGGGGCCCGCGGCGAGATCGTCGCAGCTGCGCCCGGCGCGGCCTCGGGTGCGGCGAACCGGTACCGGGACAAACCGGGCGCCGACCCGGCGGCCTGGGGAACCGGCGGAGTGACCAGGGAACCAAGCGGTATGGACCCGGATGGTGGGGCGCCGGGTGATGCCGGGGGCGTCGCCACCGAACACGGCCTGGGTACGGCCCCGGTGATCGGCGTGCCCGGTCGCGTTGGGCCGGCCGGATCTTCCGAGGTGGCGGGCGGCGGCGCTACCATTCGTCGGGCTGGTTTTCCGGGTTCTGTGGGAGCCAGCCTACGGGACCGCCGGGGCGATGGGGACCGGAACGGCGGGCCGGGCCAGGGGCCGGTTCGTCCCGAGCAAGTGGTGGCCTCGGAAGCCCAGGCACCCGTGGTCGAGTTCGTGCGGAACCTGCTGGAGCAGGCGGTGCGGCAGAAGGCGTCGGACGTCCACCTCGAACCGGGCGACGGCACCTTCACCATCCGTTTCCGCATCGACGGCATGCTGCACGTGGCGATGCGCCCGCCGGCAGCGCTGCACGCCGCGGTGACCACGCGGATCAAGGTCCTGGCGGGCATGGACATCGCCGAGCGGCGTCTGCCGCAGGACGGCCGGTTCCGCATCGTGGTCGAGGGGCGCGAGTTCGACTGCCGGTGCTCCACGATGCCCACCGTCCACGGGGAGAAGGTGGTGATTCGCCTGCTAGACCGGGCCATGGGCGGGGCACGTCTGGATGCCCTGGGGCTACCCGATGGGATGGTCGGGCAGCTGCGGGAGCTGGTAAGCCGGCCCTACGGGCTCCTGCTGGTGACAGGGCCGACGGGGAGCGGCAAGTCGACCACTCTGGCGGCGCTCCTGCGGGAGATCGACCGCGCCCGGCTCAACGTCCTGACCATCGAGGATCCCGTTGAGTACGAGATTCCCGGGGCCAACCAGAGCCAGGTGAACCCGCGCGCGGGCCTGACCTTCGAGGTGGCTCTGCGCCACTTCCTCCGCCAGGACCCCGACGTGATCATGGTGGGAGAGATCCGCGACCGGGAGACGGCCGACACGGCCGTGCGGGCGGCCCTGACGGGGCACCTGATCCTGAGCACCCTGCACACCAACGACGCCCCGTCCAGCCTGACCCGCCTGGTGGACATGGGCATCGAACCCTTCCTGTTGGGGTCGTCCCTGGTGGCCGTGCTGGCCCAGCGGCTGGTGCGGGTGCTGTGCCCCCACTGCCGGCAGCCCTATGAGCCCGGAGAGGGGGTACAGGCGGTGTTCGCACGGGCGGGCGTGGCGTTACCCGAGAGCGGCCTCCTCTACCGGCCCGGCGGCTGTCCGGAGTGCCGGGGTGGGTACGCCGGGCGCCAGGCTGTGGCCGAGCTCATGGTGATGAACCCGGAGCTGCGGGAACTGGTGACGCGCGGGGCGACGGCGGCGGAACTGGGCCGGCGGGCGGCGGCGGCCGGAATGCGCACGCTGCGTCAGGCAGGGCTGGAGCTGGTCCTGGCCGGTGTGACGTCGGTGGAGGAAGTCCTGCGCGTCACGGAGGCGCCGGGGTGGGAGAAGGCCGTATCTCCGGCAGCGCGAGCCGGCGCGGTGTCCCAGGTCGCCGCGGCGTCCTGGGACGCTGGACGGTCGCCGGCGGGAACGGCGTCCCAGACCGCGCAGTCGTCCCTGGCCGTCCCGGGGCGGTTGCCCGGCGAGTGACGGTGCCGTGAATCGGCTGCCACCGGTGGGGTAAGGGGGGAACCGCCCTTACGGGGATGCCGCTCCGGATCGCCGCGGCCATCGGCAGGTGCAGCCCCCGTGGACGGGCTGTGTGGGGCCGCCCGGAGGGCGGCTGCTCTGGAGCCTCCTACAGGGTGGCTGTACTGGGGCTGGCCGTCCCGCCCGCCACCGGGGGCGCACCGCCTGGGACCGAAAGGAGGACTGTTCGGCCATGGCCTTTTACTACGTGGCCCGCCATGGTGCCAGCGGCCGCAAGGTTCAGGGCCGCATCGAGGCCGACTCGGTGTCCCAGGTGCTTGGCCTGCTCCACGCCTCGGGATACATCCCCCTGGTCATCCGCCGAGAGAGCCGCTGGCGGGATGCCGACGTGCGGGATCTCTTGGGGATGAGCCGCACGGGCCTGGCCACCCGCGACCGGGCCGTGTTCTTCCGCCAGCTGGCGACCATGATCCGGGCCGGTCTTCCTCTGAGCGTGTGCATGGAGTCGCTGGTCGAACAGGGCCGGGGACGGCTGCGGCAGGTGGCGGCCGGGATCCTGCGGGACATTGGGTCCGGGAGGCTGCTCCACGAGGCCATGGCCCATGCCCGCGGGGCCTTCGACGACGTCCACGTTGCCATGGTGCGGGCGGCGGAGCTGTCCGGGCGCCTGGACGAGGTCCTGGCCCGGCTGGCGGCCGACGAGGATCGTCGCCTGAAGGTCGAGGGCAAGGTCCGCTCGGCCCTGGCCTACCCGGCCTTCGTGCTGCTGGTGGCCGCGGCGGTGGTGGCCGTGACGGTGACGTTCATCGTGCCCACCTTCGTGGGCATCTTCCAGCAGTTCAACGTGCCCTTGCCGTGGCCCACCCGCTTTTGGGTCACCCTGATGAACCGGCCCGCCGTGGCATATCTCGCCGTACTGGTTCTGGGGACTCTGGCCGCCGCGGCCTGGTTGTGGGCCCGCAGTCCCGCCGGCCGGGCGCGGGTCGACGGCTGGATCCTGCGGGCGCCCGTGGTCGGGCCGGTGGCCAGGGCACTGGTGGTGGCCCGCGTGACCCGCGGGCTGGCCTCGATGGTACGGAGCGGCTTTCCGCTGCTCGAGGCACTTGACGCGGCAGGCCGGCTGGCCGGGAACCAGGTTTTTCGCGTCGCCCTGGAGGAAACGCGAAAGGGGGTGGAACGGGGTGCCAGCCTGTCGGCCGCCCTCCGGGTGTCCGGGGCCTTCCCGGCCCTGGTGGCCGACCTGGTGGCCATCGGCGAGCGGAGCGGCGCTTTGGACGAGTTGCTGGACCGGGCCGCCGCGCTGGCCGAGGAGGAGACCGACAACCGACTGGCCACCCTTACGTCGCTGCTGGAACCGGTGCTGGTGGTCCTCATGGGGGGCGTGGTGGGGTTCATTGCCCTGTCCGTCTTCCTGCCAATGTTCACGCTGATGTCCAGCGTGTCGCAGATGGGGGGCTAGGAGCCCCGGTCGGCACGCCGGGGGTCTTGCCGGGAAGGGGCCAGCCCGTGGCGGGAGGGCACGGCCATGAAGGTGCCGCAAGTATTGGGTGGGGAGGAACCGGCCACGGCGCGGCGAATCCCGGCTCTGCAAATCGGCCTGCGGCAACGACAGCGGCATGAACGGTCCTCGCCGGTGGCCGTTGCACCGGGGTGACCCCGGTACCCAGGGGCCAGAACGGGACGGGCTCGCCATGCCGGGGACGCTGCGGGCAGTGGGGAGACCTGTGGGGAGGGTGCAGGAATGGAGAAGCTGAATCGGCCACAGATCCGGCCGCATTTAAAGGTCAAGGCCGGTGCCCGGCGGGACCGGGCGCGGCGGCGCCAGCGGGGCTTCACCTTGATCGAGCTGGGCGTGGTGCTGGCGGTCTTGGCCATCCTGGTCGCCATCGCCGTACCCACCTACCTACGAATGGTGGCTCGGGCGCGGGAATCCGAGGCACAACAGGCATGGAGCATGGTGAAGGCGGAGTTGTGGAGCTATTACCTGCAGCATTCGCAGTTCCCCTCCGAGAACGGGTCGTCGTGGTGGGAAGAGATCGACCAGCCCACGAGTGACAACTGGGCCTACTCCGGAAGGAACGATGGGACCGCCGCGAAGATGGTGGCGACGCCAAAGCAGTCGAACAGCACCGCGCTGTGCTGGACGTTGAACAACGATGGCACTGTGGACACGGGCCGCGGCCAAGAATGCCAACAATAAGAGGATGCGCGGCAGCGGCCTGATCGAGGCCCTGGTCGCCCTGTTCGTCTTCGCGCTGGTCGCGGGCGCCTTTCTTGGCGCTATGACCGGTTTCTTGCGGGGAACGGCCCGCGCCAGCCAGTTGCAGGGGGCCGTGTCCTGCGCCGGTCACGTGGTTGAATCGGTTCGGGCCGGCCTGCTCACCCCGGGGGCGCAGCCTCAAGACGGTTCCTGTGCCGCCGCCGGCTGGCCCACCCTGGGTTATCGACTCGAAAGCGTGGCCGGTGGCGGGCCGGCAGGCGGGGGGGCGGGGTCTCCGGCGGGGACCTGGCCGGCCCTCTCCGTGACGGTGTTCCCTGCCGGCCGCCAGGGGCAGCCGGCGGCGGCGCTGTACCGGGTGGTGACGGCGGCCTCCCTCGCGACCAGCGGGCCGTAGCTCCCTCAGGTCGTTCGCGCTGGCGGCGGAGGGAGGGGCCGGCGAACTCCGGCGGCCAGCGGCGCCGCGGCGCCAGCCGAGCGCCATTTCTCCGGCCGCCGAAGTAACACGCCACGACCGCCAGGCCGCCCCGCGGGGCCGGCCGGCGGGTTCCTACCCCTCGCGGTGGTGACACGGGTGAGGCGGCGAGGCGAAGGCGGTTATGTCCTGGTGGAGGGGATGGTGGCCCTGGTGATCGGGGGCCTGGTGGCGGCGTCCGCGGCGGCGTTGCTGGCGTGGACGGCCGCCGTCCAGGCACGAGCCAGCGTTGCTACGGAACAGTTGACGTCCCTGCACCAGGCGGCGGATGCCGTCGCCGCCCTGTTGCGCCAGGCCGGGGCAGCCGGTCGCCCGGCCTTGGCTCAGGGGACGAACGAGGCGGTGACCCTGTGCGGTGTCCGGGATGGGATGCAGGTCTGGCGCGGGGTGATCCGCGTGGGTGCCCAAGGTCGCCTGGTCGTCGAGCCCATCGCGGCGCCGCGGCCCGCGACATCCAGTTGCCCCGGGACCGATCTGACCTCCCCTCGCGTCCTGGCTCCCGCGGTACGGGTCACCGCCCTCACGTGGGGTTACTACACGGGAACGGGGGGGAGCCCCGTCACGGGGTGTGGCGGCAACGGGCAGCCGCGCTGTAGCGAGGTCCGGGCGGTGACCTTCGCCCTGACCGGAACCCCGCCGATGACGCCGGGGTATGGGCGTGCGGGTGCTCCAGTCGCCGTGGGGCGGGTGGTGACCCTGCGGAATCCGGGGCTGCCGTAGAAGCCGGTACCGTTGCCAGTGGTATGGATGGCCCCCGCTGCCGCGTTCTACCCACCCCGCGGTTGGACACCAGAATCGTGCGAATCGGCCGCGAGGAACTGGAATCCTAGGGTGTCTCGTCGTGGTGTGGGGGCTGTCCCAGGCTGGGGGCAGGGGCCATGGAGAGGAGCCTTGCGGGACTGTCCACGTGGCAGCATCGCCCCGACCCGGATCGGAAACAGAGCGGCCAGTGCAGGGTGTCCCCTGGAACGGCCCCCAGGGCGGTCATGGGGCCAAGCCGGGTCGCCACCGCCACCCGGGGCGACCCGGCCGCCCGCTGGGGGGATCCGGGACAGGCCTTGCTCATCGCCCTGGTGGCGCTGGCGCTCGTGGGTGTGCTGGCCGCGGTCCTCAGCACGCTCTGGGCGCGGGCGTCCACCCTGGCGGTCCGCCGGGCTGAGGCCCAGACGGCCTTCTATGCGGCCGAAGCCGGGCTGGCGGAAGGATTGCAACGGGTGCTGGCTGGTGACGCGGCCTTCCTGGCGGGCGAGGCCGCCATGGGCCAGACTGGTAACGGCACGTACCGGGTGCGTCTGATCGCAGCGGGCAGTACCGGAGGCACGGGCTACACCATCGAGAGTACAGGCTGGGCCCAGGCGCGCCCGGCCAGCCGCCGCACGGTACGGATGACCGTGGATTCGGCTTTCTTTCGTCCGGTGGTGGCCGGCGACGATCTGATTCTCGACCGGGATTGCCTCTTGTGTGACCCCCGCCTTCCCATCGCGTTTTCGCCCGAGGCTCTGTATGCCGACACCCTCCAAGGTGGGGACAAGGCATGGGGCGCCCGACAGGGCTCCGTGCCGTGGCCGCGCCTCACCTACGGAGCTTTGGCCGCACAGGTGCCCAACCCGACACAGGTGACCCGCCTTACGTCCCGGACGTGCCAGCTGGCCACGTCGGGTTGGTATGAGGTGCAGAAGCATGCGTGTCAACGGCTGGACGTGACGGCACCCTGGGCGGGCGTGACCGGCGACCTGGATGCCGACCACATCACCGTCAAGCCAGGGGCCATGCTGGTGGTGGCCGGTGCCGTCGAGGTGAACACCCTGGCGTGGGTTAATGCGGGCGCCGTCACCGGCGGGGGCATCGTGGTGGCCGGCAAGGAGATTGCGGTCGATACCGTGGACCTGGCCCAATGGGGGCTGCAGGAGGCAGCGATCTTGCTGGCCCTGGACACCAACACGCCCGACTGCCCGTCCAGCGTACCGGGCTGTACCTACGACCCCAAACGCCCCGACGCAGCCCGTGACCCTTCCAACGACATCACGCTGCGTGCCTTCAGCCTGGTCAATTTGTCGTCCGCTCGGACCCTGGTGGCCTACGCCGCTCCCCTGCGCGTGCCGGGCCCGTCGGGGCAGCCCAAACTCACGGTCGATTTATCCAGCTTGGTCTCTTTCGGGCTTGTCACCTTCCGCGGAACGCTGGTGTCAGGCGGCGATGTGGAACTAAGGGATCAAGGTCTGGTCGCCCTATCCCGGTGGGAGGTAACGGCGGACCCGGCCGCCGCTCGCCCCCTGTTTGAGCTGGCCGGGACCCTCCCCGGGGTGGGCGTGCTGGCGCAGCTGGAGTGGGCGGAACAGAGAGGGGGAGGACCGTGAGCCGCTTGGCTCGTGGGGGCGGTTGGGGGGTCGATCTGGGCACCACGGGACTGCGCTGGGTCTGGTGGTCGCCTGCCGGGGGGGTTGAACCGGTCCGGGAGGGCGGGCGGGGGCCGGTGGCGGCATCCCTTCCCGTCGACGAGGCCATCTTTCGCGTCCTTCCATTGCCGCCGGTGTCCCGCCGCGAGCTGGCTGCGGCCTTGCGGTGGGAATTGCAGCGGATCCTGCCGTTTCCGGTCGACGACGCCATTTTTGACTATGTCGTGATCCCCGATGCGGCGGCGGGGTTGACAGCCGGCGGGCGGTTCCTGGCCGGCGAGGGCGCGGGGCCGGCGGCTGCCGGCCAGGGCCGTTTGGCAGGCCTGGAGAGCGGCCCAGAGGGGGGACAGGTGGTGGTGGCCGGGGCCGCCGTGCCCGCCGTCGATGCCCGGTTCCGTGCCCTGCGGCAGCACGGGATCCGGCCGCAAGTCCTGGAGCCCGAGTGGGTGACCTGGTGGCGGGTGGCCCGGTTCCTCCAAATAACGGTTCCCGCCGGACACGCTTGCGGTGTGGTCGACCTGGGTGCCACGGCCAGCCGCCTGATCGTGGTGGACCCTGACGGGCGTCCTGTGGCCTTCCACCGCTCCGCCGCGGGCGGGATCGCCATCGATACGGAGCTGGCGGGCCGCCTGGCCGTGCCGGTGGCGGAACTGCGCAGGCTTAAGGATGCGGAGCTGGCGGGCGATACCGGGGTTCTCTCCGGTTGCGGGTCGGTGGTGGAACTGCTTGGCGACGTGGCCCGGCTGCTGCGCCGGTCGCGCCAGGAAACGGCCGGTGCGCCGCTGGTCCTCTGGGCGGCCGGCGGCGGCGCTCGGTGGCCGGCGCTGGTGACGCTCCTGGCGGAGGCCGTGGGGGACACCGTGCGGGTGCCGGGGGAACCCAGGACTCCGGGCCGTGATGGTGGGCCGGGGCTCGGGGCGGGCGGTGAGGCCGGCGCCGGCAGCGGGTCGTCGTTCCCTCAACGCGATCATGGTGAGCGGCCGGGCTGCAGCGAAGGGCTCGACGGCTGGGCATGGGTGGCGGCGGAATCGTTGCACCGGTGTCCTCCCGAAGGATGGCTAGCCGCGGGCCTAGCGCTCTGGCACGCCGTGCGGTGGGCTCGGTCGCGGGGCCGGTCATGGCCCCGGCGCGAGGCGACCTCAGGGGTCCACGGCAGCTCGGGCGATGGTGGGGCGGACCCGACCCACGAGCCTGCCGCCGCCGTGGCCTGTTCCACGGTCTCGCGAACCGCCGGGGTGACGTTCACGGCGACTGCCGGGCTGCCGGGCGACGCAGCCCCGGGCCTCGGGGTGGCACGCCTCGGCGGCGCCAACGACAAAGTCCCCACGACCGCTCCGGCTCCCGCCGGATCGACGGTGGCGGGCCATACAACCCTTCCCGGCCCCGGGTGCGGCACGAACGCCGGGCGGCAGGAGGTGGAGGGATGAACCGGGTGCGTTGGCCCTCGGAGGGAAGAAGGTCGCGGCGACAACGGGGAGGACTTGTCGTCCCGGCCTTCAACCTGCTGCAGCCGGCGCTGCCCGCCCGGCGGGCGCGGGTCGTGGCGATAGCGGTGGCGCTGCTGGTGCTGGTGTCCCTAGTAGACCTTGCCATGGTGCTTGCGTGGACAGGCATCACCTTGCACAACGACGGCACGGAACGCCAAATTCTGGCCTTGCAGGACGATGAAGCCCGCTGGCGCGCCGAGGCGGCCCGTTACGCACCCAGCATCCAGGAGCGGGCGGAGCTCACCGCCCGGCTTGAAATCCTGCAATCCCTTCCCCCGGGGTATGTGGCGTCAGACGCCTTGCTCCGGCACCTGTCCGCCACCCTCCCGCCGGGCAGCAGCTTGACCAGCGCCAACCTGGCCGAGGAAGGCCGGGTGGTCCTGTCGGGCGTGGCGCCCTCCTACCAGGCGGTGGAGCAGTATGCCCGGTCCCTGCAACGGGGCGGGTTCTTCGCCTACGTCCGAGTGGCGACGGCTGCGGAGACGGGCTCGGAGGCGGTCGCCGGTGAGGCCGGTTCGTCCCTGGGGAGCGGGCCGGTGAGCTTCCAGTTTGAAGGCTGGTTAAAGGAGATGTTCGGCCATGACGGTGGGGTTTGAAGGGCCGGCCTGGCTGGAGGCTGCCCAGGGGCCCGTGGCCGCGGGCCCCGGTCCGGGCGGCCCGCCGGGCCAGGGTCCCCGCCGTCGCGGGCGGGGATCCGGCGGTTCCGCGCCGTTGTGGGTGGGTCTCCGTTCGGGACTGGTAGCCCACCGGTCGCCTTGGATCCGGTTGGCACCGTGGCTTTTGCTGGTGGCGGTGGCCTTCGGCCTGGCCTTTGCGCCCTTGATGCTGGCCCCGGAGGTGGAGCGCTGGCTCGTCCTGCGGGCACGGGTGGGGGAAGCCTGGCAGGCGGCGGTCGAGGCGCAGGGAGCTGCCGCCGGTCTCCGCCAGGTGGCGTCCCAATTGCCCGGGCTGCGCGAGCAGGTGCAGCAAGCCGAGGAGGGCCTGGTATCCGTCGAGGACCTGCCCGGTGTGGTCACGCGGCTGCAGACCCAGGCTGCGGCGGCCGGTGTGCGGCTGTCGTCGGTGGTGTTCGGGCCCTACCAGCCTGTCCGGAGTCCGGCCGGGCAAGACGGGGAGAGTCCCGGTGCCGCGGGCGGAAATTCCGGTCAACCGGCCGGTACAGCGTCGGGCGACTCCGCCACGCCGCAGCCGGGGAGCTCCAGCCCGCCGGCGGATGCGGCCTACGGGACCGTCACCGTCGAAGTGGTGGCCCAGGGCGATTGGCTGCAATTGGCCGACTTCGCAGGCGAGATCGCCCGGCAGGAGGCCATCCGGATCCAAGGCTGGTCGGCGGCCCGTGGTAGCGAAGGGGTGCCCTACGACCTGCGGTTGGTCGGGGAGCTGGTGGTCAAGGGCCAGCCGCCTGTGGCGGTCGCCGTGCAAGGGGAGGAGCCGGCCCAATGAGGTCCGGACAGGAACGCCGGGACAGCAGGGGATCCGTTACGTGTCCTCGGGCCGGGACGCCAGAGCGGCAATACCCGACCACGCTCCGTTGTTTTCCCCGAGCACGATCCCGTCCCGGAGGGCCGGTAACACCATCCCCCAGCGTTCCCGTAGCATTTGTTCGACCTCATGTTTCGAATACGGGAAGATGTCCACCGGCACGCCGATGGATGGTGGCTTGAGGAACCGGTACCGCTGATCAAACGGGATGTTCCAGTACATCGGCATCACTATGGGCCGTTGCGTCACCGCGGGCCAGCGACCCGAACAGCACGACGGCCTGGACCGCCGGGTTGCATTGCAGCAGGTCCGTTGCCCAGGACCTCAACTGCGTGAGGACGGCGTCGAGGTCCAGCCTCCAAACCCTGACCTGCACAATAGTCCACCACCTCGCGGGCGAGTTGGGCCGCCTCCGATGCGGCATAGGCCCGGGGTCAAAGCCGGGGGCCGGCCGGTTGGCCGCCTGGCAAGCCTCCAAAACGGTGGCGAACACAACCACCATGACGTTGCCTGTCACCCCCCGGGACGGTAAGCTTGAGCAAGAACGGGTTTGGCTGGTGGCGGGAATTGCGGGCATGGTCCGTGGATAAAGGACCTGGGTGAATTTGTATACCGGTTTCTGGGGTCCATTGTTGCCCGTCATCGAGCCGGATTCCCGCCTGGTCCATGGTGACACGGTGCGGTGCGTCCCGCACTGCGGTACGGCATCCGAGCGTCGGTGGATCCTGCCTCAAGGAATCGCCCGGCAAAACCCATTCACTGCCCAGAAGGGAGAGGGACGATGCCCGGGTTGCCTCGCGTAGCCGTCATCCTCGCCGGAGGCGAGGGGCGCCGGCTCTGGCCGGCAAGCACGCCCCGACGGCCCAAGCAGTTCCTGCGGCTCTTCGGCGGCAGGACGCTCCTTGAGGCCACGTGGGAACGAGCCCGGGCGGTGCCCGGCGTCGTCGACGTGTGGGTGGTCACAGGGGCGCCCTACGTGGAGCTGACGCGGCACGCCCTGCCCGAACTCCCTACCGGCCACCTGGTCATCGAGCCGTCGGCGAAGAACACGGCTCCCGCCTTAGCCCTGGCCGCGGGCCTGATCGCCCGGCGGTACGGCGATGCGGCGGTGCTGGTCCTTCCCGCCGACCACTACGTCTCCGGGGTGGGGGCCTTTACCGAGGCAGCCGACCGGGCGCTAGCCGCCGCAGCCGCATGCGACGGCCTCGTGACCTTCGGCATCGAGCCCACTCGGCCCGAAACGCAGTACGGCTACGTCGAACTGGACGAACCGGCCCTGGCGCCGGGCGCCGGCCCCTTCCGGGTTCGCCGGTTTGTCGAGAAGCCCGGGCCCGAACAGGCGGCGGCCTTCCTGGCGTCGGGCCGGTATCTTTGGAACAGCGGCATGTTCGCGTGGCAGAATGCCATATTCCTTTCAGAATTGGAGCGGGTGGTGCCCGAACTGGCACGACTGGCCGCTCGGGTGGCAGCGGGCGAGCCGCGGGAGGCCTGGGCCACCGTTTGGGAGGCCCTGCCATCCATCTCCGTCGACTACGCCGTCCTGGAGCGGGCACGCCGCATCCTCTGCATCCGCGCGGGCTTCGCCTGGGACGACCTGGGCTCCTGGCTGGCCGTCGACCGCCACGGCATTCGGGACGAACACGGCAACGTGGTGCTGGGCACGGCGCCCGCGGTGGTGCAAGGTTCCTCCGGGGTCACGGTCCTGACCGAGGAACTGCCCGCGGTGGTGATGGGGGTTCGGGATCTGGTCCTGGCGGCCACCCGCGACGGGGTCCTGGTGGCGGGGAAAGACAGTATCGAGGGGCTCCGCCAGGCCCTGGGTATCCTGGAACGGAAGCTGCAGGAACTGGCCCGGGGCGGCGTGGGGATGCAGGCGCCGGCACCGGCGGCCGCCGGCCGGGAGCCGCGGTAGCGCGGTCTCCAAGATGTCACCGATGGATGAGGAAGCTTCGACTGGAGGACGCAAAACCGGCGAGAGGAACGGCTGCTTGACGCCCCGAATTGCAAGCATGTGGGATAGGAAACCAACGGATGCGCCGGCCTCGTGGGCCGGCGACACCGTCGCCTGAAGTTGGGGGGTTCGTCCCTTGCCACGTACCGTCCGCAAGGCCGTGATCCCGGCGGCCGGCCTGGGCACGCGCTTCCTGCCGGCCACCAAGGCCCAGCCCAAGGAAATGTTGCCCGTGGTCGACAAGCCCATCATCCAGTACGTGGTCGAAGAGGCGGTGGCCGCCGGGATCGACGACATCCTGATCGTCACCGGGCGCGGCAAGCGCGCCATCGAAGACCACTTCGACCGCTCCATCGAGCTGGAGTGGCACCTGGAGCGCGGCAACAAGGACGAGATGCTGGAGTGGGTGCGCTATATCGCTGACCTGGCGGACGTGCACTTCGTCCGGCAGAAGGAGCCCCTGGGCCTGGGCCACGCCGTCCTGCAGGCCCGCCGCCACGTGGGCGACGAGCCCTTCGCCGTCCTCCTGGGCGACGAGATCTTCATCGGGGAAGAACCGGCCCTGGCCGAACTCATGGCCCGCTACCGCGAGACGGGCGCCAGCGTGGTGGCGGTGCGGGAGGTGCCGCGGGAACAGGTGCGGCGCTATGGCGTGGTGGCGGGGGAGCCGGTGGGGGACGGCCTCTACCGCGTGCGGGACATGGTGGAAAAGCCCGATCCCGCCGAAGCGCCCTCCAATCTGGCCATCGTCGGCCGGTACATCATCGAGCCCGATATCTTCGACCTGCTGGAGCGAGTGGGCCGGGGCAAGAACGACGAGATCCAGCTGACCGACGCCTTGCGGCTGCTGGCCCGGGACCAGGCGGTCTACGCCTACCAGACCCGGTCCCGTCGCTACGACGTGGGGGAGAAGCTGGGCTTCTTGCAGGCCACGGTGGAGTTTGCCCTGATGCGGCCGGAGCTGGCTCCCGACTTCCGCGATTACCTGTTCAATCTGGTGGACGAGCTCAGGACCGGCCGCTGGCCGGGGGTCGAACAGGCCGCGGCCACGCGGCAGGCGGGGCCGGCGCCGCTGAGGCGGCCGCGTTAGCGCCAAGCCGAGGAAACCGGGGGCGATCCGGTACCGGACCGGCGGCCGTTGGCAGGGGCGCTGCTACCGGCGTCGATGCGCCTCCACTTTCTAATATGGGTGGTGCTCCGGTGTCGTCCGTTCGACCGTGGCAGGTGCCGCGAAGCCGGTAGGTGGGAAGGAGGGACGGCGTGCATGACTCGGATTGAAGTGACGGGCGCCGTCAACGCCCTATGGCTGGTCGGCTTTCTGCTGGTCCGTTACCTGGCCGAAGCGGGACCGGCGGCCGTTGGGGCCCCGGGCGTGAGCGACACCGCCAAGCTCTTCGGCTGGGCCGTACCCATGGGATTGGTTCTCTTCGGGGTGGCCTGGGGCGGTTACGCCATCGGTCGTGTGGCCGCCCAGTCGGAACGGCAGAACTGAGGAAGGGATTGGAACGCCGTGTTACGCAAGCCCGTGCGGTTGTGCCCGGGCGACACGGTGGGCGTCGTGTCCCTGTCGGCACCGGTGGCGGCCGAGTGCCCCCGTCGCTACCGGCGAGGTCTCGAGGAACTGAAGCGGATCGGTTTTCGGCCGCGACCAGCGCCGCATGTCACGGCCCGCCACGGCCACACGGCGGGGACGCCCGAACAACGGCTGGGCGATCTGCATGATCTCTGGCGGGATCCGGACGTCACGGCCATCATCAACACCATCGGTGGCTACAACTCCCACCACCTGCTGGAAGATCTGGACTACGAGTACATCGCCCGGCATCCGAAGCTGTTCATCGGTTACAGCGACATTACCGCCCTGCACGTCGCCCTTCATGCCCGTACGGGCCTGGTGACCGTGCTGGGTCCGGCCCTGATGCCCCAGTTCGGCGAATACGGCGGGGTGCATCCGTATACGTGGGAGCATCTGCGGCGGGTCACCATGCAGGCCGAACCGCCTGGTGAACTGACCCCGTCTCCGGAGTGGACGGCGGAGCACCTGCGCTGGGACGTCGAAGACGACCGGCCCCGTCGCTACGTGCCCAATCCGGGACCGCGCACCCTGCGCCCGGGCCAGGCCGAAGGGCCCATCCTGGCCGGCAACGCCGGCACGCTGCTCCTGTTGGCGGGAACCCCCTGGTGGCCGCGGGTCGACGGTGTGATCCTCTGCTTGGAAGAAGATGAGAGCGAGCACCCCGGCACCATCGACCGCATGCTGACGCAGCTGCGACATATGGGCGTGTTTTCGCGCATCGCAGGTCTGGTGCTCGGCCGGTTCCACCCGCGGGTGGGGTTCTCGGAAGATGATCCCCTAGAGGAGATCGTCCTGCGGGCCGTTCGCGGCTACGACTTTCCGGTGGCGGTCGACTTCGACTTTGGCCACACCGACCCAATGTTCACCTTGCCCCTGGGCGTGCGGGCCCGGCTCGAGGCGGCGCCCACGAAACCCCGGCTTTTTATCCTGGAGGCGGCGGTGATCTGACGGCTCGGGGTGCTCGGGGTGGAGGAATGCCGGCGTTTGTGGATCCGCAGAAGAGGTTAACCGCTCACCACGCGCCGGGGATCCACGTTGCGCCCCGTCACCACGACCACGATCCGGCGGGGCTTGGGGAGGGGGCCCTCGGGACGCCAGGGGAACACGCCGCGTAGCGACTGGACGCGCCGGTCGGACGGGACGTGCCGGTCGGACGCTTTGCTGTCCGGCGGCGTGGCTGCCGCTTCCATAAGGGCCGCCACGGCGGTGGCTGCACCGCCTTCGACCAGCAGGCCGTGTTCTTCCAGCATGAAGGTCATGGCCCGGGCGATGGCCTCCTCGGAGACCAGCACGGCATCGGTGGCCAGTTCGCTCACCAACTGGAAGGTCCACCGGTTGTCCAGGCCGATGCCCCCCAGCAGGCTGTCGGCCAGGCTGGGTTCTTCGGGCAGGGTGATGGGGCGGCCGGCGCGGAGGCTGTGGAACATGACCGGCCCCCGTTCCATGGAGACGCCAATGAGCTGAGGGGCCGTAACGGACTGCCTTGCGCCGGCAGCGGCCGCCGGCCGTGAGCTCGCCCTGCCGCCAGGGGCCAGGATGCCTTGGGGGCGAGCCACCCCGCCCGGCGCGAAGTGCCACAGGGCCAGCCCCACGCCCGACAGCAGCCCGCCGCCCGAGAGCGGGACGATGACCGCGTCCACGTCCGGCAAGTCGTCCAGGATCTCCAGCCCCACGGTGCCGTGGCCGGCGATGACGTCGGGGTCGTCGAAGGGATGAACCGGCACCAGCCCCTGCTCGGCGGCCAGCCGGGCGCAGAGGGCCTCGGCGTCGTCCTGGGTGGGGGCAAAGGCCAGCTCGGCGCCCAGGCGGCGGATGGCCTCCAGCTTGACGGGCGGGACGCCCTCGGAGACGCACACCACGGCCCGCAGGCCCAGCCGCCGGGCCACGTAGGCCACCGCCCGGCCGTGGTTGCCGGTGGAGAAGGTCACGACGCCGGGGACGGGGCGAAGGGGCGCCGGGTCCGACGCCGGGGCACCCGCCGGCCTGCCGTGGCCGGGTCGATCCGATGCCGCCAGGCGCACCACCTTGCTGGCCGCGCCGCGGAGCTTGAAGGAGCCCGTGGGCTGGAGGGTCTCGAGCTTGAGGTAGACCTCCGCTCCGAGCCGCTCCGACAGCGCCGGGGAGGGGATCAGGGGAGTGCGGACGGCGATGCCGGCGATGCGGGTCCGGGCGGCGAGGAGTTCCTCGCGCCAGGACGGGTCATCCACCAGGTCCTGGTGCTTGCGCTCCGGGTCCGGGTCGCCCTGGTTATGCCCCTCCGGGTTCGGACCCCTGGGGGATGGGGCCCCCGGGTTCGTGCCGCCGGCGGGCACGCCCGAGGGCGGCTGGTTCTTCAGGGACATGGGCGGGCCCCCTCGGCTGACTTCGTTTGTATAAATGAGCTCCTGGATCAGTGCGCTCCTTCGAGACGCCCATGGGGATTCGCTGCTGGGTGACCCGGGTCGGTCGATCCCTCGCCAGGCTACCTGGGCTATGCCGGGACGTCAATCGGCACCGGTACGATGGCCCGCCGCGCCGGCGCGGGCGAGATCGCCGGCGGTCGAAGGCTGAACCGTCGGTCAACGCGTACCGGGTCCGCGGTGACAACGAACAAACCGGTCAGGCCGTCGTACAACCGCTTTGCCGCGGCCGCTATCGCGGCCGCCCGGGCCGCGTGATAACGAACAAACCGGTCAGGCCGTAGCCCGGCCGTTCGTGGTGGTATGCTGGAAGTAAGCGACTTGGTCCGGGGATTGGCGGCCTCCTCCATGGACCGTTCCGGTGAAACGGTGCAACCGAAAGGCGGGGAGCGGGCATGGCGCAGCCGCAGCATCTTGAGGACCTCATCCGGCGGCTTCGCGCCGTTCTGATCCAAGAAGAAGATGTGCGATCGGCCTGGCTCTTCGGGTCGGTGGCCCGGGGCCAGGACCGCACCGATTCGGACGTCGACGTGGCCGTCTGGATGCGGGCCCGTCCCGACTTCGAGCGCTTTTCGGCCCTTCAGCTTCGCCTTGAGCAGGCCGTCCACCGCCCGGTTGACCTGGTGGTTCTGAACGACGGCAACCCCCTCGTGGCGCAGGAGGCCGTCCGCGGTATTCCGCTCCTTACCCGGGACGCATACGCCGAACTGGAATTCGTCCTGGATGTGGACCGCCAAGCCGAGGACTTCCGGCTTTTTCTGGATTCGTTCTGGAAGGAACGGCGGCGGGCCGCGAAGGAGGCACGGCGGTGAACCTTACTCCTTCGCAGCAGCACGGAATCAGGGTCCGCATTGATTTTGCGCGGCAAGAACTTGATGACTTACAGCGGTACAGAGAACTTACATGGCTGCAGTACCAGTCCGACCGGGACGCCCGCCGCATCGTGGAGCGCATCATAGAGAACGTTGCGAATGCGTTGCTTGACCAGAAACATGGGCGGCGCAAGCCCCGGGCTTTAGCCCTGGGGATAAGCCGCCGGTAGGCTTCTCGGTTCTATGTCGCCGTGTGGCATAATCCAACTATGCGACGGAGATTCAAGTCGGACCGCAGTGTAGTGTACTCCTGCCAGTATCATGTCGTGTGGTGCCCGAAGTACCGTCGGCGGGTTCTGGTTGATGGAGTCGATGATCACTTGAAAGCTATCCTTCGCGAAGTCGCCCGTGAACGGCAGGCTGAGATGATCGAGATGAAAGTCATGCCGGATCATGTCCACCTCCTTGTCCAAGTGGATCGTCAGTTCGGAATTCATCGGCTGGTTCGGCTCATGGAGGGGCGGTCGTCGCGCATTCTTCGCCAGGAATCCCCGTGGCTGAGGAGCCAGTTGCCCACGCGCTGGACGAACAGCTACGTCGTTGCCACGGTAGGGGGTGCGCCGCTTGCAGTTAACAAGCAATATATTGAACAACAGAAACGGGTTTGAACGCACCCCTTCCTTTTTCTGTGAGATCCCCTTGTGCGTCACCCCCGCTCAAGCCCGCCGGCTGAATGTCCGTTTGAAGGCGGCGCGGCAGGTGTACAACGCTTGCCTGGGAGAAGCGTTCAAACGAGCGCGGCTTCTGAAGGAGCGGCGAGTCTATCGCAAAGCGTGTCAGCTGCCGAGGGGCGAAGCGCGAACCGCCGCGTTCGGCACGGCCCGCCAGTCCGTGGCGTTCACGGACGCGGCGCTGCAGCGATACGCCGTGCGGCTGCGCCAGCGGGCCTTCCAAGCCCATCTGGATGTGCATGTGGCCCAGAAGCTCGCCTCCCGCGCCTTTAAGGCCGTCGATGCTTGGCTGCTCGGTCAGCGCGGCCGGCCCCGGTTCAAAGGCCGCCGGCAGATGGACGCGGTGGAAGGCAAGTCCAACCATGCCGGCATCCGTTGGCGGGGCGGGGCGGTCGAGTGGAAAGGCCTTGTCCTTCCCGCCATCATGGATCTGCGCGATCCCGTCGTGGCCCATGCCCTCGGTTCTTCCCCTTAGAACCCCCCGGCTTTAGCCGTGGGGAGGTTCAGATCAGTAAGATTCTGCTGTCGTCGCTGGGCCGGCCTACGCCCGGGACGTACCGGGAGATCATGCTCGCCCTCGCGGCGGCCGAGCTGGCGTCGGAGGATCTGGCGCAGGACCTGGCGACTCTCGCCGGATTGAGGAATACCCTGGCGCACCGGTACCTCGACTACAAATGGGAAGGCGTGCGCTGGTTCCTCACGAAAGGTATCGAAAGCGTGAACCGGTGGTTGAACCGGTGCGAGGAACTGGCGGCCCACCAGCGCGATCGCTGAACTCTCGGCAGGGGCCGCAGCAGGGAGGCGGCCCTCCAACCGCCCCCTTGCTGCGATCCTGACGCCCCGGGGCATGCCGGCCCCGATACGTCGGGTGGCCCGAACCTTCGGCCGCCCCCCTGCTGCGATCCTGACCCCTCCTACCCCGGCGCGCGGGTCCAGACCCGCCACCCCTGCCACGATCCCCGCCCCGGTTAACGGGTCCGCGTCCGCTCCCGCGACACGCCCCGGATCGGCGCTCCCTCGCTTCTTCGCCGCCGCTCGGCGCGGCTCCCCGCCACGCGCCGCGGCTCGCTGCCGCTCGCCGCCGGAAGCCTACCCGTGCCAGACCTCCCGCAGCACGCGGAGGGTGTTACCGCCGATCACCTTCTTGATCTCGTCGTCGGAGTAGTGGTGCTTGACCAGCCAGCGAACGATGTTGGGCCACGCCTCGGCGATGTTCTCCAGCCCCCGCACGTAGGGCACGCGGGGGAAGTCCTCGCCCTTGGCGTGGCTGGCGCCGATGGACAGGTGGGCGGCAAAGGCCTTGTGCAGGGCCACGTGGTCGCCAAAGAGCAGGTCGGGCCCGAAGGTCACGTGGTCGATGCCCACCAGTTCCACACAGTACTCGAAGTGCTCCATCACCGACTCGATGCTGTGCTCGGGGTGGTTGCGGGTCAGGGTGGTGTGGGGCGCCGCCTCGATGCCGATCACGCCGCCCCGCTCGGCGCAGGCCTTGATCACCTCGTCGGGCTTGAGCCGCCGGCTGGGCCACAGGGCGCGGGCCCCGGCGTGGGTGATGAAGACCGGCTTCTTGCTGAACCGGATCGTATCGAGAGCCGTCTGGTCGCCCGAGTGGGACACGTCGATGGCGATGCCCAGCTTGTTCATCCGCTCCACGGCCTGTCGGCCGAACACCGTCAGCCCGCCGTCCCGCGGCTCCCGCAGGCCGCACCCCAGGGCGTTCCCCTCGCTGTACGCGATGCCCATCATCCGGATCCCCAGGCCGTACAGCACATCGAGCCGGTCCAGCTCGTTCTCGATGGGCGTCGCCGCCTCCAGGCTGGGGATCAGGGCGACCCGGCCCTCGGCGTGGGCGCGCAGGATGTCGTCGACCCGCTCCGCCCGGATGACGAAGTCCTGGTGGGCCAGGTCGGCGAACCGCATGCCGATGTCGTGGATGATGTCGGTCCACTTCCACCCCATCTTGGAGGTGATGGTGGCGGCGCCGTTGAGGAAGTTCTCGCACACGGCATCGAGCCCCGAAGCCGCCAGGCCCTCGTACCCGGTGAAGATCCGGCCCTCGCGGATGTAGTCGAAGACCTGTCCCACGTCCTCGGGGATCACCATCAGGTGCTCGTGGAGGGAGATCACCACGTTCTCCGCCAGGAGCCGCTGGACCCGCTGCTCTTGGGCGTCGGACACCTCCACCACGTAGGGGGAGACCCGGCCGATCTCCCTGGCCAGCTGGAAGGGCCGGTAGTCGACCCCCGGCTCGAGGAACTGGAAGGAACGGTAGCCGTCGTACTTCTTCCTCTTGGCGGTCGAACCCGCCGCGGCGGCACCCGCCGCGGGTTCGGGCATGCTGTTGCTCACGGGCAACTTCCTTTCTCCAGGCGCTGTCAAGCCTTTCAAGCTCCACGCGTCCGGTCCGCTCGCCGGGCTTGCGCCCGCCGCGGCTGCTCCGCAGCGGGGTGGGACCCGCCGTCCGCCGCCGCCACCCTCCGCCCCCGGAAGCCAGGCTAGCCCTTGAGCCCGGGCACGACCTCCAGCAGGAACTCCCGCACCACCCGGCGGAACTTTTCCGGCTCCTCCACCTGGGGCGAGTGACCGCTGTGGTCGAACACCACCAGCCGTGCCCTGGGCATGAGCCGGGCGATCTCCTCCGAGGCCTCCAGGGGCGTGATCCAGTCGTGGCGGCCGCAGAGGACCAGGGTGGGCACCTGGATCTCGTGCAGCCGGTTCGTCAGATCATATCGGGGCTGGTTGCGGGAGAAGGCCCAGTTGTGGGTCTCGTGGCGGAAGCGGATCCGCTCCAGCTTGGCCCGGGCCCGCTCAGGATCGAAGTTGACCTCGTACAGGGGCATGATCGCCTCGTAGCAGGCGCGGAAGTCCTCGTCATCGTAGACCTGGCCGGCGAAGAGCCGGGCCAGCATGGCGCGGTCCACGCCGGGCAGGTTGCGGGCCAGGGCCGCCTGGACCGCCTTCTCCTGGTAGCGGTTGCTGGCGGCGGTGTCCCGCAGGATCAGTGCGTAGAGGTTCTCCGGGTAGCGCAGGGCGTACTCCAGGGCCAGGTGGCCGCCGTAGGAGCCGCCGGCCAGGACCATCTTGCCCAGGCCCAGGTGCTGCCGGAGCCCTTCGATATCCGCCACCCACTGCTCGTGGCTGTACGGGGGCGCCCCTTCCGACTCGCCGGATCCCCGCTGGTCGAAGCACACCAGCTGGAGCCCCAGCTCCGTGAAGGGCATGAACGCCTCCCGGTCGCCGGCCCGGCTGCCCAGCCCGGGACCTCCGTGCAGGGTGAGCAGGGGGATCCCCTCGCCGAACACCTCGTAGACCAGCTCGACCCCGTTGATCCGGGCGCGCATGCCGCCTCACCTCCTTTGTTTGACTAAATCAAACAATTTGACTGAGCGATGTGCCTCGGATTCGGCGTGGGGATGCCGGCTCCTCCTGCTGGTCGTCGCCTGAGGCAAAAAATTTTTCGAAATCCTCCGGGCAGCCAGCAGGAACCGGCGAAGGTGAGGCGAATCGGTAGCGACTAATCCGGCGGTTGACTGGACCGCGGTGGTTGAACAGATCAACCGATGCGGTTCAGCCCCATGCAAGCCCTTGTGGCAAGCCCTTGTGGAAAGGAGGTCTGGTGCCCATGGCGGGGGAGCAGGGCGCCCGGCCGGTGCCGCAGCCGGCGCCCCGGCCGGTGCCCCAGTCACCGGCCGGGCCGGGCCACGGCTACGTGATCCAGGCGGTCATCAAGGCCCTGGACGTGCTCTTCGCCTTCCGGGAACCGCCCCACGAGCACAGCCTGGCCGAGCTGGCCCGGATCACCGGGCTGGGGAAGAACCAGTGCTTCCGCTGCCTCAAGACGCTGGAGGCCTATGGCCTGGTCCGGCTGGGAGAGCACGGGCGCTATGTGCTGACGCCCATGCTGCTGAGCCTGGCGGTGCTGGCGGCGGAAGAGCGCTCCCTGATCCGGCTGGCCCAGCCGATCCTGGACCGGCTGGCGGCGGAGACGGGGGAGACGGTGCACCTGATCGCCCTGGTCGACGGCATGGCGGTGGTCATCGACCGGCGGGATGGCCCGGCGGGCCTGCGCCTGGCCACGCCCCTGGGGGCGCGCAGCCCCCTGCACGCGGGAGCCGTGCCCAAGGCTATGCTGGCCTTCCTGCCCGAAGCCGAGCAGGCACGGGTGCTGGACATGCTGCCCTTCCTCCCCCGGTACACGCCCAAGACGGTGGTCGACCCCCAGCAGCTGCGGGCCGAGCTGGCCGAGATCCGGCGGCGCGGCTACGCCATCAGCGACGAGGACATCGAGGCCGGGGCACGGGGCGTGGGGGCGCCCATCTTCGATGCCCGGGGTCGCGTGGTGGCCGGGGTGAGCGCCGGCGGGCCGTCGCTGCGTATTCCTCCCGAGCGGCTTGAGCATCTGGGCGAGCTGGTGCGGCTGGCGGCCCGGGACATCTCCCGGCAGCTGGGCTATGCCGGGGCGGTCAGCGCGGCGGGCCCGGGGGCCAGGAGCTGAGGGGGGAGGGCGCGCGCAGATCCTCGGGGGCGGGGGCCGGCGCCCGGCTTTGACACCAGAGGACCCAGGGGTATGGGTTCGACGCGACGGGTTCTTCACCACGCGACGGGTTCTTCACCAAACGAAAGGGGCATGCATCATGGCGGTTCGATGGGATGAAGCCGGCGGCCGGCCGGCCGGGTCCACCGCGGGGCGTGGATCCGGGGGCGCCGCCGGGCCATACCGGAGCAGGAGGCGTTCCCTGGCCCGGATCGCAGCGGCCCTGCTGGTGGCCGCTGCCACCCTGCTGGCGGCCTGCGGCAGCGGTGGGGGCGGCGGCGCGGGAGGAACCGGGAGCGGCGGTGCCGGGGGCAGCGTGGGCAGTGGAGGCGGCGGGGGCGGCGAGGCCTACAACCCCAACGCCACGGTCACCCTGGTGACCCCGGCGGACCCGACCTTCAACCCGTGGCACCCCAATGCCTATGCGGAATCCAACATCATCAACGAGATGATCTTCCCCGGCCTGACCCGGTGGGACGAGCACATGAAGCCGGTGCCCCACCTGGCCACCGAGTGGAGCGTCTCCGACGACGGCCTGGTGTGGACCTTCAAGCTGCGGGAAGGGGTCAAGTGGTCCGACGGCCAGCCCTTCACCGCCGACGACGTGGCCTTCACCTTCAACGAGATCGTCCTGAATCCGGACCTGGGCGCCAACCACAGCAGCGAGTACAAGGCGGTGGAGAAGGTGGTGGCGGTCGACCCCCACACCGTCGAGTTCCACCTCAAGGAGCCCTTCGCCTCGCTGCCCTCGTATCTGGCGTACTACGCGGGCATCCTGCCCAAGCACGTCTTCGAGGGCGTCGAGGACCCGTGGAGCCTGAACGAGTTCAACAAGAAGAACCCCGTCGGCACGGGGCCTTTCATGGTGGCCGAGTACGTCTCCGGCTCCCACGTGCGCCTGGTGCCCAACCCGCACTACTGGGGCGAGAAGCCCAAGGTCAAGGACGTGGTCTTCCGCATCGTCCCGGACGTGAACGCCCAGGTGGCCCAGCTGCTGGCGGGCGAGGTCGACATGCTGTCCATCGACGACCCGACCCTGCTGGACAAGCTCCAGAACAACCCCAACCTGCAGCTGGAGCGGGTGCTGACCAACGTCTACTATTTCGTCGCCCTCAACCAGGACGACCCCCGCTTCCAGGACAAGCGGGTGCGCCAGGCGCTCTCGTACGCCATCGACAAGGAAGCGATGATCGAGAACCTGGTCAAGGGCTACGGCCAGGTGGCCACGGGCCCCATCCCGCCCCTGCAGGCCGAGTACTACAACGGCGACGTGGCCCGTTATCCCTACGATCCTGAGAAGGCGAAGGCCCTGCTGGCGGAGGCCGGCTGGAAGCCGGGGCCCGACGGCATCCTGCAGAAGGACGGCAAGCCCTTCCACATCACGATGACCGCGGCCCAGATGCGCCAGCTGGTGCCCGCCACCCTGCTGGTCCAGCAGTGGTGGAAGGACCTGGGCATCCAGGTCGACGTCGACGTCCTCGACTGGAACAGCTACATCGAGAAGGCCATCGTCAACCGGGACTACGAGGCGACCCTGGCCTGGTGGTCCACGCCGGCGGACCCCGACGTCTACCCGTACTATGCCTCGGAGGCGGCGGGCCGGGGCAACAACATCCCCAACTACCGCAACCCGGCCCTAGACGACCTGCTGCGCCGCGGGCGCGCCGCCACCAGCGAGGAGGAGCGCAAGGCCATCTACGCCGAGGCCCAGAAGCTGATGGCCGACGAGCTGCCCTACCTCTACCTGTGGTGGCCCGAGAGCATCGTGGTCTACAACAAGGCGCTGCACGTGCCGCCCGGCAGCTACGCCGTCAAGGGCCTGTACGTGGACGAGTGGTACAAGACCCGCTGAGCCGGGCCCGCATCGCATCGCCATCCGGAGGAACCGGCCCGCCGGCCGGTTCCTCCGGGGGAGGCGTTCCTCGGCCGGTTTCACACGGCTTTCGCCTTGGCCGGGTCCCAAGCATCCGCCGGGTTCCGCGGGTTCGGCGGGTCCGTCTGGCGCAGGTTCCCCGACGGCATGGAACCCCATCGTGGCCCGCCGCATCCGGGCGGGGGGAGGTGCGATCAGCATGGCATCCCTGCGCTACGCCGGCCGGCGCCTGCTGCAGGGGCTGGTGGTCCTGTGGGTGATCACCGTGGTGACCTTTCTTCTGGTCAACCTGGCCCCTGGCGGGCCTGGCGCCGTCATGCGCATGGAGACCACGGCCGAGCAGCGGGAGGCGCTGATGCGCCAGCTGGGCCTCGACCAGCCCCTGCCGGTCCGCTACGTGCGCTGGCTGGGGGACGCCCTGCAGGGCGACTTCGGCCAGTCCATGAACAGCCGCGAGCCGGTGATGCCCCTGGTGCTGGAGCGCCTGGGCAACACCGCGGTCCTGGCGGCCGCCACCCTGGCGCTCTCCCTCGCCGTGGGGCTGGCACTGGGCGTCGCCGCCGCCCTCCGCCGGGGATCGTGGATCGACCACGCCGCCACCCTGATCTCGACCTTCGGGGTGTCGGTGCCGGACTTCTGGTTCGGCATCCTGCTGATCATGGCCCTGTCGGTGCGGTGGAACCTGCTCCCCAGCGGCGGCATGGCCACGGTGGGCGCGGAGTTCTCCCTGGCCGACCGGCTGGTGCACCTCATCATGCCGTCCTTCGTCCTGATGCTGGTGATCCTGCCCAACATCCTGCGCTTCGTGCGGTCGTCGCTGCTGGAGGTCCTGCACCAGGACTTCATCCGCACGGCGCGGGCCAAGGGCGCGGGGCCGGCCCGGGTGATCCTGGCCCACGCCCTGCGCAACGCGATGATCCCGGTGCTGACCATGCTGGGCCTGCTGATCCCCGCCCTGCTGGGCGGCTCGGTGATCGCCGAGAGCGTGTTCGCCTGGCCCGGCATGGGCCGGCTGGCGGTGGAGGCGGCCATGGGCCGGGACTACCCGGTGATCATGGCGGTGACGGTGGTGGCGGGCGTGGTGGTCGTGATCACCAACCTGGTGGTCGACCTGGCCTACTCCCTGGTCGATCCGCGCATCCGCCACGCCGCCGGGTAAGGGGGTAAGACGATGACCGTTTCGGTACCCGAGCCGGGCCCCGCCCGCCGTGCCACGCCGCGGGCCGGCGCCGGTCCCGCCGGATCGCCGCCACCGGGCGGCGCCGCCGCCGGCGGGCTGGCGCCCGGCGAGCCCGGTGCCCGCGCAGCCGCCGAGGCCCTGCAGCCCGACGCCGAGGGGTTCGTCGCCCGGGTCCGCCGCCGCCCTGCCCTGCTGGCCGCCGCCGCCGTGCTGCTTCTGCTCTACATCCTGGTGTGGGCCCTGCCGCCCCTTTTGGGCCTGGACCCCGACGCCACCGACCCGGCGGCCAGCCTGGCGCCGCCGGGCCCCGGTCACTGGCTGGGCACCGACGAGCTGGGCCGGGACATGCTGGCCCGCATGCTGGCCGGCGGCCGCATCACCTTGACCGTGGCCGCCCTGGCCGCCGCCATCGCCCTTGGCGTGGGCACCCTGGTGGGCGCCCTGGCCGGGTTCTACCGCGGTTGGGTCGAGACGGTGCTGATGCGCTTCGTCGATGCCATGATGGCGATCCCCTCCTATTTCCTGATCGTCGCCGAGCTGGCGGTGTTCGGGGATTCGCCCGCGGTGGTGGTGGCGGTCATCGGGCTGAACTACTGGATGCCCGTGGCGCGGCTGGTGTATGCCGAGTTCCTCAAGTGGCGGGAGCGGGAGTTCATCGAGGCGGAGGTGGCCCTTGGCGCCTCGCCGGCCCGGATCATCTGGCGGCACCTGTTCCCCCAGGTGATCCCGTCCCTGCTGGCCCTGCTGTCCCTGACGGTGGGGTGGGCGGTCCTGGCCGAGAGCGGCCTCAGCTACCTGGGCCTGGGCATCCAGCCGCCGGATGCCTCGTGGGGCAACATGCTCAAGAACGCCCAGGTCTACATGTGGACCCAGCCCATGCTGGCCGTGTATCCCGGCGCCGCCATCCTGCTCACCGTGCTCTGCTTCAACGTGCTGGGCAACGGGCTGCGGGACGTGCTGGACCCGCGCGATGCATAGACGCCGGCAGGGGGCCGGCCCGGCGCGCAAGACACCGGGAGGTACGGTCCGGCGCTCGGCAGGCCCGGGTGCCGCTGCCCGCCCCGGCGCCGGTCCCGGGCGCGGCCCCGCCGCTGCGGTTCCGGGGCCCTCGTCGCGGCCCCGGCCGTCCCGCCCCGGTCGCCGTCCCGCCCGTCGCGGCCGCGATGCGGTCCAGGCCGTTGCGGCCGTGGCGCGCTTCCGGCCGGGAAGCCGTGGGGCGATCCCGGCCGGGCGGATCGCCAGGCCCCGCACCCCCAGGGTCCGGCACGGGAGGTGAACGACGCCATGGTGGTTCTCGAAGTGCGCGGTCTGGAAGTGACCTTTCCCACCCCGGCCGGCCCCGCCCGGGCCGTCGGGGGGATCGACTTCGACCTCTACGCCGGCGAGGTCCTGGGGCTGGTGGGGGAGTCGGGCAGCGGCAAGAGCGTCACCGCCCTGGCCCTCATGGGCCTGCTGCCGCCGGGGGCCCAGGTGCGGGGCGAGGTCCTGTTCAACGGGCAGAACCTGCTCGCCCAGCCCGAGGCCCAGTGGCGAAGGGTGCGGGGCCAGGAGATGGCCATGATCTTCCAGGAGCCCATGACCTCCTTGAACCCCGTCATGACCGTGGGCGCGCAGATCGCTGAGTCCCTGGTCCTGCACGGCACGCCGGCCGGCACGGCCCGCCGCCGGGCGGTGGAGCTGCTGGAGCGGGTCGGCATCCCCGAGCCGGAACGGCGCGCGCGCCAGTACCCCCACCAGCTGTCCGGCGGCATGCGGCAGCGGGTGATGATCGCCATGGCCATGGCCTGCCGCCCGCGGGTGCTGATCGCCGACGAGCCGACGACGGCCCTCGACGTCACCGTCCAGGCGCAGATCCTCGACCTGATGAAGACCCTGCAGGAGGAGACGGGCACCGCCATCCTGCTCATCACCCACGACCTGGGCGTGGTGGCGGAGATGTGCCACCGGGTGGCGGTGATGTACGCCGGCCGGATCGTGGAGAAGGCGACGGTGGCCGACCTTTTCGACCGGCCGGGCCACCCCTACACCGAGGGGCTGCTGCAGTCGTTGCCCCTCACGGCGGCGCCCAAGACCCCCTTGCGGGCCATGGCGGGAGCGGTGCCGCATCCGGCCCATCTGCCGCCGGGCTGCGCCTTCGCGCCCCGCTGCCCGTATGCCGTCGACCGCTGCCACCGGGAGGTGCCCGTCCTGGCAGGCGGTGTCGCCTGCCACCGGGCCACCGAGCTGGAGTTGCAGGGTGTGGTGCAGGGCGTGGTGGCAGGGGAAAGCGGGCTGGGTACCCCTGACGGGGCTCTCTCCGACGGGCCTCTCCCCGAGGGGGCTCTTCCCGGTGGGGCGCCCCCCGATGGGGGTGCCCCCGATGATGGGGCTGCCTCCGATGGGATGGAGGCCGAGGCGGCGGGGAACGGTTCGGGCCCGGCGGGCCGGTGGCCGGCTGGCGCGCCGGCCATGCTCGAGGCCGTAGAGGCGCCGGTGACCCCGGCGCGGGACGGAGGTGGTAACGGATGAACCTGCCCAAGGGCGCTGCAGCCGGCGCCGCGCCCCCTGATTCCCGCACCCGGTCCGCTTCCGCGCCGCTCGCCGCACCGACCGGTACGCCGGTCACCGTACCGGCCCATGCACCGGCGCCCGCACCGGCTCATGCGCCGCTCGCCGAACCGGCCCATGCACCGGCCCTCCGGGATGAGGTCCTGGTCCGGGCCGTCAACCTGCGCAAGGAATTCCCCCTGACGGGCGGGCTTCCCGGCCGGCGGCTGACCGTCCGCGCCGTCGACGGGGTGAGCTTTGCGATCCGCCGGGGCGAGGTCTTCAGCCTCGTGGGCGAGTCGGGCTGCGGCAAGTCGACCACGGGGCGGCTGGTCCTGCGGCTGCAGGAGCCCACGGAGGGGGAGGTCTGGTTCGCGGGAGAGAACCTCGCCCGGCTGCCCGCGCCCCGGCTGCGGCGGCTCCGACGCCGGATGCAGATCGTCTTCCAGGACCCCTTCGCGTCCCTGAACCCGCGCATGACCGTGGGCGAGCTGATCGGCGAGCCGCTCTTGATCCACGGCCTGGGATCCAAGGCCGACCGCCAGCGCCGGGTAGGCGAGCTCCTGGAGCTGGTGGGCCTCAGCCCCCAGCACGCCACCCGTTACCCGCACCACTTCTCCGGCGGCCAGCGCCAGCGGATCGGCATCGCCCGGGCCCTGGCGTCGGAGCCCGAGTTCCTGGTGTGCGACGAAGCCGTCTCGGCTCTCGACGTGTCGGTGCGGGTCCAGATCCTCAACCTGCTGATGGAACTCCAGCAGCGCCTGGGCTTGACGTATCTCTTCATCTCCCACGACCTGGGCGTGGTGCGGCACATCAGCGACCGGGTGGGCGTCATGTACCTGGGCAAGCTGGTCGAGGTGGCCCCCGCCGCGGAGCTGTTCCGCCGGCCCCTGCACCCGTATACCCGGGCCCTCTTGGCGGCCATCCCGCGGCCCCACCCCCTGGCGCCGGCGCGGGAGCGGATCGAGCTGCGGGGCGAGCTGCCGAGCCCGGTGAACCCGCCCCGGGGTTGCCGGTTCCACACCCGCTGCCCCCTGGCCACCGAGCGCTGCCGTGCGGAGGAACCGGCCCTGGTCGAGCACGCCCCGGGCCACTGGGCGGCGTGCCACTACGCGTGACGCGGCGGCGACGGGACCAGGGTGGCCGTGACGGGTTGAGGACGTCGAGACGTGGTCCATCGGGACCGGGTGGGCTGTGGCGGGGTGACGCGGGCTGGGTGTCCGCAGGGTCCGGCGACTGCCCAGGCGCCCGCCGGAGGGCAGGACACCTCTGCAAGCGCACACCCCAGGGCTTGATCCGCCCGCAGGTGCCGGTAGTAGGCGGGACGCCGCCGCGGGCGTCTCGGGCCTCACGCCGCCGCTGACGCCGGCGGCAGGTTGGAAGCCGCCGCCGGGTCCGCCCGGGGGTCTGACACGGCCGGCGGAGCCGGCCGCCGCCCCGGACGTTCCGTCAGGCGCCGGCTGCCGCCGTTCCGCCGCCGCCCTAGCGTCGCCCCGGCGTCTCCTGGGTCGTCAGGCGGTTCGGCATCCACCCGCGAGCGCGGGCCAGAAGACGCAGGCCGGCCCCCAGCAGCTCGCCGATCTCCGGCGCCCGGAGCAGCACCAGCACCGCCAGATAGGCCGCACAACCCGCCAGGCCCGGCAGCGCCACCAGGGCCAGTTCGACCGCAGCCCCCGCCGTCCCCGCGCCGAGAGCCGCCACGGGGACGTGCCACCGGGCCAGCAGGGCGCGATAGGCCGCGTCCATCACCACGCCGGCCAGGACCGCCGCCACCGCTACCCGGCCGGTTCGGGCGACGAGATCGCCCAGGTCCAGGACCCGCTGGCGCCGGTACAGGTGGCCCAGCAGCAGCACCAGGCCCACCGAGAAGGACAGGGTGGTGGCCAGGGCCAGCCCCGTGATGCCCAGCCAGCGGCCCAGCACCACGTCTCCCGCCACGTTGACCGCCATGGCCGCCACCGCCACCAGGGCCGGGGTGCGGCTGTCCCGGCGGGCGTAGAGGGCGCGGTTGGCCAGGTCGCGCAGGGCCATGGGCACGAGGCCCAGGCCGTAGGCCCCGAGCGCCAGGGCCGTCAGCGTCGCATCCCGCCCATCGAAGCTGCCGCGTCCGTACACGAAGGCGACGATGGGATCCCGCAAGACCAACAGGGCCACGGTCATCGGCGCCAGCACCACCATCAGGACGCCCATGCCCTGCTGGAGCAGGCGCCGGAAGGCGGGGGCGTCGGCCGATCCCGCCACGGCGCCCAGGGACGGGTACAGCGCCTGGACCAGCGCCATGGCCAGCAGGCCGTGGGGCAGGGTGACCACGCGGAAGGCGTAGTTCAGCGCGGAGATGATGCCCTCGCCCAGGGTCGACCCCACCATCCGGTCGACGAACACGTTCACCTCGCTGACGGCCGCGCTCAGGAAGAGCGGGGGGAGCAAGGCGGCGATGGCCCGCAGCCCGGGGTCGCCGAGGTCGACCGTCCAGCGGTGGCGGAACCCGATCCCCCGGGCCTCGGGCAGCTGCACCAGCACCCGCAGGAGCGAACCCACCGTGAAACCCACCGCCAGGGCCCAGGAACCGTACCGGGCGCCGAAGAGCAAGGCGGCGGCGATCATCGCCAGGTTGAAGGGGATACCGGTGAAGGCTGGCCCGGTGAACCGCCGGTGGGCGTGGAGCAGCCCCGTCAGCAGGTTCATCGCCGTTACAAATAAGGAAGCGATGAGGAGGATCCGGGTCAGCCCGGCGGCCAGGTGCACCTGCTCGGGTCCGAACCCCGGCGCCATGACCCGCACCAGGGGCTCGGCCAGCAGGCCGAGCAGGGCGAGACCCGGCACGACCACCAGCAGCACCACCGTGGCCAGGCCGCTGAAGGTGCGCCCGGCCTGGTCCCGCCGTCCGGACGTCACGTAGCCGGCCAGGACCGGCGTGGCGGCGGTGGCGATGGCGGTGGAAACCAGCCCCAGGACCAGATTGGGTACGCCCTGGGCGACCAGGAAGGCGTCGAGCTCGGGGCTGGCCCCGAAGACCGAGGCATAGATCGCCTCCCGTAGAAACCCCAGCACCCGGCTGCCGGCGGTCAAGAGGGCGATGATCAGGGTCGCGGCGGCCACGCCCTGGGCCGCCAGGGGCCGGCCGCCGGCACCCGGTCCTTTGGTCTCCCTGAGGGCCGCTGCATTGCCGTGCCCGTTCGACGGCCCGGTCCCGGCGGCGCCCCTGTAACGGTTAGCCGGCTGAGGGTGGGCCGCGCTGCCGGCACCCTTCGGTGACCCTAGGTTGACCGTGCCACTGGGACCGTTCGACAGCTGCGGGCCGGCTGCACCACCGGAGACGCCTGCCTCCCCCGGACGAGCCGGCCCCCCTGCCCCCGCCTTCAGGTCGCGCGACTCCGCTTGGGCTTGTCGATCGCCATGCTGCTCCCGTGCCTGCCGGGCCACATCGTGCCCTCCCCGGGGGATTGCCGCCTGTCCAACGCCCTTCCTGTTATCATCTGGTTGCGTCGCTGCGCGGTCAACTCCCGGCGCCCCCTACCGATAACCGGGAGTGATCGGGACGAACGGGGGAGTTGCCTGTGGATCTGGGAAGCATCATCGGGTTGATCGCCGGTGTGGCGTCCGTGCTCATCGCCAACGTGATGGAGGGCGGCCACCTCGATCAGTTACTGAACCCCTCGGCCAGCCTGCTGGTCTTCGGCGGTACCTTAGGTGCCACCCTGGCCAGCTCGGGCCTGCAGAACGTCCTGCTGGTCCCGGGGGCCATCGCCTACGCCCTGCGGGCGCCCAAGCTCCAGCCCGGCGCCCTGATCGAGAAGCTCGTCTCCCTGGCCCAGCAAGCCCGTCGCGAGGGCCTGTTGTCGCTGGAAGACGAGCGCAAGAACCTGGATGACCCGTTCTTCGCCAAGGGACTGCAGTTCGTCATCGACGGCGCGGACCCCGAGATGGTCGAAGAGGTCATGGAAAACGCCATCCAGGCCGAGCAGCGCCACTATCTGGTAGCGGCCGGGGTCCTCGAGACGGCCGGCGGTTACGCCCCCACCATGGGCATCATCGGCACCGTTCTGGGCCTGATCCACGTCCTGGGCAACCTCCAGGATACCGCATCCCTGGGGCCCGCCATCGCCGTCGCCTTCATGGCCACCTTCTACGGCATCGCCAGCGCCAACCTGCTCTGGCTGCCCCTGGCCAACAAGATCAAGGCCAACGTCCAGGCCGAGACGGAACTGCGGCGGATGGTGGTCGAGGGCATCCTCTCGATTCAGAGTGGCGACAACCCTATGATCGTCCGTGAGAAGCTGGAGGCCTTCCTGGCGGCCGGAGCCGGCGGCGGCAAGGCCGCAAAGGCCGGCTCCGGCGTGGCGGCCGGGGACCGTGCCGGGGCGAGCGGCGCCCGGGGCGAGGCGGGCACCCGGACGGCCGGGGTGGGTGACTGATGGACGTGCAGTTCCGTTCCGGCAGCTTCGGGCCCGGCGCCCGCGGCTTCCCGTCCGGCAGCGGCCCGGGATCCGGCCCCGGCGGTGGAACCGGCCTGGCCGCCGGCCGCGAGCGGGAGGGCCGGGCCGGAACCCGCCATGGAACCGGCCGGGCCCGCCGCAACGCCGTCACGGGGGGCCACGGCGCCGGCCATGGCGGGGGCGGAGGGGGCCACGACGGTGCCGGGTCCATGCGCTGGCTTCTCACCTACGCTGACCTGATCACCCTCCTGCTCGCCTTCTTCGTTGTTATGTACGCCATGTCCGAGGTCAACGTCGCCCGCTACCAGGCGCTGGCCGCCTCCCTGCGTGCCGCCTTCGCCACGGCCGGCGAGACCGTGATCGACACCCAGGGATGGTCGCCCGACGCCCGCAAGGTGCTGGACGGGCTCAACCAGGACACCGGCCAGCCTAACCCGCCCGGGTTGCCGGGAGCGGGAGGCACCCCGCCCTCCATCCCTGAACTTCCCGCCGGCACCTCCCTGCCCCCCATGTCCGCGGAGGAGCGGGAGCAGCTGGAGGGGCTGGTCGGGCGGGTCAACGAGGCCTTGCGGGATGCGGGCCTGGGCGGCCGGGCCTCGGCCCGGCTGACGGAGCGGGGCGTGGCCATCATCTTCGACGACCAGGTCTTCTTCGACCTGGGCCGGGCCGAGCTGCGGCCCGAAGGCCAGGACCTGCTGCGCCGCCTGGCGCCCATCCTGGCCCAGGTTCCCGGTACAATCTTGGTGGAAGGACACACCGACAACCTGCCGATCCGCAGCGGCCGTTACCCCTCCAACTGGGAGCTCTCGACAGCCCGGGCCACCACCGTCGTGCGGTACCTGGCCGAGCGGGCCGGGCTCGACCCCCGGCGGCTGGCCGCGGCGGGGTACGGCGAGTGGCGGCCCCGGTTCCCCAACACCAGCGAGGCCAACCGGGCCCGAAACCGGCGGGTCGAGATCGTCCTGCTTCGGCCCAGCCTGGATCCCACCGCCCGCATCGGCGGGGAGGACGGTGCACCTTGACCCACCAGGGTCCCAGAAAACAGGTCTCCGGTCCCAGGGAAGAAAGGTTGATGTTTCCAGGGGCCCCCCTTAACGTAGATGACAAATGATGGGCCTGCAGCCGGTAGGCGGGGCCAGGCATCGCCAGGGGCGGCGAGGCGGTTCGGGCACGAGCCCGGCGCCCAAAGCCCCGCCGGGATGGGAGGGGACGAGGTGGCACGTGCAGCAGGCGGTTCCGGAGAAGCCGGACACCCGGAGCATCCGGGCACACCTTGGCATCCCACCCCGCGAGGGGAGGCGCCGGGTTCGGCCCGTGAAGGGGAGGGGACACCGTCCGGCCCGCAGGGCGTCTCCGCAGAAGACGCGGTCTTCATGGTCCGCGAGTCGGCGGCGACCCTGGCCGAGGCGGCGGCGGCGGGCCGGTTCGACCTCCTGGACGAACCGGCGGCCCTGGAGTCCTACACCGTCCGCACCTTCGGGGCCAGCCTGCGCCGGACGGGGCCGGCGGCCATCCGGCAACTCCTCACCGTCCTCGCCCTGTACGACGACCTGACCTACCGGCATAGCCGGCGGGTGGCCGCCCTGACCTGCCGCCTGGCCCGGCGGGTAGGCTGGCGGGGGGAGCCCCTGCGCCTGCTCAACCTGGCCGGGATCCTCCACGACACCGGCAAGCTGGCGGTGGATCCGCGGATCCTCCATAAACCCGGCCGGCTTGACGCGGAGGAGTGGGAGCTCATCCGGCGTCACCCCCTGGTCAGCGAGCAACTGACCCGGCGGGTGGCCGGTCTGCCCGCGGTGGCAACGTGGGTCCGATCCCACCACGAGCGGTGGGACGGGGGCGGTTACCCCGACGGGCTGGCAGGCCCTGCCATCCCGCCGGCCGCCCGCATCCTGGCGGTGGCCGACGCCTTCGACGCCATGGTGGGCGGGCGCCCCTACCACCGGCAGGTGATCACCGTCGACATGGCCCTGGCGGAGATCGAGCGCAACGCCGGGCGCCAGTTCGACCCCTACCTGGCGGAGGTGTTCGTCGGCATGATGGGGACCGCCCGCGATGCCGCGGCGGGGCTCGAGCCGTAGCGGGCCGGGCCGAACGGGGCAGGGGGGAGGCCCGGTGGCCGCCAGGGCGGTCGAACCGGCCCGGCGGCGGCGGGAAGGAAAGGGGGGATACCGGTGAAGCGGCTGGTGAAGTGGCTGGCCGGCGCCGGCCTGGCGGCGTTCCTGCTGGCCGGTACGGGCGGGACGAGCGAGGCGAAGATGATGGCCAGCCCCTGGCGGCCTTCCTTCGCGAGCCCGGCAGACTTCTACGACATTCAGGTCGATTGGGGTACGCCGGCGGCGCCCGTGGTGAAGCCGATTCACGATCGCCAGGAGGCGATCTGGCCTGACGCGGCAGACAACGCCGGCCCCAAGAAGTAAGGGGAAGGGGAGCATGGGGGTGGGCGGTCGGGAGCACGAACCCGGCCGCTCCGCCCATTCCCGCGCGGCCCGTCACCTGATGTCGCGGAGGGCATGATGGTGGGAAGGCGTCATCCAGGCACGATCCCGACCGCTGACGTCAACGCCGACAGGGCCCTTCACGCGGCCTCCATGCGCCGGCTTGTCGAGCGCGGCCTCCAGGCCATGGATGAGCGGGACGGCCTGACCGCCTTGCACTGCTTTCAACGGGCCAGCGACATGGCGTTCAAGTACCGCCTCGGTGCCGAGGCGCAGGCAGGAACGCAGCTGAACCTGGCCCTCGCGCACCGGCTCATCGGCGACCTTGAGGGGGCTGCTTCGGTCCTGCAGCGTCTCCTGCAGGGCGACGACCTGGTCCCAGACCAGCGGGCCATGGTTTGGAACATTCTCGGCACCGTCCATTTCGCGTCCGGGCGGTACCGGCCCGCGGCCCACGCCTTGTTGCGAGCATGGCGCTTGATGAGGAACCGCCGCTACGTTTCGGAACTTCGGGTCGAGGTGGCAGGAAACCTGGCTACGGTGTATCTGGAGCTGCGCCGTCCCACCAGGGCCTTGACCTGGGCCTCCCGCGCCGCCTGGCAGGCCCGCCACGCCGGTACGCCCCACCGCCAGTTCGCCACCCTCCAGCTCATCGCCGCCCGCCTCGCCCTAGGCCAGACGGAGCGGGCCGCCAGGGGCATTGCCCGCCTTGAGCGGTCGATTCTGCCCGAGCACGCCAGCCTCTTCTGGCGGCTCTATGCGGACTACTCTTTCCGCACGGGCGACCAGCAGCAAGCAGTGGCCCTAGCAGCCCGGTCCCTCGATGCAGCCGTATGCGACCTCAGCGCCGAAGACATCACCGCCGCCGCCCGGGCCTTGGCCCGGCACAAGGGCTGTGATGCCGCCCCACATGCGGCCGAGACCCTGATCGCCTATTCCCGCACATACCGCTCCTGGATCACCGCCTTTGCCACGGCCTGTCAGCAGTTGGAGCTGGCCCGCGAAAAGCAGGTCGTGGCCTTACTGGTGGCGGCCGATGGACTGATCCTCACCCGGGCGGGAGGCGAGGAAATTCTTCACAAGCTCACTCTGCAGGGGTACCACGCGGGCGGTCGAATGGATGCCATGCCCGGCGCCGGTCTTTCCCTTGATGAAGCCCAAGCGGACTTATCCACCGGGAGCAACGGGATGTGGGGCTGGGCGCAGATCACAGCAGACCACCACACCGATGGTGTTGCTCCTGCCGGTGGTGGGACCAGCACCCGGGGTCCGACCGCGTTCCGCACGGAGCGGAGGGCCTCGGGAGATTCGCCGCCTGCCCCCTCCGCCTGGGTGTTCGTCTGGCCACCGCAACCCGCCATGGCCAGGGCGATCGCCACTCTGTCCGCCCACATTCGGCAGGTTACCGAAAAGGAGCAGCAACACCACGAAGAGGCCCAGGCCCTGGCCAAGCTTACTGCGTTCCACCGTGCGGCGGTCGCCCTTGGTGGACCCCTGCCGACACCGGAACTCATCGGACGGCTCCTGGCCCTGACCCAGCAGATCAGCCGCTCCGACGGGGTGGCACTGCTCTTCACCGAGCGCGACCGTGGGATCTGGGCTGACGGCTTGGACGGCCGGAAGCTGTGGCGCAGCCGGGTGACTAGGCGGGTGGCCACTACGGGCCGTCCCGGCCGGCTCTCGGTGCACCGGCCTCGGGACCGGGAAGAACTCGGCCGCCTCGGTCTCTCGTCGCTTCTGCTCGTGCCCGTGTTCTTCGGTGGCGACTCGTGCTCCGCCGTCCTGGCCGCAGGCCGCCTGGCCGGGCCCGAGTATACCGAGGCGGAATTGGAGTTGGTAACCTTCATCAGCCGGCAGTTCGGTCTCGCCCTGGAAAATGCGGCCCTGCGCGACGACCTGAGCCAGCGACTGGATACCCTTACCCGGGATCTGCAGTTGGCTCGGCGGTTGCAGGAGGCATTCCTCCCCCCGCCGGTTCTGCGTCACGAGGGAATTGAGGTGGCCGGCCAGAGCTTGCCGGCCAAGTTCGTCGGGGGTGATCTCTATGACTACGTACGATTCCCCGGCGGAGGGTGGGCGCTGGTCTTGGGGGACGTCATGGGGAAAGGTGTGGCCGCGGCCATGTTGGCTTCCATGCTTCTCTCTCTGGTCAGGGAGGTATGGGCTCGCCAGGCGGTCGGTGAGGAAGTCATCCGCCGCCTCGACCTGCGTTTCGCGCCGGACCTCCATCGGGCACGTGCCTTGGCGACCTTGGTCATGGCCCATCTTGACCCCGGCGATGGAACCCTTCGGGCTTGGCTCGCCGGCCACGACGGCCCGATCCTGTGGCACCATGAAGGATGGCGTCCCTTGAGCCGGGGAGGGGGTACCGCCCTGGGACTTCAGACGGGGATCGGGTCCGTGGTCCAGATCGAGGCGCGGCTTGAACCTGGGGACGTTGTGCTGTTCTACTCGGATGGCCTTGGTGAATTGCTGCTTGGACGCCGCGGCGCCGGCCGGTCCCACGATGTGGCGGGCGTGCTGAACCGATTAGGGCTAAAGCCGCAACCGGAGCGCCTGCAGGCGTTGCTTGGCAAGATTCGTTCACTGGCCGTCCACCGTACGCTGCAAGATGATGTGACGGTGGTGATGATCAGTGTCGCACAAGGTGTTTCTCGAAGAGCCTCAAGCTGTGCTGACGGCGTGTTGCTGGTATGACGGCGACCGCCTGACGTGGATTTCTTTCCGGGACGATGTGGTATCCGGCGGGCCGGGCACCCGCGGTAGCGATCCTCCCGCCACCGATCCGCCGGGGGCCGCTTCCTGTGGTGAGGCGGATGCGGCGGATGTCCAGTTCATCGTCTTGGGTACCCGGCACCGGCTCGGCCTGCTCTGGGGGCCGGCGGGGATCCCCCTTTCCGAAGCCCAGCGCCAGATCATTCGCCTACTGGCCCAAGGACGGCTCGAAGTTGCCGGCGACGCGTTGGCACCGCCCCCTTGGGGTCGGGCGGGAAGCGCCTCGTGCAGAACAGAGCACGGCGATAATGAGGAAAAAACTGTTAACGGGGGGGTAATTTCTCCCATTCCCAGGCGGGAACCTCTCTGATCTACCGGGCCCGGTTTCGAAAGCCATCGGGGGTCGCGACCGCTCGACGCCGTCTGCAACAACGGTTGTTGGAGCTGGCCTATCCATCCACTTTGATTCAACGGGTTGTCGTCGCCACGGCCGAAGCGATGATCAACGCCGTTCGCTACGCCGGCGGTGGGGAGCTTGACGTGGTCTCCTCCGATTCGCGATTACATGCCCTCATCACAGACTCCGGCCCTGGTATCGCCTTTGACCGGCTCGCCCAGGCCCTCCTGCGGCCCCGAAACCGGTTGAACCTGGGACGGGGTCACGGGTACTGGCTCATGGTCAGTATGGCGTCCCATTGCCGGGTCACGTCGACTCCCGGAAGAACCCGCGTTGAGCTGGTTTTCGATGTTGGTACCTAAGCCGATCCTGACACGGGGGGAATCCCATGGACGACGTCCTGCAACTGCCTGCGGGTTCGGGTCACCGCCTTCTCCTCAACGGCGACCTGGACTTCGAGCGGGCCGAGCGGATTGCAGCCGCGTTGCAGCGTTACGCCGGCGGCCCGGTGGTCCTCGATCTCAGCCGGTGCCAGTTCATCGACTCGACGGGCATCGGGGTCCTCGTCGATGCCCTCCGCTCCTACGCCGCCCGCGGCATCGAGGTGGCGGCGGTGCGAGTGCGGCCGGCGGTGTTCGAGGTGTTGGAGATCGTGGGGGTGGTCGACGTCTTCGGCCGCGGCCTGTTCGAGATCGTGCTCGATGAGGGGGAAGACGCGTAGATGGAGGCGGACGACGCCTAGAGGGTGCGCCCTCCGTCGTTCACCACCCTCCATGACCACCCCACCTGACGACGGCCGCTTGCCAACGCGGCGGTAGCGGGAGGAGGCGGTATGCGGTGCCGGGCACGAGGAGCGGTAGCAGTCAGATCATGGAAGAACTGACCTTCGCGGTCCCGGCCCGCAACGCCGTCGAGGCCTTCGCCCGCGCCATAGAACGCTCCGGTTATCCCCCCGAGCGCCTCGTACCCCGGCGGGCGGAAGTCGTCCGGCCCGGCCGGCGGCTGGCCTGGTGGTGGATCCGGCCCCCGCTGATGCGGGTGGTCCTGGCGGTTCGGCCGGTTCCACCCGCCGAGGGTGCCCAACCCGAGCAGGATCCGCCGGCTCGGGGTACCCCCGGCCCGGTCCAAACCCCGACCATGGCCCGGGTCCGCCACGGCCGGCTCGAGATCCTGCCCGGTTCCCCGGACGAACCCGCCATCCTCGTCCCCGGCCCCGGGGTGCGGCTGAACGTCAACGGCACGGACGTGGACGAGGCCGTGGCGGTCACGGCGGCGGACCGGGTGGAAGCCCAGGTCGCATCCGGCGCCGGTTGGGCCGCCGGTTCTGCTACAGATTCCATTACCCACCCCGATGCAGACTCCGTTACCGAAACTGTTACCGGTGCCGGTTCCAACGCCCGTGTTGGTGCTGGTGCCGGTGCCGGCGCCGGTTCCGCCGCCGCGCCCATCGAGGTCCGGCTTGCCCCTGACGGGCTGCAGGCCAGCGTACGGGTGCCCCTGGTTCGTCTCCGGGTGCTGAAGGAGGCGGGGCCCACCCGGGTGCTCCACCTGGAGACGGCGACCCTGCAGCGGCCGCCGGCCGGTCTGACGGTCGAGGCGATCATGGATGCCCTGGCCGAGGCCGGCGTCACCGAGGGCATCGACAGCGAAGCGGTGGCCCGGGTGGCGACGGAGGGGGCGCCGCTGCCGGTGACGGTGGCCCGCGGGCGACCACCCCGGGACGGTCGGGACGGGAAGCTGGTCACGGTGGTGGGACCCTTATCCGCAGAGCGGTCTCCGCGGCCCAATCGGGACGGCCGTGCCAGCCTTTCGGGCCGTCCCGTGCTTTCGATCCCCGAAGGCAGCCTGGTGGGCTATATCGTGCCGCCGGAGCCGGGGCAGCCGGGGCGGGGCGTCGACGGCCGGGTTCTTCCGGCGAGGGACGGGCGGCCGGCCCAGGTGCGCTACGGGCAAGGGGTCGTCGCGGTCAAGGGGCCTGGCGGGCGCCAGGAGCTCCGCGCCCTGCGCCAGGGCCGGCCGGTGGTGCAGCGGGTGGGGCGCCTCGCCTGGTACGTCGACGTGGTGCCCCTGCTGGTCCACGACGGCGACCTGACGGCGGCGACGGGGTCGGTGCGCTTCGACGGTGACGTCATCGTCACCGGCAACGTCAGCGAGGGGGCGGCGGTGGTGGCCGGCGGGCGGATCCACGTCTACGGCGGGGTCGACCACGGCCTGCTCGAGGCGGCGGGGGACGTGACGGTCGAGGGGGCGGTGATCCAGGCGCGGGTCGTGGCGGGGGCGCGGGCGCGACTCTACGGCCGGCTGCGGGGGCGGTTGGAGCCGCTGCAGGAGGGCGCCCGGCGGATCCAGGCGGCCATGCGGCTGGTGGAGGGGGCGGCCTCCTTCCAAAACCGGGACATCGCCCGGTTCGGCCCGGGCCGGCTGGTCCGGCTGCTGGTCGACATGAAGTTCCGCGACGTGCAGGAGCGGGCGCGGAGCGTCCACCGCCTGCTGGCTGCCCACCGCGGTCCCCTGGACCCGCCCGTGGAGGCGCTGCGGCAGCCCCTGGCCGAGCTGGCCGGCACCGTTGGCGACGGGTTCGACCTGCCCGGGCTGATCGCCGCCCTGGGGGAGGCGGCGGCGTTCCTCCAGTGGTTCGAGACGCCGGCTCCGGCGACGGCCACGGTGGGGTACGTGCACAACGGGGTCGTCGAGGCGACGGGGGCGATCCGGGTCGGCCCCGCCGGCACCTACCACGCCCGGCTGTGGGCGGGGGAGCGGGTATCGGTGCAGGGGCCGGTGGTCGGCGGGACGGTCGAAGCCGGCCGCGCGGTCCACGTGCTGGAGGCCGGGTCGACGGCCCTCCCCGCCACCGTGCTGGCGGTGGGGGAGGGCGGGATCATCCGGGCCGGGTATGCCCACGAGAACGTGTGGCTGCGGGTGGGCGAGCGGCAGCGGCGCCTGGCCGAGCCCCGGGCCGACCTCAGGGTGGGCAGCGGGACGAACCGGCCACCGGGCCCCGTCAAGGACCGTCCGGCCAAGGCCTACCCGGATACCACGATGGCCAGTCCTGTTTCGGGGCACGGCGCCGCGGGGTGAAACCGCCTGGGACGGCGTTGTGGGGCGCGCAGGACCCCGGCCTTGGGGTTCCGGGGTGACGCCGGGCGCCGCGGCCCTTGGCTCACCCAGAGCCGGACCCGCCCCGCCGATGGTATAAAGGAGGTGTTGGGGGGCGACGGCTTGTCCTCTTCCCGGCTGGCCAAATCGGTGGCGATCATCTTCATCATCGGCGTCATCAGCCGCGTCCTCGGGTTCTTCCGGGAGATGGTGCTGGCGGCGGTGTTCGGGGCCAGCCCGGTGACGGACGCCTACACCATCACCCTGTCCATCCCCTTCGTGGTCTTCGCCGCCTTCGGCTCGGCCATCACCACGGTGGTCCTGCCCCTGCTGGCGCAATACCGGGCTCGCGGCCAGATGGACGACCTGGAGCGGGTGGCCTGGACCCTCTTCCACGCCCTGCTCCTGCTCCTGGTGGTGTTCCTGGCCGTGCTCATGGCCGGGGTCGATGTGGTGCTGCGCGTCTTCGCGCCCGGCTTCGCCGGCGAGACCTTCCGGCTGGCCCGGGAGCTGGCGCTGATCCTGCTGCCCGGCATCCTGTTCATGGGGATCAACGGCTGGCTCCAGGCGGTGCACAACAGCGCCCGCAGCTTCATCGCCCCCGCCGCGGTGGGCATCCCCCTCAACTTCATCATGATGGCGGGGACCTACTTCTTCGGCCGGTGGTACGGGATCGAGGCGGTGGCCTGGGCCTCTCTCGTGGCGATGGCCTCCCAGGTGATCGTGCTCTGGCCCGGTCTCAAGGCGCTGGGGCTTACCTACCGGCCCGTTCTGGACTGGCGCCACCCCGACCTGCGGCTGGTGCTCAAACGAACGGGGCCGGTGCTGCTGGGCACGGGCGCCGTACAGCTCAGCCAGATCGTCGACAAGGCGCTGGCCTCGGGCCTGCCGGCGGGCAGCGCGGCGGCCCTGACCTTCGCCCAGCGCCTGCAGGGCCTGCCCCTGGGCCTGATCACCTTTCCCATCATCAACGTGGTCTACCCCGAGCTGGCCACCCGCATCGCCCGGGGCGAGCGGCGTGGCTTCGGCGCCGCCCTCAACCGGGGGTTGCGGGTGCTGATCTTCATCCTGGCGCCGGTCAGCGCCGGGCTGATCCTCTTGCGGATCGAGGTCACCCGGCTGGTCTTCGAGCGGGGCGCCTTCGATTTCCACGACACCCAGCTGACGGCCTTCGCCTTGCTGTTCTACATGCTGGGCCTGGCGGGCTACGCCTGGCGCGAGCTCCTGAGCCGGGCCATGTATAGCATGGGTGACACCTGGACCCCGGCCTCGACGGCCGCAGTGGCCATGGGGCTCAACATCGCGCTGAATCTGATCCTGGTGCGGTTCCTGGCCCAGGGCGGCATCGCCCTGGCGGCGTCGGTGGCCATGTGGTGGGGCGCCCTGGTGCTCATGGTGCGGATCCGGCGCCGGGTGGGGCAGATCAGCTACCGGGCCGTCGGCAAGGGCGCCTTGCAGGCCCTGGCCGCCACGGCGGTCATGGCGGTGGCGGTCGAACTGGCCCGGCGGTTCCTCTTCGGCGACCTGGCCCGGGCCGCCCTGGCGGGCCAGCCGGTGGGCTTCATGCCCCTGGCCGTGGAGGTGGTCGCCTTGACCGCCATCGGGGCGCTGGTCTACGCCGCGGTGCTCCGGGCCCTGGGGGTGGAAGAATGGGCCCTGGTCCAGGACCTGGTGAGCCGGGCGGTGGGCCAGGTGGGCCGGATCCTGGCGTTGCTCCTGTCGAGGGGACGGCGTACGGCGGTGGAGGCGCGGGAACCCGGCCGGGGCAATGCCACCCGGGAACCCTCACCGGGCGCCGTCCGCGGTTCGGCCCGTGGTTCGGTTGGTAGTTCGGCCAGCGGTTTTGCCGATGGTTCGGCCGGTGATCCCGGCGGTGGTGCCGCCACGGCTCCCCCTCGCGGCTCCGACCGCGCCGCTGGTCCGCTCGCAAATCCCCATGGTGGCTCCGCCAGCGACTCCGCCGGCGCCCTCGGCGCCCGTCCGGCGGACGATTCCTCCCCCGGTCCCCAACGGGACCCCGCCACCCACTAAGATTTTGGCTCCCTCTGTCGAATACCGGGGAAGACGGCAAAAATGCCCGGTTTGGACTATCGCCGGCGGTCACACCCGGCGACCGGTCGCCGGTTGCATGGAGCGGCGGGGGGGAAGGGCTGTATGGGTCTTGGGCGGATCCGAGCGATGGTACGGGCCGAGGTGGCGGTGAAGGGTCAGGCAGCGGTACTGGCAGCAAGGATGATGGGGGCCTTGGTGCCGATGCGGACCCGGACCGCGCTGCGTGCCAGCGCGGCGGTCCTGATCGCGGCGGTGGCCCTCACGGGGTTCACGGCGCCGCCGGCCCGCGCCTCTGCGGCGGCCCTCGCACCCGCGGCCGCGTTCAACCCGCCCACCCCCGTACCGGGCCGCGGGCCGGTCACGCCGGTGGCGGCCCCGCAACCCGCACCCGCACCTGCACCCGCATCCGCACCTGGACCCGCACCCGCAGCTGCGTTCGACCCCACCGACACGTACGCCCTGGCGGCCTATCGCCCGGCCGCCGCCCCCGACGACCCCGGCTTCCCCCTCCAGTGGGGCCTGCGCAACGACGGCCAGACCATCGCCGGCCAGCCCGGCACGCCCGGCGTCGACGTAGGGGCCGAGGCCGCCTGGGTCCTAAGCCGGGGCGAGGGCGTCCGGATCGCCGTGATCGACACCGGCGTCCAGCTGGACCACCCCGACCTGCAGGGCGCCTTCTGGGTCAACCGGGCCGAGGCCGCCGGCCAGCCGGGCCGCGACGACGACGGCAACGGCTACGTCGACGACCTCCACGGCTACGACTTCACCCACCACGACGCCACCGTGTTCGACCCCGCCGACGGGGAAGAACACGGTACCCACGTGGCCGGCATCCTGGCCGCCCGCACCGGCAACGGCGAGGGCGTGGCGGGCCTGGCCCCCGGCGCCAGGCTCATGGTGCTCAAGGTCTTCGACGGCCAGGGCCAGAGCGATACCGGCACGGTGATCGAAGCGATCCGCTACGCCCGGCGCATGGGCGCCCGCATCGTCAACATGTCCTGGGGGGCGCCCGGTCCCACCGACCCGACCCTGTGCCGGGTGATCGCCGAATCGCCCATGCTGTTCGTCGCCGCCGCGGGTAACGAAGCCCAGGATCTGGATGCCACCCCCTTCTACCCGGCGTCGTGCGACGCACCCAACCTCATCACCGTCGCTGCCGCCGACAACCGGGGCTACCTGCCGGCCTTCTCCAACTACGGGCGGCGGTCGGTCGACCTGGCGGCGCCGGGCTGGTTCATCCTGAACACCGTGCCGGGGCGGGACGAACCGGCTGCCGCCGGCCTTCCGCCGGGACCCGCCCCCCTGGAGCCGGGCCTGGGCCGGGGCAGCTACGGCTGGCTGAGCGGCACGTCCATGGCCACGCCCTTCGTCACGGCCACGGCAGCCCTGGTGGCGAGCCGCTACCCGTGGCTGACCCCCGTGCAGCTGGCGCAGCAGGTGCTGGCCACGGTCCAGGCTTTCCCTGGCCTCGAGGGCTGGGTGGCGACGGGAGGCCTGGTCTCGGCCCGGGGCGCGGTGTGGGCCGAGGCGGTGGCCCCGCCACCCTTTGCCGACGTCACCCCCAACATGGCCTTGTATGCGGAAGTGCTCCGCGCGGCGCGGCTCGGCCTGACCCAGGGCTATACCGTCGACCGCTTCGCACCCGGTGAGCCGGTGACCCGCCACCAGTTCGCCAAGCTGCTGGTGGGGGCGGTGGAACGGGCCACCGGCCAGCCTTTGCCCGACCGGCCGGCCGACGGCAGCCCGCCGCCCGACTTCCCCGACGTGAACGAGCATGACGGTAACCTGGGGCCGTACGTGCTGAGGGCGGCCGTGGCGGGGTTCATCAAGGGCTACCCCGACGGGACCTTCCGCCCCGACCAGCCCATCAAGCGGATCGAGGCGGCCCTCATGGTGAGCCGCGCCCTGGGCCTGTCCCAGGACGCCCCGAGTCCCTTTGCCGACGTCTCGGGCGCCCTGGCCGGCACCGCCGGGGCGGTGGCCCGGGCGAAGATCATGGTCGGCACGCCGGCCAAGGACGGCAGTGCGGTGTACTTCTTCCCCGCCCGGTCCATCACCCGGGCCGAGGCGGCAGCGGTGGCGCTGCGGGCGCACGACGCCGCGGTTCAGGCGGCACCGTGACGGTAGGATCGCCCGCCTGTTGGAAGAGGGGCGCGGCGACACTTGGGCGCCACCGCCCTGAGATAATACGGAAAAGGAAGGAATGCCCATATCGATGTCGAATGTAGTAGCGGCCATCCTGCAGCGGACCGGCGGGATGGGAGGGGTCGATGGCTGGAAACCAGATTCCAGTGAACCGGTGGCAGTTCTGGCGGGCCGCCCGGGCGCACAGGCAGGCTTATGAGCGTTTGATCGCACGGCAGCATTCGGGACAAGGTTCCTCAGGTTCCGGAAGGAGGGCCGTGGGGCGTGACGAAGGTGGAGCGTCAATCGGAAGCGCTTACCTCCTCCTCTATTACGCGGTCGAGTGCGCCGTCAAGGCGAGACTCCTTGAAGAACGGCACCGCCCCCGTTATGATCAGCTAGACCCTGGGGACCAAATCGGCCATCTGCTCAACAAAGGGCTGACGAAGCTACATCTTAGCGTCCGCATTCCTCCCGTGACGTCACGCGACTTCCGAGAACGCATAAAGGATCACCAACTGCACCAAGCTTGGCGATATGGGAAGCCCCTGGTTCCCGAGCAGGAGCGGCGAGCCGTCCAAGCGCTCGAATGTGCATGGCAAGCCCTTTTGGACCTTTGACGAATCAGCCGCGTGGTCGGTGGCATGAAAGGGAGCTTTGTCCAATGCGCCATACGGGACATGGTCCGCTTTACACCTGGCTCGATGTGGAGTCCGTGATTCTGCGGGCGCGGTACGCAGGCCGCTGGCCCGAGGGTGTCGTGTATTTTGTCGATCCTTCCGGAATCCACATCGAGGTGACCAGCCCCGTGGCCGGCCAGGCAGCGGTCGCCGCCCTTCGCCGGTGGTTCGGGGCCCGTTTTGACGACAGGTCCATGGCCGTCACGTTAGAACCTGCGGGCAGCCGGGAACGGTCTCTGGCGGTTTCCATCGAAGAGGTTGAAGAAGTTGACCTCGCGAGGCGAACCCTTCGCCCAACATTTACCCACGTGGCTTTGTTGCCATTGCCGGAAACACCGGGAGCGGCACCGTACGAGTTGCCGCCCGCGTTGCCGGGTGAGTCACCGGTCATTTCCGCGTTCTATTCGTTCAAGGGGGGTGTGGGTCGATCGACCCACGCTCTGGCATTCACCCGTGCGGTGTATGACTTAGGCGGCCCTGGCCGTCCCTTGGTGCTGCTGGTCGATGCGGACCTGGAAGCCCCGGGTCTAACCTGGTGGCTTCAGGACCTGGCCGGGGAATGGCGCGTATCGTTCCTCGATCTCCTTGCCCTGGCACAGTATGACGAATCACCGGGTCGTCAAGAAACGATGACCATCGTCACCCAAGGGCTCAGGCAGCAGCTCGTCACGTTAGAAACGGTTCAGGGGCGGGTGAAGTTCTTTTTCTTGCCCGCTTTCCGAACCGAAGAGCAGGCTCTTCGGATGCCCCTGCGCCCCGAGCATGTGGTACGCGTACCGCGGCAGGCGTGGCTCTTGACCGACCTTTTGGCGGCCATCGGCCACGTGCTCGAGGTAAGTACTGTCATCGTGGACCTGCGGGCGGGCTACAGTGAGGTCGCCAGCCCGTTCCTCTTTGACCCCCGGGTCCGCCGCATCCTGGTGACGACGCCCGCAAGTCCTTCGGTAAGGGGAACCTGCTCCGTCCTGAAGCAGATCCGCAAGCTTACGCCAGGTCAAGCGGAACCGGATTCCCCCTACTCGGATCCGGTGGTCGTCATCTCCATGGTCACATCCCACGACGAAACGGCCGTGCTGGACGCCCAGACCCGGTTGTGGGAGGCCTATCCCGGCGGCTATGAGTTAGGCTTCCCACCTGCTCCTTTAATGGCGCAAACCGGCCAGACCATAAGCGTGGCCATTACCACAGGCGAAGTCGTCCGGGAGCAACCCGATTCGCCGGCTGTGTCGACCGGTACCGAGACCCAACCCGAGGTGGATCCCATTTCGCCCCCCGCCCTTAGGGTAGAGGCAACTGCCTATGCTGACGAGTTGCTGCACCTTCACGACTTGCGGGCGGCCTGGGAAAGGTTGAGCGGAACCTCGGTCCTCCGGACGATGACGGACCTGGCCCGGGAGTGGGTCCAGGAAGCGAAGCGGCGGGCAGGGCACGCGGAGCACAGCTCCCAAGAGCATCGATCGAACCAAGCGGACCGGGCAGAGTTGCGCCAGGCCCTGGAACGGAAGGCCGCTAGTTGGGTCTATGCCGAATCGGCGGATGCCGACGACTTCCTGCGAACGGGTGCGTGGGAACAACTCGCCCGGCGATTTTTCGCCGATTTACCTCTTGCAGTTGTCATGGGAGCCAAGGGCGCGGGGAAGACGTTCCTCTTCCTCCAGCTGCTCCGGCTGCAGACGTGGGAAGCGTTCCTTGAAGCCCTCCAAATCTCTCCCGCGGTACCGAGGAGACCCTGGGCTCCCGTGGTGCCGATGCTCTACCCCACGGAGCTCACCCAGACGGATGTTGCCAGGGCTCGACTCCAGGCTTGCCGGACGACGGCGGCAGGCGTGCTTGGCCACTCGTTCGTGCGAGATCGGGGCTACGTCGTACAAGAAATTCATCGCCGGCTCCGAAACCCGGCCAGCGTCTCGGAATGGGTCACCCAGTGGTTGACCCTGATAGGAGCGGTGCTGGAGATCGATGTCACGGGGGCATCGCCACTTGAGCGCCTGCAAGAAATCTTGGAGCGTCGCGATGCCCGGGTGGTCGTGGCCATCGATGGTCTCGAGCAGGTGTTTGATGACATCGTCCGCGACGAGCGGCAGCAGGCGGCTTTGAGAGCATTGTGCCAGGAACTCCCTGCGCTGCTGGCGGAGATCCCCGACCGCCGCCTCGGTTTGGTGGTGTTTGTCCGAAAGGATCTTGCCCGTGCCGCAATCACGCAAAACTTTGGCCAATTCGAACGACTCCACCAGCCGTATGAACTGCGGTGGAACCCGGAAGAAGCCCTGCGCCTCGCCGTCTGGCTATGCAAGGCGGCGGACCTGACCGAACCCCTAGGGATGAGCTTGCAAGACTTCGCTCTGGAAGAAGCCCCCTGGAGGGTGCTCGAGGAAGCCCTTCGCCCGGTCTGGGGGTACCGGTTGGGGAGGCTGACGTCCAGGGAAGCCATAACGGCAAACTGGGTCATCGCCGCCCTATCCGATCTGAACGGCCGGTTGCAGCCGCGAGATGTCGTGCGGTTCTTCCAGTTCGCGGCCCGGCGCGCCCAGGAAGTGACGGACTACGACACACTCTACACCGACCGACTCTTGCCTCCGGCGGCCGTACGCTACGCCGTGCGCCCCTGTAGCTTGAAGAAGGTCGAAGAGGTGCAAGAGGAAGCCAAGTGGGTGAAAGGCATCATCGAGAAGTTTCGCGGGCAGCCCGATCGCCGTATCCCCTTTCGGCCCGAAGACTTCGAACTGACCGGTGAAGAAGTCCGCTTGATGAAGGAACTGGGCATGGTGCTGGAGGATGAGGATAAGCTCTATATGCCGGAAATCTACCGCCACGGCCTGGGTTTCCGGCTCGATCGCGGGGCACGGCCGCGGGTTCTTACGTTGATGAAGCGCGCCTTCGGAAGCCTCTTCTAGCCGCGCAGGCGCCGCACCGGCGACACCCCAGTAACAGGCTGCGTGGAACGGGCTGCTAAAAAATACCCCAGTAATTTTCGATACCAGGGAAAGGAAGGTTTGCTCCGGGCGCGAACACTGTACAGTGACCGGCAGGTCCCTAGGGGGCAAGGGTACCCAGGCGTCGGGATCCGAATGCGGGGCTGAGGACCCGGCGGGGGCATGGGTGGCGGGAGGTGGCAGGACCTCCCGCCGTCAGGGAGCCGGCCGGTCGACTCGGGGCGGGCCTTCACAAGGAGGCCCGCCCCGGGCATTTACCCGTGGTATCGCTCGCCGGCCGCACGGGCCCGGAGGCGGGTGGGGAGGAACCCGCCCATGCGCCGATCCGCCGGCCGCCGCACCGGCCAAGGCCCGGCCCAGCCTGCCGGGCCAACCGCACCCTCGTCGCGAGCCCGCTCTGTGCCGCAACGGGCCCCGCTTGGGGCGCGACCGCCCGCGGTCCGGCCACCGGGGCTGGACGCCGTGCCCATCGCAGGCGGCGGTCCGCACCCGGGGCTCCCGGCGGACGCGCTCCTGCGAGCCCGGGGCGTGGTACTGGTGGTAACCCGGGCGGATCGCATCGGCGGCGCCCAGGTGCACGTGCTCGACCTGGCCCGAGGATTACGTGCCCGGGGCGTGCCCACCGTGGTGATCACGGGCCCGCCGGGGCCCTTCACCACTGCGCTGGAGCAGGCCGGTATCCCCCACCGGTCCCTGCCCCATCTGGTGCGACCCGTCCGGCCGCTGGCCGATCTGCGCGCCCTGCTTGCCCTGTGCTCGGTCCTGCGGCAGTTGAACCCCGCCCTGGTTGCCGCCCACTCTACCAAGGCCACCTGGTTGGCCCGCCTGGCTGCCGCCAGCCTCGGCATACCCTGTGTGATCACGGTCCACGGCTGGCCGTGGGCCACGCCCCGGACGACCCCCGGGCGGGTGACGAGGAACGCGACGGGGAGGAGGGGCACCGCAAGGAGGGGCACGGCGAGGAGGGGTACCGCAAGGAGGGGAACGGCGAGGACGGGCAGGGGGAGCACGCGGATGCGGTCGGAGGGGAGGCGAACGACGGCGATACGAACGAGGGGGATACGAAAGAGGGGCATACAGACGATGCGGATACGGGCGAGGGCTGCCGAGGCCGGTCAAGGGCGCCCCGCACCTCGCCGGTCTCGCCTGCGTCGCCTGCGGTACGCGGGGGCGCAGGACGGCGCCGGGCACCGAAGCGAGGCGGTGACCCTCGCCGTGGCCCGGTGGGGCGAGCGCCTGCTGGCCCGCCTGGCGGCCGCCGTGATCACCGTCTCCGGCCATGACTACCGGGAGGGCCTCCGCCACGGCTTGGTCGATCCCCGGCGAGCGGTGGTGATCCCCAACGGCGTCGCCGACCCTGCCGCCGGTCGCGGTGAGGGTTGCGGCGGAACCGGTGGAACCGGCGGAAGCGGCGGCAACGGTGGAACCGGTCGAAACGGTGGGCTCCAGGCAACCGGCCGGCTGCCTGCCCAGGTGAGGTGGGCAGGCCAAGACGGGGCAGCCGGCCCGCTCCGGGTCGTCATGGTCGCCCGCTTCGAGCCGCCCAAGGATCACGCCACCCTGCTGCAGGCCGTCGCCTTGCTCGAGGAGGGGAGCCTTGGATCCCCGGGCCCCGTCCCGAACTGCGTCCCGAACTGGGTGGTCGAACTGGCGGGCGACGGCCCGTTGCTCCCCGGGGCCGTCAAGCTCGCCCGCACCCTGGGCATCGGCCACCGGGTGCGCTTCCTGGGGGCTCAGCCCGACGGGGCCGGCGCCGTCCAGGATGCGGCCGTGGCGGTCCTCTGCTCCCAACGGGAAGGGCTGCCCCTTGCCGTCCTCGAAGCCATGGCCGCCGGGGTGCCCGTGGTGGCGTCGGCGGTGGGCGGGGTGCCCGAAGCCGTTCGGCCCGGTGTCACCGGGTATCTGGTTCCTCCCGGCGATCCGGCCGCCCTCGCCCACTGTCTCCGCCTGTTGCTGGCCGACCCGATCCTGCGCCAGCGGATGGGTGCCGCCGCCCGCGCCCGTTACGAGTCCCGCTTCACGGTGGATCGGATGGTGGAAGCGACCCTGGCCGTCTACCGCCGGGTGTGCGGTGGTTCTAGCTAGACCCGCGCCGTGCAGCACACCTTCAACACCCGCCGCGGCCGTTGCTGGCGGGCATTGGCAGGCCGCGTTACTATAACCGGCGGAGGCGATTCCCCTGGACAGCCTTCTGCTCCAAGCTGAAGGACTCGGCCGGCGCCTGCCCGCCGCGGGCGATCAGCCGGCGCGGTGGGTGTGGCGGGGCGTCGACTTGACCCTGGCGGAAGGGGAGAGCGTCGCCGTCACCGGACCCTCGGGCACCGGCAAGACCCTCCTCCTTCGCGCTCTCGCCGGTCTCGACCCGGTGGACGAGGGCACGGTGTCGCTGGAGGGCCGGCCCCAGGCCGCCTGGCCCGCACCGCTGTACCGGGCCCGCATCGTCTACGTCGCCCAGCGGCCCGCCCTGTTCGACGGGACGGTGGAAGACAACCTGGCCCGTCCCTTCACCCTGGCGGTGCGGCAGGGGAGGCGCAGGGCCGGCGGAACCGGTCGCAGCCCTGGCCGCCGGGGCGACGGCACCGCCAGCGGGTTCGACCGGCAACGGGCCGCCGAACTCCTAACCGCCCTGGGCCGGGATGGCGGCTTCCTGCAGCGCCCGGTGACCGCCCTTTCGGGCGGCGAGGCGCAGATCACGGCCCTGGTCCGGGCCCTGCTGGTGGAACCGGCGATCCTCCTGCTGGACGAGCCCACCGCCTCCCTGGACGAAGCCACGGCCCGGGCGGCGGAGGACCTGATCGCCGGCTGGCTGGCGACCGCACCAGGCCGGGCGTGCCTGTGGACCAGCCACGACCGCGACCAGCTCCGGCGGGTGGCGGACCGGGAAGTGGCCCTGGTACCTGCCGAGAACTGAAGGGACGTGGACCATCAAGGGAGGACCAGCGGTGGACGCAGGTTACGTGCAGCTGGGCTACGGCGAGGTGGCCCTGGCGGCGGGGCTGATCCTGATCAACGGCGCGCTGTCCCTCGCCCTGGGGCTCGGCCTGGAGCGACGGCTTATGGTGGCGTCGGTCCGGACCGTGGTGCAGCTGCTGCTCATCGGCTACCTGCTGAAGTTCATCTTCGGGCTGCGGCACCCGCTGTGGGTGCTCCTGCTGGGCCTGGTCATGGTCGCCTTGGCCGGGCACGCGGCGGTGGGGCGGGTGAGCGGCCGGTTCCGAGGGATCTATGCCGGGAGCACCGTGTCGGTGCTGGTGTCGTCCTTCCTGGTGACCGGTCTGGCGGTGGCCGCCATCGTACGGCCGCGGCCGTGGTATGAGCCCCAGTACGTGATTCCCCTGCTGGGCATGGTGCTGGGGAACGCCCTCAACGGCGTGTCCCTGGGCCTCGACCGGTTCCTGGAAGGGCTGGCCCGCCGCCGCGATCAGGTGGAAGGTCTGCTGGCCTTGGGTGCCACGCGCTGGGAAGCCTGCCGGGACGTGATCCGGGATGCGGTGCGGACGGGCATGGTGCCTACCCTCAACAGCATGGCGGTGGTGGGGCTCGTCAGCCTGCCCGGCATGATGACGGGCCAGATCCTGGCCGGCGCCGACCCCGCCGACGCCGTCCGCTACCAGATCGTGATCATGTTCATGATCGCCGCCGCCACGGCCCTCGGCACCCTGGGGGCCGTAGCGTATGCCTACCGGTCGCTCCTGGACGGGTTTCACCGGCTGCGGCTCGACCGGCTGAGCAGAGCCCAGAGGGACTAGCCTCAAGCGATCCGCATAATGCCCGCTGAAGAACTAAGCAGTAGACTCTAAAGTTCCATGACGACTGAGGACTTGGTAAAAGGAAACACACTTTACTTCAAATACCCAAGCAATAAACGGAATGCGAACCTTGCCGTCGATTTTACCGAGACCTTGATGAAACTGAGGTAGAGAAAATCCTTCGAATGTAACAAGAGGGATGCCGTACGTCTTTGCAAGGGCAATGTACCATCCATCGTATCCGCGGCTAAATTCGTCCACCTGATGCTGACGGAAATGTGCCCTAACAAATTTCTCGATTTGCGCAAGATAATTAAATGTTTCCGGCAATGGATCAAGAAGGCGAATCAATTCATTGTCTGCTAATGTTCTTGCGAACTGACTGGCGATATCCTTCCGTTTTTGGACCTCACTAATGAGCTCGCGCGAACCCACCAGGTGCCCGTTTGTGAAGGCAGTCAAGAACCATTGCTTGAGCCAATCTGCAACGGCATCTGTCGACGAATGGCCCATCACCAATCGAAGCGTATGCAACGATGGCGTTGCGAACGGTGTAATCATCACATTGGCATCCACAAGGTATGCCATTTATATCCGACGCTCCAAGTAAGCGACGAAGGTAGAGATCTTAAGTCCCAATAGGGACGCAGCCTCACCGTATCCCAGGTCACCCCGGAGGGTGGCATCAATGACTGCGCTCGTGAACGTGGGGCTATTATATACCTCGATGTTGCGATAGGGGTTGCCACCGCGGTGCTCATTTCTCCGCTGAAGGAGCGTGGTTTCGTAACGTTCCATTAAGTCCCGATATTCATCCCGAGCAATGAGGCCAAGGTCCAACGCCCGCCGCGACACGACCCAGAGACTGACCCAGAAGAACCGGCTGCAGTGTTGGGCAACGTCGTATGGATCCGCGGGCGTACTTGCCCAGACATGCCGGAAGGTCTCTTCCGGGACCAGCAGCTCTGCTGCAGCACGGTCGCAGAATGTCTCAAGGTCAATGGGCGTTTCCAGCTCCAAGTTGTCGTCCACGCCGCTCTGGCCGAGCCATATGTGTACCAATTCATGGGCAAAGGTGAAGTTGCGTCGCGCGACGTAATCCCGCGTGTTGATGAAGATCAGCGGTGCTTCCGGATCGGCCAAAGCGAATCCTGCGAACTCCTCCGGGTCGAGGGGGCGGTGGGTGTTGTAACCGAGGATGCCACGGCGCAAGACCAGAATGCCGGCCTTTTCCGTAGCGGTCGCGAGCCGGCGCAAGAAGTCGCTCCAATCGCGAGCCTGGCGTTGCTCTTGCTGGACCGGAATGACCTTGCGGATGGCCTCCGCCACGTCGATGGGTCGGGCCTGCCGCCAGTTGAAGCTACCGACGAACCCCAAGCGCCTTCCCCGGTGTACCTCACGCCACCAGTCCTGCTTCCGCAGGGCGTCATAGAGGACGTTCAGCAACGCGGGGCTTGGCTCGTCCATGGGCAGCCGCCCGCGGCGCAGATCGGCCACGGGCAAGGTGACACGCTCGGGCGGTGGCAGGAGCAACTGCCCAAGGGAGACGTCAAGCCGCTGGGCAATCTGCCGCGCCTGCCTGTACGTAGGGCGGGCCCGGCCCTCCAGCCACGCCAAGGCCCGGGCCGGCGCCACACCGGCCGCCCGCGCCAAACCCTCCGGTCCAACCTGGGCCCGCTGTACGGCCCAGCGCAAAGTCGCTGGGTGAACCGGAACCTCAATCCTCTGGGGCATGGCCTGGCCCCTTTCCCTTGCCAAACCGCCCCCGCATCGAACGGGTTAGCGTCACACCGCAGCATACACCAAGATTTGCCTGGGCGTAAAGATGCGCGATGAAGGCTCTCATCCGGCCGGGACCTTCAGCGCAGGTTCCCTGGTGCAGGTTTCCCGGTGCCGGCCGCCCCGTCCCACACCCCAGTGCCGAGCCCCGCGTGCGGCTTCCGGAGCCGGCTCCCCAATATGGGCGCCCCCACGGCCGGTTTCCCGAGGACCAACCCGAAAGCCCGCCCACGTGACCGGCAAAACTTGGCACAAGTATCCACCTGTATGCCACCCCGACAATTCCCGATCTCCAGAATATCCCGGTAAGCGGGACATCCTGGGACCCGTCCCAGCCAAGTCCGGCCTTTCCCGCACGGCTCATCCGGGGGACGGATTCCACGGCCGCCACCGGCCGCCCAGAGGTCAACGGAAGGAGGACGCGGGGTGGACGGTTACCTCACGAGACCCGGCGCCACGGCTGTCCTGGCCCTGGCGCACCTCGCCCTAGTTGCCTTCGCCTTCTGGCGCACCCGCCGCCCGCTGTTCACCGGCTTTCACGTGTTCTTAGGACTTGAGGCGGTGGCCTACGGCGTCCGCCCGCTGCTCAACCTGCTGACCGGCCGCTACCTGCTCTACGGCACCCCCGCCGTGCTCATCCCCGGCGGCGCCCCGGTGTCCTTCCTGCCCCCAACGCCGGTCGAACCGGCCGCCTGGGCGGCCTACAACCGCGGCCTGGCCATGCAACTGGCCTTTGCCGCCGCCCTGGTGGCCGCTTATGGGCCGGCCGCCAGGGTGCTGGCGCAACGCGGGACGGACCAGACACCGCGACGTCGGGAAGGCCGGGGGAGTGTAACCCAGGATACACGGCCGGCCGCCCCAGTGGCTCCCGCCTCACGGTCGCTGGCAATCGCTTGGCTTGTGTCCCTGTTGCTCGGTACGGCGGCCGTCGTCGCCATGCACGTCCTCTCCGGTGGCGCCTGGCTCCCTGGTCACCGGGCCGGGACCACCCTGACCGCCGCCGTCCCCTATGGGAAGATCCTATTCCCCCTGGCCGTGATCCCGCTGGCCGCCAGCTTGCCCCTGGCGCGGGCGGGCGCTGCTCGAGGTACCGGAGGCTGGATCGGCCGGTCCGGTCGGGGTGGCCAACGGGACCGGGGCTGGCAGCTCTCCCGGGCCCGTCGATCCGCCCCGGGAGAGGGGAGGAGGCGAGCAAAGACGAGGAACCGGGAAGGGGGAGGCGGGGGAAGGCCTCATGGGGCGGTATGCTCGGTCGACCCTTGCCTCGGCCCTGCCCCGGGAGGTGAGTCAGACCTTAACCGCTGTGACGGCGACGCGAACCTGGAAGCTCACGGGCATCGTGGCGGTGACGGTGACGGTGGGGGTGATGGTAGCGGTGACGGTGGCGGTGACGGTCACGGGAACGGTTTCCCCTGGGGGACGGCGGCCGCGGCGGCCCTGGTGGGAGGGAGCCTATGGGCGGTGACCCTGCTTCTGCTCCTGTACCAGCGCGGCTACCTCTTGACCGCCCTGCTGACCACGGCCTTCGTGGACGAGCGCCTCCGCCCCTGGACCTTCCGCCACCTGGCCGTCCTGGTCGCCGGGCTGCTAGTCGTCCTCGCCGGCGCCCGGCCCCTGGCGACGACGGCGGCGGGGATGGTGGCGGGGGTGGTGGTGGACGTGGTGGAAGGGGGGCGTCCGGCAGCGGCCGCCCCAGCCCGCCCCGACGGATCCCCGAGCCGAACCCAGTCCGGCCGGGCGCCCGGTGGGGTTCCCGGCCCGGCCCCAGCCGCAGGTGACGCTGCAGTCCCTAGGACGACAGTGCCCGCTTGTGCCCAGCCCTGGATGGCGCCCCCAGCCTCCGCCCTATCCCAGTGGGGGCGTGCCCCGGCCGCTGCTTCGCAATCCCCGTCGTACCCCAACCCGCATCCCGCTCTCGAACTCGCCCGCCCGTCCCTTCACTTCTTCGCCCGCAGCCCCAACTTCGATGGGCCCGACGTCTGGGTGCTGGCCCAGGGCTTCACCGCCCAGCACGGCTACCTGGGCGGTTGGACGCTGGCCGCCATCCCGGCCCGCATCCTCACCCCTGCCGCCCGCGGCGAGCGCTGCCTGCTGACGGCGGCCGACCTGCTCAACACCTACCGCTGGCGCCAGTTCTACTGGCAGACCCGCTTCGGCTTCAACGTCTCCCTGGCCCAGGAGGTCTATCTGAACTTCGGGCAAGCGGCGCTGCCCGCGGCGGGCGCCCTGGCCGGACTGCTGGCCGCCGCGGGGGACCGGCTCATCACCCTGTGGCAGCGGCGTCCGTTCCCGCAGCCGGTGACGCCTCCCCCGGTGACGTTCAAGCCTCCAGAACCCCATTCCGCCACGGGCCCGCGCTCCGCCTCGGGCCGAAACGGCCCTCCCGCCGGTACCCCAGCGAGCCAGCCTGCCCCGTCCGGGCGGAAGGACGGCCAAGCGGCCCGGCGGGGCGAATCGCTGCCCTCGCCCTTCCAGATCTACGGCGCCTGCGCGGTGCTGGCCGCCGCGGCCTTCACCAAGGAACCCGCCGCCACCCTGCAGTGGATCGCGGCCTACCTACTGGTGGGGGCCGCCGTCGAGGCCGGTTCCCGGCTTGTTGCCCGTCTTGTCGCCCGGCTCGTCGAAGGAGTCTTCGATCGGGATCCTGGCCGGGATCCTGGCGGTGGGGGGCCCGGCGATGGGGCGGGTGCCGGCGACCGGATCGCTGATGCCGGCCGCCGTATCGCCGGTCCCGGCCGCCGGACTGCCGCTTCCGGGCCCCGCCTCGTGGTCCGCTCCGTGACGGTCGATCCGGCCGGTGCCACGGCCCCCATCGGGACGGGGGCTCCACCGACGCCCCTCCGGCCCGCCGCGACCCGGATGCCAGTTGCGCTGTCCGCCCACCCGCCGGTGACCCCAGCCCGGATGGGGGCTCCGGAGCAGGCCCGCCAGCCGGCCCCCCCTGCGGCGAGCCGTCGCCTGCACCTGCCCGTGGGGGTGGTGATCTGCCGTTCCAATCCCGTGGCCCCCGACCCCCGGGTGGAGCGGGTAGCCCGCACTCTGGCCCGGGCGGGCTATCAGGTCCAGGTGGTGGGGTGGAACCGGTCCGTCTACGGCCGCGGCCTGCGCCACCTTCCCGCCTGGCTGGGCTGGCAGGTCCGCCTCCTGGGCTGGCTCTTCCGCCACCGCCGCGCCATCGACGTGATCCACGCCTGCGACTTCGACACCCTGATCCCGGCCCTGTTGGTCAAGGCCGTCTCGTCTCGGCGGCGGTGGCCGCTGCGGATGCCCCTGCCCCGAGACCGGTGCCGACCCTCCGGCGGGCCTGGCGGTGTGCCCCTGGTCCGGGGCCAGCGCCGGTTTTCCGACGGGCCTGGTGATGTGCCCCTGCCGCGAAACCGGCGCCGGCCCTCCCGGGAACCTGGGGGTGTGCCCGACGCCCACGGTTCGCCCGGCCGCCCCGCCGGCCCCCAGGCCGTGATCTACGACATCTTCGACTGGTATGCCGACACCGTGGCCGGCCTGCCCGGCCCCGCCCGCCGCCTCCTGGCCGCCCTGGACCGGCTCCTGCTCACCCGGGCCGACGCCGTGATCCTTGCGGACGAACGCCGCCTGCCCCAGCTGGGCGCCGCCCGCCCCCGCCGCCTGGCGGTGATCTACAACAGCCCGGACTGGGAGGGGGAGCACCAGGCGAAGCGGGAGCGCGATGGGCAGCCGGAGCGCCAGGAGCAGCCGGAGGGGAAGAGGCAGGGGACCACGCCATCCACGGCCAGGGCACCGTCCCACGGAGCCCACCAGGGGAAGAAGCCGGAGGGGGAGCGGCCGGGGGAGAGCGAGCGCGAAAGGGCCGGACGGGCCCCGCGGCAGGGCGAGGGCGAAGCGCCAGGGCCACGGGCCAGGCAGGGACGGGGTGCCGGGATTGGACCGAGGGTCGGGAACCGAGGACAAGGCCCATTCCGCACCTGGCTGCCGCGGGAAGGCCCGCCCTGCGCCTTGCCTACGTGGGCACCCTCCAGCCCGGCCGGGGCCTGCAGGAACTGCTGGCCGTCATGGCCCGCCACCCCGAATGGCACCTCGACCTGGCCGGCTTCGGTCCGGAAGAACCGGCCCTCCGCCGGGCGGCGGAGGGCCTACCCAACGTGCGGTTTCACGGGCGGGTCTCCCATGCCGCCTGCCGGGAGCTTTACGCCCGGGCCGACGTGATCCCCGCCCTCTACGATCCCGCCATCCCCAACCACCGCTACGCCAGCCCCAGCAAGGTCTTCGAGGCCATGGCCCTGGGGAAGCCGGTGATCGTGGCCCGGGGGACGGGCATCGACCGCCGCGTCCGGCGCCACCGGCTGGGGTGGGTGGTGCCCTACGGGAACGTCGAGGCGCTGGAGGCCGCCCTGACCGAGGTGGCGGGGTGGACCCCGGCGCGGCGCCGGGCCTTCACGCGCCGCGCCCCGCGGCTGTACCGCCGTCGCTGGGGCTGGCCACGGATGGAGCGGCGCCTTCTTCGGCTGTATCGGGACGTCGTGACGGCCCACGAGGAAGAGGTGCATCGGCAGCCCGAACCCTTCAACCCAAATGGATCGGGTCGCACCGATGGTCTGGGTTGCACCGAACCCGGGGGCTGCGAACCCGCGAACCCTTGGGCCTACAAACCCGCGGAACCCGGCGGCCATGAACCCCTGGGCTCCGTGTCCAGGCTCAACCCCGGCCGAGGCCAGCCCTCCGTCGACGGGGCCCACACACAAAGCGTGCAACCCCAGGGGGGCCGACCCAAGGGGCCCGGCAACCCTCTGCTAAGCTCCCCGCCACCCGACTCCCCGCCACCGGACCCCCCGCCAGCCATCTCCCGATCGCCTGATCACCGCCTGCCGGCTCCCCGGACCTCCACCCGCGTTCCCCGGGTCCTCATCGGCCGCCACGTCTCTCCGGCCGTCCGCCGCCACGTCCTGCTTTGGGCGATGGGCAACGGCATGGCCGTGGACCTGATCCCCGACCCCTACGAGGTGCTCCTGGCCGGCGCCCGCTGGGGCCAGCTGGACGACATGCCCCTGCTCCGGGTGGGCCCCCTGGCGCCGCCTCCCGCCGCGCGCCTCGTGAAACGCATCCTGGATGTGGTGGGGAGCCTGGCGCTGCTGGTCCTCTTCGCCTGGGCCTTCGCCCTGATCCCCCTGCTGATCTGGCTGGACGACCGAGGCCCCGTCCTCTACCGCCAGACGCGCCTGGGCCTCCACGGCCGTCCCTTCACCATCCTGAAGTTCCGGACCATGGTGAGGATCCTATTTCGGGTATAGGTCCCCTCCTCAGGGGCGCCACCTTCGACCACGCCGACGTCTGGGGCCTGGCCCAGGGCTACGCGGAAGAACACGAGTTCCGTCACGGGTCGACCCTGGCCGCCATCCCGGCCCGGTTCCTGACTCCTCCCGCCCGGCAGGCTACCCGCTGGCGGACGGCCGCCGACCTCCTCAACGAGTACCGGTGGAAGCACTTCTACTGGGAGACCCGCTTCGGTTTCAACGTGACCCTGCCCCAGGAGGTCTATCTGAACTTCGGGCCCTGGCCGTTGCCCGCGGCGGGGGTCTTGGCGGGGCTTCTGGCGGCCGGTGGCGACCGGTGGCTCTGGCGGCGCGGGGCCAGGAGAGGTGGTCTCCCCGACGAGCCACCGCGGCAGCACCGGGACGGGCGCCGGGCTTGCGGCATGCCCGACGTAGTTCGGCCCTCTGAGAGCGACCGGAACGAAGGAAGGGCTTCCCCAGGCTTCAGACCCGGCGCCCGCCTGACGGTGGCCGCTGCGAGGCGCCTGCACCCCGGCATCCAGCCTGTGTTGCCTGATGGACCCGGCTGGGTCTACGGGGCCTGTGCCCTCTTCGCCGCGGGCGGTTTCGTCAAGGAGCCCGGGGCGACGCTGCAGTGTGCCTGGCGTACCACTTGCTGGGCGGGGTGGTGGGCCTTGCTGCCCGGGCCGTGATCCGTACGCCGGCTCCCCGCCCGAATGGATTGGTGATCCTAAGGTCCAATCCAGTGGCCCCGGACCCCCGGGTGGCGCGGGTAGCCCGCACCCTGGCCCGGGCGGGGTTCCGGGTGACGGTGGTGGCGTGGGACAGGGAGGGCGCCTTTGACGAGTGGGAGGGGGCAACCTTCGGCCGGATCATCCGGCTGCGGGCGGGGATAGGTGCCCGTAGGGCCGGGAACGAGTACGGGCCAAGACGGCGAACCGGCCACGGCCCGGGGCAGAGCCGAGGACGGAAGCGACCCCGCCTCCGCCGGAGCCCCTACGGGACCGGGCTGCGCAAACTGCCCGCCTTCCTTCACTGGCAGTGGCAGCTACTGGGGTGGCTGCTGCGCCACCGGAACCGGTACGCCATTATCCACGCCTGCGATTTCGATACGTTGACACCCTCTGTCATTCTGAAGTTTGTATACGGTAAGAGGGTAGTCTACGACATCTTCGACTGGTATGCGGAAACGGTCCGCGGGTTACCCGCGATCCTGCGCCGCGGGGTGGCCCGCCTGGACCGCTGGCTCCTTGAAAAGGTAGACGCGGTCATCCTGGCGGATGAGAGCCGCCTGCCCCAGCTCGGGAAGGCCCGCCCGCGGCGGCTGGAGATCGTCTACAACACCCCGGACTGGGACCCGGACGACGTCATCCGCGGGCTGCCGTCCCGGCGGGGGCTGCGGGTGGCCTACATTGGCTTGCTACAGGCCGACCGGGGCTTGCTGGAACTCCTAGAGGTCATCGGTCGGCACCCAGAGTGGGTGCTGGACCTGGGCGGGTTTGGCGCGGAGGAAGAGCTGATCCGGGATGCGGCGGCGACTCTGCCCAACGTCCGGATTCAGGGGCGCGTGCCGCACATCCGCTACATGGAGATCTACGCCCGTGCCGACGTGGTGGTCGTGACCTACGACCCGTCGCTTCTGAACCACCGTTACTCCAGCCCCAACAAGCTGTTCGAGGCGATGCGGCTGGGCAAGCCGGTCGTGGTGGCGGAGGGCACCGGAGTCGACCGGCTGGTCAAAGCATGGCGCCTAGGGTATGTGGTGCCCTACGGGGACACGATCCGCCTGGAGGCCGCATTGGAGGACGCCGCAGGGTGGACGCGGGAAGAGGGACGTGCTTTCGCCGAGCGGGTGAGCCGTGTCTACGACCAGTATTTCTCATGGCGAATGATGGAACAGCGGTTGCTGCGCGTGTATAAAGAGATGCTCAAGCCGATCGTGGCTGCCGGAAGTTCCCGAGAATCCGGATCGTTACCGAATGTCCCGGACGGCGGCGGGGAGCCACAAGCGGGGGGACCGCCGGAATGAGAGACATGGAGGAGCGTCCGCCTTGCATCGTGGATCGCATACAGGAGGGGAACAGTCAATTCGCACGAATTGTACAAAAGGGTGCACGGGAAACAGGCTCTAGGTGCGCTGCGTCGCTGGCCTCCGGGGAGTTGAGGCACCAGATCAAGGAGGGTGGCAGTCTCCTCCCGGCTAAACGCGCCGTAGACGTCGCGCAGTTGCTCTTTGACCCAGTGGAAGTGGGCCACGTTCTTGGGTGCTGCTTGCGAATGACCGCCAGTTGGGCCGCCTATGCGCGGCCAGGTCCTCCTCGTTATTCGCCAGCGGCCACCGGGGGGGCGCTAGCCGGTCACCTCCTGTTCCACGCGGTGGGCGGCATCGACCCGTCGGTTGACATCCTGGATCACGTAGAAGGGGTAGGCCACGACTAGGACGCCGGGTAGGACACGCTCCACCGCGGCCGCCAGCCTTCCTTAAGGTCGATACAGACCGCCCGAATTTTTGCGCGGACGGACGCCGGAAGCTCGCGCAAGAATGTCTCCAGGAGTCGCACGCGATCATGGGCCAGCAGTGCCAAGGGCGCCGCTCGGGGGCCACGGAGTTGACGGTGATCATCATGCCCCGTCCCTGGAAACTGTTTTCGTCGATCCCCAACACCAGGGGAGGCTCTGAAGGGCCTCTTCCACGTCCACTCGTTCCCTCACCGCCGCAGCAGGAGCCGCTGCAAGGTGTTCGGGCTGGTCTCCCTCGCTTCCGCAGCTCCCCGGAAGCTGCGTTGCGCCACCCCCTCCAGCAGCTGAGCTTCGGCTCGCTCCGGCCGGCACGCCCAGGGGCGAATTCCCCTGGTCGGCGCTCCGTGAAGACCTTCCAGCCGTCACAGTGGAACCGCCGCGGCCGCACCTACAGGAACACGGGTCAGCGGTCGCACCAGGTGTGCAGCTTCGGCCGCCATGTGCGGGAGAGGTCGTAGCCGGACCGTAGGGCACCATTATCGCGGGCATCGCGTTTGCTTGCGCGGCCGGCCCGCATAACCGTCTGGTCTGCTAAACATACACCCGGTCCACATTCCAGGCACACGCGCCGCTACCCTTGTCCACAGGCGGTGGCGAGTCACCTCCGGGATGTGGGCTGGCTACCAATTCCTTGGCTCGCCAACCGCCGTTTCCTCTCGGTACCCATACTGTTCAGCCTAGGGCCTGGGAAGCATTGCCCCTGGGTGACGTAAGAACTATTCTAGTTGTGTCCGGGGTTTCCCCAGGGGCGGAACCACGCGTTTTGCATAGGCTTACCTCATTGAGCCGTCGCGATTCGCATACGCTGATTTGCTTGTATCATCAGGACCGCTTATGGAACGCACTTTCGTAAGATCTCTGGGACCCCAAGTAGCCCGTTGCCCTTCATACCATTTGGGGATAAGTTGGGGGAGAGCGTATCATGCGTATCACCGGGGAGGACGGGGAACGGCCAAACACAATCGGAGCGATGGGATTACTTAATCGGCCCCACTCGCCCGTCCAGGGTTCGGTTGTACCAGAACTCGGGGCTTTTACTCGCAACGAGCCCGTCACATGGAGTCGGGTCTTCGGCCAGCGGTCGCGCCGGGTGCTCCTCCTTGCGGTTGACCTACTTGTTACTGTAGCGGCGCAGTTGGGGGGTCACTTGTTGGCCGGCGACGAGGAGGGGCTGCAAGCCCTTCTGGACCGCGGGCCGCTCTCATCCGACGGTTTCGCCGCGGCCATTGCTGCAGTCTCTACAATTGTTCTCCTCGCCCTCTATAGGGGTTACCGCGACCTGCACCGTCCCTTTATGGAACTGGTTCGCGATATTGTTACGGCGGCCCTGTGGTCGGTCCTTCTCACCATGGCTGCCCTCTATCTATATATTCCTTCTCGTGGGGTATCCAGAGCGGCGGCGGTAATCGCGGGTGTTCTCGGCGCCGTCTTGTTGTGTCTCTGGCGCATTCCATTCGCCCGCAGTGCCAGACAAGCATTCTACCAGCACCAGGTTGCCCTCGTTTCGTCCGACCCGAAGGGGTGGCGTGCCCGGCTAACGGGATACATCTCGATTCGGCATGCGCTAACGCCAGGTGTCTTCCTAGAGGCACCACCGGCGACGGACCGGGTTATTCTGGCCCCCGATGTCCCGATCGAGTACCGGGAACGCATTGTAGCCTGGGCTTTGCGGAATCAGGTGGACTTGTTTGTTGTACCGAATACCTACGAGATCTTGCTTGCGTCCGGGCGCTTGACCCAGGTGAGGGACATACCGCTAATGACCGTCTATCGGTTGGCGTTACCCATTGAACTCCGGGCCGTGAAGCGGGCGCTGGACCTGGCTGGTGCGCTATTGCTCGCACTTATGTTCTTTCCGGTCCTCCTGATCGTCCCGCTCCTGATCTGGTTGGAGGATCGGGGGCCGGTGTTCTACCGCCAGCGTCGCGTAGGCCGAGACGGCAGGATCTTTGAACTAATTAAGTTTCGGACTATGGTGCCGGACGCAGAAAAATATACGGGCCCCGTGTGGGCCAGTGTCAACGATCCACGAGTGACACGAATCGGAAAGTGGTTGCGGGCGACTCGTCTTGACGAACTCCCCCAGCTGTTCAATGTCTTACGGGGCGACATGAGTCTGGTCGGGCCGCGTCCAGAACGGCCCGAGATGGTCACAGAGTTTGCAGCGCGCAATCCGTTGTTTCGGGCTCGTGAAGCGTTGAAACCCGGAATTACTGGGTTAGCGCAGGTGTTCGGACCATATGATCTTGATCCAGACTCTAAACTGACATATGACTTATTGTACATTGCCCGTTGGGGAATTATGTTGGATCTAATGGTTCTCCTCTGGACGATTCCTGTAATGCTTTTTCCGCAGGCCCTAGGCCGGTCTCTCGGGCGTACGGCTGCATACTTTGCTAAACGCTGGGGCGTTCACCCCAAGTACAATTTGGACCGGTGACCGTTCCTAGTTATGGGGTTTCGGACGGTAGCATGAAGATCAATTCCCTAGGTTGTTGCTCCATGGTGCTATGGACTGGCCGTTCTAGTGGGCAGTAGTATAGACGCTACCCTACAAATCACATAAACATGATAGACAGCAAAAAGAGGGCTTGAGGCGAGGGAGAAATGGTCGGTAATAAAGTGCATAACGTGTTTCTATCGATGACCCCATACCATCTTCTTCTGTCCTATGGCATAGCAATGACTGAGTGCAGGCGCTCCCGCAACTGGCTTATCGTGGTTGCTGATTTCTCGAATGTGGATGCGTACTTAAAGATCATGCAGCGCTCAGACTACAGAGCTTTCGAACGAGTAATGATCTATAATGGGATGTTTGGTATAGAGAGTAAGTATGCTCGCCGTTTGCGTGTGTTGCGCAACGTGCGATCAATAAGGGAGCTTGTACGTTCTGTGCAAATAGAGCGTGTGTTCATCGCCAATGACATAAGGCCGGAAGGACAGGCCTTGATTCACTTCGCAAAAACGGCTTGGGGCGCCAATTGTGTGTACATAGAAGACGGTGCCGCAGTATATTCGTCCCTTGTGCTCCCTGCTCGCAGTAAGATTGTGTCCTGGCTAGCGTCATTGTTTTGTCGCGCATGGTGGGAAGATGTACGTGTACACGGTACATCACGGGCAATCGATGAGGTGCGAGCCATATACCCTCATGCTTTGCGACCAGAGTTGCATCGCGTCCCTGTAAAGAAGATCGACAGTTCGCTAATATCAAGGATTAACATTGATCGGTGCGAGGTTAATGCGTCTTTACTGAGGGATGGTAAGGCGATTGAAGTTGACAATATTGATGCTATTATGTTGCTTCCTCATTCTCAAACCGTTGCGAAAGGGCGCTGGTTGGTAGAAGCTGTGTCTAACGTTCTCCTTTGGGCGCAGCGAGAGCGCTTGGTGCTAGGGGTGAAATATCATCCTCGGGAACCACACCAATACTTGAATTCCCTCTTGGAAAACTTGAACGACCGCGTCGTGGTGATTTCGCAAGAGCTACCTATTGAGTGGGTTTATGCCTTGCGACCAAAAAGACTGAGGTACGTGTTCGGCGATTGGTCGACCGGTCTGTTGACGGCTCGGTGGTTATTGCCTAATGTTGCTGTGTTTCGAACTGATACGTGGGTTTATGAAGACGAAGGTTTGCTCCGAACATTTGAGGGGTTAGGTATAAGGCCGTTTAGTTCATTGCTTAGATGATGGAGTTGTGTTGGTTTCAGTGCCCCTAGCGTTATGGAGGAAAAGGGACAGAAGATCGTAGCCGTGTCGACACGCTGGAGGGATAGAAGTGTGGATGAAGTGATAGTTATTGGGGGCGGTGGTCATGCCAAGGTTGTTGTCGCTACACTGTTTGAGGCTGGTTATAGGGTCTGCTGTATTTACGACGATGCGCGCGAAAGATGGGGCAGAAGCATAATGGGTGTACCAGTGGTTGGTGCAATAGATGAAATTAGTGGATATAGACGTGCTGTTATAGCTATCGGCGATAATGTTGGGAGGCGGTCCATTGCCGAGCGATTGGACTTAGATTGGTTAACGGTGGTGCATCCACGGGCCTATGTTGATTCAAGCGTATCGCTCGGGTGTGGAACAGTAGTGTTAGCGGGTGCAGTGGTTCAGCCCGACGTACGTGTGGGCTCGCACGTCATTGTCAACACGGGCGCAACTGTTGACCATGACTCCGAGGTTGGTGATTATGTCCACATTGGTCCCGGAGCGCATTTGGCTGGTTCCGTGTTTGTTGGATCGGGTACACTGATCGGAGTCGGCAGTGCTGTTTTGCCAGGCATTCGCGTAGGTGCGTGGGCAATCGTGGGCGCGGGAAGTGTGGTCACTAGGGACATACCTGACGGGCAGGTTGCATTCGGTGTGCCGGCTAAGCCTCGAAGGAGCGTGTGCGGTTGATGAAAGTAGTTTCGATGTCCGCTCCCGAGATTGACGAGCAAGATATTGCCGCGGTTGTTGAAGTTCTTAGGTCAGGTAGGCTTGCACTGGGGCCAGCGGCAGAAGCGTTCGAAAGTGAAATTGCTGAATACGTCGGTGTTCGGCATGCGATTGCCGTTAGTTCTGGAACGGCGGCGCTTCACCTTGTCGCGAGAGCGTTAGGTATAGGCCCGGGTGACGAGGTGATTGTCCCCTCTTTCACCTTTGCAGCTAGCGTTAATGCAATTTTATACGTTGGCGCGAAGCCGGTATTTGCTGATATCGAAGAGGATACTTACAACCTTGACCCGCAAGACGTCAAGAGAAGGATCACTTCGCGAACACGAGCCATCTTGGCTGTAGATGTATTTGGTCATCCAGTTGAGTGGGACGAAATATTAACCCTTGCGGATCGTTATGGCTTACTTGTAATTGACGACGCCTGCGAAGCTCTTGGTGCGGAGTATCGTGGACGAAAGGTGGGGCAGTTTGGTAGTGCTGCTACTTTCGCGTTCTATCCGAATAAGCAGATTACTACCGGTGAGGGCGGTATGATTGTCACGAACGACGATAGGATTGCTCGCGTGTGTCGTAGTTTGAGGAATCAAGGCAGGTCGGAAGACGGCTCTTGGTTGTTTCATCGGCACCTGGGATATAATTACAGGATGGACGAGATGTCGGCTGCGCTCGGAAGATCACAGTTACGTAGAATCGAGTCATTCCTAGAAAAGAGGCAGCGTGTAGCGGACTTATATACTGAGCGTATTGTCCGACTACCGTTTGTTCGGCCTCCGGTAATACGTTCGCATGTTCGTATGAGTTGGTTTGTATATGTCATCACATTGACCGCTGATATTGATCGGAACAAGCTCATGAAATGTATGGCTGCGCAAGGCGTACAGACACGCGGGTACTTTGAGCCCATCCATAAGCAACCCTATATTCGTGAATTAGGCATTGATGGCGGTGATCTCCCGGTAACGGAGTCGGTTGCGCAACGAACTATTGCGCTTCCATTCCATAACAACATGAGTGCGGAGGACGTTGAATACGTCGTTGAGGCGTTAACCACAGCTGTAGAGGCAGTGGTGGGCTAAACATGGCTAACAAGGAAAGGGCAATGGAGGTACTTGCCGTAATTCCTGCGCGAGGCGGCTCGAAGGGGTTGCCGCGCAAGAACTTGCGGGAGCTGCTGGGGAAACCGTTACTTGGGTATAGCATTGAGGCGGCTCTGGAAAGTAGGACAATCACTCGGACGGTCGTGTCTACAGATTCAGAGGAGATAGCCGCTCTGGCGCAACAGCTGGGTGCGGAAGTCCCGTTTCTTCGTCCGGAACGGTTGGCGGCTGATGAAACACCGATGATCGACGTCATTAGTCACGCACTGGAGGTATTGTATCCGGGGTTTCGCAACGGCCCGCGGGTGCCTGACTGGGTTATAGTGCTGCAGCCCACATCGCCCCTTCGTAGCCATAAGCATATCGACGCTGCGTTTAGTCAGCTTTTTGAGATGGATGGCGATAGCCTTGCGAGTGTCTGTGCCGCCAAAGAGTCTCCATTCTGGATGTTTAGGGTGGACACGTCAGGCTTCTTGCGCCCAATTTTGAGTAGGCAAGTGTTTCGACGACAAGACTTACCCCCGGTGTTTCGGTTAAACGGTGCGATTTATATCACCCAGCCTACCCTCGTGGCACAGCGCCGGCTGTTGGGGCAACGTATCGTACCCTTTTTCATGGCTTGGGAAGAATCCGTTGATATCGATAATGAGGAAGACCTGCGATTGGCCGAGTATATGTTGAAGATAAAGATGAAGAGCAATAGGTGCGATTAGGGAGGTCAAACATGCAGTTAGCGGTTCGGATTGGTGATAGGGTAGTGGGTGAGGAGGAAAGGGTTTATGTGATCGCTGAAATAGGGGTCAATCATAATGGAAGGGAAGAGTTGGCAAAAGAGTTGATTGATGCTGCAGTGAATGCCGGTGCAGACGCTGTGAAGTTTCAAACGTTTGATCCGGATACGTTGGTTGTCGAGAACGCTCGAGCGCCTAGTTACCAAAGGAATCGTACCGGTCGAACATCGCAACGCGATGTCATTAGGGGGCTTTCTTTGGGGCGAGATGCATTCGAGCGACTTGCGGCATATGCGCGCGCGAAGGGCGTTGATTTTCTTTCGACTCCATTCGATATAGAAAGTATAGGGTTTTTGGTCAAAATCGGCGTGCCAGCGATCAAAATTTCGTCAGGTGACTTAACCTTTCGCCCATTGGTTGAGGCTGCCGCTCGGACTGGATTACCGGTGATATTATCCACAGGCATGGCTACACTTGGCGAGATTGAAGCGGCACTCGATGGATTGAGCACGTGCGACGTTATACTTCTTCATTGCGTGAGTAGTTATCCGGCACCTGTGCAAGACGCTAACTTGAGGGCGATAGAAACGCTAAGACGGGCGTTCGGGCGTGTGGTTGGGTATTCGGATCATACTACTTCCGTGGCGGTCCCTGCTATGGCTGTTATGGCGGGCGCCGCTGTAATTGAGAAGCACTTAACGCTCGATCGGTCTTTGGTGGGGCCGGATCATGCCGCCTCTCTTGAGCCTGACGAATTTGCTGCCATGGTGCGCTACATTCGTGAAGCTGAGGTGGCTAGGGGAACGGGTTACAAAACGATTGCTCCGAGCGAGAAGGAACTTCGGTTGTTGGGCCGTAGGGGGGCAGTGGCGGCTCGCGATTTGTCGGCTGGGTCTGTGCTTGGTGCAACGGACATAAGCTTCAAGCGTCCGGCCAGGGGAATAAGTCCCATGGAAGCCGAGAGATTTCTTGTCGGAAGGCGGCTTGTCCACGACTTACGTAAAGATGATCCGATTACCCTCGATGATGTTGCACCAAATGTAGAGCCAGACAGGGGGCATGCTTGGTAGTGCCGAGGGCGGTGTACGTATCAGGTACGCGCGCAGATTATGGGTTGATGCGGACTACTCTTCGTGCGCTGGCCGCACAGCCGGGCTGGCAGGTATCCGTGGTTGCAGTTGGCATGCATTTGTCGCCCTATCACGGGAAGACAGTCGATCTAATCCGGTCTGATGGTTTTGATGTTGTTGCGGCCATTCCCACACTTGTAGAGAGTGATTCTGGATTTGCTTATGCGGCCTCAGTCGGTCTTACAACCATAGCGATTGGACGGGAGTTGGAGCGGCTGCAGCCAGATCTAGTCATCTTGCTGGGTGACCGAGGAGAGATGCTGGCAGCTGCGCTGGCTGCGTCTGCACAGAATATGGTTATTGCTCACGTGAATGGTGGCGACCGCACACATTCCATCGACGAGCCGATCAGGCACGCTATTACACAGTTTGCGCATTTACATTTCGTGGCTACGGAAGAGGCAGCTGCTGTCGTGCGTCGGCTAGGGGCACCTGGGCAGTACATATTTGTAGTAGGAGCTCCTGGCGTTGACGAGGCGCAAGAAGTAGCCGGGAGTGTGAGTAAGGATGCTGCCAGGCGGATGTTGGAGTTGAAGTCGGAGTCTATAGTGGCGGTTGTCGCGTATCATCCGACGACCACGGAGACGAATGTAGGGACGGCGCATTTACGAGATATTCTCGTTACCTTACGTGACCTAGGTGCCTACACGATTACGCTGTTGCCAAACGCGGATCCTGGGTATAGCTGTCTTCGACAAACCGTCGAGCAGTATGCTTGGCCGGGGATGAAAATTGTTAGCCATATTGAACGGTCTCGGTTTTTACTCCTAATGCGAGCGGCTGACGTTATGGTTGGTAATACAAGTGCCGGGATTATTGAAGCGCCAACACTCGGACTTCCATTTGTCCACGTGGGGAGCCGGCAGCTTGGCCGGATTCGAGGTGCTAATGTCATTGATGTCCCGAATGTAAACCGGGAGAACTTGAGGCAAGCCATTATCCATGCCGTATCTTCCCAGTTTAGAAAGGTGGTCGAGAGGAGTCGCAACCCCTACGGTGATGGGCAGACAGGTATTCGGATTGCCCGCATTTTGGCGGGATTAGAGTTATGTGATATTCCTCGGCAAAGGCAGTTTGAGTGGTAGCCTAGTAAAGATCGGAAATAGCCTTTGGAGGCCTTGGTGAACCGACGTTGGGGGGAGAACGGATCCTTGCTTAAGGGAAAACGTGTATTGGTGACTGGTGGTACGGGTTCAATAGGGCGTGAAATTGTGAGGCAGCTACTGAACGTTGGCGCCGCCGTTGTCCGAATTTTAAGCAGGGATGACTCTAAGCAGGCCATCATGGCACAAACGGTTAATGGCGAAAATGTCCGTTACTTATTGGGAGACGTACGTGATATACGGCGACTAAGGAGAGCCATGGAAGGAATTGATGTCGTCTTCCATTGCGCAGCACTGAAGCATGTGCCGGCGTGCGAATTTAATCCGTTCGAGGCGGTTGCAACCAATATACAGGGAACTCAAAATGTGATCGATGTGGCCTTAGAAGTCGAGGCGGAAAAGGTGATTTTGGTTAGTACCGATAAAGCCGTGAATCCCAGTAACGTAATGGGTGCAACGAAGTTATTAGCCGAGCGCTTGATGATAGCGGCGAATAACTATCGGGGAGAGCGGAAGACAAGGTTTTCGTGTGTGCGATTCGGCAATGTGTTGGGTTCGCGAGGTTCTGTTGTTCACATCGTAGTTTCCCAGATAGCACGGGGTGGCCCCGTTACTGTCACCGACCCACACATGACACGATATGTCATGGCAGTCGAAGATGCTGTGCAGCTTGTGTTTGCAGCGACCGCGATGATGAGAGGGGGTGAGATTTTCGTCTTGAAGATGCCGCGCGTGAGGGTGATGGATTTGGTCGAAGTAATAATCGAGGAGTTCGCCCCGAAATTCGGTTACCAACCCAAGGAGATACAGATTGAGATCATCGGTAGACGTCCTGGCGAAAAGCGGGATGAGGAGCTCGTCACCGAAGATGAAAGGAAGCGGCTTGTGGAGGTTGGTAGTTTCTTTGTGATTCCTCCGGAAGTAGAGGAACTAGATAGTGAGCGCGCGATGGTTGACAACCGTGAGAATGGTAGGCCGGAGGTGCTTAAACATGGGGAGTTGTTACCCAAGGAAGCCGTACGTAAATTGGTGCGGCGAGCTGGCCTGAGAAGCGGCGAGACGGGAATTATCCCTGGGCTAATAGTGTAAATTGTTGGCCATTGTTGAACTAGTTGGGGCGGGCTGCGCTGTCTTGTGGCGAAGAAGTGTGGTTGGCCTGGGAGTGCAGTCGCAGGCGCAGGCGGCGTTGTGCTTCTTCTAGAGCTGATAGATGGGCTCTTGCGAGGACCATATTGTACACTCCCGGCTTTTGACTTCCACAGGGCGAGAGCTGTCGTTGATATTACGAGGTGGGAGATAGAGCGTACCAGTCATGCAAGGCATCTACGATCCGAGGCTTGGGGTTGATGCTGGGTGTGCCCTGGGGGTGTGGAGGTGGCGTGTGCGCCCTGAGGTACCGAACTCCACCCCGTGACCAGCCCGCGGATCTGAGTGTGAGCCCTTTCAGCCAGGCGATGCGGTAGGGCGGTAAGGGACATTGATAGCATGTTCGGTAAAAGGTCCTATGCTTTGGAATGGTTGATTCGGCGCTTTGTCGAGTGTGTTTCGTTTGAAATCTAGGCCGTATCTGACTGGCAGCCGCAAAGCATGCGGATGAATGGGCGCATCATTAATAGGACCTGTTGCTTAGAGTGCGGTGTAAGGGCGTCCGACGCAACTGGGGAGGCACAGGAGCGTAATGGACGGGTGAGGAACCGTACTGTAAGTCTCATGCGACTGTAAACATCTATTTCAAAGGGGCTCTTGTACATGACGAGGTATCCATGAGGTAGGACAATGAGAGTCAGCGACTGATGAGCAGCGACCTAGCTTGAATCATTCCTACTCAGTGTGCGCGTCGTGCTATTACTTCCTACCAACAGTAGGGACGGAGTGGATATGATGCAATGAAAGTGTCTGTGCTCATAGGATCACGGAACCGCCCGCATGTTTTGCGCCGTTGTCTTGACAGCATAATGAGGCAGACATACGATGACATGGAAGTCATTGTCCTTGATGATGCATCTGACGATATACATGCCTACAGTGCCGTGGTTCGGGCATATTCCGGAGTCCGATTGATTCGGTCCGAGTTCCCTTGTGGCGTGGCGAAGGGGCGCAATAGGCTGGTTGCGAAAGCCTTGGGAGACGTTCTTTGCTTCATCGATGATGATGCGTATTTTGAGACGAGCACTGCCATTTCGTGGCTTGTTGACGTCTTTGCCAGGGATACACGCGTAGGCATCGTTGCATGCAAGATAGTTGATCATCAGGGCGGCGTCACAGATGCGCTAGTACCTATTCCGCGCTTCGCACGGTGGAAGAATCCACGGTTGATCGAAGAACCTCGTTACGTTGCCTACTACCTAGGAGGATGTCATGTTATACTTCGCGAGGTTTTTGAGCGCTGCGGTAGGTATTGCGATGCATTGGTATTTGGAGAAGAAGAATTAGACTTGTCGTACCGGGCGATTAGTGTCGGCTATCGCATCTATTATGAGCCGCGAGTCGTGGTGCATCATGAACCAGAACCGTCCGTTCTTGCACCTAATTCTGGGCACCACGGAAGGGACGCGGAGCTGTATTATCATATCCGGAACCGCTTCTATCTTGCTTTTCGATATCTTCCCGTCATCTATATTCCTAGTTACCTATTTCTATGGACCGGTAAATACGCTCTCGACGCAGTGAAACTCGGTCGTGTTGCGCCTGTCGTTAAAGGAATAATGGACGGAATCAAAACATTGAAGGGGTTGAAGCGTGAAGTACTTCCGCCCCACGCAGTGGACTACATGCGAAGGAACTTCGGGAGGTTATGGTATTGACTGTGCAAGTCGATAGGGTTTCGCCGCGACGTCAGATCGGGAATCGGATGGTGGTACTTGCCGCAGCGCTTGTCTTTGCTGCCCTTCACGTATATGGTGTCGGGGTGTTGCGCTTATATGGATTCAATATCGCTCCATGGGATCTTTCGTTCTTCGTTATATTGCTTTTATGGTTATTTTGTCTAGCTCGTGTCCGATATGTACGGTTAAATGCGCATGTGCTCGTTGGCCTATTTTTCGCTACTCTCTTTACAATTTGGATTGGCATAGAAGCCTTGCGATCGCCCATGCCGGATCGTGGTTTCACGCTCTTTCTTCAACAGCTTCGCAACGTGGGCATCTTTTTGGTCGTTGCTACGCTAATGTCACACGAGGCACTGCTGCAGCTTAATCGGGTCGTTTTTCGCGTCGGTTTTGTAATAGCGGCGGTTGCCTTGATACTCTTCGGAAACGCCATGGTGCATAGAACCGTCATACTTGCGACACCTAGCCTGTGGCGCCCAGAGCCGCAGATAGGTTATCTCGTTGATCAGGGGGGCGTAATTCGCCTCATAGGTCTCGCGCGGGATCCGAATTTCTATTCCCTGTGGATGGCCCCCTTACTCTTGGCGGGCTTGACGTTGAGACAGTCCCCGGAAAAGTGGGTTGGAAGTCTTTTTATGGGGCTTTCCATTGTCTTTGCTATGTCGAGAACGTTTATATTGGTATTTGTTATCAGTACCATATTTCTGTTTTTCTGCACCTGGAAGGTATCGGGTCGAGGGGGGCTCAGGCCTTATTTTTCCGCGATTCTTTCAAGTCTGATTGTGATTTGCATTAGCGGCAGCCTGTTGGCTCGGTTTGCGGACATCTCTGTTTGGGATGTGATAAGAAGACGATATCAACTAATCTTTGAGGCACCACGGTGGATCGTTTGGGAGAGGCTCCTAGCGTATTTGCCTGATAACGTGCTGTTTGGCATTGGTAGCCGGGGGGTTCAGGTGGCCCTCGGTGGGATGTACAGCCACAACTCGTATCTGGACCTTATAATTGAAACGGGTGTGGTGGGTTTTGCGATTTGGGCAGCGCTCACATTGGTGGTGACGGTTGATGCGATTCGAGTGGCATCGTATGCATTAGCTATTCCGTGGGTTCATGCTTGGTTTATTATGCTGGGAATGTTCTTTGCCTTTTCTCTTGTGTACAATCCATTCTATTGGATCATCGCCGGTATAATTCTTTCGCTCGCAACGAATTGCGACAGGGAATGATGATGTGTAATGGAACTTCTTGCTGTCACAGTAGCGGGGGAAGTTGTATGCCTGGAAACGGGCTACCATTTGTGTCTGTCATTATGCCAGTGTTTAATGAGGAGCGGTATATTTCGCGGTGTTTGGACTCAGTCCTGGCGAATGATTACCCAAAGGATAGAATGGAGATCTTGGTCATTGATGGCAACAGTAGTGATCGCTCTCGTGAGATTGTGCAGGAGTATGCAATGCGATATTCTTTCATTCGGATATTGGACAACCCAAAGCGGTTCGTTGCATCGGCGTTAAATATTGGGCTGATGTACGCGCGCGGTGATATTATCATTCGTATGGATGCCCATTCGACATACGACCGCCGCTATATTAGTCAATGCGTGAGGTTGCTCCAGCATAGTGAGGCCTCCAATGTCGGTGGTGTCATGCGTGCCGTTGGTGAAGGCTATTGGGGTGAGACAATTGCGATTGCGGTTACGACTCCGTTTGGTGTTGGAAATGCCTATTACCGGTTTTCACAGTGCGAACGTTGGGTGGATACAGTGTTTCCTGGTGCCTGGAAAAAGAGTACACTTGAACAGTTGGGTGGATTTAAGGAGGACTGGATGGTTAACGAGGACTACGAACTGAATTACCGACTGCGAAAGGCCGGTGGAAAGATCTTACTATCGCCGAATATTCGCTGCTGGTATTGGGTTCGCCCGACAATTAAGGCCGTAGCTCAACAGTACTTTCGTTACGGATTTTGGAGGGCGAAGACATTAGTGGCTCATCCTGGCTCGTTGCGTTGGCGTCAAGTTGCACCACCAGCACTCGTAGCGATGTTAATCATTTCTGGCTTCGTGGCGCCGGTTATACCTCTAATGTCTATTCTATTTCCCGCTGCGTACCTTGCGACTTCTGTAATCGCGTCTGTTGCGGCTGCGTACAAGCGGGGTTGGCGTTACTTGCCTGGGTTACCGTTAGTGTATGTCACACTACATGTGAGTTGGGGTCTAGGTTTCTATGCGGGGCTTTGTAAGTGGGGTGGAGCAGAACTTTTGGGTTCAAGTCGATATTGGTGGAGATTCCAACGATAAAATGATTAGACCATATATCTGGGATGTGGAAGGATGAGTCAGTGTGGCGCGTGATGTAAACCTGGAACGGGAGCCAAGGTGCGGCTGCGCACCTTGGTAAAAACGGGGGTAAAATGTTACTGGTGGGCGTTTCGGTTGTGGAAAGAGGTGATGTCGTTGTCTTTGGCTCGTTCGACTCCTAACGACGAAATCTCGCTGTGGGAGCTAACCGAGCCGGTCGTTCGTCGCTGGCGAACCGTAGCCCTCATGATCATTGTGGCCATTGGTCTGGCTGCCGTTCATGTAGTAACGGTGACACCTGAATACGAGGCCCGTGCTCGATTGATAGTCTTGGCTCCAAACAGGGCTGTAACAGATTTACAGACCTTGCAATTGTATCGCAACCTGGTTCCTGCATACCAGCAAATTCTGTCTAGTCGCAGGGTCATGGACGCCGTGTTATCAGAGTTGAATTTGGATTGGTCTCCGGAGGAATATGGACGACGAGTTCGTATTGCATCGGACGACGAATCGCAAACCTTGGACGTTTTCGTGCGGGCAAGCTCGCCAAGCGAGGCAGTGGACTTGCCCCGGTTTAGTGGACACCCCGATACTTGGGGCGTAAGCCCCGGAAAGGGTGATCCCCATGCCGGCTACCAAGCCGCCGTATCCTCCCGAGTTCCGGGCCGAAGCCGTCCGCCTCGTCCGGGAGAGTGGGAAGAAGCTCCAGCAGATTGCCGCCGACCTCGGCGTCTCGGAGGCCAGCCTGCGGAAGTGGGTTCGGCAAGCCGGGATCGACGCGGGGCAGCGCCCCGGGTTGACGACCGCCGAACGGGAGGAACTCAACCGGCTGCGGCGGGAGAACCGGATCCTGCGGGAGGAGCGTGAAATCCTAAAAAAGCCGCAGCCTTTTTTGCCCAGGAGAGCCGACGGAACCGGTGACCGTGTTTCGGTTCATCGAGCAGGAGAAGGCCCACCATCCGGTGGCCACGCTGTGCCGTGTCCTGGGCGTCTCGACGAGTGGCTATTACGCATGGCGGCAACGGGGTGCCTCCAGACGGTCCCAGGAGGACGCGGATTTGAGCCAGCGGATCCGGCTCATCCATGCTGGCAGCCGGGGCACGTATGGCGCGCCCCGCATCCATGCAGAGCTGCGGTTGACGCATGGGGTCCGCTGTGGTCGGAAGCGGGTCGCCCGGCTGATGCGGGCTATGGGGCTGGCCGGCGTGCACCGGCGCCGGACCCGGGGGATCACACTCCGGGATCCCCGCCGCCCCGTCTACCCTGATCGGCTGGGTCGGCAGTTTGTGCCCGATGCCCCCAACCGGGTGTGGGTGGCGGACCTCACGCAGCATCGCACGGAGGAAGGCTGGCTGTACCTGGCCACGGTGGTGGATGCCTTCTCCCGCGCCGTGGTGGGCTGGGCCATGGGGACCGGCCCGTGGCGGAGTTGGTGGTCGACGCCGTCACCATGGCGGTACGGCGTCGCCGGCCGGGGCCCGGTCTGATCCACCACTCGGACCATGGCGTGCAATACACCTCGCTGGCATTCACCCGCCGCTTGGAGGTCCTGGGCATCGCCGGATCAATGGGTTCCGTGGGCGATGCGCTGGACAACGCGATGGCGGAGAGTTTCTACGCGACCCTGCAACGGGAGCTCCTCGACCGCCAAGCCTGGGCCACACGGGATCAACTGCGCATGGCGATCTTCGAGTACGTCGAAGGGTTCTACAACCGGCGGCGGCGTCACTCGGCACTTGGTTACCTCTCGCCCTACGAGTACGAGGAGCGTTGGATCCAGGAGCGAAAGGCTCAGCCACAGGAAGGGGTTGTCGCGTAAGCCTCAACCTGTCCACGAAACCGGGTCAACTTCACAGCCCGAATTGCTACCGATGCGGCAAAAGTGATGACGCATGTGGCTGCTGAAGTTATGCAGGAGGACCGGCTGGTGCTACTTGATCCGGCAGTCCCTCCGTCTGGACCCGTGAGTCCACGGGTGGGAATGGAGTTGATTCTCGCTACACTTCTCGGATTGATGGTGGGCACGGGGGTCGCCTTTGCCTTGGAGGCGTTTGATCGCCGTGTCCGCGATGAGCGCACTGTGGAGCGGCGGCTACAGTTGCCGGTCCTGGGCGTCATCCCCCATATTGAGGATTAGAAAGGAGGCGCCACCTTGTCTCAGACGCGGGAAGCGGGACCCAGGATCGATGGGGGCCGTTGCCAGGGCAGGCGCTCCCGAGAGTTGCGTCCACCCCAGAGAGGGACCGACTCAGGCGTCCTCGCAGGGCTTCAGGGGTATTCTCCGTCAGTCGAGGCCTACCGCCTCGTGCGGACCAATCTGCAGTTCCTAGCGGTGGACAACCCCCTGCGTAGCATCATGATCACCAGTGGTCTTCCTGGGGAGGGCAAGTCCCTGACAGCTGCGAATTTGGCCGTAAGTTTCGCCAGCGCAGGGAAGACTACTGTCCTGGTCGATGCCGACCTACGGCGCCCTGTGCAGTCGTCGTTGTTCGGGCTTCCGAATGTGTATGGTCTCTCTGCGGTCCTCGCTGGCTCCTGTACCCTGAACGAGGCGCTCCAGTCCGTACCGCGTGCCAAGAACCTATGGGTTCTGCCGGCTGGCCCAACGCCGCCCAATCCGGCGGAGTTGCTCGGGTCGCGCCGCGCCCAGGAGCTCTTTACGGGGCTCACCAATGACTATGACGTGGTGATTTACGATACTCCGCCGCCGGTAATGGTCGCAGACCCTCTGGTGCTCGCACCGCAGGTGGACGGCGTGATTCTGGTGGTCAGCGCCCAGAACTCGGATTATGTGCAGTCTCAGAAGGCCAAGGAGGCCCTGGAGAAGGTCGGTGCCCGGATTCTGGGGGCCGTCCTGAACGACGTGCCGCTCAAACAGATGGGTTATTATGCCCGGTACTACCGGCGGCGTTAGCCGGGGGAGCGGAATAAGCAGCGGCTAGTGTGGAGCGAGGGCTTTGGGAGGCGTTACTTTTGGTGGCGGTGCGTCACACCGAGTTAGCATGTTTCGCAGCGGTGCGTTGATCAAAGGGACCCAACGGGGCCCCTATACGAATTGGATGTTTATGGGCGTGTGCTTCCCTCAAGTAGCCACCACACGCTAAGCATGAGACCCACCAGCATGACCCCCGCCGCCACCAGCAGCGTTTCCCGCAGCAGGGCTTTCTCCGAATTTGAGAGAACGTCTTCCGGCGTGGGCCGGTCGACGCGGCGCTGGCGAAGGGCCTTCATAAGGACACGCCAGAACCTGGTCAATCCGGTTTCCTCCTGCTGGTTGTCGAATGCGTGTCGAAACCCGTCATTTCGGGGTCACGTCCTGGTTTCCTGCAGACGGGGCGGCTTTCGTGCATAAATTGCGACGCAAGTCCCACCGGTCTTGGGGCCCCGGTCCCGTAGTGCTCGGGACCTGCGGGGCCGCCCCGGAAAGGAGGGTCTTTCTTGGCCTGGCTCGGCGACACCCCTGCCCCTGTTGATCGGGGTTCGGCGGCGGGGGTTTATAACGTCCGCCACCAGTTCAACGTCCGCGTCCCCATGCGGGACGGGATTACCCTTTCTGCGGACATCTACCGGCCCGACGCCCCGGGCCGCTTCCCCGTGGTGCTGGCCCGGACGCCCTACAACAAGAATTCGCAGCGGGCCTGGCAATATGGGAATTTCTTCGCGAAGCACGGCTACGTCTTCGTCTGGATGGACGTGCGGGGGCGGGGGGACTCGGAGGGGGAGTTCGTCCCCTACCGCAACGACGCCCGGGACGGCTACGACGCCATCGAGTGGCTGGCCCGGCAGCCCTGGTCGACCGGGGACGTGGCCACCTGGGGCGGCTCCTATCTCGGGCGCATCCAGTGGCTGACCGCCCTGGAGAAGCCGCCCCACCTCAAGGCCATGATCGTCCACGTGACGCCGTCGGACCCCTATGTGGAGTGGCCCACGGGCACACCGGGGCCCATGCACGTCTGCTGGAACCGGATGACCGACGGGCGGGTCCTTCAGTACGTGAAGGACGTCGACTGGATGAAGGTCTACGAGCACCTGCCGCTGCTGACCATGGACGAGGCGGCGGGGTTCGTGAGCCGGCACTGGCGGGAGGACTGCGCCCACCCCACCCTGGACGACTGGTGGGAGCCCCTGCGCTACCAGCACCGGTTCCACGAGATCGACCTGCCGGTGCTGCACGTCTCGGGTTGGTACGACGACGAGCAGATCGGCACGCCCCTGAACTTCGCCGGCATGGTGCGGCACGCCCCCAGCGAGCGGGCCCGGCGGGGCCAGAAGCTGATCATGGGGCCCTGGGGGCACCGGGTGAACGAGAGCCGCAAGCTGGGCGAGGTGGACTTCGGCCCCGAGGCCGTCATCGACCTGGACGGGTACGAGGTCCGCTGGCTGGACTACTGGCTCAAGGGCATCGACAACGGCATCGGCGACGAGCCGCCGGTGCGCCTGTTCATCATGGGGGCGAACCGCTGGCGGGACGAGCACGAGTGGCCCCTGGCCCGGACGCGGTGGACGAAGTTCTACCTGCACAGCGGCGGGCGGGCCTACAGCCGCTTCGGCGACGGGGTGCTCTCCACCGAGCCGCCGGCCACCGACGAGCCGCCGGACGTCTACCTCTATGACCCGGCCCGGCCGGTGCCCTTCATCACCGATCCCCTGTCCAGCCAGATCGGCGGCCCCGACGACTACGCCGCCATTGAGACCCGGGGCGACGTGCTGGTCTACTCGACACCGCCCCTGGAGCGGGACGTGGAGGTCACGGGGCCGGTGAAGCTGGTGCTGTACGCCTCGTCGTCGGCGGTGGACACCGACTTCATGGCCAAGCTGGTGGACGTGCACCCCAACGGCTTCTGCCAGCGGCTCTGCGACGGCATGGTACGGGCCCGGTTCCGGGAGGGAATGCACAAGGAGGTCCTGATGGAGCCGGGCCAGGTGTACCGCTTCGAGATCGACCTCTGGAACACCGCCCAGGTGTTCAAGGCGGGGCACCGGATTCGCCTCGAGATCGCCTCCAGCGCCTTCCCCAAGTACGACCGCAACCTGAACACCGGCGAGCCCCTGGCCACCTCCACGCGCATGGTGGTGGCGGAGAACCGGGTCTGGCACACGCCGGCGTGGCCGTCGCATTTGATCCTGCCGGTGATCCCGGAGTAGGGGGCCGGTTACGGCTTCTTCTCCATGACCGCCTCGCTGGTCCGCTGCAAGGCCTGGTGGGCGGCATCGCCCATTTCCTCCACCGTGGTGGCCACCAGCACCTCAACAGCGTAAAGCTGGGCGGCCAACACCGGGAGGGCACCGCTTTGGAGAGGATTCTCCCGCACGGCGATGGGGATCAAGATGTCTGATACCCTGCGGATGGGGGAGCGCGGGTAGTTGGTGATGCTGATGGTCGTGGCACCCGACCGCTTCGCCAGTTCCAGGGAGTGAAGGGTGTCCTGGGTGCTGCCCGAGAAGGAGATGGCCAGGGCCACGTCCGTTGGGCCCAGAACGGCGGCGGAGATGGCCTGCATGTGGGGGTCGCCATGGGCAAAGGCCGGCTTTCCGTGGCGTATCAGCTTATAGGCGGCGATGCGGGCCACCATTCCCGACGTGCCGACCCCGTACACGTCGATCCGGCGGGCCCGGGCCAGTGCCTGGGCCGCCTTCCTTAGGACGGCTGGCGGCAGCACGCCACGGGTATCGGCCAGCGCTTGAACGGTCTGGTCGTGCAGCACAGAAACAGCGGCCAGCTCCCCCAGCCCTGCGGCAGAACCCTCGCCCGCACCGGCGGCCGGCGGCACCAGGCTCCACGCCAGGGCGATCTTCAGGTGCTGAAAGCCCTGGAAGCCCGCCTTGCGGCAGAAGCGCACCACGCTGGCCTCGCTGGTCCCGCAGCGGTCGGCCAGTTCCGTCACGGAAAGGTACACCGCCTCGCCCGGGTTGCTAAGGATGAAGTCAGCGACCTTCCGCTCGCTGGCGGTGAGCTTGTCACGCGCGGTCGTGATGGCTCCGAGAACCGACGCGCCTTGGGGCGTTCCGGGCATGGCGTCCTGGGACAAGGCCGTCCTTCCTCCCTCATGTACGAAGTAATTTTTCATCGAAGCACCGCTACTTGAAGGATTATTCCATTCGGTGTGGAATCCCTCCAGTGCCTGCGGCCGCCAAATCCACGAAAGGAGGGTAGCGACGTGACGCTGGCGGCGCCGGGCGCCCGGCTCGGGGCCGGGTCGACCGATACGGTCGCTTCGAACACAGCTTGAACGGGGGGATAGGGCGGTGGAGCTCTGGCAGGTGCTGGCCCTCACGCTGTGGACGGGTCTCTGCATTTACGACATCCTCGGGCCCAGCGTGTTGCTCGGTTTCCGCCCGCTGATCGCCGGGTTCGGTGCTGGACTGATCATGGGTGACGTCACCCTGGGCATGGCCATCGGCGCCACCATGGAACTGATGGCCCTGGGGGTCTATACCTACGGCGGTGCGACAATTCCAGACTACCAGACAGGCGCCATCCTGGGTACGGCTCTAGCGGCCGCCAGCGACCAGGGGGTAGCCTTCGGCCTGACGGTGGGCATTCCCGCGGCCCTTCTGATGACGCAGCTCGACGTGCTGGGGCGCTTCCTGCCGACCTTCTGGATCCATGCGGCCGACCGGGCTGCGGAGGAGGCCAACTTGCGGAAGCTGGGATTCCTTCACTGGACAGCCTTCCTGCCCTGGTGCCTGACGCGGATGATCCCGGTCTTCCTGGCGGCCTGGCTGGGCCCTGCGGCCGTGGAAGCCTTCTCCCACTCCATTCCCGAGTGGTTCATGAAGGGGATGACGACGGTCGGGCACGTGTTGCCGGCTCTGGGCTTCGCCATGCTGTTGAAGATCATGCCTGTGGAGCGCTACTGGTACTTCATGCTGTTCGGCTTCGTCCTCTTCGCCTACATGAAGGTCAGCCTTCTGGGGATCGCCATCTTTGCCCTGGCCCTGACCATCGTCTACACCCGCCTAAAGTACGGGGACGAGGAGGCGTCTTCCGGTGTCTGAGCGCAAGTTGAGCCGCCGCGACCTAGTGTCCGCCTTCATCCGTTACCTGCTCGGCTTCCAGGTGTCCTGGAACTACGAGCGCATGCAGGCCCTGGGCTTCTGTTACTCCATGGTGCCGGTCCTCAAGCGACTCTACCCCAACCGGGACGACCTGGCCCAGGCCCTCAAACGCCACCTGAGCTTCTTCAACACCAACCCCATCGTGGGTGGGCCCGCCATCCTGGGCTCTGCCATTGGCATGGAGGAGGCGGGGAGCCCCTCCTCGGCGGAAGGCGTCAAAGTCAGCCTCATGGGCCCGCTGGCCGGCGTCGGCGACACCCTGGTCTGGGCCCTGTACAACAGCATCCTGTTCACCATCGGTGCCTCCCTGGCGTTGCAGGGCAACGTGGCCGGTCCCCTGCTGGTGATCGTCCTCGTGGCAATCCCGTACACGCTGGCCCGTTGGTGGCAGTTCTGGTGGGCCTATACCCAGGGCCGGAATCTGGCCGTGTCCTTAGCCCGCGGCATGCTTACGCGGCTAACCGACGCCGCCATGATTCTCGGCCTGAAGTTGACCCGGTTTCGTGGACAGGTTGAGGCTTACGCGACAACCCCTTCCTGTGGCTGAGCCTTTCGCTCCTGGATCCAACGCTCCTCGTACTCGTAGGGCGAGAGGTAACCAAGTGCCGAGTGACGCCGCCGCCGGTTGTAGAACCCTTCGACGTACTCGAAGATCGCCATGCGCAGTTGATCCCGTGTGGCCCAGGCTTGGCGGTCGAGGAGCTCCCGTTGCAGGGTCGCGTAGAAACTCTCCGCCATCGCGTTGTCCAGCGCATCGCCCACGGAACCCATTGATCCGGCGATGCCCAGGACCTCCAAGCGGCGGGTGAATGCCAGCGAGGTGTATTGCACGCCATGGTCCGAGTGGTGGATCAGACCGGGCCCCGGCCGGCGACGCCGTACCGCCATGGTGACGGCGTCGACCACCAACTCCGCCACGGGCCGGTCCCCCATGGCCCAGCCCACCACGGCGCGGGAGAAGGCATCCACCACCGTGGCCAGGTACAGCCAGCCTTCCTCCGTGCGATGCTGCGTGAGGTCCGCCACCCACACCCGGTTGGGGGCATCGGGCACAAACTGCCGACCCAGCCGATCAGGGTAGACGGGGCGGCGGGGATCCCGGAGTGATCCCCGGGTCCGGCGCCGGTGCACGCCGGCCAGCCCCATAGCCCGCATCAGCCGGGCGACCCGCTTCCGACCACAGCGGACCCCATGCGTCAACCGCAGCTCTGCATGGATGCGGGGCGCGCCATACGTGCCCCGGCTGCCAGCATGGATGAGCCGGATCCGCTGGCTCAAATCCGCGTCCTCCTGGGACCGTCTGGAGGCACCCGTTGCCGCCATGCGTAATAGCCACTCGTCGAGACGCCCAGGACACGGCACAGCGTGGCCACCGGATGGTGGGCCTTCTCCTGCTCGATGAACCGAAACACGGTCACCGGTTCCGTCGGCTCTCCTGGGCAAAAAAGGCTGCGGCTTTTTTTAGGATTTCACGCTCCTCCCGCAGGATCCGGTTCTCCCGCCGCAGCCGGTTGAGTTCCTCCCGTTCGGCGGTCGTCAACCCGGGGCGCTGCCCCGCGTCGATCCCGGCTTGCCGAACCCACTTCCGCAGGCTGGCCTCCGAGACGCCGAGGTCGGCGGCAATCTGCTGGAGCTTCTTCCCACTCTCCCGGACGAGGCGGACGGCTTCGGCCCGGAACTCGGGAGGATACGGCGGCTTGGTAGCCGGCATGGGGATCACCCTTTCCGGGGCTTACGCCCCAAGTATCGGGGTGTCCACTAAACCGGGGCAAGTCCAGCCTCGTGGTGCTGGGCGGGTTCATCCCCTCGGTGATCTCGGCGACTACACCCCTGACCTACCAGCAGACGGTCACCGTGGAGGGCCAGACGGTCACGCAGACGGTCAAGCTCCAGGAGCAGCTGGACAGCTTGCTGCCGGGGCTGATCCCCATCCTCCTGACCGGCCTGGCCTACTACCTGTTGAAGAAGCGGGGCTGGAGCCCACAAGCGGTGTTGGCCGTTCTCTTTGTCCTGGGCCTGGTGTTCGGGGCCCTGGGCTGGCTGGCTTGAAAGTAGGCGGCCTCACGGCCGCCGCACGAAGTGCCTGGCTGGAGGCGGGCTCGAAGGCTGCTGTGTGAAGGCCGCCGAGCCAGGCCGGTGGGACCGGCAGGAGCGGTGTATGAAGGACGGCGCGGGGGCGGGGGGCGCCCCGTCCCCGCTTGGGGAGGTTAGGCATGTCCAAGTATCTCGACACCATTCTACAGCTTCTGGCGCAGGTTGCCCGCCGCAATGAAGAGGCCATCGGTCGGGCTGCAGCGGTGGTAGCCAGCGTGATCGAACAGGACGGGCTGGTCTACGTCTTCGGCTCGGGCCACTCACAGCTGCTGGCGGCAGAATTGCACATGCGGGCGGGGGGCCTGGTGCCTATTCAGGCCATCTGGGACCCGGGCTTCGGCCGGGCGGAACGGGTCGAGGGCTACGCCCTGTCCCTTCTGGAAGACTACGAGTTCCGCCCCGGCGAGGCCATGATCGTGATCAGCAACTCCGGCCGCAATCCCGCCCCCGTGGAAGTGGCCCTGCGGGCCAAAGAGCTGGGGCTTACGGTCATCGCGGTCACGGCGGTGGAGTACAGCCTGGGCCAGCCGTCCCGACACCGGTCGGGTCGGCGGCTGTGCGAGGTGGCCGACATCGTCCTGGACACCATGGGGGTCCCCGGCGACGCCCTGGTGCCGCTGCCGGGGGGTGGTGCCGCCGGCCCGGCGTCGACGGTGGTCGGCGCGGCCCTGCTCAACGCCGTGGTGGTGGCGGCGGCAGAGGAACTGCAACGGCGCGGCCAGGTGCCGCCCCTCCTGCAGTCCGTCAACCTGGACGGGACGTCCAATGAGGCGGTGCTGCAGCGGTACCGCGGCCGCCTCAGGCGGGTGCTTTAGCATGACGGTGATTCTTGTGGGACACGGCAGCCTGCCGCAGGGCATGCTGGCTGCGGCGGAACTGATCCTGGGCCCGCAGGAGCAGGTCCACGCCCTGGGCCTGGAGCCGGGCGACAGCCCGGAGGTCCTGGCCGGCCGCCTGGAGTCCCTGGTCGCCGGTGCCGAGCGTGGGGTTCTAGTCCTAGCCGACCTCTTTGGAGGAAGTCCGGCCAATGCCGCAGCACGGGTGCTCATGGGCGGCAGCCGGGGGGTGCAGGTGGTGGCAGGCCTCAACCTACCCATGCTTCTTGAGGTGCTCATGGCGCGCCTGCAGGGTGTGGCTGATGCGGCCGAACTGGCCCGCCGGGCCGCCGAGGCGGGGCGGGACGGCGTACGTGACATGCGGCCAATCTTCGGCGGGTGAGCGTGGTGACATCAAATGCCGGTGTTACACGTCCGGATCGATAACCGTCTAATCCATGGCCAGGTGGCCGTGGCTTGGTCCAAGCATATCGGCGCCAAGACGCTCATCGTCAGCAGCGACGAGGTGGCTCGGGATGAATTCCAGGTCGCCATTCTGAAGGCGGTGGCGCCGCCCGGCCTCAAGGTGGAAATCTTGGACGCCGCCGCCACGGTAGCCTACGCAAAGGCTCATCCCGGCGAGGGTCTGTTCCTCCTATGTAAGGGGCCCGGTGACGTGCTAGCTCTGGTGGACCGCGGGCTCGATATTCGGGAGGTCAACATCGGGAACATGGCCTTCGTGGTGGGCGCCAAGGCCGTGACCCGATCCGTTTATGTCACGCCGGAGCAAGCGGCAATTTTCGCGGCCCTGGCGGGCAGGGGGGTGCGGCTGGTCAGCCAGATGATGCCGGCGGACCGGCCAGCGGACTTCATGGCGCTCCTGCGTGACGCGGGGCTGGTTCCCGGTTGATGCATCCGAACTGCGGTGGAGCTTGAGATCAGGGACGAGGAGGGCATCCCCTTGCTGGCCGACCGTTTTGCCGACGGCGTGCTGGAATTGCTTCACCGGCTTCGTGACGAGCAACTGCCCCTCATCGACCAGGCCGCGGCGATGATTGCACGGTCCATCGCGTCGGGCGGAATTGTCCGCATCTTCGGCACGGGCCATTCCCATTTGATTGCCGAGGAAGTGTTCTACCGCGCCGGCGTTCTGGCCCCGGTGGACGCCATCCTGGAGCCGAGCCTCACCGGCCAGGTTGACGTGACCAAGTCGGAGGTGGCGGAGCGCCTTGAGGGCTGGGGCCGGATCATCGTGGAGCACCGGCGGATGGGACCCGAGGACGTCCTCCTGGTGATCAGTAATTCCGGGCGCAATGCGGCGCCCGTGGAGGTGGCCATGGAGGCCAAGGAGCGGGGCATCCCGGTCGTGGCCGTCACGTCGAAGGCCTTCTCCGCCGCGGTGCCGTCCCGACACCGCTCCGGCAAGCGGCTGTTCGAGGTGGCCGACCTAGTCCTTGACAACGGCGCCCCCTTTGGCGACGCCATTTTGAACGTGCCGGGGCTCCCGGTGCCGGTGGGGCCCGTGTCAGGGATCGCGGGGATGTTCATCGTTCACTGCCTACTGGTGCAGGCGGTCGAGCACCCGCTGCGTCTGGGTGTCACCCCGCCCGTGTTGATGTCGGGGAACCGGGACGAGGGCCGCGACTACAACGAGGCGGTGCTGGCCCGGTACTGGGACCGCATTCGCGGGTGGTAATAGGAAGGGAGGCGGCGGGGATGTGGGCCGGCGTGGCAAGCCGGGTCATCACGCCCCACGGGTCCTGGGCCATGGACGGTTATATCCTGCGGGACGGGCCTTCCACCGGGGTCCTTGACGACCTGTGGGCGCAGGCACTCTGGCTGGACGACGGTCAGCGACAGGCGGTGCTGGTCACTCTGGACCTGGTGGGGGTGGACGAGCCCTTCACCGCGCAACTGCGGGCGGCCATCGCGGGGCGGTTCGGGGTGCCGGGGCACCACGTTCTGGTGGCGGCGTCCCATACCCACTCCGGGCCGTCGGGCTTTGTCTCCCTTTGGGATCCGGAGGCGCTGCGGTCACCGCTGCGGGACCTGGTGACCGGTCAGGTGGTGGAGGCGGTGGGCGATGCCCGGCACGGCGCCAGGCCGTGCCGGTGGCAGGTATGCCACGCCACGGTGCGGGGTGTGGGCGCGGGCCGGAACGATCCGGCAGAGCCTTCAGAAGGGGACGCATCCCTTTTGCTTCTCTGGGGTCGTGACGGCACGTTACTCGCGGTGGTCGTCCATTATGCCTGCCACCCCACCGTGCTGGGACCTGACAACCGCCTGATGGCTACGGACTTCGTGGGGCCTATGCGGCGGGCCCTGGCGGCCGCGTTGGCGGAAGCGGGGCTGGGCCGGCCTGCGGTCTTGTTCGTCAACGGGGCGGCGGCCGACGTCAGCACCCGTTTCACGCGCCGCACCCAGACACCAGCTGAGGCCCGCAGGCTGGGCACGCTTTTGGCCGCCCAGGTGCTGCCGGCGGTGCTGGCGGCGCGGTTCGAGGACGCGGAGGAGGCAGTGGCGTCCGGTGCCATCGGGGCATGGGAACTCCAGGTGGACCTCCCGGGGCCCACGGGCGGGGATGCGGCTGCCCAGGTTCTGGGAAGAACCGGCGCGGGTGCAGGTTCGCCCGCCCGAGGTGGGGGGGCACCAGCCGGGGATGACCCGGACATGGAACGGGAGATCGCCCGGGTGCGGGAGGAGCTCGAGGAAGCAAGCCGGTCGGGTGGGGACTCGCACCGCTTGCGACTGTTACGCGCTCGCCTGGAAGGGCTGATGGCGCGGCGTCTGTGGCTGGCGCCCGTGTCCCGGGTCCGGCTGCCCCTTCAAGTGTTGGCCGCAAGCGATCTTGCCTGGATCGCCATCCCTGCCGAGGTGGATCACCGGTTGGGGGATGCTATTCGAGCTGCAAGTCCATTCCAACATACCTTCATCGCGGGGTATGCCAACGGTTATGCCGGCTATATTCTGAACCGCCGCCTCAGTACGGCCGGTACCTACGAGGGCCTGGTGTCCCGAATGGGACCCGGTGCCGGCGAGTTGTTGCTGGGGGCGGCGGTGGACCTCCTGTGCCGGGCCTATGCGGAGCAGCAGCGGTCCGAACCCCGGGATGGGGGTGGGGTGCTGCAGCGGGAGGCGTAGCTACCGCAGAGGTCGCATGGATTTCCGGTAGGTTCTAGACTACGTTGTGATGGCTCCGCTATCCCCCGGCGCGGAGGTGCTAGAAGCCCCGTTGCCCATCGAGGAGGAAACCGTCAAGGAGGCCCTGGATCCCGGGGTCTTCGTGCGGGTCCGGCGGGTCACCGGCGGCCCGGCGCCCGAGGAGGTGCGCCGGATGCTGGCGGCCCGGGGGCAGGTGCAGGCGTCCCCCCGCGCCTGGGTGGAGGAAAGGCGGGCCGCCCTGCAGCGGGCCGAAGCGGAACTGGACCGGGCCTGCCGGGAACTGGCCGCTGACGGCGCTGGAGCCTAGCAACCGGCGGAACCTGTCACCTCCCGCAACGCCCGCCGGTCACCCTCCGGGGTGTTGGTATCGAGGACCACCCTCACCGCGCGTCACGCCCGTCGCGCGCGGCCCGTACCGCTTCCTCGATGACGTCGGGGGACAACCGGGCGGCCGCCACCGCGTTGCCGATGGCGTCGAGAGCGCGCTCGAAGGCGAGCCGGGCATAGGCCTCTTCAATGTTCTTGAGTCGCTGGAATTCCTCGGCGGAGAGCAGGACGGCCTCGCCCGTGCCACGGCACGTGAGGAGGACGGGCTCACCTGTGCGCCGGACCTCCTCCAGGAGACGGCCCAGCTCGCGCCGTGCCTCCTCGACCGTCATCAGCTTGAACATCGGGTTCACCTCTAGATTGATCTCTGGCTCAAACTTGAGATTGTCACGGGGGCGAGTCAAGGGCCTGCCCGGTGGGGCGGTGCGGGCTGGCCGCGCGCGCCGGCCAGGCAACGGGAGGTTCCCGGCCGGTTCCGTCGCACGCCCCAGCGGTCGGGTGCGACCAGCGCCCGGCCGCGCGGGTGGCGCCGAGCGGCGCGTGAGTCCGTCGACCTGGTTGACTCGATTGCGTACACCATGGTTGACGCGTCGCCGTACACTCTATACGATAGCGTCACACACCGCACACAACTCCGGGAGGGAGCCGGCATGCAGACGCTGTCCGTGCGCATCCCCGACGAGCTCAAGCGGCTCTTGGAGGCCCGGGCCAGGGGGCAGCACCGTCAGTTGTCCGACCAGGTGCGGCGGTACTTGGAGATCGCCCTGGTGGCCGAAGACAATCCCGATCTTTCCTTTGCCATGATCGAGGCCATTCTCGAAGCCAAGGCGGAGCTGGAAGCCGGTTTGGCCGAGCCGTACGTCTTCGAGGACGACCATGAACCCGTACGAGGTTGAAGCGGCGCCGCGGCTCAACCGCGACGCCAAGCGCCTTCCGCCGGCCCTCAAGCGCGCGCTGGACGCCGAGATCCGCAAGATTGCCGCCGACCCGCTCCGGGGGGATCGCAAGCGCGGTGTGTTGCGCGATGTCTATGTGGAGAAGTTCAAGGCCCAAAATGACCAGTGGCTGATTGCCTACCGCATCGACGAGAACCGGCGCGTGATCCAGCTGCTGGCCTTCGGACAGCACGAGAACTTCTATCGCGACCTGGGTCGTTATATTCGGTAAGAAGGGCGCCGGTCCCTGAAGAGACAGCCCGCGCCCCTTTCCGCTTCTTGGAGCACTTCGCGTGCTCGCTGGGGTTCCTGCTGTGACGTGATCTGTCAGGGTACGACAGGACCCGTATGGTATCATGGAAACGCCATGGGGCTTGGCTGTTCTGGCGGGATTGTTAGCTTAATTCATCCTATTCCTTCCCACCGGGTATGTGGCCCGCATGACCCGTTTCTTTGTCGACGCCGCTGGTGTCCCGCCGCGGGTAGGCTTGCGACGTGCTCACGGTGGCATACGGCGTCGTTCCGGGGGCCCGTCGGTGGCCGGCAGGGTCCGGCACCGGTGCTTCCATCGCGACGGTTCGGGGGGCGAGATGTTCGTGCACATCACGGTATTGGGCTTGGGCTATGTGGGCGCGGTGGCCGCGGCGGCGCTGGCCCGGGACGGCCATCACGTGCTCGGCGTCGATGTGGACCCCGGCAAGGTGAATCGCTTTCGCCAGGGCGAGGTGCCCTTTCACGAGCCCGGCTTGGACAACCTGGTCCGGGAAGGCGTGAGCAGCGGCCGGCTGCGCTTTGCGCTGGCCTCGGAGGTGGAGTCCGGCCAGCTGGGCGACCTGGTCCTGGTGGCGGTGGGCACGCCGTCGCGCCCCACCGGCGCCGCTGATCTCTCCCAGGTGGAGGCGGCGATGGCGTGGGTGGTCGAGCGGGCCGGTTCGTCCGACGGAGGGGCGGTGGCGGGTGGGCCGGGTGCGGCGGCCGTTTCGACAAGGCCCATCGTGGTCATGAAGAGCACCGTGCCCCCGGGCACGGGGCGGCGCCTGAGCCGGCGCTTCCTGGAGCCGGCGGGCCTGGCTTACGTCTCCAACCCCGAGTTCCTGCGGGAGGGTAGCGCGGTCCACGACTGGTTCCACCCGGACCGGATCGTCATCGGCAGCGAGTCGGCGGAGGCCGCGGCGCGGGTCCGTGCCCTGTATGAGGACTACGGGGCGCCGGTGCTGGCCACCGACATCACCACCGCCGAGATGGTCAAGTACGGGGCCAACGCCTTCCTGGCTACGAAGATTTCCTTCATCAACGAGCTGGCCAACATGTGCGACCGGGTGGGCGCCGACGTGGAGGAGGTGGCCCGGGGCATCGGGCTCGACCCGCGCATCGGGAGCCAGTTCCTCCGCGCCGGTCTCGGCTACGGTGGCTCCTGCTTCCCCAAGGACGTGGCGGCCCTGGACCACCTGGCCCGGGTCTACGACTACCCCTTCGAGCTGTTGCGGGCGGTGATCGCGGTGAACGCGCGGCAGCGGCTGCTGCCCCTTTATGCCCTGCGGGAGGCCTTCGGGTCGCTGGCGGGCGTGAGGGTGACCGTGCTGGGCCTGGCCTTCAAGCCCAGGACCGACGACGTCCGGGAGGCCCCGGCGCTGGACCTGATCCCCTTGCTGGTGGAGGAAGGAGCGGAGGTGCGGGCGGCCGACCCCCAGGCGGTGGAACGGGCCCGGCCCCTGCTGCCGGCCGCCGTGCATCTCACCCCGTCGGCTCTGGAAGCCCTGGAGGGCGCCCAGGCCGTGGTGCTGGCCACGGAATGGGATGAGTTCGTGCGGCTGGATTGGGAAGAGGCGGCCCGGCGGATGGCGGAGCCGCGGCTGGTGTTCGACGGGCGCAACGCCCTCGACCCGGAGCGCATGGCGGCCCTGGGCTTTCGCTACCGGGGCGTGGGCCGCGGGCGGTTCACCTCGCCGTGGGCGGCTGCGGTGCCGGCCGGACAGCCTGCGGTGGATGGGTTCGGCCGGGACGGTAAAGCGGCGGCTAGGGGCGGGGTGCCGGGAGCGGCGGTGCCCGGGGCCGCGGCGGGTGGATCGGCGTCCAAGGCTGCGGCCGGCGATGTGGCGGTGCACGGCGCTGTATCAGCCGATGGGGCGGGCCCGGGCGGTGCGGCACAGGGTGTGCTGGCGACCCCTGAGGCGGTGCCCGGTGTGGCGGCGGCCCGCGACCGGGATTGAGTTAGGGAACGCAGGGGGAGGGCGATCCGGCTCGTGCGGGTTCTGGTGACGGGTGCGGCAGGATTCATCGGCTCCCATGTGGTGCAGCAGCTGGTAACGGGGGCGGAGTGTGGGGGTGCGGCCGGGGGCGCAGCGGCCACGGGTGGGCCCGGCGCCTCAGCAGCTGGGGGTGAGGCTGGCCCGGCGGAGCCGGGGGGTGGATCTGGCCCGGTGGCCGGAGCAGCAGTTGGCGCGGCACCGGCCGGCGGAGGAGATGAATCCCCGGGTGCCGGCGCTCCCCAGGCCGGCATGGAAGTGGCCTCCGCCGGCGAGGCGAGGGCGGCAGCGGCTGGCGGCGATGGAGTGAGACTGGGCGGCGAAGTCGAACCCGTCGAAGTGCTGGCCGTCGACGACTTCTCCGCAGGCCGGGTCCGGCGCATTGCCGGCGTGACGGTGGAACGGCTGGACATCACCCAGGCCGGCGAGGTGGCGGCGGTCTTTCGTGACTTCCGGCCGGAGGCGGTGATCCACCTGGCCGCCCAGGTCAGCGTCGAGCGCTCCCTGGAGCGGCCGGACCAGGACGTGGACGTCAATGTATACGGCACCCTGAACCTGGTGCGGGAGGCGGTGGCCGCTGGGACGCGCCGGGTGGTGTTCGCCTCGTCGGCGGCGGTGTACGGGGATCCGCAGCGACTGCCCGTTGACGAAGACCACCCGCTCAAGCCCCTGTCCGTCTACGGCCGCTCCAAGCTGGCGGCCGAGTGGCTGATCCAGCAGTACGCCCAGGGAACGGGGCTGGAGGCCGTGATCCTCCGCCTGGGGAATGTGTACGGGCCGGGCCAGCGGCCCGAGACGGGGCCCGTGGTGGCGAGGTTCTTCCTGGATGCCTTGAGCGGCCGGGGTCCGGTGATCCACGGCGACGGCCAGCAGACCCGGGATTTCGTGTACGTGGGCGATGTGGCCCGGGCTTTTGTCCTGGCCCTGACGGGGCCGGCCGGCGTGGTGGCGAACATCGCCGGCGGCCGGGCCACGGCCATCGGCGAGCTGGCCCAGCGCATCGGCCGGCTGGTGGAGGGCTCGCCGGCGCCCCGCTACGGCCCGCCGCGGCCTGGGGACATTCGCCACAGCGTTTTGGCCAACCACCGGGCCCGCCGGCTCCTCGGCTGGGCGCCGCGGGTCAGTCTGGAGGAGGGTCTGGCCGCCACGTATCAGTGGTACCGGCGGCAGGTGGCCAAGGCCGTGCAGCCGGTGGCGGGGTGAGGTGCCGTTCCGGCCTTGCGGTTCCGGTCTTCGCTGTTCACAGCGCCCCACGAACCGTTTACCGCCGCCTTCGGTGGCAATGAACGCCTGTCGCCGGCCCACTCATCGTTCTGAATTAGGCCCACTTGCACGGCTGCCTTGTACACCTGCGTTTTCCGGAACCATTCGAGCGTCTGGCCCTTGGCCCGAAGCCACCGCATAAATTCCTCGCTCTTGTAAGGCGGCAGAAGCCACCGCTGGCGAAGCCAATCGGCGTTCTCCTGACTTGCGTCCGGGCTAAACACGCTGGTCATCCCCCTCAGGAAGTTCCTTCGCCCACGCCGGCGGTTCGCGCTTGGTCACCTTGCCCTGCCGAGCGGGCTTGGCTGCCGGTCACCGGCTGGCGGCAGGCCTTCAAATGCGACCGGTATACCAAGCCACGACGAAGCCGATCACGGCGAGCGCCAGGCCGAGGAACAGGATCAGGGTTTCGCGCATGAGTTGCCAGTTCTCTGGGTTGATCGCCGCCTCCCCCGGGGAATCGGGCGGCTCACCCACCAGGAAAACCTTCTTAAGGGACTCGACGATCACCCGCCAGACCTTCTTCATGCTCGCTCTCCTCACCATGGGGGCTCCAGGATTCGACCCGCAGCCGACCGTGTGCTGTCATCTTTTGTCGAACCCCGTCGATGGAAGACACTTCGGTGTCCCGAAGTGGATCCCTGTAGCCACAGCGGCTACAAAAGCCCGGGCCGTTGGAAGATCCCGCAGGCGGCGTGAGGGCGGGCGATGTTGGCGTGTGGTGAGGGCAGCGGCGCGGTGGTGAGGACAGTGGCAAACCGTGGCAAGGGGGCTGGGCTCGCGGGCCCACAAAAGGGACGGTGCCCCTTCAGGCCCGTCCCTCGAAGCGGGTGCCGTCTGTTTCTTGCGAGGCCTGCCGGGCTCTTTCGGCGCTTTGCTGCAACCACTCGCCAATAGCCCGAGCAGGTTCTGCTGGCAGAAACACTCGTGCAACGACGGTACGCCGCAGGCGGTCGGGTTTCTTCGCTTCCTCCCTTGCCGTTCCGTCTTCGTAAATCGTCACGGTTCCCTCGGTCGGCTGGGCCCAGCTTTCAACGTAGAAATTGACCACCACTTCCCCGCGCGGTCCCACCCCACCGTAGGCGCCATGGGCGTAGATGACTGGTGCAAGGCCCTCGTTTTCCAGAACGAATCTGAGTTCGGCTACCTTTCTCTCACGAGCGGATTCGGCCACTGTATATCACGCCTCCATGTCCATAGTCCGTAATACTCTTGGTCCGAAAGTAAACAGGCCGGCTAGATGTAGTTTCTGGTGTCGATTCGAAGTGAATATACGTTCGCGGCGCAGACTCCCGACCAATGTTGTAATGGAGCGCGTTTACGATCTGAGAGTTCAGGCTGATCCGGTTTCGCTTCGCCATCAGCGCCAAGCGACGATGCAGCGTCGGCGGCATTCTTAGCAGGACTTTTCCGCTATAGTTTTCGACGGTACTCGGCTCGGGAATCTCCTGCCCACGCTGTTTGGCCGATTCGATCCAGGCGTCAATCATTTCGGCCAGCGTTTCGATCAGTTCGTCGAGTGTTTCACCGGCCGCAGCGCATCCGGGGAGGTCGGGCACCTCCGCTTCCCAATACACGCTACCGTCCTCTTCTTCCACCTGTTCCACAATGAACGGATAGCGTATACGGATTTGCTTACTCATCAACCGTCCCTCCCCATTCCTCGAGCCATTCTTGTGGAATCAAATCATAGATGAGTTCGGCAAACTGTCGAACATAAACTCTCTTGATTTGCCTGGTTGTTGGAATCGTCACCTCGCCGAACCGGTTCGGACGGTAAAAAGCCATTGCATGTTTGGATAACTCACGGTACTGAACTTCGGGCGCGAAATAGTTTGCCACGGCGACAAGCTCCTCAAGGCGGGTGATGGCCTGAGGGTTCCGAAGCATCTTAAGGACCAGCTTCTTCACCCTCATGGGGGCCATCCCGCAACCCTAGTATAGTGCGCCAGTATCATATGTGATACCACGGCTGGCCTGGTTCTCCTTCCCACAGCAGCCCCGCGCGCAAGGGTTCTCGAGTCGTAACCCGCAGGCCGCGCACAATGGGTCCCCAAGGCCGCAGCCACCGCGTCAGAAATGCAGCCGGAAGAACAGGCCCTCGTCCCGCATTCCCACCGCACGGTAGAGCTGGTGGGCCACCTTGCGGTGGTGGCCGGATTCCAGGGTGATGCTCCAGCAGTTGCGCTCCCGGGCCAGTTCCATGCCGCGCTGGAGCAGGGCCTTGCCGATGCCCAAGCCGCGGGCCGATTCCGTGACGATCAGGTCGGGAATCCAGGCCTGGGGCCGCAGCTGATTCAGCCGGTCGCGGAACTCCAGGGACATGAAGCCGACCACGCGCCCGTCCAGTTCGGCCACCAGGGAGGCCGTGTCGGGGCGGTGCAGGTGGCGCAGGTAGACCTCCCGCGCCGCCGCCTCGGCCTCGGGGGGCACGGCGGGGCGGCCCAGTTCCTCCAGCAGGCGGGTGACGGCCTCAAAGTCACGGGGCTCGGCCGGGCGGACGGTCACCCGGGTGCCCTGCGGCGGCTTCGACGGCATCGAATTGACGGCCATGCTGCCATCCCTCCGTTGTTTTCTGGGCCCGGCATCGCGGGGGCGCCCCACCAGCGGGGGCGCTCCGCCGGCATGCCTGTGGCACGCGTCCGAGCTTGCGGCGGCAGCCCGCGCCTACGGCACTCATCCGCCTTCGAACCCGCGCCTCAGCTGCTCTCACCGCCGCCCTCGCCGGCAAGGGCGGCCCGGTACGCTTCCACCGGGTCGCCGGGCGGGTTCCACCCAAAGTGCCGCAGGGTGGCCGTCAGGGTCCGGACGAAGCGCTCGCCCTTCTCGGGCCGGGCGTTCTCGCCCATGTGGCCGGCACGCCAGATGCGCCCGGCGGCGTCGCCCCAGCTGCCGGCCATGAGGACGCTGTGTTCTTCCCACATGAAGCGGCGGATCTCCTGTTCCCGCGGGCGCAGGGCGCCGGGGATGAGCCAGGCGGTGACGGAGCGGGCGGCGGCCTGCGGCGCGGGGTACAGCTCGAGGCCGGCCGCCTCCCCAGCGGCCCGGATGGCGCGGGCCAGCCGCTGGTGCCGGGCCAAGCGTGCCGCCTCGCCTTCTTCCAGGGCGGCGGCGACGGCCGCGTAGAGGGCGTAGACATCGGAGGTCGAGGGGGTGTAGGGGAACTCGCCCTTGTCCAGCCAGAGGTCCTTCCACAGCCGCAGGTTCAGGTAGACGCCGCGGATGGGCGTCCGGCGGCGGGCCATGGCCTCCCAGGCGGCGGGGCTCACGCTCAGGAACGCCAGGCCGGGCGGCGCGGAGAGGGCCTTCTGCGAGCCGCCCAGGACCACGTCGGCGTGCCAGGCGTCGACCTCCAGGGGCTCGGCGGCGATGGCGGAGACGCTGTCCACCACCGTCAGGATGCCGTGCTCGTGGAGCACGGGCAGGATCCGGTCCACGGGGTTGGTGAGCCCGGTGGGCGTCTCGCAGTGGACCAGCGTGGCCACCTTGAAGGGCTTCTGGTCCCGGAGGAACCGGCGCAGGGCGTCCGGATCCAGGGGCTGGCGGTCGGGGGCCTCGAAGACGGTGACCTCGGCGCCGTAGTCCCGGGCGAAGTCGGCGAAGCCGTGACCGTAGAGGCCGTTGGCCAGGGCGAGGACGCGGTCGCCGGGTTCGACCAGCGAGGCGATGGCGGCCTCCAGGCCCAGCAGGCCTTCGCCGGCCAGGATCAGCACGTCGCTCCGGGTGTGCAGGAGCTCCTGCAGCCCGGCGCAGGTGGCGCGGTAGAGGGCGGCGAAGTCCGGGTCGAGGTCCGAGTTGGCCACGGGCAGGGCCATGGCCTCCCGGACGCGGGGCGAGACCTCCGTGGGGCCGGGGGTGAAGACGAGCCGCTCTTCCAGGCGGCGGGCGAAGGCGAGCAGGTTCGGGTCCATGGCGAGCCCTCCTTGTCCTGGCCCCGGCGGGGCGGGAGAGGATCCGGCCCCCGGGGCCGGTCCGGTGGTCCCCATCGAACCCATGTTAGCGCAGAAGATGGGTTGCGGGGGGTATGGGCGCCAGAGCGCGGGGGACTGGCCCCGGGGGGCTTGGGGGCGGCGACTTGCCGGGCCCGTTCCAGGACGTGCCCGGTCCGATCAGGAGGTGCCGGGCCGGCTCAAGGACATGTCCGGTCTGCTCAGGGACTTGTCCGGTCCGATCAAGGGGCCGTCTGACCTGCCCGGTCCCTGCGGCTGGCCCGGCTCGTTCGGTCGCGGGGGAGGTGAGGGGGATGCGGCGCTGGCTGGCGTGTGAGAGCGGGTGGTACTGGCTTTACGCGGCGGCGGCTGCGGGGGTCATCCTGCTGCTGTTGTCCTAACATGTGTCCTAACATGCCACGTTCCTGCACCATGGGGTGTTCCGCGCGCAAGGGGAAGGGCGCACCGGGGAGCCGGGAGATCTCGGGTCCGTGATCCAACCGGGTTCAGGGCGCCGGCGGCCGGTTCGTCCTCGATCCCGCGCCCCTGTGACGGTGAGAGGGGTGGTGCGGCGGTGACGACCTTCGACCGGCTGGCATCCCGGGTGTTCGATCTCTACGAGCGCCAGCAATACCGGCAGGCCCTGGATCTCCTTGACAGGGAGGGGGCCGCTCACCCGGAACAGGCCTGGCACATCGGGTATTGGCGGGTTTGTCTGCTGACGCGCCTGAGCGACGGGGAGGCCGCGTTGACCCATTTGGAGCAACTGCTCGACCAGGGCCTGTGGATTCCCGTGACATGGTTGCGCACCGACCCCGACCTGGCCGGGCTTCAGGGCCACCCGCGCTTCGAGCGGGCGGTGGCGGTGTGCGAGCAACGTCAGATCGAAGCGCAACGAATGGTCGTGCTGCGGCGCGTCCTCCTGTGCCCCGAGGGAACCGCTCTACGTCCCGAAGATGCCGCGCTGAGCCAGGGCAGCGGGTCCGCCCCGCCGGGCAGGAGTTCCGCTCCGGTCCTCATCGCGCTGCACGGCAACGCCGAGAACGCCGCCAGGGCGGCGGGTTGCTGGCGCTTCGTGGCCTCCCGGGGATGGGCCCTTCTGGTCCCCCAGTCGACCCAGGTCATGGGTCCGGATGCCTATCACTGGGACGATCTCGACCGAGGTGCACAGGATGTCCTGTACCATTACCGGTCGATGCTCGACGATGCGGCTGCACCGGGGACTTCCCTCGATCCCGAGCGGCTGGTGCTGGCGGGGTTCTCCCGAGGTGCAGCCCTTGCCCTCCACCTCGCCCTGTCGGGGGTCCTGCCTGCCCGGGGTGTCATCGCCCTTGCGCCTCACCTGAGGGATTGGAGCTACATGGAAGGACTTCTGGAGCCAAGCCCTCGCAACCCACGCCTCCGGGCCTACTTCTGGGCCGGGTCTCGGGACGAACGGGCCGTCCGCATGATTGAGGACGTGACCAGGTGGATGGAGGCGGCGGGCCTCACGGTACAGGTCGAGATCGTCCAGGGGGACGGGCACTTCTATCCACCCGATCTGGAGGCGCGCATCGGACCGCTGCTCGCCACATGGCGGTAAAAAAGACCTGGCCCTTTTCCGGCTGGCAGGGGACCTGGGAGCAGGGACCGCGACCTCAGGCCCGTGAGTCGAACACGTCAAGGAGTGCACCCGCACCCGAGCATGGACAGGAACAGCAACGGGAACCGGAACCCGAACCCGAACCCAAACCCAAACCCAAACCCAAACCCGAACCCGAACCGGAACCAGAATCCGAACCCTGGATGAACCCGGCTAGGGGGCCCGCGAAGAACCCCTGGCGCGAAGGACCCCCGGGAAGGGTGACCCGCCGTAGGCCCGGGGAAGGGGCGCCCGGTGAAGGTAACGAATCGTAACGGGTGCTGCAACCTTCGACCAGTGCAGCGGGCCGCGGGGCGCTCCCCGCCGGCCCGTGAGGAGGTATTTCCCTTGGCAGGCCTGGACTACTACCGCGTCGCCGACCTCTTCTCCCCCGAGGAGCGCCTGATCCAGGAGGAGGCCCGCCGCTTCCTGGAGGCCGAGGCGGCGCCCCACATCGCCCGCTGGTGGGAGGAGGGGACCTTCCCCCGCCACCTGATCCCCCGCTTCGGGGAGCTCGGGTTCCTCGGGTCGAACCTGCCCGAAGAGTACGGCGGTGCCGGGGCCGGCAACGTGGCCTACGGCCTCATCATGTACGAACTGGAGCGCATCGACTCGGGCCTGCGCAGCTTCGTCAGCGTGCAGAGCTCGCTGGTGATGTACCCCATCTACCGCTACGGCTCCGAGGAACAGAAGCGGGAGTACCTGCCCCGGCTGGCGCGGGGGGAGATCGTCGGCTGCTTCGGGCTGACGGAGCCCGACGGCGGCTCGGACCCCGGCTCCATGAAGACCCGGGCGCGGAAGGACGGTTCGTCCTACGTGATCACCGGGCGCAAGATGTGGATCACCAACGGCAACATCGCCGACATCGCCGTGATCTGGGCCCGGGACGACGAGGGCGTGATCCGGGGCTTCATTGTGCCCACGGACACCCCGGGCTTCCGGGCGCGGGAGATCCAGCACAAGATGAGCCTCCGGGCTTCGGTGACCTCGGAGCTCATTCTCGATGAGGTACGGGTCGACGCCGCCCAGATGCTGCCCGAGGCCCGGGGCCTGGGCGCCGCCCTGAGCTGCCTGACCCAGGCCCGGTACGGCATCACCTGGGGCGCGGCGGGGGTGATCGACGCCGTCTTCCACGAGGCGCTGGAGTTCGCCCGGCACCGGGTCACCTTCGGCCGGCCCATCGCCGAGCGGCAGCTGGTGCAGGCCAAGCTGGTGGAGATGGTCCAGGCCCACACCCAGGCGCTCCTCATGTCCTGGCGGCTCGGCAAGCTCAAGGACGAGGACAAGCTGACCTACGCCCAGGTGTCCCTGGCCAAGCGCAGCAACGTGCGGGCGGCGCTGCAGGCGGCCCGCTCGGCCCGCGAGATCCTGGGCGGCAGCGGCATCACCCTGGAGTACGCGGCGATCCGCCACATGCTGAACCTGGAGACGGTGGACACCTACGAGGGCACCTACGACATCCACACGCTGATCGTGGGGCGCGACGTGACGGGCCTGGGGGCCTTCTGAGGCTGGGCCTTCTGAGGCTGGATGGAAGTGCGAGCTGCCGGTGATGGCCCGGCAGGGCGGAGGCGCGTTGGTCAAATGCCGGCGGCGGTCACTCGTCCCCGATGAGGCCGAAACTGCCTTCCCAGCGCCGGATCAGGCCGATGGGGCAGCGGCGGTCGCCCTGGCCCAGGGGGTTGTCCCGCAGGATGGCCAGCAGGAGCCGCCAGGGGAAGGGGTGGGAGCTGGCCCGGATGGTGCCGCCGTTGTCATTGATGTCCACGATGTGCACCGGCGCGCCCAGGGCTGCGGCCAGCTCGCGGGCAATGGCCAGGGCCTCGGCCCGGCGCAGGGGGGGCAGCACGTAGCCCTCGTACGGGCTTCCCGCCCGCATGCCGTCCAAGGATCGGGCCCCGGGGCCCGCCACGTGGTAGAACACGCCCCGGATGCCCAGGGGGCGGGTGAGGGCCGCCGCCGCGGCCGCCGCCAGGATGCGGAGCCGGCCCGTCTCCTCGATGGCCACCTGCATCTTGTGGGGGATGGAGAGGCCCTGGCCCCACCCGGTGGGGCGGACGTAGCGGGCCAGCAGGGTGGCCATCCGGCCGGGCTGGACCTGGTGGGCCGGGACCATCCGGCCGCGCACGGCGATGACGGCGGTCTCGCTGATGATGGCGTGGTCGCCCGGCCGCAGGTGCGGTGCCAGGTAGCGGCGCAGGGTGGCGGCCAGGTCTTCCCCGCGCTCGAACCAGTGGGTCCGGATCACCACCCGCTCAAAGGCGTGGGGACCGACCCGCACCCGGGTGATGAACACTTCGCCCGGGGCGGCGGCCAGCGGCCCGGTCTCCGCGGGGCCGGTTCCGGTGTGCCCCGCGGGCGCAGGTTCCTCCCGGGCACCGGCAGGGCCGCCGGTACCGGCGGTTTCGGGCTCGCGGCCAGGATCCCGCACGGGCTGGGCCGGCGTTTCCGGCTCCGGGCGCGGGTACACCGCCGGTTCGACCACTTCGGTGGGTGCCACGATGGTGTCGGGCTCCTCCCGCGGCCAGCGGTCGGGTTCCACGTCGGGCCGCGGCAGGGTGGCGGGCTCGTGCCCCGGGAAGGTGAAGGGTTCACCGGGGAGGCGGCTCTGGGGGACGGTCGCGGTGCCCCTGGCCGCGATGGGGGCGCCGGGACCGCCGGCAGCCGGACGCCTGCCGGGTTCATCCATTGTACGGGCCGTGCTACCCGTGGGTTCGCTGCGCAAGCTCGTTGACCTCCCCCGCCGGTGGCGAAGACCTCCTGCCGGGGGCGCGAGGGGGTGCCCGTCGCGCCCTCCCGGGACCCCGTGGCGCTCTTCATACCCGTGGCGCCCGTCGCGCCCTTTGGGCGCTCCGTTTCCCGGTCGTTGGCCTGGGCCGTGTTTTCCTGGCAGTAGTCTGGGCAGCGTTGCCGGTGGGCATTCGGCCGCCGGCCGGGGCCGGGTGGGGCGCGGCGGGCTTGGGGGACCGGAGGCGGGAGCCCGAGGATGCCGGGAGGCACGAGCCGTGCAGGGTGAGGCACAAGTCCCGCAGGGCACAGGGAGGGCACAGGGCACAAGGGGCGCAGGGTGGAGGGCCCGAGCTGCAGGCCGGAAGGGTGGGGGCCCTCCCGTACGGAGGCATGGGCTATACTGCCAGGAAGAGGTTTTCGTTCCGAACCGGACCTTGGAACGAAAGGAGGACAGGCTCTTGGCCGACGTCGACCCCGTGGTGCAGCCGGCAGGGCCGGTCCGGGCCCGGGCGGACGCCGCCCGGGCGGCGTCCGCGCCCCTGACCCCGGCGGACCCGGCCCCGGATCCGGAGGATCCGGCCCGGCGGGAGGCGGGCAGGCCCCGGCCCGCGGCGGGTGCGGTCCTGACCCCGGGGGAGGCTCCGCCGGTGGCGGGCACGGCCCGGGATTCCGCGGGCGCGGCCCCGGAGGGTGCTCCGGCCGCTCAGGTCCTCGAGGGCCCGGGCGGCCCCATCGAGGCGGTGCTGTTCGACCTGGACGGCACGCTCCTGGAACTGGACATGGACCGCTTCCTCCCGGTCTACCTGCAGCGGCTGGCGGCCTGGGTGGCGGATCTGTTCGACCCGGAAGACTTCCTGCGCCAGCTGGTGCGCGCCACCACCGCGGTGATGCAGAACCGGGACCGCTCGCAGCGCAATCAGGACCTGCTCTGGGAGGTGCTGTGGGCCGGGCTCGACCCGGCGCGCCATCCGGGGGCGCGGCCGGAACGGCGGGACGAGGCCCTGGCGCGTTTCGAGCAGTTCTACCGGGAGCAGTTTCCCCAGCTGCAGTTCATGGCGCGGAGGCGGCCCGAGGCGGCCGCGGTGGTCGAAGCGGCCCGCGCCCGCGGGTGGAAGGTGGTCCTGGCCACCAGCCCCATCTTCCCCATGGTGGCCATCGCCGAGCGCCTGCGCTGGGCGGGGCTCAGCGCGGACCGGTTCGACCTGGTGACGGTGCTGGAGAACATGCACAGCTGCAAGCCCCAGCCGGACTACTATCTGGAGGTGGCACGGCGCATCGGGGTCGAACCCGGCCGCTGCCTGATGGTGGGCAACGACCTGCGCGACGACATCGCGCCCGCGCGGGTGGCGGGCATGGCCGTGTACGTGGTGGAAGGGCTCGTCCTTCACGAGGGCGAGCCGGGGGCCGCGGGCGCGCCCCGGGGCACCCTGGCCCAGCTGCTGCAACTGTTTGTCAAAAACGGAGCAAACGGTAACATTTTTGCAAAGCCCGAGACCTTGCACGGCAACAACGCCGCACTAGAGTAGGAATTGGCCGGACCGGCCGGGTGGCAATGGCCTCATCGCCCTGGTTGTTCGTCATGATCCACCCGTTGCACCCGGCCTCGATCCTGACCAGGTGAACGCCACGGTGCGGCGGTCGGAACCCCCGCCGCGCGGCGCGCGGGCCGGACATGAGCGGAACTGCCCATCCGCTGCCCTCCCCGGGAACCCACCCGGCCCGCCGCACACCCGCCCTCCCCGGAACCCACCGGTGTGCGGCGCCGCGAGTGACCGTCGGCACCTGGTACGAAAGCCCCGCGGGATCCCGCGGGGCTTTTCTCTTCTCGTGTCGTTTTTCCCGCCCGGGGAGAATCCTAGGACCAGCACCGGATCGCGGCACCGGACACCGGCTCCGGCGGGCCGGCGCCCACCCGGGTTGTTCCGGGCGCACGGCCGGGCCCCCCTCCCTGCCCCCTGGCTCGCCACCCGATGGCGGGGACGGGGCTCCCTGGATACGGTGGAGGAGAGGGCCCGAACTCCGGCGGGCCCGGTCCGGGAGGCCCGGGAACATGCCGTGACCCGGGATCGAAAGGGGGCCGGACGGTGGATTCCCTGCTGGCTGCCCGGCTGCAGATGGCCATCTCCCTGGGATTCCACATGATCTTCGCGTCCCTGGCCCTGGGCATGCCGGTGCTCATGCTCATGGCCGAGGGGTTGTACCTGCGGCGGGGCGACCCGCGCTACCTGGAGCTGGCGCGCACCTGGGCCAAGGTGACGGCCATCACCTTTGCCATCGGGGCAGTGAGCGGCACCGCCCTGTCCTTCGAGCTGGGCCTGCTCTGGCCGCGCTTCATGGAACTGGCCGGACCGGCCACGGGCCCGGCCTTCACCCTGGAAGGCTTCGCCTTCTTCACCGAGGCGATCTTCCTGGGCCTGTACCTCTACGGGTGGAACCGGCTCTCGCCCCGGGCCCACTGGCTGGCGGGCATCCCCGTGGCGCTGAGCAGCGCCGCCTCCAGCGTGATGGTGGTGGCGTCCAACGCCTGGATGCAGAACCCGGTGGGTGTCCAAACCCTGCTTGAAGAACCCCACCGCTTCGATCCGGTGGCGGCCCTCTTCGGCAACCCCGCCTGGCCGGTGATGGCGCTGCATTCCACCCTGGCCTGCTATGCGGCGACGGCCTTCATGGTGGCCGCCGTGTATGCCTGGGCGGCCCTGAAAGGCTACCGGGACCCCATGCGGCGCAGCGCCCTGCGCATGGCCATGGCCATGGGCACCGTGGCCGCGCTGTTGATGCCCGTCACCGGCGACGTCAGCGCCAAGTTCGTCGCCCAGAACCAGCCCGTCAAGCTGGCGGCCATGGAGGCCCAGTTCGAGACGGAGGCCGGGGCGCCTCTGCGCATCGGCGGCCTGCCCGATCCGGAGACGGGCCGGGTGGCGTATGCCCTGGAGATTCCCGGCATGCTCAGCTGGCTGGCCTACGGGGACACGGGGGCCGTGGTGGAGGGGCTCGACCGGGTGCCCCGCGACCGCTGGCCCAACGTGCCCCTGACCCACATCGCCTTTCAGGTCATGGTGGTGGCGGGGATCCTGATGGTGCTGGTTTCGGCCTGGTACTGGTGGGCCGTCTGGCGCCACGAACGCGGGGCCCGGGCCGGGACCGCCGTCCGGGCCGGCGCAGCCCACGGCGACGCGACGGCAACCGGCTCCGGAGGAGCGGCGGGGGTGCTGGCCGACCGGCGCCTCATGCGAGGCCTGGTGGCGGCCGGGCCCCTGGGCATCGTGGCCCTGGAGGCCGGGTGGATCGTTACCGAGGTGGGCCGGCAGCCCTGGATCATCCGGGACGTGATGCTCACGGCGGACGCGGTGACGCCGGCCCCCGGGGTGGTGACCACCCTGGTGGCCTTCACGCTGCTCTATGTGCTGTTGAGCGTTACCCTGGTCTGGCTGCTGCGCCGGATCGGCCACAAGGACGTCCCCGGGGAGACGGCCGGGATCCACCCGGCCGGCGCCGGCGATCCGGCCCATCCCGCCGGCCCGGGCGGTCCGGGCGGCCGCCGGCCGGCCACTGCGGAGGCAGGTGGTGCGGGTGCCGGCGGCGGCAGGTGATCCCTTGCCCGAAACGGTGGTGGCGGTGGTCCTGATGCTGGCGCTGACGGCCTACGCGGTCCTGGGCGGGGCCGACTTCGGCGGCGGCGTCTGGGACCTTTTGGCCCGGGGGCCGCGGGCGGAGGCCCAGCGCCAGGCCATCGCCCGGGCCATGGGGCCGGTGTGGGAAGCGAACCACGTGTGGCTGATTTTTGCCCTGGTGCTGCTGTTCACCGCCTTCCCCCGGGCGTACAGCAGCCTGGGGGTGGCTCTCTTCGTCCCCTTTCACCTGGTGCTGGCGGGCATCGTGCTGCGGGGCGCCGCCTTCGTCTTCCGGGCGCCCGCGGCCACGGCGGCCGGTCCCCAGCGGGCCTGGGCCAGCGTCTTCGGTGCGGCCAGCACCATCACGCCCTTTCTCCTGGGCGCCACCCTGGCGGCCGTCTCCTCGGGCGGCATTCGGGTGGCGCCCGACGGCAGCGTGTCGACCAATGCCCTCCACGCCTGGTTCAGCCCTTTCTCCCTGCTGGTGGGGGCGCTGGCGGTGGCCCTGTTCGCCTATCTGGCCGCGGTCTACCTGGCGGTGGAGACCCGGGGTGCGCTCCAGGAAGATTTCCGCCGGCGCGCCCTCGGGGCCGGCATCGCCGTGGCCGTCCTGGCCGGCGCCCTGCTGCCCCTGGCGCCCCGGACGGCCCCCCACCTCTGGGAGCTGGTCTCCGAGCGGGGCCGGGTGCTGGTGGCGACGGGTGCGGCCCTGGCGTTGCTCTCGGGCTGGCTCGTGTGGCGGCGCTACTTCCTGCTGGCGCGGGTGACCGCGGTGGCGGAGGTGGTGGTGCTGCTCTGGGGCTGGGCCCTGGGCCAGTGGCCGTATCTGATCTATCCCGATGTGACGGTGTTCAACGCGGCGGCGCCCGACCCCATCCTGCGCTTCGCCCTGTGGGCCACGCCCGCCGGCCTCCTCATCCTGATCCCGTCCCTGTGGCTGCTGTTTGCCGTCTTCAAGGGGGAGAACCCGCAGGCGGGCGAGCCGCCGGGGGCCTTGGACCCGCGGACGAACCCCGCCCGGCCTGGGGCAGGAATCGCGGCGGGGAGCCCCGCGGCCGGCGCGGCCACGGCCGGGCAGCCTACCGCCGGCCCCGTCCGGGGGGATGGCGGCGGCAGGGGCCGTCCGGCGGGCCCGGCTGGCCCCAGACCCCTCGGGCAGGACGGGGGGCCTGACGGCGCGCGGGGAACCTGAGCGCAGGGGGCGGGACGCGCGGTGGCCGGCGGGCTGCCGGGCAGCACGCCGAGTGGGGGCCGCGGCCCTTGCGGCGGGCGCTGGGGCCGCAGGTCGCGTGGGGGCCGCGGCCTGCGCGGCCGGGCGGCGGGGTAGCATATCGAGTGGGGCCGCGGCCCGCGCGGCGGGGCAGCGGGGCAGCAGGTCGAGTGCGGGCAGCGGCCCGCGCGGCGGGGCAGCCTGGGCGGCCAGGTGGAGGCGCCCTTGGTGGCGGGGGCGTGGCGGCGGCGCACCAGCCAGTACGGCGGGGTCGCGGCGCGCGCGGCGGGACAGCCCGAGGGGCCGGGCGCCCCAGGATGCGGGGCGGCACCGGCGCGGGGCTGGCCGCTCAAATCCAATCAAAGGGCGCTACTGCTCAGGAAGCCCTGCTGCTTAGGGCCCCGCTGCTTGCCGGTGGAACGGCGCCTGGCCGTTGGCCCCGTACGATGCGGGCGGTCCTGGGGCCGGCCCTCCGCGGCGTCCTGGGATCGGCGGCTACGGCCCGGCCGGAGAGCCGGGGGCGGCGCCGGCGGCGTCCCGGGCTTCGTGGGACGAGCTCGGGCCCGGGGCCGGGGCCGGGTTCGTCCCGCCGGGCAGGGAGCCTGGGGCGGTGGCCCGGGCCGTGGTCTCCGCGGGCTCTTTGATGCCCAGCTCGTACAGGACCTGGTTCGTGGCGGGCCAGTCCACCTCGTAGTAATAGATCCCCTTCAGCATGATGCCGTGCCCTTTGACCATCCCCCGGCGGATGCCGTCCAGGTCGGTGTTCCAGGCCAGCCGTGCCAGGGCGACGGCGTCGCGCAGGCCCATGTCCGTCTCCACGTACCGGTTGATGATGGCCAGGGTCCGGGGCACGTCCAGCAGGGTCATGCGCGCCTTCAGCTGCCTGGCCACGTCGATCAGGAACTGCTGCTGGCGGTCGGCCCGGCCGAAGTCCCCGTCGGGGTCGTTGTACCGTTCCCGCAGGTAGGCCAGGGCCAGCCGGCTGTCCATGGTGTGGCGCCCCTTCTCGAGGAACGTCCCGTCTTGCAGGCGGAGATCGTAAGGGACGTCGACCTCCACGGGGCCCAGCACGTCGATGAGCTGCAGGAAGCCCGGCATGTCGATCCGCGCCCAGTGATGGACGGGGATGCCGAAGTTCTCCGCCACGGTGCGGGTGGCCAGCTCCACCCCGCCGAAGGCATGGGCGTGGGTGATCTTGTCCAGGCCCCGGCCCGGGATTTCCACCCGGCTGTCGCGGGGGATGGAGAGCATGGCCACCTCCCGGGTGTCCGGGTCGATGGAGACCAGGATCATCGTGTCGGAGCGGGTCTGGGCGCCCTGTTCGCGGGCGTCAATGCCCAGGAGCAGGATGTTGATCCGCTCCGAACGGGCCGGCCGGCTCGGGGCCGGCTCGCCGGTCGGCGAGGCCGGTGCCGGAGCCGCCGGTTCGGCGGGAGCGGTCAATTCGTAGCCAGCCAGGTAAGCGGCGGCCAGGGCGACGGCCAGCAAGCCGGCGCCGGCCACCCAGGCCAGCCAGCGCCATCCCCGGCGCCGCCGGGTGCTTCCAGGACGAACCATAACCATCCCTCGCTGCCGGCCCTGCAGGAAGCCGGAACCGGCGTCACGAATCTATTCCGGACACTTTTCCCGTCGCAGGCGTTGCAGACGTCCATGGACTTTGTCATTCCTGTGCCTTCCAAACGCCCGGTGGGCATCACAACGGGCTCCGCTGCCTGTCCCGTTGCGCTACGTTTTCGATTGTAACCCATCCAGGCCGCAGTGCGGGTTTGTGCCGGCGGAAGGACGCGCCGGGTGAGCACGTCCAGCGGTTGAGAAGGCGGACCGGAGGCAGCCGGAGGTGCCGGCGGCCGGCGGGTGGGGGGCCTGCCGCCGCGGCGGTTCCGGCAGGGCGGGGCCCGCCTGCGGGCGGGTGGGGAAGCCGCACGGCAAGTGTTGCGCGGGATTCTGGATGTCGGGGGAGTCGCTGCAAGGGGTGGGGTGGCCGGTCAGGGGTCGGACCGGCCGCGCCACCCGACGGCCGGTGGGGAGTTGGGGGGCATGAGGCTGCAAGGCGGGGGGATGGGACCGCGGGGGGATGGTCCCGTCGTCACCCCGGCGGGTGACCGGCAGCGGCCCTGGCAGGGGCCGGTCTGGCCGGCGTTGATTCTCGTTTGGCTGGCTGCGGTGCTGGCGGTGTATGCCGCGGCCGGATGGGTGGAGGTGTGGGTTCTAGCGCCCGTGGCCGGTGTGGCGGCGGCGCGCCGCTGGGGGATCAGGCGGGGAGGTGCGGTGGCGGCGGCGGGCCTTTTGCTGATGGCGGTGGCGCTGCTGGCCCGGCCCGCGGGAGCCACCGGCTGGCGCCTGCTGGCAGCCGAGGCGGCGGCCCTGGCCGGTGCCTGCCTGGTGGCGGCCCGTGGCCGGCCTGCGCCGGCGGCGGCGGCGGTGTCCTGCGGAAGGCCGGCGGCCTGGAGGGAGGCGGCGGCCGCGGAGGCGCTCCTGGGGAAAGCGGTCCCAGGTGACCGGGCGGACCCGGCGGCGCCCGCTCCCGGCGCCGCCGCGGCGGAGTCCGCCCTGACCGAATCCGAGCTGCAGGCGCTGTACGCCTGCACCCATACCCTGAACAAGGTCACCAGCTTGGACGATCTCATCCGGGAGTTCAACAGCCTGCTCTCGGCCCGCCTGGGCTATCCGTACCTAGCCCTGTTGCTGGTGCAGCCCGACGGGTCTTTGCAGCTGGCCTCGGCGCCCCTGTATCCGCCCGAGGTGCAGGGGGTGGTTCTGCCGGCGGGCAAGGGCATTTGCAGCGCCGTCGTGGAGACGGGGGAACCGGTGATCGTCGACGACGTGACCCGGGACCCGCGCTATTACCCCGGCCTCAACGAGGCGCGGTCGCAGATCGCCGTGCCCGTCCTGCACGGGGACCGGGTGGTGGGTGTCCTCAGCGTGGAATCGCCCCTGCCGGCCGCCTTTACGCGCCGGGACCTGCGCCTTCTTCAGGCCATCGCCGACGAGGTGGCCGTCGCCCTGGAGCGGGCCTGGCTGATGGAGCGGGTGGAGCAGCAGGCCATCACCGATCCCCTCACCGGCCTCTACAACAGAAGCTACCTGGTCCAGCGCCTGAGGGAGGAGGGCGAGCGGGCCGCGCGTTACGGTCGTCCGCTGTCCCTGCTCTTCATCGACCTGGACGATCTCAAGCTGGTCAACGACCGGTTCGGCCACGAAGCGGGGGATCAGGTGCTGGTGTGGGTGGCCCGGGTGCTCAAGGAGGCCTGCCGGAGCGTCGACTACGTGGTCCGCTACGGGGGCGACGAGTTCGTGGTGGTCCTGCCGGAAACGGGACCGGAGGGGGCCCGGGCCGTGGCCGCCCGGATCCAGCAGCGCCTGCTGGAAGAACCCAGCCCGGCCGGCTGGGCCTGGGGCAGGCTGGGGGTAGGGGCGAGCATCGGCATTGCCGCGTATCCTGCCCATGCCCGGGACTGGACCGACCTGCTGCGCCTGGCCGACCAGGCGATGTACGGCGCCAAGCGCCGGGCCAAGGCCCGAAGAGGCACGGCCGGTGACGCGCCCGGCCGCGACCGGGGGGGCGGGGACCCGGCGGGTCAGAAGGGCGGTGCGGAGCCGGCGGGAGACGCCGCATCCCACGGGGCCGGGGACGCCGGGACAGTCCGGCCGGGGCAGGGGCTCCGGCCGGACTCCGAGGCGGAGCGGTACCGGGGCATCGAAACGGCCATCGAAACGGCCGAGGAGGGCGATCCGGGGGATCCCCCGGCCGGCGATGAGGAGGAGGTGGGCCCATGATCGTGGCCCTGCAGTCGATGGCGGAGCTCGAACAGGCGCTACGCGGTCCCGCGCCCGTGCTGATCTTCAAGCACAGCACCGCCTGTCCCATCAGCGCCGCTGCCTACCAGGCCTTTCAGCGGTTCGTGGCCGCGCACCCTGCCGGAGCCCGCTACTACCTGGTGAAGGTGATCGAGCAGCGGGCCCTTTCAGGCGAGATCGCCCGGCGGCTGGGGGTGCCTCACGCCTCCCCCCAGGCGCTGCTCTGGCACCGGGGCGGAGTGCGGTGGCATGCCTCCCACTGGGCCATCACGGAACAGTCGCTGGCTGCAGCCCTGGCGGGATTGCGGGTGGGAGGCCGGGCGCCTGCCGCGGCGCCGGGGGCCCGGGCGGCGGGAACCCCAACGGCCGGGGCCACTTCCCCGGCGAGGCCTGCCACGCGATGGGGCGGCCGCCCGGCCGCCCATCAGGAGGCCCTCGCTGGCGGCCGCGCGCCCGCGGACGCCACCGGCCGCCCGGAGGCGGGCCGCGGTGCCCCGGGTGGCCCGGGGAACTGGGGCGCTTCCGGGGCGGGGGGTTGACAAGCCACGCCCGAGGGCTCCGGCGGTGCCGGCGCCTGACCTCCCCAGGCACCGGGGCCCTCACCGGGGCCTTGAAAGGATATAAGCCCGCTCAGGGCGAAGGCGGGCTTATATCGGAACCATACGGTGGTGGCCAGCGGCCGGTGCAGAGCACCTTGAGGGGCGTGGCCGCCTTTGCACCGCCCGCATGGTGGGGCAGTTATTGAAAGCAATTAGACGGGCGGGGACCAATCCCTGCCGTCCGGCGGAAATTCTCTCAAAATTCCAGTCGACCCCGGGCGGGTCCTGCGGCGATGCAGGCCGGCCCGGGGTCGGCCGGAAGCCTGGCGCGGGGGTGGGGCCTTTGGAGCTGGGCTTGCAGGGCAAGGTGGCGCTGGTGACGGCGGCCAGCCAGGGGCTGGGCCGGGCCATCGCCGGGCGGCTGGCCGAAGAGGGGATGCACGTGGCCCTCTGCAGCCGCTCGGCGGAGCGGGTCCGGGAGGCCGCCGAGGAGGTGGCCCGCCGCGGCGCCGGCCGCGATGTGCGGGTGGAGGCCTGGGAGGCCGACGTGGCCGTACCCGAGCAGGTGGTGACCCTGTCCCGGCGGGTGGAACAGGCCTTCGGCCGTCTGGACGTGCTGGTGTGCAACGCCGGCGGCCCGCCGCCGGGCGATTTCTTCGACGTGGAGGAAGCGGACTGGGAGAAGGCTTTCCAGCAGAACCTGATGTCCGTGGTCCGGCTGGTGCGCACCTGCGTGCCGCTGATGGAGCGGTCGGGCGGCGGCACCATCGTGACCATCACCTCGACCTCCATCAAGGTACCGCTGCCGCGGCTGATCCTCTCCAACGTCATGCGGGCGGGCGTCTACGCCCTGGTGAAGAGCCTGGTCCCCGAGCTGGCGGCCCGCAACATCCGGATCCACACGGTGGCACCGGGGCGCATCGACACCGGCCGGGTACGCAGCCTGGACCAGGACCTGGCCCGGCACACGGGGCGCAGCGTGGAGGAGGTCCGGGAGAGCTTTTACCGCCAGATCCCCCTGGGCCGGTACGGCGACCCGGAGGAGTTCGCGCAGGTGGTGGCCTTCCTGGTGTCCGATGCCGCCCGCTACCTGACCGGCCAGGCGGTGTTCGTCGACGGCGGGATGATGCGGGCCCTGTGAGGTCCCGGGCGGGCAGGCCATCCTGATAAGGGGGCCTGGACCCGCTGCCGCCCGGCGGCAGCGGGCGGCCCTCCGGCGGGTGCCGGGTCTTGGCGGGTGCCGGGTGGGATGGCGACTTGACCTGGCCGGGCTGGGCCGAAGCGGCCCTCTGGGCGCTGGTGGCATCCAGCAGCGGGCTGTGCGGTTGCCTGGGTGGCCTGTTCGTCCCCCTGGGGCGCAGGGTGCTGGCGGCGGTGATGGCCTTTGGTGCCGGCGCTCTGCTGGGAGCCGTGGCCTTTGACGTGCTGCCGGCCGCCCGGGACCGGGGCGGGCCGGGGCCGGCGGTGGCGGGCTTTCTGGCCGGAGCCCTGATCTTCACCATCATCGACTTTCTCCTGGACCGGCGCGGTGCCGTGGGGCGCAAGCACAGCGGTGACCCGGACGAACCGGCGGGCCGCGGGCCGGTGCCGGGAGCCGGTACGGCGGCGCCCCGGGGCACGGCTTCCCGCGGTCCTCGGCCGGGGGCGGCCTGGGCGATCCTGGCGGGAGCCGTCCTGGACGGCGTGCCCGAAGCCTTCGCGCTGGGGGTCGACCTTTTTGCCGGCCACGGGCTGAGCTGGGCGCTGGTGGCCGGGATCTTCCTCAGCACCCTGCCGGAAGGCCTTTCTGGTTCCGTGGGCCTGAAGCGGGCCGGGTATCGCCGCGCCTTCATCGTGCTGCTGTGGGCCGCGGTGGCTGGGGTGGCCGCACCGGCGGCGGCGGCCGGGTTCCTCCTGGCGGAACGGTTGGCCGGCGTGACCGAGGCGGTCATCCTGGCTCTGGCCGGCGGGGCCGTGGTGGCCATGGCGGCCGACACCCTGACCCCCGAGGCGTACCGGGAAGGCGGCAATCTGGTCGGCCTGATCACGGCCCTGGGGATGATCCTGACTTTTATCCTGGCGGTCGAGGTCTGAGTCCCGCAGCGGCGGTGGAAGGGCCTGCTGGCGAGCCTGGCCCGGCCCCTGGATTCGGCAGGCAATCGCCCCCATGAAATGCAGCCCAAGGAAAACTTCTGAACTCGCAACGAAAAGGAGCAGGAATTGCGAGTCCTTTGAAAGAAAACAACCAGCACAACGGGATTCCTTCTGCTAAGGCCTGTCCCTGGCCCGCCGCCTTGCGTGTCTCGGTGGAGTTCGAGCGTCGCACGCCCGTTCCCGGCCCCGAACCTGCCGGGAGTCCAGCTCCAGTTTCGTGTGTGCGGGCCGCCTTCTGGCACCGCTGACCGGGAGCGCCGGCCGGTCGGGGGCTGCCTTGCCCCCGGCCCAGGGGCCCGCGCGCCAGACCCGGCTTCCCTTGGGGAGGGATGGTGATTGCAGGGTTTTCTTGACGGCCTGGCGGCCCTGCTCGGTACCGCCAGCGACATCGTCTGGGGGCCTCCCATGCTGGTCCTCATCGTGGGCACCGGCCTGTTCCTCACTATCCGGCTGCGGGGGCTCCAGTTCCGCGAGCTGGGATATGCCCTGCGCCTGGCCTTCAGCCGGCGGCAGGATCAGACTTCCGAAGGCGACGTCAACCACTTCCAGGCCCTCATGACGGCCCTGGCGGCAACCGTCGGCACGGGCAACATCGCCGGCGTGGCGGCGGCCGTGACCCTGGGCGGACCCGGTGCGGTTTTCTGGATGTGGGTGACGGCGCTGTTCGGGATGGCCACCAAGTACGCGGAAGCCATCCTGGCGGTGACCTACCGGGTGCGCAACGCCCGGGGCGAGATGGCCGGCGGCCCGATGTACGTGCTGGAACGGGGGCTCGGCCAGAAGTGGCTGGCCGTTCTGTTCGCCGTTTTCGGCGCCGTGGCCGGTTTTGGCATCGGCAACACCGTCCAGGCGTACGAGGTCTCCAACAACATCCAGCAGTACTGGGGCGTGCCCAGCTGGATCGTGGGTCTGGTCCTGGCCGTCTTGACGGGCCTGGTGATCCTGGGGGGCATCAAGTCCATCGGGCGGGTGACCGCCTTCCTGGTACCGTTCATGGCCTTGTTCTACGTGATCGGGGGGCTTGTCATCCTGGGCCGGCACATCGAGGCGGTGCCGGGCGCCATCGCCCTTATCCTGAACCACGCCCTGACCGGCGAAGCCCTGGGCGGTGGGGTCGCCGGCGCGGGCGTGCGGGAGGCCATTCGCTGGGGCGTGGCGCGGGGGGTCTTCTCCAACGAGGCCGGCCTGGGTAGCGCGCCCATTGCCGCCGCGGCAGCCCGGACGGACCTCCCAGCGCGGCAGGCCCTGGTCTCCATGACCGGTACCTTCATCGACACCATCGTGGTGTGCTCCATCACGGGGCTGGTGATCGTGGCCACAGGGATGTGGCAGCAGGCGGATCCCGAGACCCTGACAGGGGCGCAGCTGACGACCCGGGCCTTCGAAGCGGGGCTCCCCGGGCCGGGCGGCATGATCGTGGTGATCGGCCTGATTCTCTTCGCCTACTCGACCATCCTGGGCTGGGCGTATTACGGCGAGAAGTGTTTCGAGTACCTCTTCGGTACCCGGGCCGTCACACTGTACCGGGCTTTGTGGACCGTGGCCGTCTTTGCCGGGTCGGTGGCCACCTTCGGAATCGTCTGGGACTTTGCCGACGTGATGAACGGTCTGATGGCGGTACCCAACCTCATCAGCCTGCTGGCCCTCAGTGGCGTGGTGGTGCGGGAGACCCGGCGCTTCTTCGCCGTGGGGCGCCAGCTCCAGCCGCCCGCGGCGCGGCGGGCTGCGGCCGGCAGCGCCCCGGCCGGCTGAGCCGGCCCGTCGCGGCCTCCGGGCCGGGACGGCGCCCGTCCGGGAGGGTGCTCCTGAAGGGAATCCGGCGGTGTACCGCAGGGAACCCACCGGTGTACCTTGGCAACCGAGCGGCCCCGCCTTTCGGGCCCCGGCCGCGGGTGATCGCCCGCTTCCGGCGGGCAACTTTCCCCGCCGGCGGCGTATCGATGGAATGAGGCCGGGGCGGCCTTGGGGAGCCAGGCCGCCCCGGCCGGTCCGGGCACGGCCGCACGCCTACGGTGGTTGGAGGGGGTGGCCCGGATGGCGGCGGCAACGGCCACGGAGCCGTCAAGTACGGGGTTCGCCGGCACCTGGGCCCCTGACCAGCGCGGGAAGGGGCCGGTCAGGGGGGCGAGACTGCTTCCCACGCCGCCGGCCGCGCCGGTGGCCGCGCCGGGCAGCCTTCCGTCCCGCCGGCCGGCCAGGAAGGGGGTGGAGGGTTCTTCGGCCGGTGACCGGCCGGTGGGGGCGCCGGGAGCCGGCGGCACGTTCCGGTCCCGGCTGCGCAAGCTGTCCAGTCCCGGCCGTCCAGAATCATCCTGCCCCGTCCCGGCGTCTCCGGACGGGGTTTGTCGTTTCTGGGGCGGGGTGGCCATCGCCCAAGGCGGCGGCTGCCGGACCAACGCGCACCTGAGGGGTGACCTGCGATGACGACCGGCACCGGTGTGCGCCGGAGAGAGGGGCGGCTGCGGGAAGAGGTGCGGCTGCTGGCGCCCACCGGGCACCTGGGGTTTACGCCCCTGGAGAAGGAGAGCTTCCTGGCGGGGCTCGAGCGGGACCCGGACTTCGTGGTGGCCGATTCCGGGAGCTGCGACATCGGCCCTTACCCGCTGGGCGCCGACGAGTCGGCCAGCCCGCCGGCCTGGCAGTACCACGACCTGGAGATCCTGCTGGTGGAAACCCGCCGGCGAGGGATCCCGCTGATTATCGGCTCGGCGTCGGATACGGGCACCCGGCGCGGGGTCGACCAGTTCGCCGGGATGATGGAAGACATCGCAGCCCGGCATGGCCTGCCGCCCTTCCGGCTGGCGCGGATCTATTCGGACGTTCCCCTGGAACGGTTGCGCCGTCTCCTGGAACAGGGCGTTGCCATCCGCGGGCTGGACGGCCGGCCCGATCTGACCCTGGCCGATCTGGACCGGACCTCCCGGGCGGTCGCGGTCATGGGGGCGGAGCCCATCGTCGCGGCCTTGGACGCGGGGGCCGACGTGGTGATCTGCGGCCGGTCCAGCGATGCGGCCATCTTCGCGGCGGCCGCCCTCTGGTGCGGCATGCCCCCGGCCACCGCCTACTACGCCGGCAAGGTGCTGGAATGCGCCTCCTTCTGTGCCGAGCCCTTCATGGCCAAGGAGTCGGTGCTGGGCACCCTGCGCCCCGGCGAGGTGGTGGTGGAGCCCATGCACCCGGACCAGCGGTGCACGCCGGCCTCGCTGGCCGGGCATGCCCTGTACGAGCGGGCTACGCCCTTCTTCGAGCACGTGCCCGCAGGCGTCCTGGACATGCGCGGGTGCGTCTACCAGGCGCTGGACGACCGCCGCACCCGGGTCACCGGCTTCCAGTTCCGGGCCGCCGGCACCTACGCCGTGAAGATCGAGGGGGCGGGCCCGGCCGGCGCCCGCTTCCTCGCCCTGGCCGGCTTGCGCGATCCCGAGCTGGTGGCCCGGGTGGACGAGGCCATCGCCTGGGCGCGGCGGAAGGTGGCGGAGCGTTACGGGACCACCGGTTACGAACTGTTCTACCACGTGTACGGCCGCAACGGCGTCATGGGGGAGCTGGAGCCCCATTCCCGCCCCGGGCACGAGCTGGGGCTGGTGGTCGAGGTGGTCTGTCCCGACCGGCACCGGGGCCGCGAGATCTGCACCATGGCGGCCCGCCAGCTCTTCTACGCCCGCATCGGGGGCCGGACCGGGACCGCCGGCCGGGCCGCCCTGATGACCGACGAGGTCCTGGAGGCCCGGCCCGCCTACCGCTGGACGCTGAACCACGTGGTGCCCGTGGACGATCCCCTGAGCTGGTTCCCCACGGTGCTGGAGCAGGTGGGGTTCAGCAGCCCTGACCCCCACCCTGCCCCTGATCCGCTGGCGGCTCCCGCCGGTGGGCGGGAACCCGTGGGGGCGGGAGCGGCAAGCCGCCCGGCCGCGGCCGGGCGCCCGGGAGCCCGCCCGGGGCACCGGCCGGCGGGCCGGGGGGAGGGATCCCGTCATGCGCCTGCGTGAGCTGGCCAGCACCATCCGGAGCAAGAATGCCGGCGTCGACCTGATCACCTTCGACATCCTCTTCCCGTCGGAGGAGGCGTACCGGCGGGCCTGCCGGAGCCCCGTGCTGACCCCGGAGGCCCTCTGCCGGTTGCTGGGCATCGGCCCCGACAGCCTGTACTGTTTCGTCCATTTTGACCCCGCCCGGGCCATCAAGTTCACGGTCCGGCGGCGCCGCCCGGCGGGAAGCCCGGGAGAGACCGATGTCTTCGGCACCCAGCAGTACGGGCCTCTGCTGGATCTGGAGGTCGAACCGGCCGGGGCACCGCCCGCGGCAATGTCGGAGGTAGCGCCCCCGGCTCCGGCGGCGGCAGCTCCGGCTGCGGTGCGGCCGCTGGGCTGCGGGGCCCGGGCCGGCCGCGGCGGGAGTTCACATGGTGACGGCCACTCCGGTTTGGAGTGACGGTGGGAAAGGCAAACCGGTCCGGGGGCGGGCGCCGCCCGCCCCCGGGGAAAGGGGGAGGCGTATGGACGGCGGGTGCAGGCCGGCGGGCCGGCGGGGCCGGCGGCCGGAGACCCTGGTGCAGGGAGGCGGGATGCGGGGGGTGCACCGCCAAGGGCGAAGGTTGCGGGCGGCTCCCAACCGCCTGGGCCGGCTCGTCCCGCTGGCGGTGGCCCTGGTCCTGGCCCTGGCCGCCGCCGGTTGCACCGGCGGCGGCCGGGAGCAGGCGGGCGGCGAGGCCGGTTCGTCCCAGGGGCAGGTGCTGAGCATCACCCTGGACGGGGCGAAGAACCGGGAGGCGGAGCTGCAGGTCATCGCCCAGTACCTCAAGCAGGTGGGCATCGACGCCCAGGTGCGGGTGTGGGAGTACCAGACCCTGGTGGCGGAGGCCCAGAAGGGCACCCGCCAGGCCTACGCCACCGACTGGGGGAGCGCCACCTTCACCCCGGTGGACCTGGCGGTGCCCAAGCTGGAGACGGGCGGGCGCGGCAACTACTCCTTCTATTCCAACCCGGACCTGGACGCCCTCTTCAAGGAGGCGGCGGCCGCTACCGACGAGGCGAAGGCGCTGGAGGCCTACAAGAAGGCGCAGGCCATCCTTTTCGAAGACGCCCCCTGGATCTTCGGTTACTACCTGGATGCCATCGAGGCGGCCTCGACCCGGGTGAAGAACTGGCAGCCCTCCATGGACAGCCGGATCAACCTGCACGACGTGGAGCTGGAGGGCGGCGACACCCTGGTGGTGGGGTTGCGGGCCGACCGGATCCTGTCCCTGGACCCGGCCGCCTACCGCGACCGCGACACCGAGACGGTGATCCGCAACATCTATGACGGCCTGGTCACCCGGACGCCCGACGGCAAGGTGGTGCCCGAGATCGCCGAGTCGTGGGAGCAGCCCGACCCGACCACCTACGTCTTCAAGCTGCGCCGCGGCATCAAGTTCCACAACGGCGAGGACCTGACGGCCGACGACGTGGTCTTCACCTTCGAGCGGATCCTGGCCGAAGACGGCCTGGACGGCCAGCCGTCGCCGCGCAAGGGGCTGTTGGAGCCGCTCGAGTCCATCGAGAAGGTCGACGATTACACGGTGCGGATGAAGCTGGCCAACCCGTCGGCGGCGTTCCTCCAGCTGCTGGTGCACACGCAGATCGTGCCCAAGGACTATGTTGAGGAAGTGGGCAGTGCCGGCCTGTCGGCCAAGCCCGTCGGGGCGGGGCCCTTCCGCTTCGTCGAGGGCAGCCTGGACGGGCAGGTCGTCCTGGAGCGGTTCGACGACTACTACGGCGGTTCGCCGGACCTGCCGCCCGTGGGGCCGGCCAAGCTCCAGCGGGTGGTCTTCCGCATGATGCCCGAGCCGGCCACCCGCATCGCCGCCCTGCAGAACGGCGAGGTCCACATCATCCAGGAGGTGCCGCCGGACCTGGTGGCCCAGCTGGAGAAGGACCCCAACGTGCAGGTCAAGGTGACCCAGGGCACGCGGCTTTACATGATCGAGCTGAACAACAAGCTGTTCACCGATCCCCGGGTGCGGCAGGCGCTGAACTACGCCATCGACTGGGATGCGATCCTCAAGGAGCTCTACAAGGACCACGCCCACCGGGTGGCCACGGCCATGCTGCCCAGCGGCTTCGGCTACGACGAGACCCTCAAGCCCTACCCCTACGATCCCGAGAAGGCGAAGCAGCTGCTGCGGGAGGCGGGGTACAGGGTCGACTGACGGGCGGGGGCGGCAATCGCCGGGCCGTGGCCTGACCCACGGCGCGTGCGCGGACAAACCGGCGAGCGGGCGGTGCAGGAGGGGCATGGGAAGGACCCCGGGGAGGTGACCGGATGCGCGGCGGGTGGGTGTTGCGCAGGGTGCTGATGGCCCTGCCCCTGGCGGTGGGGATCGTGCTGGTGAGCTTCATCCTCCTGCGGGTGATGCCGGGCGATCCCGTGGACATCATGCTGCGGGGCGGGGGCACCTCCAGCGAGGCGGAGGCCCGGGCCCTGGCCCGCCAGCTGGGCCTGGACCAGCCCCTGCCCGTCCAGCTGGCCCGGTTCGTAGGGGATCTGGCCCGGGGCGACCTGGGCGAGTCCATCCGCAGCCGGCAGCCCGTGGGCCAGGTGCTGCTGGCCACCCTGCCGGCCACGGTGGAGCTGGCCCTGGCTGCGCTGGGCTTCGCCGTGGCAACGGGGGTGGCGCTGGGGGTGCTGGCCGCCACCCGCCGCGGCTCCTGGCTCGACCGGGCGGTCATGGTCAGCGCCTCCCTGGGGATCTCCATGCCGGCCTTCTGGCTCGGCATCGTGCTGATCCTGCTGCTGGCGGTGGGGACGGGATGGCTGCCCACCTCGGGCCGCATCGCCTCCCAGTACGCCGGCACGGTCCCCTGGCACACCGGCTTCCTGCTCGTCGACACCCTGCTGGCCGGCAACCTGGCGGCCTTCCGCTCGGCGCTGGCCCACCTGGTGCTGCCGGCGGTCACCCTGGGGGCCGAGCTGGCGGCGGTGGTGGCGCGGGTCACCCGCTCCAGCATGCTGGAGGTGATGGGGGCCGAGTTCGTCCGCACGGCGCGGGCCAAGGGCCTCCCCGAAGGGCGGGTGGTCCTGCGCCATGCCCTGCGCAACGCCCTGATTCCCACCGCCAGCGTGGTCGGCCTGCAGGCCGGCGTGCTGCTGGGCGGCAACATGATCGTGGAGACGGTGTTCAGCTGGCCGGGTTTGGGCCGGCTGGTGGTCGAGGCGATCTTCGCCCGGGACTACCCGGTGGTCCAGGGGGCGGTGATGGTCTACGCCCTGACCTTCCTGGTGATGAACCTCCTGGTCGACCTGGCCTACACCTGGCTGGATCCGCGGATCCGGGAGGCCTAGGCGGCCCGGGCGGGGCCGGCGGCCTGCGTGCAAAGGAGGGGAGCGGATGCACGGTCCGTGGGAAAGGCGGCCCGCGCTACAGTGGGACGAACCGGCGGCGGCCCGGGAGCCGGAGGGCGTTCCCGGCCGCGCTGCGCCCGGGTCGCCCGCCCGGCCGGGCCCCGGGCCCGGGCTCGATCCCGGGGCCGGCCTGGGGAGGGGGCGAGGGGCGGGGGATGGAGCGCCGGGCACCGAGCCTGCTGCCGTGGCCGCTCCCCTGCCTGGCACCCGGGACACCTGGCGGCGGGCATTGCGCCACCCGCAGGTGGCCGTGGGCCTAGCGGTGGTGGCCCTGTTCGTCCTCGTAGCGGTGGCCGCCCCGTGGCTGGCGCCCTACGACCCCGAGGACTTCACCTTGAGCGCCCGCCTGGCCCCGCCGGCCTTCCTGCCGGGAGGCCACCCCGAGCACCTCCTGGGCACCGACCGGGTGGGGCGCGACCTTCTGACCCGGCTGCTCTACGGTGCCCGGGTGTCGTTGCTGGTCGGTGCCACGGCGGTCACCGTGGCGGGGGTGGTGGGGTCGGTACTGGGGGCCGTGGCGGGCTACGCGGGAGGCCTGGTGGACCAGGTGCTCTCCCGGGCGGCCGACCTCTTGATGGCCTTCCCGTACCTGCTCTTCACCATCCTGATGATGGGCATCCTGGGACCGGGCATCGGCAACCTGATCCTGGCCCTGACCTTCAAAGCCTGGGTGGAGTTCTACCGGGTGGCCCGGGGCCAGGTCCTGGCGGAAAAGGCGAAACCCTACGTGGAAGCGGCCCGGGCCATCGGCCGCAGCCACGCCGGCATCCTGGCGCGGGAGATCCTGCCCAACATCCTGCACGCCCTGCTGGTGGTGGCGACCCTGCGGGCCGGTCACATGATCCTGATGGAGGCGTCCCTGAGCTTTCTGGGCATCGGGGTGCCGCCCGACGTGCCGGCCTGGGGGTCCATGGTGGCCGAGGGCCGGGACTACCTGAGCACCGCCTGGTGGGTGTCGACCCTGCCGGGGCTGGCGGTGCTGGTGCTGGTGCTGGCGATCAACACCCTGGGCGACGGGCTCAGGGAACTCTTGGACCCGCGGCTGCGGGTGTGAGGCCGGGCGGCCCATCCGTGGGGTGGCGACGGCCGGCCATCCTGGGAGATGATGCAGCCATGACGAGGCCCGTCATCGGCATCGCGGCCTCGGTGGACTTCATGGCCCCCGCCCGTTCCGGCGGGGGCATCCTGCCTTCGGGACCTGGCGCAGGGGGGCACGGGCCCTGCGGGACCGGGGACCAGCCCCCGCGGCTGGTGGCCGTTCTGCCCATGACGTACGTGGAGGCCGTGGCCGCCGCGGGCGGCCTCCCGGTGATCCTGCCGGTGGCGCGGCCGGGCGAGGCCGTGGACCCCTGGCTGGAGCACATCGACGCCCTGGTGGTACCCGGGAATTATCCGTACCTTCCTGCCGGACTGCGGGCGCTGCCGGGGCTGCGCGAGCAGGCCCCCTACCGCTATGATTCCGATGTGGTCTGGCTCCGGGGCGCCCTGGGGCGGGGCATGCCCGTGCTGGCCATCTGCCGCGGCATGCAGACGCTGAACGAGCTCCTGGGCGGGACCCTGACGCGCCGGGTCCACCCGCCGGGGTCCCACCTGCAGGTGGAACCGGGCGCCGGGCGGGGCCACGGCCTTTGGGTCGAACCCGGCTCCCGGCTGGCCGCCTGCCTGGGGGGCCGCACCCGGGTGCACGTCAACAGCTTCCACGTGGCGGCGGTGCGCCAGCCCGGCCGGGGGCTGCGGGTCAGCGGCCGGGCCCAGGACGGGGTGGTGGAGGCCGTGGAGGGCGAAGGGGAGGCCTTCATCCTGGGTGTCCAGTTCCACCCCGAGCTGCTGTGGCGGGACGAACCGGCCCTGGCGGGGATCTTCACCGGGCTCGTCGAGGCGGCCTGGGTCTACCGGCAAGGCCGCGCCGGCCGGACGGTCACCCCGGCGGCCGTCACCGCAGCAGCGGCGGGCGAGGGGGCCGGTGCGGGCGCGGATGCGGGCGCGGGCGGTTCCGCGCCGCCCAGGGCGGCCCCGGCTGGGGCCGCGGTGAAGGTCGAGCCGGGGCCTGCGGCCGTCCATTGCTGTGATCCTTTGATGTTGTGACCAAGGAAAGGGAGCGGATTCGTGACCACTGCAACGCCCGTCATCACGCTGAACAACGGCGTCACCATGCCGCTGCTGGGGCTCGGCGTCTACCTCGCGCCACCTGACCAGGCGGCTGCCGCGGTCGCAGCGGCCGTCGCCTGCGGCTACCGGCTGATCGACACCGCGGCCGCGTACAACAACGAGCGGCAGGTCGGCGAGGGGATCCGTCGCAGCGGAATCGACCGGTCCGCCATCTTCCTCACCACGAAGCTGTGGATCGCCGACTACGGCTACGACTCGGCCCTGCGGGCCTTTGAAGCCAGCCTGCGCAGGCTGGGAGTGGACTACGTCGACCTGTACCTCTTGCACTGGCCGGTGCCCATGCGGTTCGATGACACGGTCGCCGCTTACCGCGCGGCCATCCGCCTGCTGGAGGAGGGGCGGGTGCGGGCCATCGGGGTGAGCAACTTCGGCCCCCGGCACCTGGAGGAGCTGATCGCCCGCACCGGCGTGGTCCCGGCGGTGAACCAGGTGGAGCTGCATCCCTTCTTCACCCAGGTGGAACTGCGCCGGTTTCACGACCGGCTGGGCATCGTCACCCAGGCGTGGTCGCCCATCGGCGGCGTCCTGCGGCGAAGGGGTGAGGGCAGCGGGGGCGACGTGCTGGATCATCCCGTGGTCGCCGGCCTGGCCCGCAAGTACGGCAAGACGCCGGCCCAGGTGGTGCTGCGCTGGCACCTGGAACACGGCATTGCGGCGATCCCGAAGTCGGTGCGGCCGGAGCGCATCCGGGAGAACATCGACATCTTCGACTTCCGGCTGGCGCCGGAAGAGGTGGCGGCCATCGACGCCCTGGACCGGGGCGTCCGGGCGGGGCGCGACCCGGAGACGGCGGACGCGGCCGACTTCAGCATCCGGGTCGAGGGCGACTGAAAGGACGGAAACAGGACGGAAGGACCGCCGGCGGGGCCGGACCGTCCCGCGCCGGGACGCCCCGCGCTGGCCCAAGGTCATGGTGGGACTCGATGGATCTGCTCACCAGCGGAGCAGCTGGCGGTTCACGGGCCGGGGGGCGGTGCACGGGCCGGGGGCGAGTGCTCAGGAGCCGGGCGGCGGGCCGCTCACGAAGCGGCCGGCGGGCCGCCCCCTCTGCGCCGGCGGGACAGGCCCGCCAGCACTGCCGGGGCGGCGGTGCCGGCCATCACGGCCGCCAGCGCCGCGGGCCAGGTCAGGCCGGCCCGGGCCAGCAGGTCGCCCGCCCAGGCGGGAGGACCAGGCACGCCAGCCGCACCGCCGGCGGGACCTGCGCTCCCGGGCGCGTTGCCGCTATTGGCTTCACCGCTGGTCCTCCCGTATCCGGAAGGGAGCCGGCTGGGGGCGGAGGGTGCAGTCTGAAGCCACCAGGCACCCGGCCAGTGGCCCGGGAAGCTGGCGCCGGGCGGCAGCCCGGCCTCCTGGGGCGGGCTGCCTGCCGCCCCGCCCGGCGCGGAGGGGAGCCGGCCGGGATCCGGAGCGGCCGGGGCTTCCGCGGCCGGCCGGCTTCCAGGAAGCCATGTGCCTGCGGCGTAGCCCGTGGTGGCAAGCCACAGACTGCCCAGGCCGAACTCCAGCAGGAAGGCGATTACGCCGGCGGCCAGGGTGGTGCGGGCGCCGGCTGCCAGGATCGCCGCCCAGCCCAGCTTGTCGACCAGCGCGCCCGTCAGGGCAAGGCCGGCGCCGGCGGCCAGCCACAGGCCCAGTTCGGGGACGCTCAGCCTGCCCAGGGGGCCGCCTGCCACACCGGCGCCACCCCAGAGGACGGCGGCCGCAGCGGCCGCCCGGGCGAGGGCGCGGCCGAAGGCCGGGACCGGCACAGGGGCGGGCCGGGGTGTGACCTTACCTTCCACCGGCCGGCGGCCGGCCAGCAGCAGGGGCACGGCCCGCCAGGCCACCGCCGCCATGACCAGAAGCCCCAGATACCCCACCAGCGGGTAGACCCGCGTCACCAGGTTGGCGAACCCCACGAAGCTGGCGGCAAAGGCCACGGCCCCCAGCACGACCACCACCGTGCCGTAGCCGGCTTTTTGGGGGGAGCGCAGCCGGGCCGCCACCCCGTAGAGGGAGGTCACGGCGGTGGTGTACACCTCCAGCCACAGGATCGCCGCGTAGATCATCCCCAGCAGGGGACCGAAGCCGCGGGCCAGCACCAGCATGGGCACCTCGAACCGGGCGGTGGCGGGCAAGCCGGCCCATACGGCCAGGTGCAGGGCCAGGGCGGCCAGCCCCAGGCCGGCGCCACCCAAAAGCCCGCCGGCGTTCAGGGTGGCGGGCCGCCGCACTTCCGCGCCCAGGGGTGCCAGCACCGGCAGGGCCAGCACCAGGTTGAAGCTGGTATAGAGCAGCGCGGCCAGGGGCCAGAAGGGCGCCGCGCCAGCTACGCCGGTGCCGCCCGGCGGGGTGGCGGGCCAGCCTTCCCGCCAGAGCACGCCGGCGCTGACGCCCAGGGCACCTGCCACCAGGACCGGCGCCACCAGGGAGGTGACGGCCGTCACCCCCCGCAGCCGGAAGAGCACGGTCACCGTGGCGGCGGCGGCCATGACCAGCCCGCCCAGCCAGCCCGGCAAGCCCAGCTGCTCCCGGAAGATGGCGCTAGAGCCGGCGATCATCACGGCCGTACCTGCGAACAGGAATCCCGTGATCACCCAGTCGGCCAGGGTGCCGAGCCACCGCCCGCCCACGGCCCGGACCAGCTCCCGGTGGGATTCGGCGCCCGTCGCCGCCCCCAGCCGCATCACGGCCGCGCCGAAGGCCGCCAGGAGGGCCGTCACGCCCAGCAGGCCCAGGGTGCCCCAGCCGTCGTATGCGGTGAAGAAACGCAGGATCTCCTGGCCCGAGGCAAACCCGGCGCCCACCACGGTGCCGATGTAGGTAGCCGCCACCCGCCAGGGGCCCAGGGCCAGAGCCGGCCGCGTTCGTCCGGACGAACCGGCTTCGCGCCGCTGCTGGACCTTCCCCACCATGGACCCGCCCCCCAACCTGCACTGCTCCACCAGGATGACCGCTCGCCGGCGGTGAAATGAGACCTCCGAGACCGCGATGGCACGGGCCGGGGGCCGCACGGGGCACCGCACGGGAAGGGTGCCCGTCCGGGCCCGGTAGCACACGGGCCAAGCACTTCACGGGCCCGGCACTGCAACACGAGCCGGCCCATACGGGCGCCGCCACGGCGCCCGTCAGGTCGCCGGGCGGACCGGGGCCAGCCGTTCAGGGGATTGAGAGTGCGGCCTGCCACGGCCGCCGGCGCCATGCCGTGGGCCGTGCCGCCATGCCGTGGGCCGCGCCGTGGCCCGTGCCGGCACGCCTCACCGGCGGGGCGCGGCCCCACAGGCCGTGCCGCTCGCCCCGTCCAAGGAGGGAGTACCGTGGCGGAGTTGCCCGCCCCCTGGGGCCCGCGCCTTAAGGCCCTGTTCGGCACTATGGTGGCCTGGCGGCGCCATCTCCATCAGCATCCCGAACTGTCCTTCCAGGAGGTGGAGACGCCGCGCTTTATCGCCGAGCGGCTGCGGGAGGCGGGCATCCCCGCCCGCACCGGCGTCGGCGGGCGGGGGGTGGTGGGGGTGATTGAGGGCGCCCGGCCGGGCCCGACGGTGGCCCTGCGGGCCGACTTCGACGCCCTGCCCATCCAGGACGAGAAGGACGTGCCCTATCGCTCCCAGGTGCCTGGGGTCATGCATGCCTGCGGCCACGACGCCCATACGGCGACCCTGCTGGCGGTGGCGCGGGTCCTGGCGGATGAACGCCACCGCCTCCGGGGCCGCGTCGTGCTGATCCACCAGTTCGCCGAGGAGGTGGCGCCGGGCGGCGCCAAGCCCATGATCGAGGACGGGTGCCTGGACGGGGTCGACGTGATCTTCGGCACCCACCTCTGGACCCCGCTGCCCGTGGGGCGGGTCGGCTACTGCCCGGGTTACGCCATGGCCGCCGCCGACCGGTTCGAGATCGAGATCGTGGGCCAGGGCTGCCACGCGGCCGCCCCCCACCAGGGGGTCGACCCCATCCTGGTGGCGGCCCAGGTGGTCACCCAGCTGCAGCACGTGGTGGGGCGGATGGTCGACCCGCTGGAGCCGGCGGTGGTGTCGGTGGGGACCCTGCACGCCGGTACGGCCTTCAACGTGATCCCCGAGACGGCCACCCTGACCGGCACCGTTCGGACCCTGAGCCCGGTGGTGCGGGACCGGATGGAGGTCCTCCTGGAGCGTCTGGTGCGGGGGACCTGCGAGGCCCACGGGGCCGGTTACCGGTTCCGCTACGAGCGGGGCTACCCGGCCCTGTTCAACCACGAGGACATGACGGCCTTCGCCGCCGAGGCCATCGCGCGCTACGCCGGCGCGGAGGCGGTCGAGCGGGTGGCGCCGGTGATGGGCGGCGAGGACTTCGCCTACTACCTGCAGAAGGTGCCGGGCTGTTTCTTCTTCACCGGGGCGGGCAACCCGGAAGTGGGCGCGTCGTATCCCCACCATCACCCGCGCTTCGACATCGACGAGCGGGCCATGCTGGTGGCCGGCCGGGCGCTCTTGGCGGTGACGCTGCGGTATCTGCTGGGCGATGAGGAGCTGGAGCGGGAGATGGCCACCGCCTAGCCCTGCGGAGCCTTGGAGTGCCGCCGACCCGCACCGGCTAGGAAACCTCGGTATGCGCTCAGGAGGGTCCCGGCGTGAGGAACAGGGCGTGGGGGCAGAGGCTCGCCTCCATCACGGCCGCCGGGGCCGGTTCCACCCGCTCGAAGGTGCAGGCGCCCTGGCGGTTGTAGTGGCAGGCCCGGGCGATGCAGAGGGGCTTGCGAGTCCCCGTTCGGGCCTGGCGGCTGCGGACGAACGCGGCCACGTAGCGCTGCCAGGGCAGCCACAGGCCGGGCAGCGGCGCGGGCGCCGGCTCGAGGCGCAGGGCGGCTTCCATGCCCTCCGGCGTGTCGCCCTCCGGGGTGCCGGCCCGCCGGGAAGGCGGCGCGATAACCGGGTCATGGCCCGGGGCGGCGGAGTCGAGGCGCCGGGCGACCTCCCACTCCAGCCCCGGGGCGGCGGCCGGGTTGGGACGCGAGATAGGCGGCGGGCCCGCGAGCGGGACCGGACCGGGTGCCCCCGCGTCCGCCTCAGGCCTCATGGGCCACCCCGATGCGGCGGACCTTGTCCTGAAGTTTCAAGATGGCGTGGACCAGTGCCTCCGGCCGCGGCGGGCAGCCGGCCACGTAGACGTCCACCGGAATGATCTTGTCCACGCCGTCCACCACGTTGTAACCCTGGTAGTACGGCCCCCCGTTAGTGGCGCAGGCGCCCATGGAGATGACGAACTTCGGCTCGGCCATCTGGTCGTAGAGGGTCTTGACCACCGGCGCCATCTTCTCCGTCACGGTGCCGGAGACGATCATCAGGTCCGCCTGGCGGGGCGAGGCACGGAAGACCGACCCGATCCGGTCCAGGTCGGTGCGGGTGCCGCCGGCGGCCATCATCTCGATGGCGCAGCAGGCCAGGCCGAAGAGCAGGTACCACATGGAGTTGGCCCGGCCCCAGTTGACCAGCTCCTGCAGGCGGGTGGTCAGGATGCCCGGCAGCCACTGCCACACGCCGGGGATGCGCATGGAGGGGTGGGCGTCGAGCCGGCGGACGATGTCGGGTTCCAGCTCGTCGAGCTGGGAGAAGCGGGGCCCCTCGCCGGCCGGGGCGCCGGTGATCTCCGGCTCGGGGCTCTGGGCCGTGATGGCCCGCGCCCGGGCCTGGCGCTCGCGGGTTTCCGCCGAGGCAGCCGGGTTGGCTCCCTGCCCGCTGACGGGCGTCGGGTAGGGCCGGGATTCGGCCCGGCGCACCGCAGCCCGCAGCGCGCCCGGCTCGGTAGGGGTTGGGCCGGCCTGGTTGGGCGGATTTTCTGCCCCGGCCGGCGGGGAAGCGGCGCTTGCGGGCGCGGAAGGGCGGCCCGCCTCGCCATCGAGCGCCGGTTGATCCTTTCGCTCATCCTGCATCGGATCACCGCCTACGGGACCGGTCCGCCCGGCACGGGCGCTGACCCGGTTTTGTCCTGAGTAGTATGACCCAGGTCCGGCGCCGGTGAACCGGCGGGGGTCCAGGCGATCGATCTTCTAGCCGGCCGTTTTTCTTGGTTTCCCGGGACGGATGAGGATGGGGGGATGGGCGTGATCGAGGACCGGGAGTACTTCTACACCTGGCGTACGCGCCAGGAAACGGATCCCCTGTGGAACTGGATCCTGAAAGAGGGGATCCTCCTGGCCACCCACTTCGAAGCTCACTTTCCAGATGACCCCGATCTGGGCCAGGGGAGAGAGGCGTTCTCCCGCCTGCCCGGGGTCACGGAGGAACCGTGGGAGGGCATGGAGGGCGCCATCAAGATCCGGGGGGAGATGAGCCCGGACGCGCGCTCGCTGTTCCTGGCCATCGCGGGCGGCGGGGACGTGCGGCTGTGGGACTTCATCCTGTTTGAGGGCGAAAGAAAGCTGCTGGCCGTTGACGATTTCAGCGACCGCTTCGTGACCGGCTATTTTGCCCGCAAGTTCATGAAGAAGCTGTTCGATCACTGGTTCGAACCCATCCCAGAGGGTCCGGCCGAGGGAGATCTCCAGGTCGAGGCGATGAGCCATGATGAAGCGCGCGACGTGTTGAACGCCGTCCGTGACGTGGTGCAAACGGCATTGCGGGATCTCGAACGGGATCGGGAGCCCGCCTGGCCCGAGCACCGGGCGGACGTGGAAGGGGATCGCATCAATGGTCAACGGCATTGACCCGCCTGCCCCGGCAGGGGAGAGGGGCGCCCGTCGAGCATCCCATCATGAGTCCCTAGGTCCGCGGCCCTTCTCCTCCTACGCCGGCCCCGGCACCGCGGGGGACGGGAGTCCCTTCGCCGGCCTCCGCGCGGCCGTCGCGGCCCGGGCCGGTCCCGGCGTCAACCTCACCTTCGCCGTCGTCGCTCTTCCGCAGCGCCTTCCGCACCGCCGGCGCCACTTTGGTGCCCAACAGCTCGATGGCCCGCAGGACCTTCTTGTGGGGCAGCGTGCCCACCGTGAGCTGCAGCAGGAAGCGGTCGTGGTGGAACAGCTCGTGCTGGTAGAGGATCTTCTCGATGACCTCCTCCGGGTTGCCGACGAAGTCGGCGCCGTGCAGCGATCGCGACCACTCGAACTGCTCCCGGGTCAGCGGTCCCCAGCCCCGCTCGCGGCCCAGCCGGTCCATGACCTCCTTGAAGGCGGGGAAGGCGGTGTCCGCCGCCTCCTTGGAGGTGTCGGCGATGAACCCGTGGGAGTTGATGCTCAGCCGCGGCACCGGATGCCCCGCCTCCCGCGCCGCCTGCCGGAAGATCTCCACCAGCGGCCGGAAGCGCGCGGGGATGCCGCCGATGATCCCCAGCGCCATGGGCAGGCCGAGGCGCCCCGCCCGCACCGCCGACTCCGGCGTACCGCCCACGGCGATCCACACCGGGATCGGGTTCTGGATCGGGCGCGGGTACACGCCCCGGTCGCGGATGGGTGGCCGGAACTTCCCCGACCAGGTCACCCGCTCCGCCTCCCGCAGCTTGAGCAGGAGGTCGAGCTTTTCCTCGAACAGGGCGTCGTAGTCCCGCAGGTCGTAACCGAAGAGGGGGAAGGACTCGATGAAGGAGCCGCGCCCCACCATGATCTCGGCCCGGCCGCCGGAGATCAGGTCCAGGGTGGCGAACTGCTGGAACACCCGCACGGGGTCGTCGGAGCTGAGCACGTTGACGGCGCTGGTCAGGCGGATCTGGCGGGTGCGGGCCGCCGCCGCGGCCAGCACCACGGCGGGTGCCGAGACCACGTAGTCCGGGCGGTGGTGCTCGCCGACGCCGAAGACGTCGAGCCCCACCTGATCGGCCAGCTCGATCTCCTCCAGGAGGCGCCGGATGCGCTCGGCGGGGCTGATCAAGTGCCCGGTCTCGGGGTCGGTGTTGCGGTCGCCGAAGCTGTAGATGCCGATCTCCAAGGATGGCCCTCCCTTGCTGGCGGCGCGTCCGGGCCCGCCGAGCGGGGGCGTCTCGGTGCCGGACGAACCGGCCGGGTCGCCGAGATCGTTGCCCGTGGCCGTTGCGGACCCTGCGCGAACGGGGCCCTGCCCGATGGCGGTACCCGCCGGGGGGCTGTGGCGCCGCCTGCCCCGGGGGTGCGCGGTGCGGTTCCAGTCTGCCCCGGGGGCTGGGTCTTCCGAATATCAAGTTACTTTAAAAAAGTTAGGTTAGGCAAGGCCGATTTGGCCCGCCTGGCGGGGGCCTGCCGGGGCGCGGGGTGCGGCACCTGGGCACCGGCGCGCCGCTCCCAGGTGTCTTGCCCTGCAGGTGATCGAGGGCCGCATGCGAACACTTGCAACAACGGCTTGGAACCACGGCAAGCACCCACCGGCACGAACGCCACCGGCCGGCCGAGAGGAGGAGAGCAGGGTGAACAGCGCCCTGGCCGCCACGGATCCTGAGATCCTGCGCTGGATCCGGGAAGAACACCGCCGCCAGCGCGAGACCCTGGAGCTCATCGCCTCAGAGAACTTCACCAGCGCCGCCGTCTTGGAGGCCATGGGCTCCGCCCTGACCAACAAGTACGCCGAGGGCTACCCGGGCCGCCGCTACTACGGCGGCTGCCAGTTCGTCGACCAGGTGGAGGAACTGGCCCGCCGGCGGGCCTGCGCCCTCTTCGGCGCCGAGCACGCCAACGTCCAGCCCCACTCGGGCGCCCAGGCCAACATGGCCGTCTACTTCGCCACCCTCGAGCCTGGGGACACGATCCTGGGGATGAACCTGGCCCACGGCGGCCACCTGACCCACGGCAGCCCCGTCAACTTCTCGGGCCAGCTGTACCGGGTGGTGGCCTACGGCGTCCATCCCGAGACCGAGCGCATCGACTACGACGAGGTGGCGCGCCTGGCCCGCGAGCACCGCCCCAAGCTCATTGTGGTGGGGGCGTCGGCCTACCCGCGGATCATCGACTTCGCCCGGTTCCGCGCCATCGCCGACGAGGTGGGGGCCAAGGTGATGGTCGACATGGCCCACATCGCCGGCCTGGTGGCGGGCGGCGAGCACCCCAACCCGGTGCCTTATGCCGAGTTCGTCACCTCCACCACCCACAAGACCCTGCGCGGGCCGCGGGGCGGGTTCGTCCTGTGCCGGGAGGCCGAGGCCAAGGTCCTGGACAAGGCGGTCTTCCCCGGCATGCAGGGCGGGCCGCTGATGCACGTCATCGCGGCGAAGGCCGTGTGCTTCCACGAGGCGGCCCAGCCCGCCTTCCGCGAGTACGCCCGTCAGGTGGTGGCCAACGCCCGGGCGTTGGCCGAGACCCTGGCCGCCGAGGGGCTCCGCCTGGTCAGCGGCGGCACCGACAACCACCTGATGCTGGTCGACCTGCGCTCCCTGGGCGTGACGGGCCGCGAGGCGGAGCAGGTGCTGGAGCGGGTCGGCATCACGGTCAACAAGAACGCCATCCCCTTCGATCCGCAGCCCCCCATGGTGACCAGCGGCATCCGCCTAGGCACGCCGGCCTTGACCACGCGGGGGATGCGCGAAGCGGAGATGCGGGAGATCGGGCACCTGATTGCTGCGGCCCTGCGCCACCGGGACGAACCGGCCGAGCTCGACCGCATCGCGGACCGCGTACGGGAGCTGGCGGCGGCCTTCCCGCACCCGTCGGGCGCCACGGCGGCGGAGGCGGGTGCTCCGGCTTCCGCGTAGGCGCGGGCCGGATGGCCCCCGGGTGCTCCGCCTGCTCCGCCCGGCGTTCCGCAGGTACGCCGGAGCGCGGAAGGCGGGTGCGCCCGTTCGAGCCGGGGATGGGCGCGGGGTGCCCCGCATAACCGGGAAGGATGCGGGCGGCGGGCGACCGGGAAGGCAACGGGGTTCCTGAAAAGATGCGCTCATCGATGCGCGCACCGGTGGCGGATGCAGGAGGGACACGGTGACCGCGGGAGCACGCGTAGACGTCCACAGCCACCTGCTGCCGGGCCTCGACGACGGCGCTGCGGACTGGGACGAGTCCCTGGCCCTGGCTCGCGCTGCCGTGGCCGACGGCACGGCGGAGCTGATCCTGACGCCTCACATCGACCCCGAGGTCTACGACAACCGCCCCGAGACCATCCGCGCCCTGACGGCGGAGTTCCAGCGCCGCCTCGACGCGGCCGGCGTTCCGCTCAAGGTGCGGCCGGGCAGCGAGATCTTCCTCATGCCCCAGACGGCCATGCAGTGGCGGCGGGGCGAGGTGGTGCCCCTGGGCGGGGAGGGACCGTACGTCCTGGTGGAGTGGAACATGATCGCCCTGCCGCCCTACGTCGAAGGGGTGCTCTTCGATCTGCAGGCGGCGGGGGCGGTCCCGGTCATCGCCCACCCTGAGCGCTACCTGCCCGTGCAGCGGCGCCCGCAGTGGCTGGTGCCGCTGGTGGAGCGGGGGGTGTGGCTGCAGATCACGGCGTCCAGCCTGCTGCGGCCGCGCAAGGATCCGGCGCGGCGGGTGGTCGAGTGGCTGGTGCGGCGGGGCATGGTGCACCTGGTCGGCTCGGACGCCCACAACGCCCAGCGCCCGCCGCGACTGGCGGAGGCGTACCGGGTGCTGGAGCGCCTGCCCGGCGGCGCCCAGACTCTGGTCACGGTTGAACGGGCCACGGCCGCCGTGCTGGCGGGGGAGCGCATCCATCTGCCGCGGCCGGCGGCGCCGCGGCGGCGACGGTTCTGGTTGTGAGGTCACAGCACGGCGGGCTGCTCCCGTACCTCCAGGATGCGGTTGCCCTCGCCCAGGATCACGACGCGGCCCCGGAAGCCGGGGATCTCGTCGGGCGCGAGCTGCGCGTAGGCGATCACGATCACCTGGTCCCCCGGATGAACCAGCCGGGCAGCGCCGCCGTTGGCACTCAGCACGCCGGAGCCCGCCGGACCGGGGATCACGTAGGTCTCGAAACGGGCGCCGGTCGTGACGTTGATGACCTGGACCAGCTCGCCGGGCAGGATGTCCGCCGCGGCCAGGAGGTCCCGGTCCACCGTCAGACTGCCCACATAGTGCAGGTTCGCCTCGGTGATGGTGCCGCGGTGCAGTTTGGCGCGCATGAAGGTGCGGAGCACGGCCTTGCCCCCTTGGCCACACGGTCCTGGACAGATTGCCGGAGGTTGCCCGGTCACCGTGTTACCAAGGCAACACTGTAGCAGAAGAGCGCGGCGACGGCACGGCACCTGCGGGGACCAGGGCGAGCGCCGGCACGAAGGACTCGGCTGGAGGAAAGGAGTCGATGGCCGCAGTGGCCTACTGGCTTGTCAAGACCGAACCGTCGGTGTACAGCTACGCCGACCTTGAGCGCGAGGGGACCGATTACTGGGACGGCGTCCGCAACAACCTGGCGCAGAAGCACATGAAGGCGATGCAGCCCGGGGATCTGGTGCTGGTGTACCACACGGGCAGCGAGAAGCAGGCGGTGGGGGTGGCCGAGGTTGTGCGCGGGGCCTACCCGGACCCCACCGACCCGACCGGGCGCTGGGTGGCCGTGGACCTCAAGGCGCGCCTGCGCCTGCCGCGGCCGGTGGCCCTGGTGCAGATCAAGGCGGACCCGGCCTTCAAGGACTGGGAGCTGGTACGCAACTCGCGCCTGTCGGTCATGCCGGTGCCGGAGCCGCTGTGGGAGCGCATCATGCGCATGGCGGGGCTGGGGTCGGTGTAGGGCACGGCAGCAGGCCGGCTCCCAGGCGCCCGCCCTTCTTCATCCCGGCAGCCCACCCCTGCGCCGGCAGCCCACCGCCTGCCCAACCGGTCGGGGGCAGGAGCGGGTTCCACCGGTGAGGCGGGTTGCACAGGCGGGTGCCAATCAGCCAGCGTGTTCGGGCACCACGGGCTCCGGCGCCTCCACTTGCGGCGCCGTGCCGGCGGCCCGAGCCCGATCGCCCGCCCCGGCCGGTTCGTCCGGCTCGTAGGCTTCCAGCCACTCGATCACCTTGCGGGTGATCTGGCTCGGCGTCGATGAACCGGCGGTGACGCCGACCCGCCGCGCGCCCCTGAGCCAGGCGGGGTCGATCTGCTCCACGCTGTCGACCAGGTATGCCGGCCGGCGGGCGATCTCCCGTACCACCTGCACCAGCCGGTTGGAGTTGTTGCTCCGCCGGTCGCCCACCACGATGACCACGTCGGCTTCCCGCGCCTGGCGCACCGCCGCTTCCTGCCGCAGCTGGGTGGCCAGGCAGATCTCGTTGTGCACCTCGGCGTGGGGGTAGCGCTTCAGCACTTCGCGGATCAGGGCCTCGGTGTCCCACTTGCTCAGGGTGGTCTGGGTCACCACGGCCACCTTGGGCGTGCTGGCGGGGTCCAGGGGCAGGGTGTCCAGGTCGTCGGCCGTTTCGATCAGGTGGACGTGGCCCGGTGCCTCGCCTATGGCGCCCTCGGGCTCGGGGTGGCCCTTCTTGCCGATGTAGATGATCTCGAACCCCTTGGCCACGCGGTCCTTGATCAGCTCGTGGGTCCGGGTCACATCCGGGCAGGTGGCGTCGATCCAGGTCAGCCCCTTTTCGATGGCCCGGCGGCGCACCTGGGGGGAGATGCCGTGGGCGGTGAAGATCACCGTGCCGCCTTCGACCTTCTCCAGCAGGGAGAGCCGGTCCTCGCCGTCCAGGGTGTGAATGCCTTCCCGCGCCAGTTCTTCGACCACGTGATGGTTGTGGACGATCATGCCGAGGATGTAGATCGGCCGGGGGAGAGTGGGGTCGGCCGCTGCCCGGCGGGCCAGGGCGATGGCGTCCACCACGCCGTAGCAGTAGCCGCGGGGCGAGATCTTGATGACTTCCACGGTGCTGGCCTCCTCTGGAGCCGGCCGGCGCCCGGCGCCCTGGCGGGACAGGGTGCCGCCGGCCTTTTGACACCCATCCCTCACCGGGGATCGGCGGGCCCGCCCGGCATCCGCTTCCGCCCCCAGTATAGAGGAACGAACCGGCAGCCGATAGGCGATCCGGAGCGAATGGTCGATCCAGACTGGAAAGCACGCCGCGTGGGGCTCATTAGGGACGCTGGATTGACATAATATGGGGCGCAAAAACCTCTTTACCTTGAATTGAACGAAAAATTGTGATATCAACAAGAAGGATGCAGTTCCCAAATTAACGGCTGCTGGCTGACAACCGGACCGGCTTCCGCGACAGGCCGGTTTTTTGTTTCCCTCGCGCAGCCCGCATCGGGTCCCCGCTTGACGGGAAGCTGTTTAGCGTGAAAGGGAGGTGAGGACGCGCGTGGCTCGTCTCGTCGTCGACGACGTTTACAAGATTTTTGGCCCGCGGCCCCGGGAGGCGCTGGAGCTGGCCCGCGCCGGCCGATCCAAGGACGAGATCCTGAAGCGCTCCGGCCACACCCTGGCCGTGGCCGGCGCCAGCCTGACGGTCGATGCCGGTGAGATATTCGTCATCATGGGCCTCTCGGGCAGCGGCAAGTCCACCCTGCTGCGGTGTCTCAACCGCTTGGTGGAACCCACCGCCGGCCGGATCCTTCTGGACGGCCAGGACATCACCGCCCTGGGCCCGCGGGAACTTCTGCAGGTGCGCCGGCAGCGCTTCGCCATGGTCTTTCAGCACTTCGCCCTGCTGCCCCACCGCACGGTGCTGGGCAATGTGGAGTACGGGCTGGAGATCCGTGGGGTCGAACCGGCCCAGCGCCGCCGGCGCGCCCTGGAGGCTCTCGAAACGGTGGGCCTTGCCCAGTGGGCGTCCAGCTACCCCGGGGAGCTTTCAGGTGGCATGCAGCAGCGCGTGGGCCTGGCCCGCGCCCTGGCCACCGACGCCGACATCCTCTTGATGGATGAGGCCTTCAGCGCCCTGGACCCCCTGATCCGGCGGGAGATGCAGGATGAGCTGCTGCAGCTGCAGGCCGAGCTTCACCGCACCATCATCTTCATCACCCATGACCTGAGCGAGGCGCTGAAGCTGGGCGACCGCATCGCCATCATGCGCGACGGCCGCATCGTCCAGGTGGACACGCCGGAGGGCATTCTGGCCCGGCCGGCCGACGACTACGTGGCGTCCTTCACCGAGGACGTGGACCGCAGCAAGGTCTTCACCGCGCGGAACGTCATGCGGCGCCCGGAGACGGTGCGGGAAACCGACGGCCCCCGGGTGGCCCTGCGCAAGATGGAGGAGCTGCAGCTTTCCTCGGTGTTCGTGGTCGACCGCGAGCGCCGGTTGCGGGGCCTGGTGACCGCCGACGACGCCCTGGCGGCGGCGCGGCGGGGCGACCGGACCCTGGCGGGGGTGGTCCGCCCGGAGGTGCCCACCTGCCAGCCCGACACCACCCTGCACGAGCTGATCCCCACCATTGCCCGGAGCCCCTGGCCCGTGGCCGTGACGGACGATCGTGGCCGCCTGGTGGGGCTGGTGGCCCGGGTCCAGGTCCTGGCCGGGATGGCCGGCCACGTGCGGGTGGAGGACCGCGGGACCGGTGACGGGGCCGCGCCCGGCGGCGCTCCCGAGGATCCGGGCCGCCCGGTCCCGGCCCCCGGCCCCGCGGCTGCGGCCGGTCAGAACCGGACCGGCCCGCCGGATGCGGAAGCGGCGGTGGAAGGAGGTGAGCTGTCCGTTGCCGGGGATGGTTGAGATCGACATTCCCCTGGGAGAAGGGGCCGAAGCGCTGATCTACTGGTTGCTCCGGGCCTTCGACCCCCTCTGGGACGGCCTGGCGGCCGGCGTGTCTGCTCTCGTCGAGGCCGTTACCTCGCTGTTGCTGGCGGGCCCGGCGCTGGCCGTGATGGCCGTCCTGGCGGCGCTGGCCTGGTGGTTGCGGGGCCGGGGGTTCGGGCTGTTCGCGGCGGCCGCGTTCGTCCTGGTCTGGGCCATGGGCGAGTGGGAACCGGCCATGCAGACCCTGGCCCTGGTGCTGGCGGCGACGGTGATCGCGGTGGGCGTCGGCATCCCCCTGGGGATCGCCGCCAGCCGGTCGGCCATGCTGCGGGCCGTGCTGCGGCCGGTGCTGGACCTGATGCAGACCCTGCCGGCCTTCGTCCACCTGCTGCCGGCGGTGCTGTTCTTCGGCGCGGGGGTGGTGCCCGGGCTGCTGGCCACGGTGGTCTTCGCGGTGCCGCCGGCCATCCGGCTGACCGACCTGGGCATCCGCCAGGTACCCGCCGATGTGGTCGAAGCCGGCCGCGCCTTCGGTTCGACCCCCAACCAGATCCTGCGCAAGATCCAGCTGCCGCTGGCCCTGCCCACCATCATGGCGGGCGTCAACCAGGTGATCATGCTGGCGCTGTCCATGGTGGTCATCGCCGGCATGGCCGGCGCGCCCGGCCTGGGCGCGGAGGTGGTCCGCGGCCTGACGGCCCTGGACATCCCGCTGGGGGTTGAGTCGGGCCTCGCGGTGGTGTTGCTGGCGGTGTACCTGGACCGGGTGACCGAGGGCCTGGCCGGCCGGGTCTCCCGGCGTCGCCCCCGGTCCCGGGAAGGGGCGGGCGGCGCGGCCCAGGCGGCGTGACGGCCCAGGCGGGGTGATGGGTCTGGCCTGGTGGAACCCGCCAGGGAAGGGCGCGGCCAGGTCGCCGCAGGACGGATACGGGACCTGGGCCGGTGGCCGCCGGCCCGCAGCGGAAGTGAACCGGAAATGAAGCGAACCAGGAATCTCATGCGGAGGTGAAGGCATGGGCAAGGGAGCGGCCCGCGGGCGAGGACTGCACAAGGTGGTGGCGGTGCTCGCCACCCTGTCGGCGCTGGTGCTGGCGGCATGCGGCGGCGCCGGAGGGACGGGCGCAGGGAACGGCAACAGCAGTGGGGACAAGGGGTCCATCGAGATCGGCTACATCCCCTGGGACGAGGACATCGCCGTCTCCTACCTGTGGAAGCAGCTGCTGGAGGAAGAGGGTTACCGGGTGACCCTGACGCAGGTGGAGGTGGCGCCGCTCTTCGCGGCGGTGGCCAACGGCAGCATCGACCTGTTCATGGACGTGTGGATGCCGTCGACCCACGGCCAGTACATGGACCGGTTCGAGGACCAGGTGGAGGTCCTGGGCACCTGGTACGACCAGGCGGACCTGGGGCTGGCCGTGCCGGACTACGTGGAGGCGCGGAGCATCGAAGACCTGAAGCAGTATGCCGACCGCTTCGGCAAGCGCATCGTCGGCATCGAGGCGGGCGCCGGCCTGATGCGGGTGACCCGGGAGAGCGCCATCCCGGGTTACGGGTTCGACGACTGGGAGCTGGTGCAGAGCAGCACGCCGACCATGCTGGCCGAGCTGGACCGGGCGATCCAGAACCGGGAGTGGATCGTCGTCACCCTGTGGCGGCCCCACTGGGCCTTCGCGAAGTACGACATCCGCTACCTGGAGGACCCCAAGGGGCTGATGAACCCCACGGGGGCCGAGGAGATCCAGATGATCGCACGCCAGGGGTTCAGTGAGGACTTTGCCGAAGTGGCGGAGTGGCTTGGCCGCTTCAAGCTGACCGGGGAGCAGCTGGCGGAGCTTGAGGCCGCCATCCAGGACCACGGCGCGGACCAGCCGGAAAAGGGCGTGCAGGCCTGGCTGGAGGAAAACCGCGACGTCGTGGAGGCGTGGCTCCGGTAAGGCTGGGTCGCCGGGCCCGGCGGTGTTCTGGCGGCCCAGGATGGGGCCGGCCGGCGGCAGGCCGGCCCCATCCTGGGTCCGGCGGGCGCAGCCTCCGGGTTGGGTCTCTGGCGCGCTGGCGGCCGGGCGATGGAGCCGGGTGGGGCCGGACGGCAGCCCAGGGGTGGTGCCGGGATCTTCAGCGCGGTGCCGGGATCTTCCCGGCGCCGCTCCCTGTTTTTTATGGGCCCGCCCCATCTGGTGGCTCTTTTGGGCTTTTTGCCTGAGGCCGTTCGGCCGGAGGGCGGGCTTCCGCCCGAGACCGTTCGGTGGGGGGCGGCGCCACGGCCGCGTCCGGGGTGCCCAGGCGCTGTTCTGGTTACGGACCCGCCGTCCCGGTTGCGGACCCAAGGCAAGAGACCTGCTGGTTATGCTAACGTGGCCTGGGAGGCGGGAACAGCCATGGATCAAAACCTGCGCCAGAAGCCGGGCCATTCCGATCCGGGGCAGGGCGCGCCGGCGGCCGGCCCTGGACGGAAGGACCTGGTGGCCCTGCTGGTCATGGCCTACGGCACACCCCAGAGCCTGGACCAGGTCGAACCGTACTACACCCACATCCGGCACGGGCGGCCGCCTACGCCCGAGCTCTTGCAAGAGCTGATCGACCGCTACAAGGCCATCGGCGGGAAATCGCCCCTGCATGAGATCACGGAAGAACAGGCTCGCCAGGTAGCGGCGGTGGTGGCCGAGCGGCTGGGGCGCCCGGTGGAGGCCTTTGTCGGCTACCTGCACATCGCGCCCTTCATCGCCGAGGCCGTGGAACGTCTGGTGGCGGCCCGGCCCCAGGAGGCTGTGGGGCTGGTACTGGCGCCCCAGTATTCCGCGGCCAGCGTGGCTCTGTACCACCGGGCCGCCCAGGAGGCCCTGGCCCGGCATCCCGGGGCGCCGGCGGTCCATTTCATCGACCACTTCCACAACCATCCGGGGTTCATCGCCGCCCTGGCCCGCCGGGTCGAGCGGGCCCTGGCGGAGCTGCCTGCGGCCTTGCGGGAGGATGCCGTGGTCATCTTCACCGCCCACAGCATCCCCCAGCCGGTGGTGGACCGCGGCGACCCGTACCCGCGCCACGTGGAAGAGACGGCGGCCAAGGTGGCGGCGGCGGCGGGCCTGTCCCGCTGGCGCGTGGCGTATCAGAGCGCGGGCCGCACGGCCGATCCCTGGCTGGGACCGGATGTGACCGAGGTGATCCGTCAGCTGCCCGGTGAGGGGGCGCGGGCGGTGGTGGTCTGCCCTGCGGGCTTTGTGGCCGACCACCTGGAGGTCCTGTACGACCTGGACATCGAGGCGCGCCAGGTGGCCGAGGAAGTGGGGCTGGTCTTTGCCCGCACGCCTTCCCTCAATGCCGACGCTGACTTCATCGAGGTCCTGGCAGACCTGGTGCTCGACCGCCTCGGGGCGACCCGGCATGAGGCGGCCGCCTCAGGCGCCCGGCCCGAGGGCCCCCAGGTGGGGTGAGTTCCATGGCGCTTGCGGTTCCTTCGGGTTTCGCCGCGCCGCGGGTGGCGGTGGTAGGGGGCGGCATCGCCGGTCTGGCGGCCGCCCTTCGCCTTCTGGAGCTGGCCCGCGGGCACGGTGTGGCCCTGGAGGTCGTGCTGATCGAAGCGGGGGACCGCCTGGGGGGCAAGGTGCAAACGGAGCGAGCGGGTTCCTTTGTGATCGAGCAGGGACCCGATTCCCTGGTGGCCTCCAAGCCCCACGGCATTCAGCTGGCCCGGCGCCTGGGCCTCGGAGGAGAGCTGGTGGGCCCCGGCCCGGCGGCGGGGCGGACCTTTGTCGTCTGGGAGGGGCGGCTGCAGCCCATGCCGGAGGGCTTTTCCCTGGGCGTGCCCGTCCGGGCCCGGGCCTTGTGGGCCTCGCCGCTGTTCAGCTTTTCGGGCAAGTTGCGCGCCAGCCTGGAACCGCTCATTCCGCCGCGGCGCGACGGAGCCGACGAATCGGTGGCGGCGTTCCTCCGGCGGCGGCTGGGCCGCCAGGTGACGGACCGCCTGGCGGCCCCGCTTCTGGCGGGGATCGCCAGCGGTGATCCCGAGCGGCTCAGCATTCGGGCTACCTTCCCCCAGCTGGTGCAGCTTGAACGGGAGTTCGGCAGCCTGGTGCGCGGCATGGCGCGCCAGCGCCGGGCGCGGGTGGCGGCCGCGGCACGACCCGCGGCTGCGGAGTCCGGTTCAGCCACCGGGACGGCCGGGGCGGCCGCGGCGGCGGGGGCGCCGGCGCGCCCGGCCGGGGGCGGGCCGGGCGCGCCGGGAGCCCAGGCCGAAGCCCGGGGAGGCGCGCCTCATTCGGCGCCTGCGACCGCGCCGGGACCCGGGGGACGGTCCCCCTTTGTCACCCTGCGGGGCGGGCTTGGCCGCCTGCCCCGGGTGGCTGCCCGGCGCATTGAGGAGCTGGGCGGCCGCATCGTTACCGGTTCTCCCGTCGTCGCCCTCGAACCGGTGTTCACCCACCTGAGCCTGGGGGCCGTCTCCGGGACGTCCGGGCCAGGTGGGGCGAAGGAGGGCGCCCGGGGGGCCCGGGGACCGGCCTACCGCCTCACGGTGAAGGACGGCGGCACCGAAACGGTGGACGCGGTGGTGCTGGCGGTGCCTGCCTGGCGGGCAGCACCGCTGCTGGAGCCCTTTCTGGCGGGCGTCGCCGAGCATCTGGCGGCCATTCCCTACAAGCCGACGGCGGTGGTGGCTCTGGCCTATCCGGAAGAGCGGGCCGGCCGGCTGGAGGGCAGCGGTTTCATCGTGCCCCCGCAAGAACGACGGTTCATCACCGCCTGCACCTGGGTTTCCAGCAAGTGGCCCGGTACGGCACCGCCGGGCATGGCCTTGCTGCGCGCCTTTGCCGGGCGGCCGGGCGAGGATCCGCTGGTTCTTCCCGACGACGAGCTGGTGACCCGGGTCCGGGCGGACCTGGCGGAACTGGCGGGGGTGGAAGGGGAGCCGGAGCTGGTGAGGGTGTACCGCTGGCCCCGGGCCATGCCCCAGTACGAGGTGGGCCACCTGGACCGGATGGCGGCGGTCCGGGCCGGACTGCAGGAACACCCGCGGCTGGCCCTGGCGGGGGCAGGCTACTTCGGCGTCGGGGTGCCCGATTGCATCCGCCAGGGCGAGGCCGCCGCGGAAGCCGTCTGGGCCGCCCTGGGCGGTGCGGCGGGCGCATCGCCGGCGGTGTAGGCTCGGTAGCCCGGATCGGCCCGGACGGGACGGTCTACCACGTCCCCGAAGAAGAAGGTTACGGTTATTTCGTTTATGGCCATAATAATGGTGAAGGGGGGTGGTGTGATGGCAGCGGCGGATACGATTCGAGGACCGGTTTCGGCGCGGCCGGAGGAGGCGCAAGACATTGCGAACCTGCGAACGGCGCTGGAGGCGGCGGACAACGGGGGCACCCTGCGGTATTTCCTCGCCGACTCCGCCGGCCGCAGGCTGGAGCTCCCCGCATCCGTCTTCCGCGTCCTGGTCGACGTGGTGCGAGCCATGGCGCGCGGTCAGTCCGTGGCCGTGCTGCACTATGACGAGGAGCTCACCACTCAGCAGGCCGCCGACCTGCTTCAGGTCTCGCGTCCGTACCTGGTCCGCCTGCTGGAGGAGGGGAAGATCCCCTACCACATGGTGGGTACGCACCGTCGCATCTATCTGCGGGACGTGCTGGCCTACAAGGAGCTGCGCGACCGTCGCCGGAGGGAGGCGCTTCGGGAACTGCGCCGCGCTTCGGAGGCGCTGGGGCTATACGACGAACCGGATGTTGGGGGCGGCTGAGCTGTGCCGTTCGTTGCTTTCCTCGACGCCAATGTGCTCTACGCCGCGGCGTTACGTGACGTACTGCTCAGCCTGGCGGAGGCCGGCATCTGCCAGATCCGCTGGAGTCCCGACGTCCTGGACGAGATGGAGCGTAACCTTGCTGCCCGAGCCCGTGCGCCCGAGCCCTCGGTTGCCGCGGCGGGTGCCCGCTACGTGCGCAGCGTCATGGAGGACGCATTCCCGGACGCGATGGTACCGCGCGAGGCCTACGATCACCTCATTCTCGCCATGACCAACGACCCGAAGGACCGCCACGTGCTTGCGGCGGCGGTGGCAGCCAGGGCGGACGTCATCGTGACCTTCAACGTCACCGACTTCCCCGCTGCGGCCTGCCGGCCTTACGGGATCGATGTCCAGCACCCTGACACGTTCCTGGTGCACCAGTTCGGGTTGATGCCCGAACGGATCGCTCAGGCTCTTACGGAGCTCGCTTCCGAGCGGAGGCCGCTCATGGACACACCGCAGGCATCCTCCGCACCCTCGAACGGATGGTGCCACGGTTCTGTGCGATGGCGCGGGGACAGCTGGGAGGTGGGCAGCCCGGAGCCGGAGGAGCGGGGTAGCCGGGTCGTGTCGTCGCCTTCTGCTGGCAGCGCTGGTCACAGGCTCTCTTCCCGGTACCCCGATCTCTATACAGCCGCACGCGCGTGCCCGCAGGATGTCAAGTGGTACCGTGATGTTCCGGGCCCCTTCCTCACTCCGAGCCGGCCTGCGGGCACAGGCGCAGGATGCGGTCGTCCAGCGGGCCCGGCTCGCCCCGCCCGTCCCGGTTGCTGGTGCCAAAATAGAGGCAGCCGCCGGGCCCCGTCTGGACGGCCCGGATCCGGCCGAACTCGCCCTTGAAGAGGATTTCTTCTTCCACCACCCGGGTGCCCGAGGCGTCCAGGCGAAGGCGGTGCAGGTGCCGGCCCGGGCTGTCGGGCTGAAAGCCCAGGGTCCCGAAGAACAGGCTCCCGTCCCAGGCGCGGATGGGGCCGCGGTAAAAGGCCGCTCCGGCCGGCGCGATGATGGGGTCGTAGCTGCGCAGGGCAGGGGTGAAGCGGCCCCGGTGCGCGCTGGGCGCCACCGCCACCGGCCAGCCGTAGTTGGCTCCCGCCTCGATGCGGTTGACTTCATCCCAGGCGTCGGGGCCGTGTTCCACCGCATAAAGGCGCCCCGAGGAGGGGTGGAAGGCCAGGCCCTCGGGATTGCGGTGTCCGTAGGAGAAGACGGGGTTACCGGGGCCGAAGGGGTTGTCCGGGGGAACCGACCCGTCGGGGTTGAGGCGGAGGATCTTCCCGTGCAGGCTCTCCCGGTCCTGGGCGCGCTCGGGCTGGCGGGCGTCGCCCGTGGTGGCGTACAGCTTGCCGTCGGGGCCGAACTCCAGCTGGCCGCCGTCGTGAATGGCCGCAGCGGGAATCCCATCAAAAATCACCTGCCGGTCCGTCAGGCGGGGCGTCGCACCCGCCGCCCTTGAACGGGCGCCGTCCTCCACGCTGAACCGCAGGATGCGGTTGCGCAGGGCGCCGTCCCGGGCGCGGTACGTCTGGTAAACGTAGAGGTACGGCGGGTCAGGGAAGCCGGGATGCAGGGCGATGCCCAGCAGCCCGCTCTCGCCGGTGGCCACGGTGTCCGGCAGGGTGGCCAGGGTGACCACCCGGCCGCCGTCCAGCAGGTTGATCCGGCCGGGCCGCTCGGTGAAGAAGAGCCGTCCCCGCCGGTCGAAGGCCATATCCCACGGAACCTCAAGGCCGGTGGCCACCGTCTCCAGGCGCCAGGTCGCCCCGGCCCCGGACGAACCGGCGTTCCGGCCCGGGGCGCCGCCGTTCTGCCCGCCGGCGCTGCCCGGGGCGGGCGACCGCGGGCTCTCCGGACCGGGGGCCGGTTCATCCTCGCCGGGGCGCTCCGCGTCCCCGGGGTCCCCTAGAGCGGGCTGGGGTGGGGCCGGGTCCGGGGCCTCGCCGGGGAAAGGGGCCGGCCCGAGGGCGCGCCAGGCCATCAGCCCGGCCACCAGCAGCAAGACCAGGGCAACGGCCACCAGGCCCCCCGGCGCAGGCCGGTAAAAGCCGCCACCGGAGCCGGCTTGTGAGCGGCGCCGTGGCATGGACACCCCTCCACCGGCTAGTTCGTTGCCCGGTGCCGGGTTCCTGGCAACGATGTGGCCTTTAGGAGGGTCCGCCATGGTGCCGCGCGGTGCGGGCGGGCGACGGCGGGCCGGCTGGGGCTGCGCCGGGGAACGGCGGCCGGGCCGGAGGGCGGCGGACCAGGCAGGGAAAGGTCATGCAGGAAGCGCTGACGAGGGCCCGGCCGCCTGGGGCGGCACGGCCGGGCTGCGCGTGGCCTCAAGCGGTCGCGGCCGGGGTTCAGCGGGTTCAAGCGGCTTCCGGCGGCTTCACGTGGCCGCTGGCAGTTTCGGCCGGTTTCAGGCGGTTTCGGGCGGCTTCCGACGGGCGGGCCCGCCAGGCCGGGCGAGGTGGCCCGCGATGCGGGCCAGGTCACCTGTCGCCCGCTGGCAGTCCGGGCAGAGGCCCGTAAAGACCAGGGACTGTCCCGTCACGACGAAGCCCGTCCGGGAGACGACCTCCTCTTCCATCCGCTCCAGCTGGGGGAAGGGGAGGTCTTCCACCCGCCCGCACTGGCGGCAGTGGACGTGCACGTGCAGGTGGGGGTCGCCGTCGAAATGCTCCGCCTCGCCGGGCAAAGTGACCCGGCGCGCCAGGCCGAGTTCCACCAGCAGGTCCAGGGTGCGCCGGACCGTGGCGGCGCTGGCCAGGGGCAGGACGCCGGCCAGGGCCTGGTGGACCTCTTCCACCGTGGGGTGGTGGTGCCGGGCGGCGAACTCCTGCAGGCAGCGGTAGACCGCCAGGCGCTGGGGCGTCAGGCGCAGGCCCTCGTCCCGCAGGCGCCGGGCCAGCCTCGGAGCGGGGTCGGCCAGGCTCTGCTCCGGGGTGGGGCCGCTCACCGAGCCGGGCCGGTCCTGGCTGGTCCCCGACGTACCCTTCATGGCCATGCCTCCCTTCGTCCCGACCGGGTTGGGGGCGAACCGGCCGGCCGGCCATGAGGCCCGTCCGGCACGGGTCTTCTCCTGCATCATGCACCTGCCGGCTGATCGAACCCTGAAGAGCAGCTGAGTGCTACCTTAAGGCCCACCAGGGGGGCGCACGGCCTGCCACCGGCCGCCCGGCGCCCGGGGCGGCCAGGACCGCGCCTGCCGGCAGCCTGCCGCGGTGCCCGCAGGCTGGCGTGGCCAGCCTCCCGGTCGGGGCGTCTGCAGGGATCGTGCCCCATTCGCTCCCGCAGGCCGGGGGTGGGGGCGCCCCCAACCTTCCCTGCCGCCTGCCGGCGCCTCCAAGCGTCTGGAACCCGGCTTCCCCCCGCCACGACCAGCGGAAGTATAACGCCGGCCAGGCACGGCGCCAGGCGCGGCGCCACGCACGGCGCGTCGCGACCCGCTCCGGCCCGTTTCTCAGCCCGCCTTCAGATCCCTTTTATTTGGCTTTCAGCCTCGCCCTGCATGCTGGAGCCAGAAGGAGGCGATGGGCCATGGCGACGACGGGAGGCGCGAGCGCCATGACGCAGGCCCGGCCCGTAGAGGGCATCAAACAGCGGCACGGCATCTTCACCGAGCCGCCCTTCGCGCGGTGGCTGTTCAGCGATACCCGCTCGGCCTGGATCTGGCTGGTGTTGCGGGTGTGGCTGGGGTGGCAGTGGCTGGAGGCCGGGTTGCACAAGATCGGCAACCCCGCGTGGACCGGCGACAAGGCCGGTGCGGCGGTGACAGGGTTCCTCAAGGGGGCGCTGGCCAAGACGACCGGCGAGCACCCGGACGTGCCGGGCTGGTACGCCTGGTTCATCGACCGCGTTGCGCTGCCCAATGCTCCGCTCTTTGGCCACCTGGTGGCGTACGGCGAGGTGTTGATCGGCACCGCGCTCATCCTGGGGCTCTTCACCGGCATCGCGGCCTTCGCCGGCAGCTTCATGAACGCCAACTTCCTCTTCGCCGGTACGGTGAGCAGCAACCCGGTGATGTTCATCGTGGCCACCTGGATCGTGCTGGCCTGGCGGGTGGCGGGCTGGTACGGCCTGGACCGCTGGGCGCTGCCCGCCCTGGGCACGCCGTGGCAGCCGGGAGCCGTCTTCGAGCGCAAGCACTGACCGGGACGGCAGACCGGCCCCTGGCGATGCCGACTCGCCGGCTGCCCGGTTCGGGGTTCACGAGCGGTTCCGGGTTCACGGAAGGCGACCCGAGCGACATCCAGACCTGGGGAGGGCACGCGACGGAGGGCACGCGACGGCGCCGGCGGCAGCCGGCGCCGTCGCGCCCGGTCGAGGAGGCGATGGCCATGGCGGTATCCTCATCCCCGGATGGCCCCGTACCCCCGGCGGGCGCCCAGCGCGCGGAAGCCCCCGCGCCCGCCGCTGCCGGCGCCGCCGGGCGCAGGGGCGCGGGGGTGCCGGTTCTTCCCGCATTGACCGGGATCCGCCCGCCCGGCGACAATGGGAGGCGGAACCGGCCGCGGCGCCAGCGCGGCCTGCGCCCGGGGGGAGACCGCGTGGAGCGAATCCTGGTGGTTGACGATGATCCCGCCGTCACCAGCCTGCTCAAGCGGGGTCTATCCTACGAAGGTTTTGCCGTCGATACCGCCTCGTCGGGGGAAGAGGCGCTGAGGATCGCCCGGGAGCAGCCGCCTGACCTGGTCATCCTGGACATCATGATGCCGGGCATGGATGGGCTGGAGGTCCTTCAGCGCCTGCGGGCGGCGGACCCCGAACTGCCCGTCCTCTTCCTGACGGCGCGGGATGCGCCCGCCGATCAGGTGCGGGGACTGGAGGCCGGCGCCGACGACTATGTGGTCAAGCCTTTCACCTTCGAGGTGCTGGTGGCCCGGGTGCGGGTCCTCTTGCGCCGTCATCAGGTCGAGCGGCCCCAGGTGCTGCGCTTCTCCGACCTGGTGCTGGACACCGGTACCTACACGGCCCGGCGCGGCCAGCGGGAGATCCACCTGACGGCGCTGGAGTTCAAGCTTCTGCATGAGTTCATGCTCCATCCCCGGCAGGTCCTGAACAAGGACCAGCTGCTGGAGCGGGTTTGGGGCTACGACTTCGGCGGTAATGCCAACGTCCTCGAGGTGTACGTCAAGCAGCTCCGCCAGAAGCTGGAGGCGGAGGGCGAGCCGCGGCTGATCCACACCGTGCGGGGCGTCGGCTACGTCCTGCGGGAGGGATGAGCGCTGCCCCTGCGCTGGCGCCTGGTGGTGTGGTTCGGTGCGGTGATGGCCGTGGTGGTGCTGGTGGGCTCCATGGCCAGCTACGCCTTTCACGCCCGCGCCCATTACGAGGCCATCGACCGCGCGCTGATCACCGCCGCCGCGGCCACGGCGGCCGACCCGGCCGCCTCGGCCCACCTGGGGCACCTGGCCGGCCAGCAGGGGGTGGCCCTGGCCGTGCGGCTCTACGCCCGTGACGGCCAGCTGCTGCAGCGCTCGCCCGACGACGTGGCACCCCCGGTGAACCCGCAGGCCGTCCTGGACCGGCCCGAGGGACCGGCCTACGGCTTCGTCCCGGCCCTGGCGCCGTCCATCGTGGAGGTTCCCCGGAGCACGGCAGGTGCCTTTGCCACCATCCACGACGGCCGCCAGCGCTGGCGGGTCTTCGTTCACCCGGTGGAGCGGGGGGGCGACCCCACCGGGGCCGGGCCGGGGTTCGTGGTCACCCTCTCTCCCCTGGGGGGCCTGGATGCGTCCATGGCCGATTTCCGCGTCCTGCTGACCGGCCTGGGCGCCCTGGGCCTGGTGGTGGCGGGGGCGGGCAGCTGGGCGGTGGCCGGCAGCGCCCTTCGCCCGGTGGCCCGGCTGACGGAGACCGCCCGTGCCATCGCCAGCTCCCGGGACCTGTCCCGGCGGGTCCAGGCCACGGGGCGGGACGAGCTGGCCATGCTGGCCGCCACCTTCAACCAGATGCTGGACAGCATCGAAACCGCCTACCGGCTGCAGCAGCGGTTCGTGGCGGACGCTTCCCACGAGCTGCGCGCGCCCCTGACGGCCATCCTGGGCAACCTGGACCTTTTGCGGCGCCGTCCCGACCTGCCGCCGGAAGAACAGGCCCAGGCCCTGGAGGAAGCGCGTAACGAGGCCGAGCGCTTGAGCCGGCTGGTGGCCGACCTGCTCTCCCTGGCCCGGGCCGACGCGGGGGTCCCCCTGGTGATCAAACCCGTGGACGTGGACGCCGTGGTCCTGGAAGCCTTTCAGGAGGCTCGGCGGCTGGTGCGCGGGCAGGAGCTGGTGCTGGATCCTCTGGAGCCCGTGCGCGTCCCCGGCGACCGGGACCGGATCAAGCAGCTCTTGCTGATCCTGCTGGACAACGCCATCAAGTACACCCCCGCCGGCGGCCGGATCACCCTGGGCCTCCAGGCCGCCGGGGACGGCGGTGCGGTCCTGACGGTAGCCGACACCGGCGTCGGCATCCCTCCGGCCGACCTGCCCCATGTCTTTGAGCGGTTCTACCGGGCCGACCCCGCCCGCAGCCGCGACCCCGGCGGAACGGGCCTCGGCCTGCCCATCGCCCGCTGGATCGTGGAACAGCACCAGGGCCAAATCACCATCGACAGCGCCCCCGGCCGCGGCACCACGGTGACCGTGCGCCTGCCCGCCTGAGGGGCTGGCTGGCGCAGCCGTCGGGCGCGGCCGTCCGGGTGGGCGGCCGGTGGGGGGGCGGGCGCCGGCCTGCCCGCGATGCTGCGCCGGGTAGGTGGGCCCCGGGCCGTCCCCCGGCGGTTGGATTGGGGGTTCCGGCTGCGGGCCGTTCAAGGTATCGGGCCCGGGCGGCTCCGGAACCGGGGAGACCCTCGGAAAATCGCGCCGGAAGGCGCCGGCAGCGCGGGAAGGCGCCGGCAGGCGGGGGAGGGGCGGGGACCGGGCCCGGACGGGGCCGCTGGCGCCGCTCTTCAGCCCATTCTCAGGTTGCCCTCAGGTTCCTCCGCTACACTGGTTCCTCTGGAAGAACCGGCATGCCGTGCTGCTCCGGAGGGCCGGCGGGGGCAGCCGCCGTCACAGCGGGAGGCGTCCCGCCCACAGGGGCGGTGTCGCCGGCCTTGCGGCCGGCCGGGGACGGGCGGCAAGCCGGGGACGGGAGGCGGAGGAACCGTGGGACCGGAGAGCCGGAACGGGACCGGGGCACAGGACAAGGCGGGGTGGAACGGGGTGGGGGAAGCGGCCGGGACGCCCGAGCCGCTCGAGACGTCCGAGACACCTGAGCCGCCCCTCTACGACGTGGCCATCATCGGCGGCGGGCCGGCGGGCCTGTTTGCTGCCTTTTATGCGGGCCTGCGCAGCATGCGGGCGGTGATCCTCGAGGCGGCGGGTCAGCTGGGCGGCCAGCCGGCCCTGGTTTATCCCGAGAAGTGGATCTACGACGTGGCGGGTTTCCCGCGGGTGCGGGCCCGGGAGCTGGCCGAGCGGCTGATCGAGCAGGGCCTGCGCTTTGGGGCCGATGTACGGCTCAACACCCGGGCGGAGACCCTCACCCCCGAGATAGCCGGGAGCGGAGCGGAGGAACCGGTCTGGCCGGAGCGGGGCACCGGCGCGGCCGGTCCGGAGGACCTGGTGGCCTACCGCATTGGCCTCTCGGGAGGCGGGTTCGTCCGGGCCCGGGGTGTGGTGGTGGCGGCGGGGCTGGGCGCTTTTGAGCCCAAGCGGCTGCCGGCCCGGGGGCTTGACCGCTGGGAGGGGCGCGGCCTGATGTACGGCGTCCAGCGCCTCGAGGACCTGCGGGGCAAGCGGGTGGTCATCGTGGGTGGCGGCGATGCGGCCGTCGACTGGGCGCTGATGGCCCTGGAGGTGGCCGAGTCCGTCACCCTGGTCCACCGCCGCCGCCAGTTCCGCGCCGTGGAGGAGAGTGTTCGCGCCCTCCAGGCCAGCCCGGCCCGGCTGGAGCTGGATGCCGAGGTGGTCGACGCCGGGGGCGATCGGCAGTTGGAGTGGGTGCGGGTGGCCCGCAAGGACACGGGGACCACGGTGGACCTGCCCTGCGACGTGCTGGTTCCCTGCCTGGGTTTCAAGGCAGATCTGGGCAGCCTGGCCGGCTGGGGCTTTGAAGTGCAGGGCCACGAGATCGTGACGGGCCCAGGTGGCGCCACCTCCCTGCCCCGGGTGTACGCCATCGGCGACGTGGCCTGCTACCCGGGCAAGATCAAGCTCATTGCCGTGGGCTTCGCCGAGGCCGCCATGGCCATCAGCCAGCTGAAGACCCAGCTGGACCCGGAGGCCTCGCTGCAGCCGGCCCACAGCAGCGACCTGCGGCTCTAGGCGCCCGCCCGGGCGCCCGGTAGGGTGGCGAAGCCGGGCGACCGCAAGGGTCGATAAGCCTAGGGACGTAAGCGGGGCGGTCCTGCCCGCGCGCCCGGTAGGGCCGGAAGGGGGCGGCCCGCCTGCGCGCCCCCTAGGGCCGTGAGCGGGGCGGCCGCCAGGCCGGGGGAAGCCCCAGGATGTCGGCCGCCTCCGGCGTCCGGGCCACCAGGTCCGAGCGGTCGACGGCCCGCAGGCTGTCGCGGCCCAGGGCCCGGGCAGCCTCGGCCATCTCCAGGGTGCAGGCCCGCAGAAAGTTGGCCACCGTCCGCGCACCCTGGCCGGGGTCGAACCGGCCGGCCAGCTGGCCGGTGGCCCACGCCAGCTGGGTGATGGGCTCAAAGGGGATCGCCTTGCTGAGCTGGCCGTGGGTGGCCGCCATGATCACCGCTGTACCCAGGTAGACGGCGTCGGCGCCCAGGGCCAGGGCCTTCAAGAACTCGCCCGGCGTCCGCAGGCCGCCGCCGGCCAGCAGGCTGACCCGCTGCCGGACGCCTGCGGCCTCCAGCAGGGCGGCGGCCCGGACCAGGGCGTAGAGGGTCGGGATGCCGAAGTCGTCGGCCAGGATGGGCGGGGTTTCGCTGGTCCCGCCCTCCGAGCCGTCGATGGCGATCACGTCAACCCCCGCCTGCAGAACCCACAAGAGGTCGTGCTCCAGGTGGTGGGTGGCCACCAGCTTGACGCCCACCGGGGCCCCGCCCGTCAACTGGCGAAGGCGGTCGACCAGTTCCCGGAAGGTCCGAAGGCTTTCAGTTTCCGGCAGGGGGGCCTCGAGGAGCAGCGACTTGTGCCCGGCCGCGCCCATGCGCCGGCGGGCCTCCTCCGGGAGGCGATCCGGGCGGATCAGGCGGCCCAGGGCGCCCCGGGCGCCGTGCCCCAGCCGGATCTCCACCATGGCCGCCCGGGCCAGTTCGTCCGGAACCTGGTTCCACGGGCCTCCCGTGTACTGGAGGATCACTGGACCCCCGGCTTCCAGGATCTCGGGCAACACGGGCCCGGACCCCGCGTTGTACGCCGTGCCCGCCTGGTGGGCACCCCGGGCCAGGGCCAGGGCCACGGCCTTGCTGACCCCGACGCCGTACCCCATGGCGCTGACCAGCAGCGGTGTCGCCAGGTGAAGGGGACGCTCCGCCCGGGGACCCAGGACGGCCGACGTGTCCACCCGCGCCCCGGGGGGCAGGGGCCGGCGGGCCAGCTGGGCCGGGTTGAAGGCGATGTCCTCCCAGCGGCTGTAGCGGCGGAGCCCGCCCAGGGGGCGTTCCAGCAGCTTGCCCTTGTCGGCCCGCAGCTCCAGTTCCAGCAGCAGCGGCGGCGGGATCCGCTGCATCCCGACGGCCAGATCCCAGAGGTTCTCCCGGTACGGGTCTTTGAGGAACCGGCGCACCACCCGGTCGGCGAGGCGGTCCAGCAGCAGGCCCCGGGCCAGCCAGAGCACGGCCCCTGCCACGGCGAGGGACGCCAGCACGGCGATCATGACGATGATGAACAGCCGCCCATCCCCGGGCGAGAGGGCCGGTGCGGGGGGCATACCATCCCTCCTTCCACCGGGAGCCCCGGGACCGAGACCCTCGGGGACCTCCCAGGTCGCCGGGACTTCCGGGGCCCCAGGGCCCCGAAAGCCTTGTCCCACCCCTTGAAGCCCGCGTGCGGCGCCGCAAGGGAGGCACCCGTTCTCTGCCGGGACGGTGGTTAGGTTCTCCCCTCAAGTCTTGCCACCGCGCAGGGAAGCGCCGCCGAGCCGCCCGAGGAGCTGCCGGCGGGGGCCAGGCGAGCCCACCGGCCCGTACGGCGCAGGGGAGGCGGCCCCTTGCCCCTGAAGTGCCGCTGCGTGTTGCCCTGCGGGTTGACCTTCGTCCGCGGGCCACGGGGCATCCGCTGGCTATGCGGCGGCGCTGGCGGCCGGTTCCTCTGGCCGGGTCCGGGGCCTGACGGTGGCTCGGCCTCAGGCCGGCCGCATGCTCCATCATCTGCCCCGCTGGCCGCGAGCGCGCTGGGTTCCCGGTACAATGCCATTGAGAGGGCGCGCCAGGTACCCGGCCAGCCCAAGGAGTTACCTGCCCGGCCAGAGCCAAGCGGGCGGCGGCCCGCGCCGGGTGGCCCGCTGGCTCGCCAGGCCGCTCGCCGGCCCAAGGAGGGACAACCGTGATCCCAGAGCACCCGAATCCCGCTCCCGAGGCGGACGAACCCGCCCTGGCCGCAACCCGGGCCGCCCTGGCGGACCGGCGGCAAGAGATCCGCCCGCCCGGGGGCTTTGATGCCTGGCTGCACCTGCTGGCCGCCCCGGTGCCGCTTCCGCCGGGAGCAGGCGGGGCGCGGGAGGGGGCGGTGCGGGTGGCCACCGCCAGCCTCACGGCTCCCAACGATCCGGAGGATCCCCTGCCCCTGTTCTTCATCGCCCCGGCTCGGGTGGAGGCGATCCTCCGCCGGTGGCTGGAGGAGCTGGCGGCGGAGGGGGGCGGGGCCGGGCATGGGGAGGGGAAGCCGGCCGATGACCGCGGCGTGGTGGGCGGGCGCCCCCCGGCTGGGCAGCCCGCGCCGGCGGTCGGGACCGCACCGGCGGTCGGGCCCGCGCCGGAAGGCCCCCTTCAGCCGGCGGTGGGGGGCCCCCGGGGGTGGCTCTTGCAGGTGGGGGCCAGCGGCATGCAGCTCCGGGCCTTCGCCGAGCCCCCGGCCGGGTTCATCCCCCGGTACCGGCTGCCCCACCGGGACGGGCAGGAACCGGTCTGGGCGCCGGGCGAGCCCCTCTGGTGCCCCCAGCCGCAGCTGGCGGCCGCCCCGGGCGAAGTGGCCCGGCGGCTGGTGGAGGCGCTGGTGGCGCAGCTGGGCTAAGCGGTTCCCGGCGCAAGGGCGGGCTGGGCACCACCTGGCGACCACCGATGGCGTGGTGGCGGTGCCTGAACGTGCCGGCCCGGAATCTCGCGGCCCGGTTCGCCGCGTCGCCGGGAGTGGCGCGGAGATGTTCAACGCCCGCGGACGGGATGCAAGACCTGCCGCCAGGCGGGCCGTCCCCGAGGCATCGGGAAACCGGCACCCGCCCATGGACGGGTAAGACCGGCACCGCCGATCCATGTGGATCGGCCGCCGGGAACCGGTGACGACGTTTCGGGTGACGGCTACCGCCGGATGCGGCGCCATGGTAGGCTAGGCAGCGGTGAAAGCCCGTGAACCCTTCCTCTGCTTCGCCCCGCCGCTCAGGCCCGCAGGATCCGAGCGGCAGGAAAGAACGGCGCCGGCGGGATGAACCGGCCCGCCCTGTTGCGAGCCCGCGACGCCCTGCCCGTAGGACGGCCGCGGCACCGGAGCCGAAGCCTGCACCCGGCGGTGGAGAGGCCCCGGCCCGGGCCACTGCAGGACCGGACCGGCCGGCGACCGTCGATCCCATGGCCCCGGATCCGGCCGGTGCTGCGCTTGCGACCGCGCCCGCAGCCGGGGATGCCGCAGGGGCCGAGGCGGCCCGCATCGCCCGGATCCGCGCCACCCTGGCCCGCATGTATCCTCAGGCGACCACGGCCCTGCACTGGAGCACGCCCTTCGAGTTGCTGGTGGCGACCATCCTGTCGGCCCAGACCACCGACGCTGCGGTCAACCAGGTGACTCCGGCCCTCTTTGCCCGTTGCCCCACCCCCGAGGCGATGCTGGAGCTCAGCGAAGACGAGCTGGGGGCCATGATTCGCACCATCGGCCTGTGGCGGAACAAGGCCCGCAACCTGCTGGCCGCCTGCCGCATCCTGGTCGAGCGGCACGGCGGCCAGGTGCCCCGGACGCGGGAAGAGCTGATGCAACTGCCCGGTGTCGGTCGCAAGACGGCCAACGTGGTGCTGAGCAACGCCTTCGGGATCCCGGCCATTGCCGTCGACACCCATGTCTTCCGGGTGGCCCGGCGGCTGGGGCTGGCCACCGGGACCACCCCCGAACGGGTCGAGCAGGAGCTCATGGAAAAGTTTCCCGAAGCCGAGTGGTCCCGGGCCCACCACTGGCTGATCTGGCACGGCCGGCGAATCTGCCATGCTCGAAACCCGCGCTGCCCGGCTTGCGCCTTGCGGCCCGACTGCCCGGAGGGCCGGGCGCGGGGCGGGGACGCCGCGTCCCTGGAGGCGGCGGCAGAGGTCGAGCCTGGCCGGCTGCCGGCCGGCGAAGCGGGCGGCGCCGGCCGCCGTTCATCCCGGGAATGAGGACGGCAAAGGACGGCCGGCCCGGTCACCTCGGAGGGGGCCGGGCCGGCCGGTTCCACCCCAGGTCCGCCGGCAGCCGGCGTACCGGCCCGGCGGCCTGCCGGCGGCGCGCTGTCGGGTGCCTGCTGCTGGCCTGCTGCTGTCCGGTTCTTCAGGCAGCGGCCGCGGCGGCGTCGCAGGCGGGCCGGTTGCCGCGGGCCGCGGATCCTAGCGGTGGTCGTCCTGGTCCTCGCCGGCCTCGCAGACGAAGCACCTCACCCGGAAGGGCCGCTCGCCCGCTGCGCCCACGAAGCTGGTGATCCCCTCCAGGTAACTGGCCAGGGTCGTGCCCGTGAACTCGCCCTCCAGGGTGAGGGCCAGCCGCGGCCGGCCTTCCCCGGCCTCGAAGGGGACGACCGGGTCGGAGGACTCCACCCCCCGCATCCGGATGGGTTCCAGGTGAACGTTGCCACCCCGGTCCTTCTTGATCCCCAGGCGGTAGCGCAGGTTGCGCACCTGCCACTGGCTCAGGCCGAACATCTCACCGATTTCCTCGTCGTTGCGGCCGTCCCGCACCAGTTCCAGCAGAGCCTGGCGTTGCTCCTGCGGGCTCAGCCGGTGGAAGTCGACCCGCCCGGGAGCGGCCCCGGCCGGGCCGGGCGAGCCGGCTCCCTGGGAGCCGCCGGGCAGAGCGCCGGCGGCCACCGCCGTCGCCGGGTGGCCACCGGGCGCGGCGTAAGCGGGTGTACCGGCGTGGGGCATGGGTTCCTGCATGCGTCCTCCTCCTCCCGCAGCATGGAATCCTGGACTAGCAGCCGGGCGGACCCGGCGGGCACGGCGGGCTTGCGCCGTCCCCACCGTCCCCGCCTGCACCTGGGCATGGCCGGCCGGGCGTGGGCTGCCCGGTTCCTTGCCGCCCGCCGGGGGCCCCGCGGGCGGGTCCGCCGGCGGGCCGGCGCCCGGTGCGGCCGGCGCCAGGGCCTGGTCGTCGAGGCGGTAATGGATGACGGGGCCCGATCGCGGCCTGCTGGGTCCGGCCTGACCCACCAGATCGGACGGCATGATGACGCGACGCGGCCTGATCTTGCCGACCAAGCTGCTTCCTCCTTCTGGTGCCCGGGCACGTTCCAGTATGGCCTGTATGCTGGCGGCTCATACATGCCGGATACACGCCCCAGGTTGCAGCCGCGGCTCACCTTTTCGTTGCATTCCGTCAGCAGCCGGTGCCTAGCCGCCCGCGGGGCGGAGCGGGGCAGGGCGCCGCGGTGGCTGCGGGCCGGCGGCAGCGACCACGATGCTGCGGGCGCCGCGCCGCGGGGCGCGGGAAGGATGCGGCGGCTGCGGGGTCGGCAGGCGGCAGGCCTGGCGGTGGGGGACGGGGGCCGCCTGGGGACCGCTGCGGACCGGGCGCCGGGCCGGGAGCCGGCCGGCCGCGACGACCAGCGCTCCGCGGGAGCCGCCGGCAGGGTGGCGCAAACTAGGGCCGCAGGCCATTGCAGAGGGGGCGAGGACCGTGGACCAGAGGATGGAGGAGGTTGCCGGCAGGATGGGCGAGGTCGCCGGAGGCCGGAGGGACCGCCTGCAAACCGGTACGGGGATCCCCGCGGGTCCCGGCGGGGACGCAGAGACCGTCGCCGGCCCCGGGACGGGATCCGTCACCGGCCCCGATGCCGGGGCCGGCCGGCGGGCCCTGGAGATCCTCCGCGATCAGCACCGGCGGCTGTCATCCCTGCTGGACGACCTCCGCCGCGGGGACCTGCGCGGCGGCCGCGAGACCCCCGACCCTGGCCTGGCGACCCGCTTGCTGGATGAGCTGGACGCCCACCGCCGGCTGGAACAGGAGGTGTTCTATCCCGCCCTGCGCCTCCACGGCGGCCACGACCTGGCCGGGACCCTTCAATCTCGCGTGGCGGAACACCGCCGCCTGGACGAACTGGCCCAGCGCCTGGGCAACGCCCTGGAAAGGATGCAAGGGCTGGAAGGGGAATCGCCGCCGTCCTCCGATGGCAATCCCGGCGCCGCCCGCCTGGCCATGGCAGCCGGCGGGCTGGCGACTCCCGCTCCTGCCGGGACGGGCGGCCGGTACGCGGCGGGCGGTGGCCACGGGGACGAAGGCACGCCGGCTCCGGCAGCGCCCGCGGAGGCTCACGGGCCATGGGCAGGGACCCAGCCCAGCGGGGATGCTGGCGCCGCAGGTGACGCCACGATGGCGGGCGTAGCAGCGGGTGGTGCGGCGGCGGCAGACGGCACAACGGGTGACGCCAGGGCGGGGGCGCCCGGGCTGCAGCGGCTGGTTGCCGAGCTGGCTGCCGCCTTCGAGCGCCACCGGCAGGCGGAGGAAGGCGAGCTCCATCCGCTGGCCGGGCAGCGACTGCACAGCCACCTGGGTGGCGTGGCGGCGGAACTGGTGCGGGGCATGGAGGAGTTCCGCTTCGACTACGACGACGTGGTCGAAGGGACCTTCCCCGCCAGCGATCCCCCGGCCACCATGGCCGCGCCGCGGGTACGAACGCCCAGGCTCTACGCCCGCAGCCGTAAATGAGGGTGGCCCCCCGAAGGGCCCGCCCGCTGCAAGGGCCCGCACGCTACCGGCTGCGAGTCCTTGGGCGACCCTGCCTCAAGCCCGGTGCGGCACCGCCGGACCGGCGCTCGATGGTTCGGTGCCTCGCGGGGCCGACGGACCGGAGCCGCGGTTGCGGGGGCCGCCGGGCGGGCCCGCCGGCCTCCCGCCGCCCTTGGAGCATGGTCCGGTACGGGACCACGCGCCCCCCTGCACTCACGTCGCCCGGCCGGAGGGCATAGAGTACGCCTAGCCCGGCGGGATGAACGCCCAGGCAAGCCGGGCCGGTGACCCGATGGGCCGGCCGGTCCGCGACGGCCCTTAGGGGCTGCCCGTTGCCCAGGGGCCAGGGGCCTGCGGGCCCCGGCTTTGAACGGCACCGGACAGCTGCCCCGCCGGGCGGGGAGGAAGGCACCATGGGAAGCGGGATCCGGACACAGCCGCCCGCCTGGGGGGCCGGGCCGTCGTCCCTGGGACCGGCGCTCCCTCCGGCAGGAGAGCACCGTCGCCGGTGGCGGCCCGCGGGGTGGCGGAGGCTGGCCGGGCTGGCGGTGCTGGTCCTGGTGCTGGCCCTTGCGGGCTGCAGCGCTGCCGGCGGAACGGGCGGTGCGGCCCCGGGTGGAGGAGCCGCCGCAGCCGGTTCGTCCCCGGGCGGCGGGGGCGCCGGCTCGGGCGGTGAGGCCGCGGGCGGTGCCGGAGCGGGCGGCGCCCGCGGGCCCCTGACCTATCTGGTCTGCTTCGATCCCGGCGGCCAGTCGGACATCGAGGCGCGGCGCCAGCAGCCTCACCTGGAGCGGCTGCTGGGACGCCAGGTGGCCATCGAGTACAAGGTGGGCGGCGGCGGCGCCCTGTGCTGGAGCGAGCTGGTCCGCAGCCGGCCCGACGGGTCGGTGGTGGCCGGGATCAACCTGCCCCACATCATCCTACAGCCCCTGCAGCAGCAGACGGGCTACCGCACCGAGCAGATCGAGCCCGTGGTCCTCTTCCAGTCGACCCCGCTGGGCTTGGCGGTACCGGCCTCGAGCCCGTACCGGACCCTGGACGAGTTCATCGCCGCGGCCAAGGCGAACCCGGGGGCCATCACCGTGGGGGGATCGGGCACCTTCTCCGGCCACCACGTGGCCACGGTGCGGCTGGAGAAGCTGGCCGGGATCGACCTGACCTACGTGCCCTTCAGCGGGGCGGCGCCCCAGATCACGGCCTTTCTGGGCGGCCACGTGGCGGCGGTCTTTGCCAACTCCAACGACCTGGTGAAGTATCGCGACCGCATCCGCGTGCTGGGCATCGCGGCGGACGAGCGGTTTCCCGGGCTGCCCGGTGCACCCACCTTCAAGGAGCAGGGCATCGACCTGGTGGAGCGCATCGACCGGGGCGTGGGGGTGCCGGCGGGAACGCCGCCCCAGGTGATCGCCGAGCTGGAGAAGGCGTTCTTGACCATCGCCCGCGACCCCGCCATCCGGGCCCAGATGGAGGAACAGGGTTTCGTGCCCCTGGCCATGGGCCATGCCGAGAGCAAGGCGTACATCGAACATGTGACCGCGACCTACAAGGCGCTGGTGCAGGACCTCGAGCAGTGAACAAGGTGATCACCGGCAGGCAGCAGGGTGGCCGTGCCCTGGCCCGTGCCCGCTGCTGGCCGCCCGCGGGGCGGGGCGATGACAGGGAAGGACCGGCGGGCCGGGGCAGGGGCCGGGGGTCCGGCGGCGGCCACGGCGCGGTTGCAGGAAGGGGGAACGGGCGATGAAGCGGGATGCGGCGGCGGGGGCGGGCCTGGCCCTGCTGGGGCTGGTAGCCCTGGCCGGCGCGCCCTCCCGGGACCCGGTGGCCGGTGTGATGGGGCCCGGCGTGCTGCCGTCGCTGGTGGCCCTGGGGCTGGTCCTCACCGGCCTTGGGCTGGTGCTGGCCGCCATGGTTCAAGGCCGGGCCCGTTCCGGGGCGGGAGGCGCTCGCGGTCCCGCCCAGGCGGCGGGGGTGCCGGCGGCGGTCACCGGTACCCCTGCGGTGACCAGCGGGGCCGCGGCGAGCACCAGCGCCGGGGCGCCGGCGGAGGCGGCCGCCGGGGCTCGGGCGGATGTCATAGCCAAGGATCCGGCGGCGGGCGGCCTGGAAGCGGCGGGCCGGGGTTCGTCCACGGTGGGGGCGGGTTCGCCCGCGGGGGCTTCCCCCGCGGCGGCTGCCCGGGAGGGGAGGGTGCGGCTGCTGGTGACCATCGGGGCCCTCGGCGCTTACACCGTGGCGCTGCCGGTGCTGGGCTTCCCGGTGGCCAGTGCCGTGCTGGTTTCCGGGCTGGCGTGGTATCTGGGCGAGCGGCGGCCGCTGGCGGCCCTCCTCTGGGGTGTGCTGCTGGCCGTGGCCCTGTGGGCCGGGTTCGTCCGGGGGTTGGGGGTGCCTCTGCCCATGGGGGTGCTGGACCGTTGACATCCTTCGAATGGCTGGTGCGCGGGCTCGATCTGGCCCTGGAACCCCAGACCCTGCTCTGGGGGCTGGTGGGTTGCCTTTTGGGGACCCTGGTAGGGGTGCTGCCGGGGATCGGTCCGACCTCGGCCATCGCCATGTTGCTGCCGCTGACGGTGGTGCTGCCGCCGGGGCCTGCCCTGGTGATGATGGCGGCCATCTACTACGGCGCCATGTACGGCGGGTCGACCACGGCCATCGTGGTCAACATCCCTGGGGAGGCCTCGTCGGTCCCCACGGCCCTGGACGGGTTCCAGCTGGCCCGGCAGGGCCGGGCGGGACCGGCCCTGGGCATGGCGGCCCTGGCGTCCTTCGTCGCCGGGACCCTGAGCCTGGTGGGGCTGACCTTTTTCGCCCCGGCGCTGGCGGAGGTGGCGCTGGCCTTCGGGCCGCCGGAGTACTTCACCCTCACGGTGCTGGCGGGGGCGCTGGTGGCCAGCCTCTCGGGCGGGCACGGGCTGAAGGGCACCGCGGCGGCCCTCCTCGGCCTGCTGGTGGCCATGGTCGGCCTGGACCCGGTGACGGGAGCGGCCCGCTGGACCTTCGGCTGGCTGCCCCTCATGGCAGGCTTCCCCTTCGTGGCGGTGATCATCGGGCTCTTCGCCGTCAGCGAGGTCCTGCTGGCGGCGGAGGAACGGGTGACCCACCTGTACGCGACGCGGCTCCGGCGTCTTTTCCCCACCCGGCAGGACCTCAGGGCGGCGACCCCGGCCATGCTCCGGTCCAGCGCGATCGGTTTCCTGCTCGGGCTGCTGCCGGGATGCAGTCCCTCGGTCACCACCTTCGTGGCCTACGATGCCGAGCGGCGGCTGAGCCGGCACCCCGAGCGGTTCGGGCGGGGTGCCATCGAGGGCGTGGCGGCGGCCGAGGCGGCCAACAACGCGACCTCCACCGGCGGGTTCGTCCCCCTGTTCTCGCTGGGGTTGCCGTCCGGGCCCGTGCCGGCGGTGCTGCTCGGGGGGCTCATGATGTACGGCCTGGACCCCGGGCCGGGGCTCTTTCAGGAGCACCCCGACCTGGTCTGGACCATCATCGCCAGCATGTACGTGGGCAACGTCATCCTGCTGGTGCTGAACCTGCCCCTCATCGGCCTGTGGGTACGGGTGGCCCGGATCCCCTTTGCGCTGCTGGGGCCGGCCATCTTGGTGCTCTCGGCCCTGGGGGCCTACAGCCTGCGGTACTCCCTCTTCGACGTGGGGGTCGCCATGGTCTTCGGCCTGGTGGGTTACGGGCTCCGCAAGCTGGACTTCCCCATCGCGCCCCTGGTGCTGGCCAACGTGCTGGAGCCCATGCTGGAGGAGTCCTTCCGCCAGTCCCTGACCATGGCGGGCGGCTCGGCGGCCATCTTCGTGACCCGGCCGCTGGCGGCGACCTTCCTGGTGCTGGCCGCGGCGGTGCTGGCCCTGGGCATCCTGCGGCGGCCGGGGGCGCCGGCCGGCCGGGCGGCAGAGGCGGGGCAGCAGGCGGCCGCCGGCTAGCCAGTTCGGAGGCTGCGGGGCGGGGCCCGCGAGAACGAGGCCCGGGGCCCCCGGCCTGCAGACCGCGGCCTGCCGGCGGGCCCCGGGCGCCGGTACCGGACCCTTCAGGGCCGCCACCGGCCGGGGCATTGGCCCCAGCAAGAGCCCCACGGGGCCGGTGGCCCCGTTCTGGCGCCGGCCCGGCGGGAACGGGCTTGGGCCGGCACCGTGGCAGGGGGCAAGGGAGTTTGCGACAATGGTAGCGGTGTCCCGCCGGGCCGGCGCCTCGCCGGCGGCCGGGGCGCCCGCCGGTCACCGCGCCGGGCGGCGCGGGTTCTTGCTGAGCGCGGGGTCCGGATGAACAGGAGGGTCCGGCATGCTGGATGCGGAGTCGTTGCGCAACGCGGTGGTCGACGTGGCCCTGCGGGGCGGGGAGATGTTGCGGCACCACTTCGGCGCAGCCCGGGGCGTGCGCACCAAGACCTCCCGGTATGACCTGGTCACCGAGGCCGATGAGGCCATCGAGGCCGAGCTGGCCCGCTACATCCAGCGCCAGTTCCCGGGGCACGCCGTGGTGGGCGAGGAGGACATCTCCCGCCGGGTGCTTTCAGGGCAGGCGGGCTCGCGGGAAGGGGCCGTGGCCCAGGCCGCGGGGGAGCGGGAGTGGGAATGGCTGATCGACCCCATCGACGGGACCACCAACTTCATCCACGGCCTTCCCATCGTGGCCACCTCGGTGGCGGTGATGTACCACAACGAGGTGCTGGCCGGGGCCGTGTTCAACCCCATCCAGGACGAGCTCTACGTGGCCGTGCGCCGGCATGGCGCCGCCCTCAATGGCAGGCCGTTGCGGGTGTCGGCGGAGGACGCGCTGGCCCGAAGCCTCCTGGCCACGGGGTTCCAGTATGACGCCGTGGAGGGCAAGCGGGTGAACCTGGACCTGTTCCGGGCGGTGCTGGCCGAGGCGCGGAACGTGCGAGCCATCGGTTCGGCGGCCCTGTCGCTTTGCTACGTGGGGGCCGGCCGGCTGTCGGGCTTCTGGGAGCTCCGCCTGGGGCCGTGGGACCTGGCGGCGGGGACCCTGGTGGTCCGGGAGGCGGGGGGCCGCGTGACCCGCCTCGACGGCGGTGCCTTCGACGTTTGGCAGCCCTCGGTGGTGGCCACCAACGGGCGGATTCACGACGCCCTGGTCACCCTTCTCAAGGAAGCCGGCCGCGGGCTGTGACGGCCGGGCGTGGCGGCACTCGGGCCGCACCGGCCGGCGGCGAGGGCCCGTTCTACCGGGCGAACCCCGCCTCCTGGGCGGCCCGCCACGCCGCCAGCACCTGGTGGGTGCCCGGGACCAGCTGGAAGCGGTCGATCTCCTCCCACGGTACCCATGCGGCTTCCGCGGCGTCGTCGGCCGCCTGGAGGGTGCCGCCGACGGGACGCGCTGCAAAGAACAGGATGACGTAATGAAAGCGAATGCGCTGGACCTCGTCGCGGTTGACCGCGTCCTTGTAGGTCAGCAGTCCCTGCACCTCGACCTCGAGCCCCGTTTCCTCCCGCACCTCCCGGCGGAGGGCCTCCTCCACCGTCTCGCCCAGCTCCACCGCACCGCCGGGCAGCCCCCACCACCCGCGGAAGGGCTCGCCGCCCCGCCTGACCAGGACGACCCGCCGGCCGTCGCTGACCACCGCGTGGCACGAGGGCCTGGGGTGGGTGGGATACTGGAAGGTCGCCAACCGGTCCACCTCCCGGGTCGGGCTTGCCTTGCCTGGGTGTAGCATACGCCCCCAGCCCGGGAACGGCAAATCACTCAATATGGCGCGAAATTTCGCGAAATGATGTGATCCATGGCGACAATCCGTGGACAATCCCCAAAACAACCGATAATGAATCGAAACTCTGTCACGGGTGGGGGAAGAACCGGCCCCGCGGCCCTGGAGGGCGCGGGCCTGCCGGCCGGGATCCTCCGGCCAGGCCGCCGGCACCGGCCCCGACCTCGCCGGATCCGGGGAGGGGACGGCAGGCGGGGGCCGGCGCCGGGCGGCGGGCTGCGAAGGCCGCGGGGGATTCAGACCTGGGAGGGACGGACAGGAGGTGGGTTCCAGCGGATGCGTTTCCGGCCGAAGGCAAAGGGATCCTGGCATCTGCTGACGGTGGCGCTGGTGCTGGCCGGCACCCTCCTGGCCACGCCCCTGCGGGCTGCGCCGGGAACCGGCACGGCGGCGGGGACCCAGGCGGAGGTGGTCACCCGCGCCCAGGTGCTGGCGGAAGCGGCTGCCGTCTTCGCAAGCCAGGGAGTGGAAGCCGCGGCGGAGGGGGGCGGGGAAGCCCAGGTCACGGCGACAGGCGCCGGCCCCGAGTCGCCAGCCTCTGGCGGCGGAGCGCTCCGGGCAGAGGGTGGCCTGGCCGCGACCACCGGGCAGGGTGCCCCCGGACAGGGTGCCTTCGGGGCGGTGACCTGGATGTGGCAGGCCGTACGCGGCTGGTTGACCTCCCTCTGGCAGCGGGTTGAAACGGTGCTGGCCCCGGGATCCGGCGGGGCGGAGGGGAGCACCCGGCGGGCCGGGCAGGTGCCGGGAGCGGCGGCTGGTGCCGGGGGCGGGCACGTCGCCGGGCGGGCGGCCGGGCAGGCGGCCGCCACGGCGGGGAACGCCAGCGGCAACGGCGGGGGCCAGGCTGCCGAAGCGGGCGGTGGCTCCCCCGAGCCGGTGGACCTGCCGCCGGAGCTGGGCGGCAAGGCGAACCTGCGCTTGGCGGGCACCTTGCTGGAAAGCCCGGGGCTCGAAGCGCTGCTGGCTTCGCTGGAAGGCTCCGCCGGGGCCGGTGCGGGTGCGGAGGGCGAAGCCGGCGCCGGCGGTTCGGGCCGGGCGGCCGGCCGGGCGGGGGGCAAGGTCCAGCTGCGCTTGCGGCTGGATGACGGCCGGGTGGTGACCTTGCCCGTCGACCCGCGCCGCCTGGCTCTGCAAGGAGGCAACGGGCTCTTCCTGGGCATCGACCTGGCGGACCTGCTGGGCCAGCGGGTGGAAGTGGTGGTCCAGGGCGGGTCGGTAGCGGAGATCCGGCCCGGATCCTGAGGCATCCTGAGGCCAGCCCCAGGGGCCGGCAGGCGGGCCGGGCCAGCGGGTTCGAATGCCGGTTCGGCCGGCGGTCGACCGGCTGTTCGGCCGGCGGTGCTGTTTGGCCGGCGGTTCGGCGGGCGGTTCCGCCGGAGCGTGCGGCCCGGCCCGTTGCGAGCCACGTCGGAAGCCACCGGGGCGGGCGGCGTCGACGCCGCCCGCCCCGCCCTTGCCTGGGTACCTTCCATAGCTGGGACCCCGCCCTGGCCTGGGGTACCTTCCGTAGCTGGGCCCCCCTGGCCTGAGGCACCGCCCTTGCCCGGGGCCCCGCCCCTACCTGGGCCCCTTACCTGGGACACCGGCCGGCCGGATATATTCGCAGTAGAATGACTTTTCCCCAGCGGGCGGTTCGCCGTGGGACCTTGGTGGCCGGGGAACATCGGCCCCCCTCACGGTCCCAGGCAGGTGGGCGTCCCGACCGCCCCGCAGGAAGAAGGAGGCAGACGCCCTTGGCGGAGATCCTGCCGGAACTGCTGTGGATCGCCATCCTGGTGCTGGTCAACGCGTTCTTCGCCGCCAGCGAGATCGCGGTGATCGCCGCCCGGGATGCGCGCATCCACCAGCTGGCGGAGGAGGGGCACCGGGGCGCCCGGGTCGCCCAGCGCCTGATGGCCGACCCCAGCCGGTTCCTGGCCACCATCCAGGTCGGTATCACCCTGGCCGGGTTCCTGGCCAGCGCCTCGGCGGCCGTCACCCTGGCCCAGCCTGTGGCCGCCTGGCTGCGGACCCTGGGCCTGGCGCCGGGGGTTGCCACTTCCGTGGCCGTCACCCTGGTCACCGTGGTGATCTCCTACGTCACCCTGGTGCTGGGTGAGCTGGCGCCCAAGCGGCTGGCGTTGCAGAACCCGGAGGGCCTGGCCCTGAGGGTGGCCCGGCCCATCGCCATGCTTGCCCGGCTGGCGGCGCCCTTCACGGCGCTGCTGGCCCGTTCGACGAACCTGGTGGTGCGGGCCCTGGGGGGCCGTGCCGACGTGCAGGAGCGGGGGCTGACGGAGGAGGAGATCCGCTTCTACGTGGCCGAGCACCAGGACCTGCGGTCGGAGGAGAAGCAGCTGATCGAAGGCGTGTTCGACTTCGGCGACCGCATCGTCCGCCAGGTCATGGTGCCCCGGCCCGAGATGCACACGCTGCCGCGGCACCTGTCCCTCTCCCAGGCGGTGGAACGGGCCCTGAGGGCGGGGTTCGAGCATTACCCGGTGACGGGGGAAGGGCCCGACGACATCGTCGGTCAGGTGAGCACCCACGACCTCCTGCGGGCCATGGTGGAAGGGGATGGCCCTGACACCGTGGAAGGCTTGCTGCAACCGGTCCGCTTCGTCCCCGAGACCAAACCGGCCCTGGACCTGCTCAAGGAGATGAAGCGGGACCGGTTTCGGCTGGCCGTGGTGGTCGACGAGTACGGCGGGGTGGCGGGGCTCGTCACCCTGGACGACCTGCTGGACGAGATCGTGGGCGAGATGGCCGGCGGGTTGCCGGGCGGCCGGCAGGTGACGGCCAGCGAATGGGTGCTGGAAGGGGACACGTCCATCGAAGACGCCAACGAGCGCCTGGACCTGGACATCCCGGCCAGCCCCCACTACGAGACGGTGGCCGGGTTCGTCCTGTACAACCTGGGCCGGCTGCCCGAGCCCGGGGAGGGATTCGAGCACCGGGGCTGGTACCTGTCGGTGGAACGCCGCGAAGGCCTGCGCATCGCCGCCGTGCGGGTGCGGAAGCTGGCGGGCGCCTTGCCGGCCCCCGGGGGGCCCGCGGCCGGGTCCGGAACGGGGGGTGCTGGAGAGGGCCCGGTCCCGGGGGGCGGTGGTGAGGCCGGCAGGGGATCCGGGGGTGCCGGTGACGGGGGGCCGGGCGCCGGCGGGCCGTTCGACTTGCGGACCACGGGGCCGGCCGCACCGGGCCCAGCGGAACGTTGAGGTACAGGGGCCTGCCACCGGCGGAGGGATTCTCGGAACGGCAGGCGAGGCGGCTGGTGGCGGAGGGGGAAGGGGAGAGGCATGGGCCGGGGATTTGCCATGGCCTGGCCGGCCGAATCGGCCGCGCCGGCGTGGATCTGGGTCGTCCCCCTGCTGGGGTATCTCCTGGGTGGGGTGCTGCCCGCGGAGTATCTGGTGCGGTGGCGCCGGGGCGCCTCGCCCCGGGAACTGGGGGACGAACCCGGCACCGCCGGCACCTGGCGCCAGGCCGGTCCGGCAGCGGGGCTGGCGGTATTCGCCTTCGATTTCGCCAAGGGGTTGCTGCCCGTAGCGCTGGTCGACCACCTGGCCGGGGAGGGGTGGTGGCTGGTGGCTGCGGCGGCGGCTCCGGTGGCCGGCCACAACTGGCCGCTGCAGCGGTGCCTGCGGCCGGGGGGCCGGGGCCTGGCCAGTGCCATCGGCGCCACCGTGTACCTGGCACCCGGCGCCCTGATCCCTGCCCTGCTGGCCGGCTGCGTGGTGGCCTTGTGGCGCCGGCGGACGCCGTGGGTCGGCATCGTGGGCTTTCCCCTGGGCCTGGTGTTCATGCTGGCCGGCCGGTTGCCAGGGTGGAGGGTGCTGGCCGCGATGGCGGCCATGGTGACCGTGGGGCTGCGCTACCTGCAGTGGACCCGGCAGCGGGGCCGCTGGATCTAGCCGGATGGAGCGGGGTGGGGCTGCGGGAATCAGCTGGCTGGAGTGGGTGGGGCCCACGGGCCGGAGGCGGCTGGGTTGGCGGTCTGGACGGCCAGCGTTGCTGGTGTCCAAGGGGCTGTCCCCACGGCTCTTCCCAGCCGGCCAGGGTGCCGGCCTGGTCCCTGCCGGCAGGAGAAGCAGGGGACCAGGGAGCCCGGGCCGCCGGGTCCGGAGGCAGACGCGCCCAGCCGGAGGGTGCCCCGGCTTACGGTTCCGCGACCTGCCGGCGACGGCTTGATCAAGCAGGGACTTGACCAGGGAACGCACGTTCTGTAATCTATATCCAGATGATCACGGGCCGGCGGTCACGACACCGCCGGCCGGCCTCGTGTGCGTGGGGGACCGGCCGGTGGGAACCTGAGACCTGTGTTTGCCCGCTGGGGGGACAAGCCTTGTTTCGCATCCTGCACCTGGCGGATCTCCACCTGGGATGGGAACCGCGTTTCATGGCGCCGGACCGGGCCGCCGAGCGCCGGCGCCGCCGGGATCGCCTGCTGGCCCGGGCGGTGGATTACGCCCTTGAGGCCAGCCATCAGGTGGGCCTGGTGCTTATCGCCGGGGACCTGTTCGAAACCCACCGGCCGCCGGAGTCGCTGGTTCAGGAGGTCATCAGCCAGCTGCGCCGGCTGGAGGCCGCTGGGGTCCCCGTGGTGACCGTGCCCGGCAACCACGACGAGATCACCTATCATGACTCGGTGTACCGGCGCTTTGCCGCCGCCTGGCCGGGCGTGCTGGTCCAGAACCCCCTGCCGGAGCCCGTGGCGACCCTGGCCGTAGCCGGCTTTCCCGTCCACATCTACAGTCTTGCCTACACGGGCGGGGTCACACCGGCGGGAAGTCCCTTGACGGCTTTCCCCCGGCTGGACGAACCGGGCCTCCATGTGGCCGTGTTCCACGGCACCCTGGGGCACTGGGGCGGCGACCGCAGCCTGCCCCTGGACCGGGAGGCCCTGGCCCGGGCGGGGTACGACTACGTGGCCCTCGGCCACATCCACCAGGCCCTGGAGGAACGCCTGGGACGGACTCCCGCGGTGTATGCCGGGGCTGTGGAGGGCAAAGGGTTTGACGACCCCGGGACAGGGGCCTTCACCCTGGTGGAGGTGGAGCCGGGGCGGGGAGTGGTGGCCGTCCGGCGGGAGCCGGTCCCGGTGCAGCCGGTGGAGACCCTCCGCATCGACGCCGGCACCTTCGGCAGCGCCGCCGAACTGGGCTCCTACCTGGCCAGCCTGGCCGCGCCCGACCGGATCCTGCGTCTCGAGTTGCATGGCACACCGGCCTTCGCCGTCGACGGGCCCGCGCTGCAGGCCGAACACGCAACCCGGTTCTTCCACCTGGAGATCCACGACGCCACGGAGCCCGTCAGCTGGGACGACCTGTTGCAATGGTCCCGGGAACCGACCATCACCGGGCTGTTCGTGCGGCGGTTGCTGGATCAGCTGGAGGGCGAAACCGAACCCCGGCGGCGCCGGGTGGTGGAGCGGGCCTTGCGCCTGGGGGTACAGGCGCTGATGCGGGAGGGACAGGCACGGTGAGCAAGGCCTTTGAGCTGCCGGCCGGAGCCGGTCCGGAAGGCCACCGGCCCCTGGAGCCGGGCTCCCCTGGTGAGACCGGCTCCGGTGGCCAAGGGCGGGACCGCGCGGATGCTGCGGAGGTGCCCGGGGCGGGCCCCGGCAACGGGCATCCGGTTCGCTGGCACCGCCTGGTGCTGCGCGGCTTTGGACCCTTCCGCGACGAGGTGGAGTTCCGCTTCCCGGAGGGCCTGTCTCACTGGGTGGCGCCCAACGAATCGGGGAAGTCGACCCTTCTGGCGGGCCTGGTGGCGGTGCTCTTCGGGCTTCCGGGCTCCAACGACCCCACCCGGTACGGCCAGGCCCGCTACCGGCACTGGGCGGGAGCCAGCCGCTTCGAAGGCGAACTGGAGTTCACGGCCGCCGACGGCCACCGGTACCGCGTCGTACGGGATTTCGAGCGCCACCGGGTCCGCCTGCTGCACCTCGGCGGCGGGGGGGCGGTCGAGGTATGGACGGGCACCCACAACCCGGCGGCCAGCCGGCCGGCCGAGGGGTACGAGCAGGCCCTGCGGCGGCTTTTGGGGGTAGCGTCCCGCCACGTGCTGCTTCAGGTCTACTGCCTGGAGCAGCCGCTGCCCGCACCGGAAGGCCAGGGGCAGCGCCCCGGCCTGGCCCAGGAAGTGCAGGAGATGCTGGCCGGCGCCGGGACCCGCTCGCCGTCGGCCGCTCTGACCTGGCTGCTCGAAAGCATCAAGGGGCTGACCCGAGCCACCCGGGACCTGGGCATCACGACCCACAACCAGCGGCAGGACCGGGCCATCGAACAGGTCGATGCCCAGATCCGCCAGCTGGAGGAGGCCATTCGCCGTGACCGGCTGGCGGCCGACGACCTGGAACAGGTACGGCGGCAGCTGGCGGAGCTGGAGCAGCGCCGCCAGGCGCTCCGGGACGAGCTGAACCGGTGCCGGCAACGCCAGGAGGCCTGGAGGGAGTGGCAGCGGCGGGTTGACCGTTACCGCAACCGCCTGGAACGCCGTTTGCAAATGGAACAGGCGGCTCAGCAGGCCGGCCGGTTGCAGGCTGACATCGCCCTGCTGGAACGGGAAGAGACCCGCCGTTGGCCCGGCTGGGATGCGTTGGACCGCGACGGGGACGGGAATCCCCTCTCGGGCCTAGACCGCCTCCAGGAGATGGAAAGGCAGGTGGCGGCCCTCCGGCAGCAGCAGCAGGAGGTCAGGGCCCGCCAGCGCCAGGCGGCGGCTCGCTCGCTGCTGGCGGCCTGGCATCGCCATCACTTCCTGACCCAGGTAGGCCAGGCGGCGGTCCGGCTCGCCGGCCGGGTACCCCGCCTGGCCGAGGCCCCGGCGGGCGAGCTGGAGCGACTACGGGACCTGCCCCGCCAGGAGGCGGAGCTGCAGCGCCAGATCGCGGTGTGGGAGGCGGAGGAGCGGGCGCGGCGAGAGGCGCTGGACGCACTGGAGGCCGATGAGGCGGCCGTCGCCGATGCCTACGCCGACGTGCGGGAGTGGAACGCCAGCGTAGCCGCCGCAGCGCTGGAGATGCTCCAGCTGAAGGCGGAGGAGCAGCGCCGGCAGGCCGAGGCGGAGCACCTGCAGGCGGAGGCGCGGCGGCGGTGGGGCCTGGGACGTCGGGTTGGTCTTCTGGCGGCCGGCGTGACGGGATTGCTGGCGGCGGTGGCCGGTGCAAGCAGCAACCTCCCGGGTGGGGCCGTAGCGGCCCTGGCCGTGGTGGTGGCCCTGGCCGCCGGGGCTCTCGCCTGGCGGCTGGTGGCGGGTGGCCGGCCGCCGGTCGACCCGGCCGGTGAGGAAGCTTTTCGCCGCCGTCTCGAGGAGGTCAGCACCCGGCTGGGCGTCTGGGCCGGCCTGCCGCCGGAAGAGCTGGCCAGGTTGGAGCGGCGCTACCGGGAATGGGAGGCCCGGCGCGAAGAGCTGGCCAGGCGCCGCGCCCAGCTGGCGATGCGCCAGCCAGGCGAGGCGAGCCGGCAGCTGGAAGAAGCTCGGGCCCGCCTGGATGCCATGCACCGGTGGGCGACCCCCTTCCTGGCAGGTCGCCCCCTGAACGATCTACCCCGGGTGCTGGCCTGGTGGGAGGCGGTGAGCCGGCTGGGCCGCCAGGCGGAAGGCGAAGCCCGGACCCTGGCCGGCCGGTTGTGGGGCCGGGAGGGGGGGCCGGGTGGCCCGGACGGCGTTGGAACCGGGCCGGCTGGTTCAGGCAGGCCGGGAGCGTGGTGGCGGCTGGCGGCAATGGTTGCCGCCCCCGGCGGCGGCGAGGCGGCCGGCCAGGTGGCCGCCGGGCTCGCCGCGCCCCTCCCGCCCGGTCGCCCGGCGGTCACCACGGTCCAGGCGGGAAGCGCCCCGGCCGGATCCGCGGAGGGGGCCGGAACCGGGCCCGAGTCCGGCCCTGGTACGGGGGCCGGGTCCGGGGCGGAGCCGGTTCCTCCCGAGAGCGCCCGGGCCCTCGTTGAATGGCTCACCGGCTGGGACCCCCTGTTCTGGGAGGAGCCGGCCCTGGAGGCTGCCCGCTGGCGCCGCATCAGTGAGCGGATGGCCGAATGGCTGGCCGTTCTCGAGGCCAGCTGGGACGCCGGGGAAGGGCCCGATCCTGCGGCCGTGCCAGCCTGGCCGCCCGCCGTGGTGGAGCAACTGGAGCGCCTGGAGTCCGAGGGCGAGCAGGAGGCGCTGGCGGCCGGCGGCAGGGCGGAGCGCCTGGAGCAGGACCTGGAGACGGTCCAGGCGGAGGTCAACCGCCTGCGCCAGCAGTGGCGCGTTCTGCTGGAGCCTGCGGGCGGGGATCCCGGGCGGGCCCGGGAGGAGTGGCTGGAGTATACGCGCCACCGGAGCCGGCGGCGGGAGAGGGAAAAGGAGCTGGAAGGGCTTCTCTCCGCCTGGGAGGTGCCCAATGAAGAGGCCCTCCGGGTGCGGGCGGCCGAGGAGCGGGATGCCGCCCTCCTCGATCTGAAGGCCATCGAGGAGCTGGCGCGGCAGGATCCCGACCTCGAGCTGAAGGACCTTAACCCGGACCGGGCCAGGGAGGCCCTGGCCCGGCTGGCGGCCGAAGAAGCCAGGCTGGAGGCGGCGCTGGAAGCCGCGGACGGCACGTACCGCGACCTGGCCTCCCGGGAGCAGTCTTACCTGCGGGACGAGCCCATCAACATCGCCCAGGCGGAACTTGAGCTGGCGGAACTGCGCCGGCAGCGGGAAGCCCTTCAGGACGAGCTGGACGCCCTCGTGCTTGCCTATCGCCACCTGGAGGCCGCGGTGGAGGAGTATCACGGGGCCTACCGCCAGCGGCTGGAGGATGCATCGAGCCGCTACTTCAGCCGGCTGACCGGCCGGCCGGGCCGCCGGGTGGTCCTCGACGGGGGATTCCGGGTCTCCGTCCAGGAACCGGACGGTACACCGGTGGTGCCCGAGCAGCTCAGTCAGGGAACCCGCGACCAGCTCTACTGGTCCTTGAGGGTGGCCGTTGCCGATCTGCTGGCGGGCGACGTGAACATCCCCTTCATCCTGGACGACCCCTTTGTCCACTGGGACGACGGGCGCCTCGGTGAGGCCCGCGGGATCATGGACGTTCTCGCTGCGGACCGCCAGGTGATCCTTCTCTCCCACCGCCAGATCCTGGCCACCTGGGGCGAGGCCGTCGAGGTCCGCGGCGGGGCAATGGCACGGGACGGCGGGGTCGACACCGCAACAGGTAGGGGAGGGTCGGGCCTGTGAGCCTGCGGCTGATCCTGGGCCGGGCGGGGTCCGGGAAGACCCATTACTGCCTGGAAGCTGTGGCCGCAGCCGAAGGCCGGCATGTTTCCGGACCCGCCCTTGTCCTGCTGGTGCCCGAACAGGCCACCTTTCAGATGGAGCAGGCCCTGCTGGCCGCGGTGCGCCACCGGACAGGACGCGCCGGCTTCGCACGGGCGCGGGTCGCCAGCTTTCAGCGCCTGGCCTGGTGGGTTCAGCAAGAGACGGGCGGCATCACACGGCCGGCCGTCAGCGAGCTGGGCAAGCGCTTGATCCTGCGGGCCCTTCTCTCCCGCGAGGCGCCCCGCCTGCAGTTGTTTCACCGGGTAGCCGACCGTCCGGGCTTCATCGACCGCATGGTCACCACCCTGGCCGAACTGGCCGCCTTCGGGATCGACGCCGAAGCGCTGCGCCGGCAACGGGAGGCCTGGATGGCGGAGGGCCGGGAGGGCCTGCTGGCCGTGAAGTTGCACGACCTGGCGCTCCTGTTGGAGGCGTATCAGGCCTACCTGGAGGACAAGGGGCTGGCCGATCCCGTCCATGCCTTGGATAGCGTGGCCCGGCGACTTGGCGACTGCGCCTGGTTGCGGGGGGCTCGGATTTGGGTCGACGGGTTCACGGGCTTCACGCCGGGTGAGCTGCGGGTCCTGGGGGCCTTGCTGGCGGTCGCGGACCGGGTCGAGGTGACCCTTTGCCTGGACCCGGCAGAGGCAGCGTGGGCGGTCAGGGGGCAGCTGCCGGGGGTACCCGGTGCGGGCGGGACGCCGCATGGAAGCGATGGCCCCGATGCGGCGACCCTGTTCCACCCCACCTGGCAGACGGCCCGCCAGCTTCTGGAACTGGCGCGCCGCCAGCGGGTGACCGTCGAGCCGGCCGTGACGTTGCCGCCGGAGGGGGCGGGCCAGAGGCTGCCCCGCTTTCGCAACCCGGCCCTGGCCCATCTGGAGCGGGAACTGTTTCGGTTCCCGGGACGCCGTTTTACCGGTGCACCGGATGGGATCACGGTGGTGGCGGCGCCGGACCGGCGGTCCGAGGTGGCGGCGGCGGCCCGGGAGATGCTGCGCCTGGCCCGGGAAGAGGGGTACCGGTTCCGGGACATGGTGGTCATCGTCCGGGACCTGGACGCCTACCACGACCTGATCAGTTCGGCTTGCGCCGAGCACGGCATTCCCCTTTTCATCGATCGCCGGCGGCCGGTCGGCCATCACCCCCTGGTGGAACTGGTCCGGGCGGCGGTGGAGGTCGTGGCCGCGGACTGGCCCTACGAGGCGGTGTTCCGCTACCTCAAGACGGACCTGGTTCCCGTGGCCCGGGGTGCGGTGGACCGCCTGGAGAACTACGTCCTGGCCTTCGGGATTCGCGGTTCGCTCTGGTACCGGGTCCAGCCGTGGCGCTGGCGGCGCCGCTTCACCCTGGAAGAGGAGGAGGCGGACGATCCGGCCTGGCAGGCGGAACTCGAGGCGATCAACAGGATCCGGGAAGAGGCCACGGCTGCCTTGCGGAACTTCCACCATCGCGTCGCCGCGGCCCGGCGCCAGCCCGTGCCGGTCAAGGTCCTGGCGGAGGCTCTTCATCACCTGCTGCTGGACCTGGACGTGCCCGGCCAGATCCTGCGCTGGAGCGAGGAGGCGGAACGAGCGGGTGATCTGGAGGACGCCCAGGAGCACCTGCAGGTCTGGAACGGGGTCGGCGACCTTCTGGAGCAGGCGGCCACCAGCCTGCCCGATCTCCCCCTGACCCTGGCGGACTTTCTGCGAGTCCTGGAGGCCGGCATGGAGGGGTTGCGGGTGGGCTTGATCCCTCCCGGCCTGGACCAGGTGGTGGCCGGCAGCGTGGAACGGTCGCGCCACCCCAGTGCCCGGGTTGCCTTCTTGCTGGGCGCCACGGACGACGCCTTCCCGCGGCGGATCGACGACGACGCCATCTTCACCGACGGGGAGAGGGAGGAGCTGGCCCAGGCCGGCCTGGAGCTCAATCCCCCCGGCCGGATCCGGGCCCTGCACGAGCAGTACCACGCCTACGTCGCCCTGACGCGGGCAAGGGACCGGCTCTGGGTCAGCTATCCCCTGGGTGACGAGGAGGGGCGGGCCATCACGCCGGCCTGGCTGACCCGCCGCCTGCGGGTGTTGTTCCCCGCCCTCGCGGTGACGCCGGCGGTGGTGGAGGGTCCCGAGGGCGTCGCCACGGCCTCCCAGGCCGTTGACCAGCTGGTGCGGATGCTGGGACGCCAGGCGGTTTCGCCCGCAGCCGGCGAGCCGGCCGCAGCGGGGTGGCGAATCCTCTACCAGTGGGCGGTGACCGACCCGGAGGCCCGCCCGCGGGCCTTGCAGGCCCTCCAGTCCCTGGTCCATTCCAACCAGGTGGAACCGCTGGGCCAGGATCTGGCCCGCCAGCTCTATGCGCGGCCCCGGGGCCCGGAATGGGAGGTCCGGACCAGCGTCAGCCGCCTGGAGCGGCTGGCCGCCTGTCCCTTTCAGCACTTTGCCGCCCACGGCCTGGGGCTGAAGGAGCGGGAGGTCAGCCGCCTGGACGCGCCGCAACTGGGCCGGATCTACCACGCCGCCCTGAGCCTGCTGGCGCGGCGGGTGTGGGAACGGGGTCTGGACTGGGCTGACCTGGATGAGGCGGCGCTGGAACAGCTGGTGGGAGAGGCGGTGGAAGCCCTCCGGCCCCGTCTGTCGGAAGAGCTGGCCACCAGCACCGCCTACCAGAAGCACCTGCTGGCCACCGCCCGGCGGATTCTGGTCAAGACGGCCTCGCGCCTGGCCCACCATGCTCGCCAGGGTAGCTTCCGGCCGGTGGCCGTGGAGGTGGATTTCGGGCCCGAGAGTCCCGTGCTGCCGGCCGCCCCGTGGAGGGTAGGACCCGGCGAGCACCTGGCGCTGCGGGGCCGGATCGACCGGATCGACGCGGCCTGCAGCCCGTCGGGGCGCTGGTTCCTCCGCGTCATCGATTACAAGAGCAGTTCCCGCGACCTGCCCCTGGACCGGGTCTACTACGGCCTCTCCCTGCAGCTGCCCCTGTACCTGCTGGTGGCCACCCGGGCCGGGCGGCGCCTGCTGAGCAACATGCCGGGCGTGCCCCGCTCCTCCGCCGGTGCGCCGGCTTCCGACCCCGAGCCGGCGGGGCTGCTCTTCTTCCCCGTCCATGACCCGTACCTGGACGTCAAGGGCCCCCTCGACGCCGGAGAGATCGCCCGGCTCCGGGCCGTCAAGCAGTTGCGGCCCCAGGGGTGGGTGCTAGACGACGACGAGGTCTTCGATGCCCTGGGGCCCCGCGATCAACTCGATACCCTGGTGCCGGTCCGGTTCCGCAAGGACGGGCGCCCCGAGGCGCGCTCCCGGGTGCTGGGCCCAGAGCGGCTCGAGGCCCTCTTCCGGCACGTGGAAGGCCGCGTGCGGGCCATGGCCGGCGCGATGCTGGCGGGGCGGGCGGATGTGGCTCCCTACCGTCTCCGGGACGAATCGCCCTGCAGCACCTGCCGCTTCCGGGCCGTGTGCCAGTTCGATCCGCGGGTCCCAGGAAACCACTACCGGTCCATCCGGCCCCTGAGCGCCCGGGACGTCTGGGAGCGCCTCGAGGGGGCCGGCCGGACGGAACGGGACGGCCGGGAAGGAGGGGAAGGTGGATGACTGCGGCCACCGGTCAGGCGGCTTCCCGCCGCCGCTGGACGGATGCCCAGCTGCAAGCCATCTCCCTGCGGGGACGGAACCTCCTGGTCAGCGCGGCGGCGGGCTCCGGCAAGACGTCCGTCCTGGTTGAGCGCATCACCCGCCGGTTGCTTGACCCCGCCGACCCGGTGGAGATCGACCGGTTGCTGGTGGTGACTTTCACCGAGGCGGCCGCCGCGGAGATGAAGGAGCGGATCCGGAACCGGCTCGAGCAAGCCCTGGCCGAACATCCCGACGACGCCCGGCTGAGGCGGCAACTGGCCCTGCTGGGGCGCGCCAGCATCTCCACCGTCCACTCCTTCTGCCTCCGGATCACGCGGCAGTACTTCTACCGCCTGGGTCTGGACCCCGCAACCCGGGTGGCCGGCGAGCACGAGGCCCAGCTGCTGCGCTTCGCGGTCCTCGACGAGGTGTTCGAGCGGCGGTACGCCCAGGCCGCTCCGGATTTCCTGGCGCTGGTCGAGGCGTACGGCGGCGACCGCGGTGACGAGTCCCTGCGGAAGCTGGTCCTCGACCTGTACGATAGTGCCTATGCCCGGCCGTGGCCTGAGGCGTGGCTGGACGGGCTGGCCCGGATGTACCGGGACAGCGCCGCAGCCCTGGAGCAGAGCACCTGGTTTGCCGTGGCCCGGCAGGGGCTGGTTAGGGCCTTCCAGCGCCATGCCCGCCGCCTGGCCGGCCTGGCCGCCCAGTGCCGGCAGCCCGGCGGCCCGGAAGTGTGGGCCGAAACCCTGGAGGACGATGCCCGGCGCCTGGAGGCCCTGGCGCGGGAGCTGGAGGGGGTCGGCTGGGAGGCTGCCGGCCGGCTGGTGGCCCAGGCGGCCGGGGACTGGCCGCGCTTGCCCCGCAACCCCCAATCCCAGGATCCGATGCATGCTCGCATCCAGAAGGGACGCAACCAGGTCAAGGACCAGGTCCGGGATCTGGCCCAGGGAATGTGGAGCCGGGCTCCGGCGGAGGTGGCCGCCGACCTGGCGCGGCTCCAGCCCTACGTCCAGACCCTGGTGGACCTGTGCCGGGATTTTGCCCGGTCCCTGCAGGCCGCCAAGCGCGACCAGGGTCTCATGGACTTCGCCGACATGGAGCACTACGCCCTGCAGGTCCTGGCGGATCCGGAGGCGCCCGCCGGCGTCCTCCGCCCGTCGCCCGTGGCCCGGGAGCTGCGCCGGTTCTTCCAGGAGGTCCTGGTGGACGAGTACCAGGACATCAACCCGCTGCAGGACGCCATCCTCCAGCTGGTGGCCGGTGATGGCGAGGAGGTTCCCTTCAACCTCTTCATGGTGGGGGATGTCAAGCAGAGCATTTACGCATTTCGCCAGGCCGAGCCGGGCATCTTCCTGGCCCGCTACCGGGCGTACCCGCCGGCGCCGGGGCCGGGCGATGCCGCCGGAGGCGGTGCCAGCGGAGCCGGGGCTGCCCCGGCTCGCGGTCCGGAAACCGCCCATGGGACGGCCGGGGTGGAACCGCCTGGCGCCGGGGACCCGGAAGCGGCCGCGGGCCGTGGCTGGCGCATCGACCTCAACGCCAATTTCCGCAGCCGGCCGGCGGTCCTGGCGGCGGTCAACGACCTCTTCCGCCGCATCATGGTGCCGGATCTGGGCGGCCTGGCCTACGACGAGGAAGCCCGGCTCAACCCCGGTGCCCCGTACCCGGACCTGCCTCCGGGGGCCTCCGGCGGGGAGGCGCCCGTTGAGGTCTACCTTCTCGAGCGGAAGCCCGAGGCCCTGGATGAGGACTGGCCGGACCGCCTCGAGGGAGGGGCCGGTTTCGACCCTGCCGGGTCCCTGCCGGCCGGCACCGCCGGCGCCAGGACCGGCGGCGCCGGGACCCGCAAGGCCGAACCGGAGGAAACCCCGGCCGAGCCGCCGGCCGGGGACGAGGATGACGGCCTGAGCGGCGAGGAAGCGGCGGACCTGACGGCCCTGGAACAGGAAGCCCGGCTGGTGGCGTGGCGGATTCGGGAGCTGGTCGAAGGCACCGGCCGGCAGCCGCCGCTGGTCATCTGGGATCCCGATCAGAATGCCTATCGCCCGGTCCGGTATCGGGACGTGGTGGTCCTGTTGCGCAGTGCCCGCCTGCGGGCCTCGACTTTCGTCGAGGTGCTGGACCGGGAGGGTGTACCCGTCTATTCCCGCTCACGCACGGGTTACCTGGTGGCTCCCGAGGTCGAAGTCATGCTGGCCCTGCTGCAGGTGCTGGACAACCCGCGGCAGGACATTGCCCTGGCGGCCGTTCTCCGCTCGCCGGTGGTGGGACTTGACGCCCGTGATCTGGCCCGCATCCGCCTGGCTGGACCCGGCCTGTCCTTTTATGAAGCAGCTTGCCGGGTGGCCGGATGGGATCCCGAAGCCGAGGCTCCGGTGGGCGCGGCGGGGCAGGACCTGGAGGGCCTCTCCCAGTCGCAGGACGCCGCCCGTGCAGCCCACGGCCGCAGTGCCGCTGGGGTCGACGCCGGTACAAGCACCACGGGCCGGGGGGCGGGCGGGGATGGGGAAGCGGCTCAGGACCCGCTGGCCGCCCGCCTGCGGCGGTTCCTGGCCGACCTTTCCCGATGGCGGTCGGCTGCCCGGCGATACCCGCTCTCCCGGGTCATCCAGCAGCTGTACGACGAGACGGGCATCCTGGCCTACGTGTCGGGCCTGCCCGCAGGGGAGCAGCGGCGGGCCAACCTGGAGGCGCTGCGGGATCGGGCTCGCCAGTTCGACCAGTTTGCGCGGCAGGGCCTCTTCCGCTTCCTGCGGTTCATCGACCGGCTGCGGGAACGGGGGGACGACCTGGGTACCGCACCGGCCCTGGGCGAAAACGACGACGTGGTCCGCGTCATGACCATCCACCAGAGCAAGGGGCTGGAGTTCCCGGTAGTCGTCGTGGCGGACCTGGGGGTCGAATTCCAGTTCGACCGCGGCCACGCCCTGATCCACCGGGACCTGGGGCTCGGCCTGAAAGTGGCCGACCCAGACCTGCGCATCCGCTACCCCAGCCTGGCCTATGAGGCGGTGCGGACCCAGCAGCGGCTGGATACCCTGGCGGAAGAACTCCGCATCCTCTATGTCGCCCTGACCCGGGCCCGGGAGCGGCTCATCCTGGTGGGGTCCGCCCAGGACCTGCCCGCGTCGGCCGCCCGGTGGTGGGCCGCTGCGGGCGGTGCACTGGCCGGTGGCGACCGGCCCCTGCCGGCGGAGGCGGTCGCAGGAGCCACCCGCTACCTGGACTGGCTGGGTCCGGCCCTGATCCCGCACCCCGATGCCGCGCCGCTGCGACAGCTGGCCATGGCCCCCAGCCCGCTCGAGCCGGCTGCGGGTAGCGAGGGGCTGGCCAGGGAGGGGTGGACCTCGCGCTGGCGCTGGACCGTCTGGCTGCGTCCGCCGGCGACGCCCGGTGCAGCGGCGGGCCCCTCGGCGGTTCCCGGCCCCCAGGATCCGGAGTCGACTCACGCGGAGAGACCGGCGGACGGGCACCGGGACGAACCGGTGGCGCCGGCGCCACCGGGTACCGGGCAGGGGACCGGTGGCCTCCCGGCCCCCAGCTGGCTGGAACCGCTGGTCCGCGGGCAGCCCCTGCCCGCCGGCGCCGTCGACGGCCCAGCGGTCGAGGCCCTGCGCCGGCGGTTGCGCTGGCGGTATCCATACGCGCCTCTGGCCAACCGGTTCGCCAAGCGCTCGGTCAGCGAGCTGAAGGGGCAGGACGATCCGGAGTGGCAGGCATATCCGCTCCCTGCCGACCTGCGGCGGGGCCTGCGCCAGCCCCGCCTCCATTGGAATGGAACGCCCCCGGGGGCGGAGCCCGCCCGGCCGGACGAACCGGCGACGGCTGCCGCGGTGACGGGGGCCGCCCGGGGCACCGCCACCCACCGGGTCCTGCAGCACCTCAACCTGGCCGGCCCGCTGGACCGGCGGTCCATCGAACGGCAAATCGAGAGACTGGTCGCCCGCCGGCTGCTGGCGCCGGCGGAAGCCGCTGCCGTCGACGTCGCGGCCCTGGCGCGGTTCTTTGCCGGCCCGCTGGGCCGGCGCCTTCTACACCGTCCGGACCGTGTCTACCGCGAGTGGATGTTCACCCTGGGCGTGCCGGCGGTGGAGATGTACCCGGATCTGGTGCCGGCACTGGAGGCGGCCGCGCAGGAGGCCGGTGTGCAGGAGGCGGGTGCAGAGGAGGCCGGCAGGATTTCCGGGAGGCCGGTCCCTGCGGGCGACCTGGTGGTGGTCCAGGGCATTGTGGACTGCTTTGTCGACGAGGAGGACGGCCTGCTCCTGCTGGACTTCAAGACCGACGAGCCACGGCAACGGTCCATCGAACAGCTGGCGGCCTTCTATGCCGGTCAGGTGCGCTTCTACCGGCGGGCGCTGGCGGAGATCACGGGCCGTCCCGTCAAGGAGGCTTACCTTTACTTCCTGGCCACGGGGGATGCCGTGCCCGTCGGGTGACCGGCCTCCGGCGGGGACGGCTTGCGGTGGCCTCGGAGGGCGGCTGCGGTGCCGGTGCCGGCCGGCCGGGGCGGCAGGTAGCGGCCTCCCGGGAGCCATACTAGGCCGGGGGTGAAACCATGCCCGCAGCGCCCCAGGACCGGGAGTTGCCGCCGGCCGCACCGGCCCGTCCGGATCGCCTCCGGAACCATCCGCCAGCCCGCCCCCAGGCCAGGGGGCAGGGGGAGTGGGCCCAGGGGATCGAGCAAGGGGCAGGCGGTCCCGTGGTCCCTGTGGACGGCGGCGTCCCGGGACCGCAATCGGTAGCTGCCGCTCGGCTGTGGGGAGCGACCTACGGGCCGGCGCCGGGCGGCGGCACGGACGATGAAGCGACCCGCCAGTCCACGGAAGCCATCCGCCGCTCCCACCGGGTCGCCCGGGGACCCGGCAACCCGCGCCGGGAAGGACAAGATCGCCGGCCAGGTCCGTGATCTTGGGGATCCCGGGACGGACGGGGCCGCCGGGGGTGCCGGCGGCGTGACTCGCCTGCTGGCAGGTCCACCGGGGACGCGCCCTGGGAGGGTCGCGCGAACACAGAAAGCGGAAGGACGGAAGCGCATGTTTCAACGGGTCGCTCCCCGGGCCGGCGTGGGAACCCGTGGCGTAACGCGTGCTTCCTGCTTGGCTTGACGGGTGGCTTCACGGTGGTCGTGACTCGTGGCTTCACGCGGGCGCGCCATGCCGCAGCGGAGCAGGGGTGCGAGCCACCATGGCCGTGCCTGCGGCCAGGACCGCCCATTCGGCCCCATAGGCGGCAAGCAGGGCCACGGCGGCGATCACGGTACCCGGCAGGGCCGGGGCCAGGAGCCGGACCAGGAACGCCGTGGCCGTCAGCACGCCCACATTGGCCAGGGCGGCCAGGTGGATGAAAACGGTCCGCCGGGTCCGGACCAGCCGCCCGGCCTCGCAGGAGGCAAGAGCCACGACCAGGGGAACGGGGATCATCGCCAGGAGACCCCAGCGCGCCGCTGCGGCTACGTCCCCGGAGACGGCCACCACGCCGGCGAGATACGCCCCGGCCGCCGGCGTGGCGCTCAGCAGGGCCATGGCCAGCACCCCGCCCAGCCCGGTCCGCCAGGCAAAGCCCCTGACGGCCCGCCACGCGCCGTCTTCGCCGTGGGCGATGGCCACCTGCTCCACAGTGCGCATGGGGAGCATGAAGAGCAGCACCGTGCTCCAGGTCACGGGCCATGCGGCCAGGGCCACGGTGGCATCGGCGGCCCGGGCCAGGAGGCCGGTGAGCACGGGACGGGCGGCGAAGGTCGTCACGCTGGTGAGAGCCAGGGGGATATAAAAGCCCAACAGGCCTCGCCAGCTCAGCCCTCCGGTCCGGCTGGCTGCGTGGCCGCCTGCCCGGCCGGCCGCCCCGGGGGCGGCGTGGTGGCCGCCCGGGTCTCCCGCTCCCGTGTCGTCGCGGGCTTCCGTGGCGCCGCCTGCCGGCCAGTGGCGCTGAAGCCAGCGCCGGGCGCAGGCATGCACGTACGCGGCCTCGGCGGTGACGGCCGCGGCCAGGCCTGCACACCCGGCCAGAGCGCCTGGCATGCCCAGGGAACCGCCGGCGGCCAGGACGGTCCCCAGGGTAGCCAGCCGGATCACGGTGCCCCGGCTGGCCACGGCGGTGTGGCCGTGGCGAATCAAAAGCCCCTGATGGAGCCGCCGCCAGGCGATGGCCGCCGTCCAGGGCAGCATCACCGCGAAGGCTGGTCGCACCAGGGCCAGCAGCTCGCCGTCCAAGCCCAGCGTCTGCCCAAAGTACAGGTCGAACAGGCCCGTGAAGGCCAGGGCCCCGTGGAGGAGCGTCAGGGTCCCTGCCAGCAGCAGGGTGAACTGTTGGAGCCGCCGCAACGCCTGGGGGTGGGTGGCGAGGGCATTGCCGGCATGAAGCAGCATGATCACCGGGCTTTCGATGAGCAGGCACGTGGCGATCACGGCGCCGTAGACCGCCAGGGAGAGCTCCGGCGCCGCCAGGCGGGCGATGCCGGCGTTGACGGCGGTCTCGGAAGCGCCCATGAGCAGGTCGCTGGCGGCCAGGGGCAGGTAGAATCCCCAGAGCCGCCGGAACCCGCCGGCCGGCTCATCCTGGCCTCCGCGGGCTGCCGCCGGCCGGTGGTGGCCCGCAGCGGCTTCCTGGCCGCGGGGCCCGGGTCCTCCGGGACGGGCGCCCTGGGCGCCCTCGGTGTCTCCGGCGGCGGTGCGGCCGCCGGCGCTCGGGCCTGCTGCCTCCTGGGGCAAGGGGAGGGTCGCCGTTTCGTGCGGCTTGGAATGGGTTGCCGGCTCCTGCCCGTCCGTCACACCGCGTCGCCGTCCTTTGCCCGGCCCGCCGGTTCTTGGCCCGGATCGACTACCTCGACCCGTTCCTCTGCCCGGGATTGACGGCTCCAACATTAGCACCGCGATCCCTCCCGCCACAACCCCGGGCGGCGGTGCAGAGCCCCAGGGGGCCCCAGGCCGGCAGCAGCCGGGGCTCTTGCGGCCCGCCTGATCCTTCCGTCCTGCGGTAAGATGGAACCGCACAACCGTATGCTTGAGACCGCAAGTTGCCAGCGGGCCCGGGTCCGCCGGACGGCGGCGGGGCCCAGCCCCGGCCGGTGCACGCTGCCGCCGGGCACCTGGCGGGGCACGCCGGGGTGCACCCTCGCCGGCTCGGCTTGACGCCATACATCGACCGGAGCGGGGTCGCGGGCGCGGCTCGCCGGCGCGCGCTCGCCGGCGCACGCGCGCCGGGGCGGGGTCGCGGGCGCGGCTCGCCGGGGCACTCTGGCCGGTATCCTCTTGCTGGTTGCCGGTGCAGCGTGCCGTTTCCCCTGCGGCCCGCGGCGGCGAAGGACGGAGGACCTTTTGCGGCGGGGGGTTCATCCATGCCAGGTCGACTGCAGGACAAGGTGGCCATCGTGACGGGGGCTAGCCGAGGGATCGGGGAGGCCATCAGCCGGGTGTTTGTCGCCGAGGGGGCCAGGGTCGTGGGCGTCGCCCGGTCGGCCGGCGCCCTTGAGGCCCTTGCCCGGGATCTGGCGGCTGCCGGCGCCGGGGGCCGGTTCGTCCCGCGGGTGGCCGACGTCACCTCGCCGGGAGCCGCCAAAGAAGCGGTGCGGGAGACCCTGGAGCGCTGGGGCCGCATCGACATCCTGGTGAACAACGCCGGGGTAGGCCATTTCGCGCCGGTGGCCGATCTGGCCGAAGCGGCCTGGGACGAGATGATGGCCGTCAACCTCAAGGCGCCCTTCCTCTGGAGCCAGGCCGTGCTGCCCCATATGATGGAGCGGCGGGACGGCCACATCATCATGATCTCGTCGGTGGCCGGGACGACCACCTTTGTCAACGGTGCCGGGTACTGCGCCTCCAAGTGGGGGCTGATGGCGCTGGCCGATACCCTGCGCCAGGAGGTGCGCCCCTACGAGCTGCGGGTGACCGCCGTCTGCCCGGGTTCGGTGCAGACCCACTTCGGCGGCACGCCGCCCCGGGATTATTCCCTGCGCCCGGAGGATGTGGCCCACACCGTACTGGAAGTGGCCGCGGCCCCGCGCCGGGTGGTCTACGGCACGGTGATCGTGCGGCCCCTGGTCCCGGCGGACCGCCAGTAACGACCCAGGCGGGGAGGTCACATGGAGGTAACATGGTGAACACGGAGGAACCGGCGATCCGCAGCGGGGGCCCGGCACCGGCGGGAGCCCCCTATGATCTGGTGATCATCGGCGCCGGCCCCTGCGGGCTGGCCTGCGCGGCGGCGGCCCAGAAGGCGGGCCTGCGTTACCGCGTGCTGGAGAAGGGGGCCATCGTCAACTCCCTGGTCCACTTCCCGCTGCAGATGAACTTCTTCAGCACCAGCGACAACCTGGCCATTGCGGGCATCCCCTTCGTCACCGAGCGGGCCAATCCGACCCGCCGGGAAGCGCTGGACTACTACCGGGCGGTGGTCCAGCACCTGGGCCTGCAGGTCGACACCTTCACCGAGGTCGTCGACGCCCGGCGCGAGGCGGACGGCACGTTCCTGGTGATCGCCCGGCCCGCCCCTCGCCTGGTGGCCGCCTGGCCGCCTCTGGAGCCGGCGGCGTCGGGCTCCCTGGAGCCCGCGCAGGACGGCGGGCCGGAGCCGGCGCCCGCCCAGGGCCAGGAGGGGGGCGAAAGCGGAGAGGGCCACGGGGCCGCCCAGCGGAGAGGCCCCCTGTGGACCTTGCGGGCCCGGAACGTCGTGCTGGCCACGGGCTATTACGATTGCCCCAACCGCCTGGGCATCCCCGGGGAAGACCTGCCCCACGTCAGCCACTACTACCGTGAAGGCCACGCCTTTTACGGGCGGCGGGTGCTGGTGGTCGGCGGGCAGAACTCGGCCGTGGAGGCGGCGCTGGACCTGCACCGCTGCGGAGCCCAGGTGACGCTGGCCCACCGGGGGCCGGCCCTGTCCGAGCGCATCAAGCCCTGGGTGCTGCCGCCCTTCCGCAGCCTGGTGGACAAGGGGCGGATCACGGTGCTTTACAACACGGAGGTGCAGGCCATCGAGCCCGGCCGGGTGCGGGTGGCGGTGGCGGGCGAGCCGCGGCAGCTGGAGGCCGATTTCGTCTTCCTGCTGGTCGGCTACCGTCCCAACCACACCCTGGTGCACCGGCTGGGGATTCCGGTGGACCCGGCCACGGGCGAGCCCCGGCACGACCCGGAAACCATGGCCACGCCCGTGCCCGGCGTCTACCTGGCCGGGGTGGTGGCCGCCGGCTACGACGCCAACAGGATCTTCATCGAGAACGGCCGCTGGCACGGGGAGCGGGTGGTCCGGCACATCCTGGCCCAGCGGCGCGGAGCAGCAGGTTGATGAAGGCCGGCGCGAAGCCGTGCAACCCGAATGCGGAGGCCTTCCTGAACGCGCATCCTTATTCCAGGACACGGGAGAAGAAGACGGCGCTGACGGTTTCGTCCAGGGAGACCGGGCGGTCGTAGATCCGTTCCAGGAAGCTCGCCAGTTCCCCGGGGCTTTTCAGGTTGGGGTCTTCCGCCGCCAGCTCCGCCGCCGTCAGCTGCCCCAGGGGCTTGACCACCACCCGGTCGATCACCGCCGCGAAAAGCTTCTGGCGGGGTTCGAAGCGGTTTCCGTAGGTCACCCAGACCAGATCGCCTTCCCGGTACTTGTCGCGCTTGTCGCCCAGGCGGATGGTGCAGCGCTTTTCCGCCGCCAGCAGATTGGCCTGGTAGACCGTGGAGTAGAAATTCAGTGCCTTCAAGGCAAGCCCTCCCGTACTCATGCTCCGGCGCGGCTTCAGGCCGGCGGGGTGCGGCTCCGGGGCGGCGCACCGCCGCCGGGGCGCTACGGCGCGCACCCGGCACCCGGGCGGTACGGCCCGCTCCAGGGCGGTACGGCGCGCTCCAGGAGGTGCGGTTGCAGCGCCGTCCGGCGCGGCTCCGGTTTCCCGCGCCGCCCCCGGCGGGCCGTTGCCTCCGCCGCCCCCGCCTGTTGCCGCCGCCCGCGCTCTTTGCCACCGGATCGAGCTTTGATTACCCGCTATTCGTCCAGTCTTCTGGGTATTCCTTCCGAAAAGCGCTGCGCTGTTCCAAGATTCAGCAGGTTTTCAGGCGGCGTGGGCGCCGGCGTTCCGGCAGCCGCGGATGGCGGGCTTCCGGCGGGTGCGCGGGGCCGGATCGGAGGGCGGGCGGCAGGGGGAAGGCGGGGCCGGGGAAAGCGAGGGGCGCACCCGCCTGGGGTGCGCCCGTCCGGTTCTTGGCGTTGCTTGTGGCCTCACGGGCGACGGCTTACTTCTTCGGGTCCGGCGGCAGCGCCTGGCCGCTGGCCAGCGCCTGCTCGGCCAGGGCGATCATCCGCCGCACCATGTGCCCGCCGACGGCACCCGCCTGACGGGCGGGAATGTCACCCCAGTAGTCTTCGGAACCCTGGTGAACGGGCAAGCCCAGCTCGGCCGCAATCTCGTACTTCAGGTTGTCGAGGGCCGGGTGCGCTTCCTTGATCAGCAGCCGGTTGGTCTTCTGACCCAACGCCATGGGAATCACCTCGGTGGTCGAACTCGGCCCCGCACGCCCGCTGCTCCGGCACGTCCTGCGCGGCCGCCGCCACCGACCAGCCCATGCCCGGTACCGCCGGCTCGACGGTTCACCCGGCCGGGTTCGCCGGCCCGCTGTGCCGGCCTGCCGTGCCGCCGGCCGGCTCTTGCCCGCCTGAACCCGGCTGGTTTTTGCCTCGTCCGGTCGACCTCGTCGACCTCGCGTCGCGTCCCGCACCGGTCCTGGAAGCGGTTGCACGAAGCGCTCCACCCGCTCGGGGCCGTCACTCCCGCCGGTCCGTACCCCGTGGAGAGGGCTGCCATGGCGGCGTGGGCGCTCGCCCCGAGGCCGTGTAGCGGGTACGCGGCAGGTGGCGTTCCCGATCATAATCTGCACGGCCGCAGGAGCTTTCAGGCTTGCAGTTTCGGGGCGGAGAGTGAATCCCGGGGGGCGGAGTGAATACCCGGCGGCGCCGCCGGCCACCGGCATGGTGGACGGCGTGTCGAAGCGCACGCGCCGCGGATGCCATTCGCCCCGTTGCGCCGGCCGGAGCCGCGCTCCTTCTCACGCAGGATCACCCAAGGTGCAGCCCGCGGCGGTGTCCAGGGGCGCGCGGCCCAGTCGTGCCCCTGGTCTGCCGGTGCAGCCCGCCGGCCGCAGGTGCGCGCCACGGGTGCGGCCTTGCGGCCGCAATGTGCCGTGCCGCCGCCCTGCCAGGGCCTTGTCATGCCCCCGCCGGGCCGTGCCGGCCGCGGGCCGAGATGGCTGTGCGGCCCACGCCCCGCCAGGCGTGGGGCGGCAAAGGCGGCGGCCAATGCAGGATGCCGCGGCGCGTCCATCGGATGCCTGGCACCCACCGGGTGCGCACCCCGCCACAGCGTGGCGTGGGGTTGCCGTTGCGCGCGCTCCGTGCCGCGCGCTCCGTGCGATGCAGGCGCGCGCTGCTCCGTGCGGTGCGGTTACCTGCCGCTCCGTGCGGTGCGGGCGCCCGCCGCACCCCCAGCACGCCGCGGCGCCTCCAGATCGTCCCAAGCCAGGCCTGGTTCCCGGGCTGCGGGCTCGCGGGGCCAGGGCCGCGAGACACCGGCCAGCCTATGATGCTAAACATTAAGCAAAATATCCTACAGTTTGTTCGATTCATAACGAACGACTATTATTGCTTCGCATGCAACGATATGATATTCCGGTGTTGCAGGCCTCGCCTGGGCGGGAGCCGGGATTCCCCACGGCCTCTCCGGCACCCGGTCGCCCGTGACCAGCGGCTGCAGAGGCCGGAGCCGGCCCGCCGGGCGACCGGCCGGGCTCATCCAGAAGGGGGTTCACGACATGTCGGTGGCGGTGCGCCAGCAGGTGGAACCCGCGCCGGTGCCACGCCGCAGCGGCGGCTGGCTGGACCGGTTCTTCGCCATCCAGGCCAGCGGGTCCGACCTGCGGACGGAGATCCTGGCCGGCGTGACCACCTTTGTCACCATGGCCTACATCCTGTTCGTCAACCCGCAGATCCTGGGGGCGGCGGGGCTCGATCCCAACGCCGTGCTCATGGCCACGGCCCTGTCGTCGGGCTTTGCCACGCTGCTCATGGGCCTGTTCGCCCGCATGCCCTTCGCCCTGGCGCCGGGCATGGGGCTCAACGCCTACTTCGCCTACACCGTGGTACTGGGGCAGGGCATCCCGTGGCAGACGGTGCTGGGTGCGGTCTTCATGGACGGCGTCATCTTCCTGCTCATCAGCCTGCTGCCCATCCGGGAGCGGATCCTGCGCGACATTCCGCTCAACATCCGCCTGGCCACCAGCACGGCCATCGGCCTCTTCATCGCCTTCATCGGGCTGCGCTCGGCCGGGCTGATCGTGCCCAACGAAGCCACCCTGGTGTCGCTGGGTGACGTGCGCTCGGGGCCGGCGGTGCTGGCCCTGCTGGGGCTGGTCATCACGGCGCTCCTGATGGCCCGGCGCGTCAAGGGCGCCATCCTCTGGGGCGTGCTGCTGACCACGCTGCTGGGAGCCTTCTTCCACGCCCCCGACGCCAGCGGCGCCATGCAGCCGCTGACCCGGCTGCCCCACAGCCTGGCCGACGTGGTGCGCGCGCCGGACTTCGGCGTCCTGGCCCAGGTGGCGGGCCAGCTGGACGTCCGCAGCGCGCTGCAGCTGGGCCTGCTGACGGTGATCTTCACCTTCACCTTCGTCAACATGTTCGACACCGCGGGCACCCTGGTGGGCCTGGGCACCAAGATGGGTGTGATCGACGAGAAGACCGGGACCTTCCCGCGGGTCGGGCGGGTGCTGGTCAGCGACGCCCTGGCGACCATCATCGGCGCGGGCCTGGGCACCTCCACCGTGACCACCTACGTGGAGAGCGCGGCCGGCATCGGCCAGGGCGGTCGAACGGGCCTGACGGCCGTGGTCACGGGCCTCCTGTTCCTGCTGGCCGTGTTCTTCTGGCCCCTGGCAGGCGTGATCCCGGCCGCGGCCACGGCGCCGGCGCTGGTCATCGTGGGCCTACTGATGATGGAGCCGATCCGCAAGCTCAACCTGGACGACATCACCGAGGCCCTGCCGGCCTTCCTCACCGTGCTCGGCATCCCGCTGACCTTCAGCATCGCCACGGGCATGGTGCTGGGGATCGTGTCCTATGTGGTGCTCAAGCTGGTGACGGGCCGCATCCGCGAGGTCTCGGTGACCATGTGGATCCTGGCGGCGATCTTCATCGCCCACTACGCCTTCATGGGCTCCGGGGCCTGAGGCCCGGCAGGCCCGGGAAAGGCCGGGTTGGGGCGGCGGGCCCAGGGACGGGACGAACGAGCGGGACGAGCCGGCGGGGCGGGCGCCAGGGCGCCTGCCCCGCACTGTTTTGCGGGGCCCTGGGCGCGGCCCTGGGTCCCGGGTCGGGGCGCGGCCCTGGGCCCCGGGCCCGGGGGGCCCGGTGTAACGCGGCCCGGGGCGCGGGCCTGGGGGCCGGGGCGGGGGCCCGTGTACGCGGCCCGGGGCGCGGGCCCAGGCAGGCCGGATCGGCGGCCGCTCCCAGGCCGGATTGACGGCCGGTCCATCGCCCGACGGCCGGTGGATTGCCGGTGAAGGGGCCGGTCAGGAGCCCGGCTGCCCTCCCAGCCCGGCGGGCGGGACCGGAAGGGGCTGAGAACAGCTAGTGCGTTTCTTATCGTTTCTCGCCCAACGTCATCAAATCTTAGCATCCCCACCCCTCCTCGGCCGGCTCGTTGTCTAAGAACAGATGTTCTGATACGCTGTCCTTGGATGATTTTGGGGGGCTTCCCCATGCGTGTTTTGCAGGCGTACCGCTTCGCCCTCGACCCCACGCCTCGCCAGGAACGGGCGCTGGCCTCCCACGTGGGCGCCCGCCGCTTTGCCTTCAACTGGGGTCTGGCCCTGGTGAAGGAGCGCCTCCACGCCCGCGCCCGGGGCGCAGGCGTGGAGGTGCCGTGGACGCTTCCCGCCCTGCGGCGGGAGTGGAACCGGCAAAAGCACGTCGTCGCCCCCTGGTGGCGGGAAAACTCGAAAGAGGCCTATTCCTCCGGCCTGGACGGGCTGGCCCGGGCCCTTCAGAACTGGTCAAAAAGCCGCAAGGGTGAACGCAAGGGACGCCGGGTGGGGTTCCCGCGCTTTCGGAAGAAGGGGCGGGGTCGTGAGTCCGTGCGGTTCACCACCGGCGCGATCCGGGTGGACGACCAAAGCCACGTCGTCCTGCCCCGGATCGGGCGGGTGAAGACCCACGAGCCGACCACGGCCCTGCTCCGGCGCATCGAAGCGGGAACGGCCCGCATCCTGTCGGCCACGGTCGCCCGGGAAGGGGGCCGGTGGTTCGTCAGCTTCACCTGCGAGGTGGAGCGGCAGCCGGGCCGCCCCCGGTTCCCCTGGCGGGTGGTGGGCGTGGACGCGGGGGTGAAGTACCTGGCGGTCCTTTCGACGGGCGAGAAGTGGCCGAACCCCCGGTCCCTTGAAAAAGCCCTCCGAAAGATCGCCCGATCCAACCGCGCCTTGGCCCGCCGGCAGAAGGGCAGCCGGGGGTGGCAAAAGGCCCGCCGCCGGCTGGCCCGGCTCTATGCGCGGGTCCGGAACACCCGCCAGGACGCCCTCCACAAGCTGACGCACCACCTAGCGAGCACCTATGGCGTGGTGGTGGTTGAGCAGCTGCACGTGGCAGGCATGCTGAAGAACCGGCGGCTTGCCCGGGTGCTGGCCGATGCGGCCCTGGCGGAGATCCGCCGCCAGCTTCGGTACAAGTGCGCCTGGCACGGGGCGGTATTGGTCGAAGCGCCGCTGTTCGATCCCAGCAGCAAGCGTTGCTCGCGGTGCGGTGCGGTCAAGTCGTCGCTACCGCTTTCGCAACGCGTTTTCCGCTGTGAGGAGTGCGAGTTCGTGCTCGACCGGGACGAAAACGCGGCCCGGAATCTCGCGGCCCTGGTGGCCGCCGTCGCCGGGAGTGGCCCGGAGACGTGAAACGCCCGTGGACGGGATGGAAGACCTGCAGCAAGGCAGGCGATCCCGGAGGAAGCGGGAAGCCGGCACCGGCTCATCGCCGGGTAAGACCGGCACCGTCGATCCGTGAGGATCGACTGCCTGAAACAGATGACGATGTTTCAGGTAACGGCTCGAGGCTTCCGGCGAAGCGCCGCGCGTTTTCCCGGTAACGGGCCGCCGCGGCGCGGATTTCGGCCTGTTCTTCCGGCGTCAGGGAGCGGACCACCCGGGCCGGCACGCCCAGCACCAGGCTCCCCGGCGGGATCACCTTGCCCTCGGGAACCAGGGCGCCTGCTCCCACCAGGCTTCCGCGGCCGATGCGGGCGCGGCTCAGCACCACGGCCCCCATGCCGATGAGGCACTCGTCCTCCACGGTGCAGCCGTGGACAATGGCGCCGTGGCCGATGGTCACGTCCCGGCCGATGCGGCAGGGCTCCCCGGCGTTGACGTGGAGAACGGCGTTGTCCTGCACGTTGCTGCCCGCACCGACGTGGATGAGGTCGAGATCGGCGCGCAGGATCGCGCCGAACCAGACGCTGCTGTGCTCGTCCAGGACCACGCGGCCGATCACCCGGGCGCCCGGCGCCACGTAGGCGGTGGGGGCTACGTGCGGCACCCGGTCACCAAGGCGGTACAGGCTCACGGCAATCCCTCCCCGGTGCGGGCGGGCCCGTCCCTGGGCATCCTTGGATCCCGCGACGGCGTTTCGATACAATCGTAGCGTGTCGTGGCACCGGGTGCAGCGCGGTGCCCGGCCAGCCCGGAGGGGAAGGGGTGGGGTGGAGCCGTGTGGAGCGTGGAACCCGCCGCGCCGGCCGACGCCGTCCAGGTCCTGGAGGTCACCCGCAGGGCCTTCCGGCGGTACGAGGGCAAGTACCCGGTGGCCCCCGAGCCGCTGCAGGATGACCTCTCGCGGGTCCAGGACGACATCGGCCGGGGCCGGGTGTGGGTGGCGCGCAACGGCGGGCGGGTGATCGGGGTGGTGCGGGCCCGGCCCCTGGCGGGCCGGCAGGAGGCCTGGGAGATCTACGGGCTGGCGGTGGATCCCGAGTACTCCCAGCTGGACGTCGGCACCTCCCTGGTCCGCGCGGTGGAAGACCGGCTCCGCCCGCAGGGGGTGCGGGCCCTGCACCTGCAGACGGGATTGCGCGACGCGCCGGCCATCGAGTTCTGGTACCGGGTAGGGTACCGCCCGTACCGGCTCGATGCCGATCCGGATCCCGCCGGCGGGTACGACCGGGTCTGGTTTGCCAAGGAATTCGCCTAGGTGCCTGTGCTCGGGCCCCGCGGGCGCGGGGGTCCGGTGTGCTCGCCCGGACCGGCCTGCCCGCTGTGGGAGCGCGCCGGGCCTCGTGGGAGGGGGGAGACGCCGTGGAGGCGCTGCGGCTGACGCAGCTCACCGGCAAGGCCGGCTGAGGGTGCAAGCTCGGCCCGGCCGAGCTGGCGCAGGTCCTGCGCCACCTATCCCCCGAGCAGGTCGACGATCCCCACCTGCTGGTGGGGCTGGAGAGCGGCGACGACGCCGGGGTGTACCGGCTCTCCGACCGGCTCGCCCTGGTCCAGACGGTGGACTTCTTCACACCCATCGTCGACGATCCCGTGCTCTTCGGCGAGATCGCCGCCGCCAACGCGCTGAGCGACGTCTACGCCATGGGCGGCCGCCCGCTGACGGCCCTGAACCTGGTGGGCTTTTCCGTGAGCCGCTACGGGGCGGAAACCCTGGCGGCCATCCTGAGGGGTGGCGCCGCCAAGGTGCGCGAGGCAGGGGCGGTGATCGTCGGCGGGCACACCATCGACGACGCGGAACCCAAGTACGGCCTGGCCGTCACCGGCGTGGTCGACCCGGAACAGGTATGGACCAACAAGGGCGCCCGTCCCGGTGACGTGCTGATCCTGACCAAGCCCATCGGCACGGGCGTCTTGAGCACCGCCTTGAAGCGCGACCTGGCGCCCCCGGCGGCGGTGGAGGCCATGGTGGAGATGATGCGCACCCTGAACCGGGCCGCCGCCGAGGCCGGGCAAGCGGTGGGCGGCATCCACGCCGCCACCGACGTGACGGGCTTCGGGCTGCTGGGGCATGCCAGCCACATCGCCCGGGAAAGCGGCGTGGCGCTGGTCATCGAGGCGGAGGCGGTGCCGGTGCTGCCGGGCGCCCGCGAGCTGGCGGAGCAGGACGTCTTCCCCGGCGGCAGCCGGGCCAACCGCCAGCATTACGGCAGCGTGGTGGATTTCCGGCGGGCCCTTCCCCAGTGGGAGCAGGGGCTGCTGTTCGACGCCGTCACCTCGGGCGGCCTCCTGCTGGTGGTCGAACCGGCCCGGGCCGGCGCCCTGCTGGAGGAACTCCACCGCCGGGGGGTCCATGCGGCCCGGCGCATCGGCCGGGTGGAAGGGGAACCCGCCGGGCGGGTCGTGGTGGAGTAGCCGGCGCGGCACCGGCAGGCGGGCCGGGGTGAAGGCGCCGCGGTGGCGAAGGAGCAGAAGGTGCCTGAAGGCGCCGCGATGGCGGAGCAGAAGGCGCGGGTCACGGCAGGCGTCCGGGCGGGAAGGCAGGCGACGTGGATGGGCAAGATCCCAGGGCGCGCGGGGCACCGGCGGGGGCCGGTGCCCCGCGCGCTGGCCTGGGCCGCGCTGGCCGGGGGGCTGGCGCTGGCCTGGGTGAGCATGCAGCGGCAGGCACCCCCGGTGGCCGCCACGGCGGAGGCCGTGGCGGCCACCGGGGCGCTGCTGGAGGCCTGGCGGGCGGGCGAAGCCGCGGCCGCCGGGGCCTGGGTGGCCCCGGCGGCCGCGGGGCCGGGTGGTGCCTGGCTGGCAGGGCTCTCCGCGGGCCTGGAGGGCGCCGTACCGGCCCCCGGGGCGGGGCCGGAGGGCCCGCCGGCGGCGGGTTCCTCCGCCGGGGAAGGGGCCGCCGGGTTTCTCCAGGTGCCGGCCACCCACTATACCCTGGGGGAGGCCCGGCCCGATTCCCTGGGTCGCGTCCACGTGGCGGCGGTGGTCGACGTGGCCGGCCCGGCGGAAGGCTACGCGGAAGGCTACGCGGCCCGCCTGGTTCAGGATCTCTTCTGGCGCCGGCTGCTGGAAGGACCGCGCCTGGTCGGGGCGTCGGCCCGGGTGGTGCTGGAGGTGGCGGTGGAGGGGGATCGCCTGGTCTGGCGCCGGGACGGCGGCGCCTGGCAGCCGGGGCTGGGCCTGGCCGACCTGCCCTCGCGGGCGGCTCCCCCGGGGGGCCCGCCGGGGGTGGAGGTCGAAGTCTCCCGCGAGGGCTTCGGCCCGCTGGCGCTGGCCGGGGAGCGGGGCGTCCTGCTGGTGACCCGGGGACCCCGTCCCCTGGTGGCCCTCTGGCGCTGGTCCCTGGACAACCCGGCCGAAGTGCCCGGCCGGGACGTGCTGGTGCTGGACGTGCTCTACCACGCCCGCGGCCTGGGGTGGCAGGCCGGCGCCGCCGGACGGCGGGCGACCCTGATGGTGGAGGCCGAAGACGGCTCCCGCCTTCCCGTGGTGTACGACCTGGAGGCCGGCCGGCCGGCGGATACCGCGTCCCCGGACGGCGGCGAGTGACCGCTGCCCACCACCCGCCAGGGGCTCGGGGCATCCGCCAGGGCGCCCGAGGTGCTCGCCACGGGCCTGGGGCCCTCGCCAGGGCATCCGAGGCACCCGCTAGGGCGCCCGGGGCCGGCCCGGCTGCCGCTCCACCTCGCAGGTGAACCCGGCGAACCCCCGCCCGGCCTCCCGCCCCACTGGAGCTGTGGCCGAGTGCGCCCGTTCCCGCTGCGATGCGCGGGCGCAGGGCCGCGGCCGGCACGTGGGCCTTGACCCGCCCGATCCGGGCGGACGGCGGGGCCCTCGCCGTCCGCCCGCATCCACCCTTTACGGCCCGGCCGGACCCTCCGGGCCGGGCATCCCGGCCGTTCCTCCCCGTGACGGGTTTTGTTACTTGGGCGCCTGCCTTCGGTCCCCCCTGCGGCCCACTTTCGTAGGATGGGATGACATCACCCGGGTGGCCTGCAACCTGCCCGGGCAATGCAGGGGAGAGGCCGATGTTGAAGATCCTCGTTGCAACGGGCCGGCCGCTGGTTCGGGAAGGCCTGCAGCGCATCCTGGAAGGCGCCCCGGGGCTGCAGGTGGTGGGGCACGCCGCCGGACCCGAGCCGCTGCTCGACCGGGTGCGTGAGCTGGTCCCCGATGTGGTGCTGCTGGATTTGAGCCTGGCCGCCGGCGACGCGCGGGAGCTGGTGGGGCGGATCGGGCGCATGCCCGGTTCGCCCGTGGTGGTGGGCATCACGGACCGGGCCGACCCCCACTCGCTGCTGGGGCTGGTGCAGGCCGGTCTGGGCGGCTATCTGCTGGCCAACCGGGAAGCGGCCGGCCTGCCCGAGGCCATTCGCGCCTGCACGGCCGGGATCTTCGTGATCGATGCCGAGATCATGTCTGAGCTGGCCAGCGACTCGCCCCTCTACCGTTATGTGCCCGCCCCCGAAGAAGTGGAGCGGGCGCGGCTTTTGAGCCAGCGGGAGCTGGAGGTGCTGAGCCGCATCGCCCGCGGCAAGACCACCGCCCAGGTGGCCCGCGAGCTCTTCATCAGCCCCAAGACGGTGCGCAACCACCTGAGCCACATCATGCAGAAGCTGGGGGTGCGCGACCGGACCCAGGCGGTGATCTTCGCCCTGCGGGTGGGACTGATCCGCCGCCACGACCTTCTGGGGTAGTGCCGGACCGCGGTGGCGGGCGGTTCCACCAGGGCGAGGTGTTGAGGCCGGGATCGCCCGGCCTCCGCCTTTCTGGCGGGGCCGGCGCTTCCCCGGGGCGCTTGTCCCCGGTGCTGGTTCCCGGAGGATGCGCGGGGCGGGCGGGGCGGGGTTTGCGGGGCCTGCGATTTCCTCCAGAAATTTTCTCTTCAGGGCAGTCGTTCCTCTTGACGGCCGGTGTTGTCCCCTCCTACAATGGCCTCACCATGGGGAACACACGTTCGGTACCGATCCCGTGGATGGCTTTTGCCCGCCTCGAGGGGGCGTGGGCGGTGGCGGCCGGCGTGCAGGACCGGCCGGCGGTGGTGGCCGACGGCCCGGTCGTGGCCGACGTGTCGCTGCCGGCCAGGGCAGCCGGCCTGCGCCCGGGCATCCGGGTCCAGAGCGCCCGGCGGCTCCTCAGCAGCCTGGAGGTGGTGCCGCGGGATGCCATCGACCCCATGGCAGCCCTGGAGCCGTTCTACGAGGCGCTGCTGTCCCTCTCGCCCCGGGTGGAGCCGGTGGTTGACCATCTGGCGGCCTTTTGCGAGCTGGACCCCCAGCAAACGGTGGACGGCGTGGTGGCCATCTTGCAGGCGGCAGGCCTGGAGCGCTACGGCCACCGCCTGGTGCTGGGCCTCGGCCACGGCCGGCTGGTGGCGCGGATGGCCGCCCGGGTGGCGGCGCGGTCCCCGACCGGCGGCGGCGCAGGGGCCACCGGCCGGCAAGCTTGCGGTTCCGGTCCCTTGTCGTCCCGCACCGGCCCCTCACCGGTCACCCGGCCACCGGCCGGCCCTGCAGAAGGGGAGGCCGGGGCTCCCCGGTTCCGGGGCGGCACCTGGTCGTGGGCAGGGAGAGGGGCGTGGTGGGATGCGGAGGCGGTGGGCAGGGATGCAGCGGCGCAGCCGGGCTCGCAAGCCGGCTTCCCGGCGGGACGGGGCGGGCCGGCGGGCGGGCACCCGTCCCGTGCCCGGCCACCCCGGGAAGCCTGTGGCGCAGCGGGGCTGGCGGTGGTCAGCTGCTGCGTTCCTCCCGGCCAGGAAGCGGGCTTTCTGGCCCCCCTGCCCGTGGCTGCCCTGCAGGAAGAGGTGCCGCCGGCGGCTCGCCGCCAGCTGCAACGCCTGGGCCTGTACACCCTGGGGGATGTGGCCGCGGCGCCGCGGCAGGTGGTGGCCCGGGCGGTGGGCGACCAGGCTCCCCTCCTGCAGGCGTGGTGCCGGGGAGACGACCGCCGCCCGCTCAAGCCGGGTTTCCCGCCGCCGGGGGTCACCGCCACCCTGACCGCGCCTCCCGAGCTGGGGGATGAGCTCCGCGCCGGCTGGTGGCCGGCCCAGCTGCCCCTCCTGGCCCGGGATGTGGCCGCCCGGCTGGCCGCTGCCGGGCAGGCGGGCCGCCTGGTGATCCTGCAGGGGGAACGGTCCCGGGTGGGGCGCTACCTGCCCGTGGCCGCTGCCGGGCAGGACGTCCTGGCCCGCGCCGCCCTGGCGCTGTATCACCGCCTCGTGCCGGCCGAACCGGCCCCGGCCCGGCTGGACCTGACGGTGACGGCCCTGGAGCCGGCGGCCCGGCAACTGGCTCTGCCGGCAGCCTTTGACCCCGGTGCCGGCCCCGGCGGTCGGCGAGCCGTCCCCGGTAGTGAACGGCCCGGCACCGGCCGCCAGCGGGCGGGCCGTGCCCCGTTCCCGGCCGGGCAAGAGGTCGCCGGCCCGGAGCTGCCGGTTCTCCTGGATGAGCTGGCCCGCCGCTATCCGGGGCGGATCTTCTGGGGCCGGGAGCGGCCCGCCACCCGGCGGGAACGCCAGCTGGCCTACTGGGATCCCTGGCGCGGGGCGCCCGGCCAGCCGGGCAGGTGAAGCGGTCCGGACGTCCTGCCCACCGCCCAGATCCGCCAGGAGCGGCTGGCCTTGAGGCAACGGTCACTTGAGGCAGCGGTCGCGGAGGCACGGGAGCATGGCCCTGATCGGCAAGCCGGTGCCGGTGGAGGTCGACGCCAGCGGGCGGCCCAGCCGGTTCTTCTGGCGCCGCTGGCACCGGGTGACCGGTATCCTCGACGAGTGGCGGGAAGCGGGGGCCTGGTGGGACGGGGAAGGGGAGCGGCGGGTGGTGCGGGTCCTGGTGGAAGGAGGCGGGGTCTTCGAGCTGGAGCGGTTGGCGGGAAGCTCCCGGTGGGTGCTCTACAAGGTCTATGACTGACACCGCCGGGTGCCGCCGGGGAGCCGGCCTGGTCGATCGCCGTGCAGCGACCGGCCCGGCGGCGGGCGACCCGGCGAACCGGCTCGCAGGCCGGGCCGGGGGCTCCGGCCGGCTCGGCTCGTGTTGCCGGAGGTCTCGGAAGGACAGGCCTGACCGGGGTAGGGGGGCCGTGGCATGTTCGTCCACCTGCATTGCCATTCCGCCTATTCCTTTCTTGACGGGGCAAGCCCGGTGCAGGCTCTGGTGGAACGGGCCGCGGCGCTGGGCATGCCCGCCCTGGCCCTGACGGATCACGACAACGTGGCGGGTGCCGTGGAGTTCGACCGGGCGGCCCGGGCCGCGGGGATCAAGCCCATTCAGGGGGCCGAGGTCACCCTCCTCCTGGACGAACCGGCCGGGCCCGCCGCCGGCGCCGGGCCCGGCGGCGCCAGGCACGCTGGTGGCAGGCCCGGGACCGGTGGCAGGCCCGGGGGCGGAGGTCCCGGGGACGCCGCCCCCCGGCCTGCCGCGGAGGGCAAGTCGGAGCCGGTGACGGCCCATCTGGTCCTCCTGGCCACCGGTCCCCAGGGTTATGCCCGCCTCTGCCGGCTCCTGACCCGGGCCCACCTGGACCGGCCCCGGGGCAGCCCGGCCCTTTCCTGGACGGTGCTGCTGGAGGAGGTGGCGCCCGGCGGTGAGCCGCTGGCCGGCCACGGGCTGATCGCCCTGTCCGGCTGCCGCCAGGGACCGGTGCTGCAGGCTCTGCTGCGGGGCGACCGGGCCACGGCGCTGGAGCGGGCCCGGCAGCTGCGGGACGCCTTTGGCCGGGAGAACTTCTTCCTCGAGCTGCAGGGCGGCTGGCTTCCCGGCAACCGCACCCTCAACCGGGCCCTGGCCGATCTGGCGGAGCACCTGGGGGTCGGGCTGGTGGCGACCAACGACGTCCACTACGCCACCCGCGACCGCTTTGCCGTCCACGACCTGCTGGCCTGCGTCCGCCTGGGGATCCCGGTGGACGAACCCCATCCCCAGCGGCACCTGAACGCCGACAACGACCTCAAGTCCCCCCGGGCCATGGCCCGGATGTTCGCCGGTTACCCTCAGGCGCTTGAGGCCACGCTGGCCATCGCCGAGCGCTGCGCACCTGCGCTGCCCGCGGGGGGCGTGCCCCGCCCGGCTTTCCCCCTGCCGCCGGGAGTCCGGGCCGAAGCCTACCTGCGGGAGCAGGTGGAGCGGGGCGCCCTCTGGCGCTACGGCCGCATCACCCCCCGCATCCGGCAGCGGCTGGAGCACGAGCTCTCCATCATCGAGAAGCTGCAACTGGCGGACTACTTCCTGCTGGTCTGGGATGTGGCCCGCTATGCGCGCCAGCAGGGCATCCGCTGTGCCGGCCGCGGCTCGGCAGCCGACTCGGCGGTAGCCTACTGCCTGGGCATCACCGACGTGGACGCCATCGAGCGCGGCCTGCTCTTTGAACGCTTCCTCAGCCTGGAGCGGGCGGAGCAGCCGGACATCGACATCGACTTCGATGCCCGCTACCGCGACCAGGTGGCGGATTACGTCGAGCAGCGCTACGGCCCCGAGCACGTGGCCACCGTCTGCACCTACCAGACCTACCACGCCCGCGGCGCCCTGCGGGACTTCGGCAAGGTGCTGGGTTTTCCGGAGGCGGTGATCGACCGCATCGCCAAGCGCGTGCCGTACTACCTGTCCCGGCAGCTGGGGCGGGCCCTGGCGGAGGTGCCGGAGCTGCGCGACCTTGACCTGCCCCGGGAGCGGTTGAAGCGGCTGGTGGCCCTGTGCGAAGCGGCTGCGGGGCTGCCCCGGCATATGGGGACCCATCTGGGCGGCCTGGTGATCAGCCGCCGGCCGCTTTCGGACCTCTCCCCGCTGCAGCGATCGGCCAAGGGGCGCCGGATCCTCCAGTTCGACAAGCGGGGTGTCGAAGAGCTGGGCCTGGTCAAGCTGGATCTTTTGCCCCTGCGCACCCTGGGCGCGGTGGAGGAGGCGGTGCGGGTCATCCGCCGGCGCACCCCCTCCTTCGACTACGACCACATCCCCCTGGACGACCGGGCCACCTACCGGCTGCTGGGGACGGGGGAGACCGTGGGGGCCTTCCAGCTGGAGTCCCCGGCCCAGCGGGCGCTGCAGCCGCGGCTCCGGCCCGAGAACCTGGAGGACGTGGTGGCCAGCGTGGCCATCATCCGGCCCGGCCCCATCAAGGGGGACATGGTCGAGCCCTTCCTGGCCCGGCGCCGGGGGCGGGAGCCCGTCACCTACCTGCATCCCAAGCTGGAGCCCATCCTGCGCAAGACCTGGGGCGTGGTGCTCTTCCAGGAGCAGGTGATCGAGATCGCCACCGCCATCGCCGGCTTCACCCCGGGCGAGGCCGACCGCCTGCGCCGGGTCATGACCCACGCCCGCTCCCCGGAGGAGATGGAGGACATCGGCCGGCACTTCCTGCGCCGGGCCCGGCAGCAGGGCGTCGGCGAGGAGGTGGCCCAGGCCATCTTCCGCATGATCCAGGGTTATGCCAGCTACGGCTTCTGCGAGGCCCACGCCGCCGCCTTCGGCGTCACGGCCTACAAGACCGCCTACCTGCTGGCCCACTACCCGGCGGAGTGGTATGCCGCCCTGCTCAGCCTCCAGCCCATGGGCTACTACCCGCCCAACACCCTGTGCGTCGAGGCGGCGCGGCGGGGCATCCGCATCCTCCCCCTGGACGTCAACGCCAGCCAGGTGGGCTTCACCGCCACCCCCGGCGCCGTCCGCATCGGCCTGCGGGCCGTCAAGGGCCTAGGGGACGAACCCGCCGCCGCCATCGTGGCGGAACGGGAGCGGGGCGGTCCTTTCCGCCACCTCATGGACTTCTTGCTGCGGCTGGCGGCCCGCGGCGGTACGGCGGCCGGCCCGGTCCTCGACCGGGAGCAGGTGGCCGCCCTGATCCGGGCGGGGGCCTTCGACGGCCTGCACGCCAACCGCCGCGCCCTGCTCTGGGGGCTGGACGAGGCCCTGGCCACGGCCCGGCAGGCCGCCGGCGGTGGCGACCTGGCCCAAGGCCTGGCGGCGGCCTGGTCGCCGCCTGTTGTGGCCGACTTCCCCGACCTGGAGAAGTGGGCCATGGAGCGGGAGGTCCTGGGCATCGACGTCCACCGCCGGCACCTGCTGGCCATGCTCCGGGAGGTGCTGGAGGCCCGGGGCTACCGGCCGGCGGCGGCCCTCCGCGGGTTGCCGCCGGGCGCGCCGGTTCGGGCGGCGGGAATCCCCGTCCGGCCCCACCGCCCGCCCACCCGCAGCGGCCGGGTGATCGTGTTCCTGACCCTGGAAGACGAGACCGGGCTGGTGGACGTGACCGTCTTCGAGGAGGTATACCAGCGTTACGGGCGGTGGATCTTCACCGACCCGCCCGTGCCCCTGGCGGTAGAAGGTGTCCTGCAGGACCGGGACGGAGCCCGGGCCCTGCTGGCCCGGCGGGTGATCCCCCTGGCCGCCGCCCTGGTGGAAGGGGGGCGGCGGGCCCGGGGCCGCAGCGCCGGCAGGCCGGAAGGAGCGGTGGCGCGGTGGAGCGCCTCAGCGTCTATTACGACGGCTGGTGCCCCTGGTGTCGCCGGGCCGCCCGGTGGTGCCGGCGGCTCGACTGGCTGAACCGTCTTGACCTGTGTTCCTTCCGCCCGCCCGGCGCCATCCCGGATGCCACGCGGCCAGGCGGGGGACCGGCAGGCTATCCGGCAGCGGGCTCGCCGGTGCGGCTCCCTCCGACGGCCGAGGGGCCGGAGGGGCCGGAGGCGTGCCCGCCCCTCAGCCCGCAACAAGCGGCCCAGGCGGAACAGGCCCTGCTGGCCCGGGGCCGGGACTCGGGCCGGTGGTACCAGGGCTTTGCCGCCGTCCAGGCCATCACCCTGCGGCTCCCCCTGCTCTGGCCCGCGGTGCCGGTCCTGGCGCTGCTGGGCCGTCTGGGGGCCGGACCCGCCCTCTACCGGATCCTGGCCCGGCACCGGCCGGTTCTGCTGCCCGTGCCCGGCGCCTGCCCGCTGCCCCGGCCCGTCCGGTGGTCCCCATCTCTGCCGGCCGGCCAGGCTTCGCGGACCGGCCGGATCTTCCGCCGTGGCCGGGATGCCCGGTGTTTCGGGGGCGCGGCGGCAGGATCTCCGGACCGGCGACAAGGACCTTTCCCCGTTCTGGCGAAGAGGGCACCTGTTTCCACGGTGTCCTGCCGCCGTTCCGGCAGGAGGTAGCGGGATTCGCATGTTCGACGTCGTCCTGGTGGCGCCCGAGATCGCTCCCAACACCGGCAATGTGGCCCGTACCTGCGCCGTGACCGGCGCCCGGCTCCACCTGGTGCGGCCCCTGGGGTTCCGGTTGAGCGACCGGCTGCTCAAGCGGGCGGGTCTGGACTACTGGGCTCACGTGGAATGGCAGGTCCACGATACCTGGGATGATCTGCTGGCTGCCCTGCCCGGTGCCCGGTTCTGCTATCTGGACCCCCGTGGCAGCCTGTGGTATAGCCAGATGGACTTTGCTCCGGGAGACGTCCTGGTTTTCGGCAGCGAGTCGCGGGGCCTGCCGCCCGGCCTGGTGGAAGAGCGGCCGGGCCCGGTCCTGCGGGTGCCCATGCGCCCGGGGCTCCGCTCTCTCAACCTGGCCAGCACGGTGGCCCTGGTGCTCTACGAGGCCTACCGGCAGCAGGGCTTTCCCGGGATGGCGTAATCTCCCCTGGAACGGGAATGCAAGGACGAGCTCTGCAAGGGGGAGGGCCCATGCGGGGATTGCGGGTGGTGGCCGTACCCATCCGGGTCGAACCGGTACCCCATCTGGAGGCCGCGCGGGAGCGGCTCCTTTCGGCCCTGCTGGCCGGCTACCGGAAGCTGGCCGCCGCCGAGGTGGTGCGGCCCCACCCGCCGCGCCTGCTCCACGGCGCTTCTACACCCCCGCCGGCCGGGGCACGGGAACCGGAGGGCCGGGAGCGCCGGTCCGGGGAACCCGCCGGATGGGAGCCGGTGCCGGGCGGTGGGGGGGCCGGGGCAACCGGGGGTCCTCCGTCCGATACGGGCAGCCTGGACCCGTCCCCGCCGGCCGGCGCCGGCGTTTCCGGAACATCCCAAGATCCGGCTGCTGCCGGTACGGCCCGAACCACCGCAAGGCGGGCGGCCGCCGGCGCCGGGGGAGCGCGGCTCCGTTCGACGCCGTGGCCGGCGGGACTGGTGGTCCTTTCCGGCCTGGGCGGGCTTTTGCCCCTAAGCGCCCTGGCGGGGGAGCCGCCCCGCTGGGATGGGCGGCTGGCCGCCCTGGCCCGCCAGTTCGGTGACGCCGCCGCGGAGGTCTGGTCCGAGTGGGCGGCCCAGGCCGCCCGGACCCTGGGGATCTACCTGTGCCCGGGGACGGTGGTGGTTCCCCAGGGCGAGGGGTTTGAGCACGTAGCCCTGTGCTTCGGACCCGACGGCCGGCTCCTGGCGCGCCAGGCCCAGCTGCACGCCACGCCCGAGGAAGCGGCCCTGGGGCTGATACCCGGCGACGACTGGACACCCTTCACCCTTGGCGGCTGGACGGCCTCCCTGGTGGTCGGACGGGACGGGTGGATTCCCGAGGTGGGCCGCTGGGCAAGCCTGGAGGGGGTGCGGCTGGTCCTCCACCCGGGCCACGCCCTGGATGCCGCCAGCCGGTGGGACCTAGCGGCAGGACCCTGGCAGGTGGTCCAGCAGACCCAGGTGTACTGGGTGCACGCGGCGCCGTCGGGGCAGGCGGGCACGCGCAACCTGGTGCCCCAGGCGGCCATCTTCGCACCTTGCGAGATCACCCCCGCGGGCCGCGGCTGGCTGGCCTGGGAAGACGGAGGCGAGCCGGCGGCTGCCGTCCTGGAGGCGCCGGCCCTGGCGGCGGTGCGGGAACAGTACCCCCTGGACCGCTACCTCCACCCCGCGCTGTACCTGCGCCAGCTCCTGCCGGCCTACCGCCGGCTGGCAGGCGCTACGGGCATGGTGGAAGAGGGGCAGGCTGCGCCGGGTGATGGGGACGGGGGACCGGTAGATCCACCTCCAGCCCTCCCGGGCCTTTCCTCCGCCCCGGCCGCCGGCGAGCCGGCACCGCGGGATGCCGGGCGAGCACGCCGGCGCCCGGCCGGCAGGCGGCGCCGGCGAGCCCGCAGGGCGGGTCCCGCCGGTCTCCCTCAGCACGCCGGAGGTGCAGGGCGCACCGCCGCGGCCGGCGCCCCGCCCGCCGATGCGGCAGCCGCCCGGGAGCCCGGTAGAACGGCTCCCGTTGCTGCGTCACCGCCAGCGGCCCGGCCCGGGGAGGCGGAGCCGGCTTCCGCCACGGACCCCGGGCCTGGCCCGGCGCCGTGCAACGGGCCGGAAGGGGCCGGCGGGCCACCGGCGTTTGGCCGCACCGCTGCCGGGCCTGCGACTGCACCGCCGGGAAGGAAGCGGCGGCGCAGGAAGCGGCGCCCCAGGGCGGCGCCAGCGCCCCATGGGACGGGGCCCGGCAACGGCGGCAACGGCATCCCGCCGGCCGGGGGGCAAGGAGGGAGCCCGGCTTCCAGCAGCGGAACCCAGCCCCTAGACGGTGACGGGACCGGGGGAGCGTGAACCATGCCCGGCGGCATCTGGCAGGCGTTGCAGCAACAGGCCTTCCGGCTGATCCTGCGCTGGACGGCGCGGGGCGGCCCCCTGCGGCGGGCGGTGGCGGCCATGGGGATCCGGCGCAGCCCCAACCTGCACCGGCTGGATCCGGCTCGGGTGCGGGTGGCGGCGGTGCAGCTGGAGCTGGACACCTTCCGCCGCCCGGAGGACTTCGCCCGCTGGGTGGCGCGGCCGCTGGGCGACGCCGTGGCCCGGGGTGCCCAGCTGGTCGCCTTTCCCGAGGACGTGGGGCTGGCGCTCCTTGGCCTGCTTCCCGGCTTCGAGCGGCTGGCCGCAGCCCCCTCACCCCAGGCCGCCCTGGCCGGCCTGGGAGACGTGGCGGTGGCCGATGTCTTCCGCTTCCTGGGCCCGGCGGTGGGCCGGATCTACCACACCACCTTTTCCGCCCTGGCCCGGGCCCATGGGGTTTTTGTTCACGGCGGCAGCGTCATGCTCCCCCGGGGCCGCAACCTCTACAATTTCGGGTTCCTTTACGGGCCCGACGGCCGCCTCGTCGGGTGCCATGCCAAGGCCCACCTGCTGCCCATGGAGGCGGAGTGGGGTGTATGCCCCGGCGATTCCTTCGACGTGTACGACACGGTGCTGGGCCGGATCGGCATTCCCGTGTGCATGGACGCCACCTATTTTGAGACCTTCCGCCTGCTGGCCCTGGCGGGCGCCGAAATGGTGGTCGTCCCCATCGCCAACCCGGAGCCGTACAACGAGTGGCATGCCCGGCGCGGAACCTGGGCCAGGGTCCAGGAGACCCCCGTCTACGGCATCGTTCCTGCCCTCGTGGGGCGGATCCTGGGCATCGAGCTGACGGGGCGGGCCGCAGTCTACGCACCCCTGCCGCTGACCCCGGCCGGCGATGGGGTCGTGGCGCAGGCGCGCACCTGGAATCGGGCCGAGGTGGTGCTGGCCGACGTGGATCTGGTGCGCTTGCGGGAATACCGCCGGCGCGCCGGTTTCCCGGGGTATTTGCGACCCGACCTCTACGAGCGCTACCTGGAGCCGGCCTACCGCCGCTTGCGGGACCGGCGGGCGGCGGAATCCCCCTCCGGCCGGAGGGGCGAGGCTGCCGGCTAGCGGGACGAACCCGGCCCGCCCGGACAGGTCCCTGGGGCCCTGGCCGGTCCCGCCGCCGTGGGCCCGCCTTGCGGCGCCGGCGAGCGCCTCGGGGAGGTGGTCCAGGGTGGTGGCGGCGCCAAGCTGCCGCCGGCGCTCCGGCAATGTAGGGGCCCGGCTGCCCCAGCCCCGGCGCTGGGGCAGGTAGCAGGCCGTTCCCGAGCGTTCCCCGCCCGCCAGGCCGGGGGCGGGCAATCTTCCCCACGGCGCACGGCGCATACTTTCCCCCGCCGGAGAAAGGTTAGAACCGGTTCAGTCTGGTCACCGGCAACACATGCACACCGGGTGGGACCCAGGCGGCCGGGCCAGCGCGGTGAGGGGGGACGAACCCGCCGTGAGGGCAGGGGCAACGACGGCTTCGGGCAGCGCGGGACGGACATGGGACCGGCAGGCCAGTCGCCGGGGTTGGCACGCTGGGCGAGGGGGCGGGCCGGCCGGTCGAGGGAGCGGAGCCGGGTCAGGGGACGGGCAGGTCCTGGTGCGCCGCATCCCCCCGCCGGGTAGCTTCCCGGTCTCCGGGCGCCGGGCCGCGGCGGTGGCCCTCCTCATTGCGGGAGGGCTGTGGCTCGGCGGCTGCGCCATGGGGGGCGGGGGCGGTGGTGGGGGCCAGGCCAAGCCGTCCCCCGAAGAGGTCCGCTATGCCGTTCGCCAGGAACTTCAGAGCCCGGAGATGCAGGCGCAGATTCAGCAGATCATCACCCAGCAAGTCCAGATGCTGGCGGCTCAGCAGGTGCTGCTGACGCCTGAGGGCCAAAAGCAGCTGGTCCAGCAGTTGAAGACCGTGGCCAGCTCGCCCCAGGGCCAGATGGCGATGCAGACGGGCGTGCAGGAGTTCCTCCGCTCCCCCCAGGGCCAGCAGATGATCCGGCAGGCCGTCACCATGCAGCTGCAGCAAATGCTGAGCGGTGCCGGCGGCGGCGGTGGCGGCGGTGCCGGCGGCGGGGGTGGCGCCGGTGGCGGTGGCGGGGGCGGGATGGGCGGAGGCAGCGGTGGGGGCGGCGGGGGCTAAGCGGCTCCCGAAGCCCCTCCCCAAGCCGCTGAAGCCGCTCCGGAAGCCGCGGAAGCCGCTCCGGAGGAGAGAAAACAAGGGCCGGCTCCGCCGTCACGGAGCCGGCCGGATACTCTTTGCATGCCCCGTCCTCAGGGAATCCCCGCCGTCAGGACCCTGGCGTGCCCGGTTCCGGCCGCCCTGCGGCATCCCGGCCGGTTTTTTCTCCGGCAGGGCGGGCTTGGGGCGGCTGCGGAGCAGGCGGGGTTTTCACCGAGGGTGTCACCACGCCGGCCCCCGGCGGGTCATTCTGCATCGATTGGGGCGCCGACCGGAACTCCTCGGGGTGGGTCGCAAACTGCTGGAACCCCACGCTGTTCGACAGCGGATTGTAAGGCGCCGGGGTGTCGACCCCCTCGCCCTCACCGGCATGGACCCAGGCGGGTCCCCAGTGGCCGGCCGCCGCGGTGGTCAGGGGATTGAGCCCCTCGTCGGCGGCCGGGTTGGTTTGGGCCTCCGCAGGCCTGTGGGTGCCCTGCGGGGAACCGGTCCTCCCCGGGCCCGCCTGCCGGCGGGCGCCGGCCGGGTGTCCCTGCCCGGGAAGGCCATCTTGGGGCGTGGTGCGGGTGGGTTCGTCCCTGCGCTCGTGCTGGGGCACGGGATCACCTCCTGCCCCTAGCCTTCCCGGGAAGCGGCCGGGTCCTGCGGCCACCTTCCCGCTGCTCCGGCCCCGGGCGACGCCACCCCGGCCCCGGGCCGGCGCCGCCCGGTATGACCCCACCCCGCCCCCGTGCCGGCCCCGTCTGGTATGGCCCCGCCCCGCCGGCCGGGGCGGCGCCGCCCCACTTGAGGCGGGGGGTTGGGGCCAGCGCTTCAGCCGATGCCGAAGCCCGGTCCCAGGCCCTGGGGAGCGGACCAGTGCACTTCCAGGCCGTCGACCCGGCCCGCGGGAGGCCCTTGCCGCAGGGCCTCCACCAGGCGCTGGAGGGCCTCGGGTGTTCCCTCCGCCACCACGGTGACGGTGCCGTCGGCGTTGTTCCGGGCGAAGCCGCGCAAGCCGAGGTCCAGGGCACGGGACCGGGCAAAGGCCCGGTAGCCCACGCCCTGCACCAGGCCATGCACCGTGACCTCCAGGCGGGCCGCGCCTACCGCCGGTGCCCCCGCCTGCCCGCCCACGGGATGGACAGGATCCATGTTCACCACCTCGTCTCCACTTTGCCACAGCGCGCCACCTTGCGCTCCCGGTGGGCCCGCGGCCGCGCCCGAGGCCGCTCGCCGCCACGCCGCAGCCGCCACGGGCATTCCCGGCGGGCGCTCCGGGAGGGCCGGAGAGGGCGGAAGGGCGGATGGGGCTGCCCGGGCCAGCGGGTAACGGCCGGATGGCGGGGGGCACCCTAGGGACGGGCGCGGGCCGGGCAGGGAGGGGGAGCTGCGTGGACCACCAGGACAACGCCCGGCGCCCGGCGTGGCGCCGCCTGGAAGGCTGGGCGCCCCTCGTCGCAGGCGTCCTGACCGGCGGGGTGAACGGCCTGCTGGGGGTCGGCGGTGGAACCTTGCTGGTTCCGGCCCTGGTCTACTGGTTCGGAGTGCCGGATCACCGCGCCCACGGCACGTCCATCCTGGTGGTGGGGCTGACCTCCATCATCAGCGCCGCGGTCTATGCGGCGCGGGGGCTGGTCGACTTGCAACTGGCGTGGCAGGTGGCCGCCGGTGGTATGGTGGGCGCGGCCCTGGGCGCGCGGTGGATGGAGCGGCTCCAGCCCCGGGGGCTGCGGCGCCTGTACGGCTGGTTCCTCCTGCTCCTGGGCCTGCGGATGCTGGTGTTCGGCTGACGGGTGGTGAACCGGGCGGGGCCGCTTGCGGCCACCCGCGGCCACCCGCGGCGGCGGGCGCCCGCCCAGTATCGCCAGGGCCCCGGGGAGGACCTGGACCGGAGCAACGCGGGAGGGCGCGGAGGGGCGGTGAGGCGGGCGTGACCTTTCCCTGGGCCGCTCTGGTGGCGGTGGCCACGGGCATCCTCAGTGGCCTGTTCATCGGCGGCGGATCCGTGCTGGTTCCGGCCCTGGTGCTGCTCCTGGGGGTGCCCCAGGCCGTGGCCCAGGGCGTGGTGCTGGCCACCTTTCCCGCCGTGGCCCTGGTGGCCGCCTGGGTCCACTGGCGACAGGGGTTCTTGCGCTGGCGCCTGGCCCTGCGGGTGACGGCCGGCAGCGCGGTGGGAGCCTGGGCGGGGGCCCAGCTGGGGACGCGGGTGCCCGAAGACCTCCTGCGGCGGCTGTTCGGCCTTTACCTGGTGGCCATCGGGGCATATGCCCTGTACCGCAGCCGGCGACGGGCAGAGTCGGGCCCCGCCCGCCCCGGCCCCGGGGCCGGGGCGGCACCGGGGCCCTCGGCCGAGCCGCCGCAAGCACTAAAAGCCGCGCCGCAAGAGGCTCAGGAGTTCCATCAGGACGGCGGCAAACCCCGCCGCCGTCAGGGGGCCCACGGGAATCCCTTGAAAGAAGGCCACGCCGACCAGGGTCCCGAAGATCAAGCCGATGATCACGTGGGGGTTTTGCTCCAGCAGCACGATGCCCCGGGCGCCCAGCACGGCGGCGACGAATCCCGCCACAAGCCCCGCATAGCCCGCCAGCCCGCCGCGGGTGAAGGACTGGACCGTTTGCTGCAGGGTCACCTGCCCGTCGGCAAAGGGAATGAGCACCGCCACGATGAGCAGGATGAGCCCCAGGGACATGGCGTGTTGCTCCAGAGACGGAAGGAGCGAGGCCAGGCCGAGCAGGCGCAGCAGCAGCAGGATCCCTGCGGCCGCGGTCACCAGCGGGTTGCGGCCCAGGGCGCCCAGGCCGAGGATCGCTAGAAGCACCAGATCCGGTTGACCCAAGCTGTAACGACCTCCCGCCCACCCGCCTTACCATACGCGCCCGCGGGCAGGGATAGACGGCGAGGGGGCGGCATGGACGGGACGGGACCGTGGTGCGGCGGCGGGGCTGCGCCGGCGCCAGCCGCGGCGGCGGGAGCGGCGGCGGGAACGGAGGGGTTCCCGGAATGCACAGGTGTGGGCCCTGCCGGATCTCCGGGGGATCCGGGGCCGCCGGCGGGGCGCCGGTGGCCACCGTGCCGGCCATGGGACCACCAAGAGGGCTGCCGCGTCGAAAGAAGGCCCGGGCATCAGGCCGGGGGACCGGCGGCTGGTGGCGAGCCCGGTCCCCCGTAACGATCCCGCCCTGGTCACCTCCTAGACCGGCCAGGGCCCGCCGCCCCGGGCCGCCGCCGCAGTTGTCACGACGGCTGCGGCGGGAACCACGGGTCCGGGCTGCCTGGCCCGCCAGGGCTGAGGAGGTGCCGGGTGCCCGGCGGCCGGGGGACCGCCCGCCGCGGCCGGGTTCGTCCCCAACCCCGCCGGTGCCCCGGCGGCTGTCCGGGGACCCAGGAACCCGGGTGCAGGCAAGGGGGCGATGGCCGGTTGCGGTGCCGGTGACTGGCCCCCTGGGCCGGAGGGCTGGGCGGGCCCGGTGTGGGCGGGCCAGGGGCGTGCTGCGGCCGCGGCGTGCCCGGGCCACGGCCCGGGCCAGGGCGACGGGTTCTGGACGAACGGCGGGACCTGCGGTGATAGGGCGTGCGGAGCCAGGCCGGCCCCCTGCTGCCGGATCACCGGCGCGTCCGAGCGCCCCTCCTGCTGGGCCAGCAGGGTCTCCGCTCGCAGAACCGCCTGCTGAACCAGGCGGCCGCACTCGCGAGCCGGCACGGCACCCCAGCCGTGGCGGGCGGCCAGCTCGAACACACCCAGCTCGCGGGCCAGCTCTTCCCGCAGGGCTTCCGACATCAAGCGGCGTCTTGCCATGGTTGGTCCCCCCCGACCCCGCCCGGGCGGGGTTCGACCGGGCGGGTCCAACTGTAGTGTGCCGGCCTGCCGGTGCCGGGCAACCTGGCAAGGCGTGGCACGGGTCACCCGCCATGGCCGCGGCTCGCCCGGTCTTCTATAATGAGGTCGAGGCCATGAAGGCCGAGGCCGTGACGGGAATCGCCTCGGCCGGCAACCCGCCACCGGCGGCGCCCGCTTGCCGGGCCCGAGGTGACGGTGCATCACCGCTCCCCGGGAGTGGACCGCCCGCGCCGCGCGGCGCGGGCCGATGGGAGGGCCCGATCATGCGCGAGCAGGTGGAACAGGCGCTGGAATCCATCCGCCCCGCCATCCAGATGGACGGTGGGGACATCGAGCTGGTGGACGTGGACGAGAACGGTGTGGTGCGCGTGCGCCTCATCGGTGCCTGCGTCGGCTGCCCCATGTCCATCATGACGCTGAAGGCAGGCATCGAGCGCATCCTGCGCGAGCGGGTTCCGGGCGTCACCGACGTCGAGGCGGTGTGACGCAGCGGGCCGGGATAGGAGGGCCACCGTGACCTGCTTGACGGCGGGCCTTCACGCCGCCGGCGGCCTCCTGGCGCTGGTTTTCGCTGGGGAGGTCGGGCGCAGCTTCTTGCGGCGGCGCGCGCCCAGTTCCCTGTGCTGGTTCGTCGCCCTGGTGCTCTTCGCGGCCAGTGCCCTGGCCGACGCCGTCGCCTCCCTCGCGGGCTGGAGCCCCTGGCTGTATCGCCTGTGGTACGTGGCGGCGGCCTGGCTGGTGGCGGCCTTCGGGGCGGGGACTGCCTATCTGGTCTTCCGCCGGGCGTGGGCCCATGCCATCTTGGCGGTGCTGGCCGTCATCGGCATGGCCATGCTGGTGGCAGCGGCCCGTACCCCGGTCGACCTGGCGGCCCTGTCGGACGGCGGGCCCGTGGGCGGCGAGGGGTGGGCGGATCCCGGCGTCCGCGCCTACTCGCCCCTGTTGACCGTCCCCGGCGCGCTGCTGCTCCTGGGCGGCGCGGCCGCCTCCTGGTGGCGGGCGCGGCATCCCTACGCCCTGTGGCTGCTGGCCGGGACCCTGGTTCTCTCATCGGGCGGCGCCCTCACCCGGTTCGGGGTGCCGGCGGTGCTGCCGGTAGCCAACCTCATCGGCGTCTGGATGCTGTACCGCGGCCATCGCCTTGCCCGGGAAGCCCACCGTGCCCACCGGGACGAACCGGCCGCCGGCGGCCCGGCCCGCGGCCTGGCCTGACGGCCCGCCTGCGGGTCGGCGCAAGGCATGCCGGCGGGGCTGGCGGTGGCGCTGCGGGGGAGAGGAGGACGGCCGTTGCCGGAATTCAACCTGAACCGGGTCATCGTGGGACGGCTGCGCCGGGGTGACGACATCCTGGCGGCCCTGGCCGCCGTGGCCCGCCAGCACCAGATCGTCACGGGCTGGGTCCAGCTGCTGGGCGCGGTGGAGCGGGCACGCCTGGCCTTTTACGACCAGGCGGAGCAGCGCTATCTCGACTTCCAGCTGGACGAACCGGCCGAGATCCTGGCCGGCACCGGAAACATCAGCCGGCTGCGCGGCGAAACGGAGCCTTTCGTCCACCTGCACCTTACCCTGGGCGACGGCCAGGGGCGGGCGTGGGGCGGGCATGTGCTGGAGGGGACGCAGGTCTTCGCCTGCGAGTACGCCATCTGGGTGCTGGACGGGCCGGTCCTGGAGCGGGCGCCCGACGGGGAAACGGGATTGAAGCTGTGGCCGCCGGCCTGAAACCCACGGCACCCGGCCGCCCGGGGGCCGCGGGCGCCTTTACCCCCGCGGGTTGCGGGTGGTATACTGGGCGGCGGCCCCGCCGGCCGGCCCGCACCCGCTGGGCCGCCTGGCCGGGTGGCGGCGGCGGGTCGACCTGGTGCGGCTGACCCTGGACGGAGAACCGCCCCGGGGGAACGGCTCCGGCGATCGGGTTCGGCAGCGGCCCGTGCTCGGGCGCTGCCGTCGCGGGTTGATGGGCGAATAGCTCAGCGGTAGAGCACTCGCCTTACAAGCGAGGGGTCCCAGGTTCGATTCCTGGTTCGCCCACACCGGCCTGCTCCAGTTGTTGTCTTGCAGCGACGGTTGGGGTTGCAGTATAGTAGGGGTCGGTCGCGGCGGCGGTCGTAATGCAGGGAGCCGGGCCGGAAGGAGAGCCGGGAACCCGGCCGGCGTTTGCAGCGCGGGCAACGCGAAACGCGACGGTGAAGCGCGACCGCGAAGCGCGACCGGAAAAAGGGACGTGGGGCCCGGTAGCTCAGTAGGTAGAGCAGGGGACTGAAAATCCCCGTGTCGGCGGTTCGATTCCGCCCTGGGCCACAGCCAAGGAACCCGCGAGGCGCAAGGCCTCGCGGGTTTTCTGTTGGCGGTGCAAAAAGCGCCTGCCCTGGGGGTGGCCATGGGCCCCGCCAGCCCGTCCCGGCACCGTGGTCAGCGGCTGTCCCTGGGGGCCGGCCGCCACGGTGCCGTTCACCGGGCGGGTCCCCGTCGCCATGGCGGAGGCGGCGCCTGGATAAGAATCGCCCGACCGGGCCATGCTCTTCCAGTGGAACGCGGGCAGGCGCCTGGGCGCCTGGGGGCCTGGGGGCGCAGGTAAGGCGCCGGTCGAGGGGTTTCAAGGCGCCGCCCGGGCAATCAAGGAGGGGAGCGCGGTGCTCGTCGGGGTGCGGTGCACGGTGGCCGACTGCCACTACTGGCGGGAGGGGAACTACTGCGACGCCGAGCAGATCCTCATCACCCACGACTGGGTCAGCGACCGGTTCCCCAACCGGATCGACGCGGCCGAAATCCAGGAGCTGTCGAGCCGGGTTGGTGGAACGCCGGCTCGCCAGGCCACGGACACCTGCTGCAAGACCTTCGAGCCGCGGCGGCGGTCGTAAAAGACGGGGGTGGAGCGCCCGCTGGCCGGGCCTCCACCCCCTTGTCGGTTCGTCCCCGGGGGCGGCATCGCCTGCCGGGCCTGGGGCTCGGGGTTACTTGCCGCTGCCCGCCGCCCTCGCCAGCTGCAGGAATTCGTCCAGGGGCGCCAGGGCGGTGTCCAGGGCCTCTTCCCAGAAGGCAGGCCGGGTCAGGTCGACGCCCAGGTGCCGGCGGGCCAGGTCTTCCACCGTCATGCGGCCGGTGTCTTGCAGCAGGGCGGCATAGCGGCGGGCGAACGACGGTCCTTCGGCCCGGGCCCGGGCGTACAGGCCGGAGCTGAAGAGGAAGCCGAAGGTGTAGGGGAAGTTGTAAAACGGCGCGTCGGTGGCGTAGAAGTGCAGCTTGGACGCCCAGAAGTACGGGTGGTACCGGTCCAGGCTGTCGTGGTAGGCACGGCGCTGCGCGTCTTCCATCAGGCCGTTGAGGTCGGCCACGCTCAGGGGACCCTGGCGGCGCGCCTCGTAGAAGGCCGTCTCGAACAGGAAGCGGGCGTGGATGTTCATGCAGAAGGAGACCCCGTCCAGCACCTGCTGCTCCAGGAAGGCCAGGCGCGTGTCCGTGTCGGGCGCATGCCGGATGGCGGCGTCGGTGACCACCCGCTCCGCGAAGGTGGAGGCCGTTTCGGCCAGGCTCATGGGGTAGTCCCGGACCAGCACGGGCAGGTCGTCCATCAACCACTGATGGTAGGCGTGTCCCAGCTCGTGGGCCAGGGTGCCCACGTTGGACGCCGTTCCGCCGAAGGTCATGAAGATCCGGGACTGGCGGCTCAGCGGGAAGCCGGTGCAGAACCCGCCGGCCCGCTTGTTGGGGCGGTCTTCGGCTTCGATCCAGCGCTCACTGAAGGCGCGCCGGGCCAGCCCCGCCAGCTCGTCGCTGAAGCGGGCAAACTGCTCGATGACGAAGTCCGCAGCCTCGTCGTACGTCACCTTGCCCTGGGCCTGGTAGACGGGAACATGGGCGTCGAACCAGGCAAGCCGCTGGACTCCAAGCCGTTCGGCCTTCCAGCGGAAGTACTCCAGCAGGGCGCCGCGCTTGCGGGCGACGGCATCCCACATGGCTTCCAGGGTGGCGCGCTGCATGCGGTTCTCGTCCAGGGGTTCCTTGAGGATGTCATTCCAGCCGCGGCGCCGGTACCACTGCCAGCGGAACCCGGCCAGGTGGTTGAGGGCGGCGGCGATGACCTCGGCCTCCTGGCCCCAGGCCGCCTCCCAGCGGTCGAACACGGCCGCGCGGACGGCCCGGTCGGGATCCTCCAGGCGATTGGCCGCCTGACCGACGGAGAGGTGGACGGTGCGATCCCCTTCCTGCACGGGAACCCGGATACGGCCGGCCACCAGCTCGTAGAGGTCTCCCCAGGCATGATAGCCGTCGACCGCCAGCGAGCCGGCCAGGGATTCCAGCTCGGGGTCCATGCGCTCCCGGGCCCGGCGGCGGCGTTCGTTCAGGGCGAAGGCCACTTCCCGCAGGCCGGGGTGCTCCAGGAGGGCCCGCCAGGCGGGATCGGACACCGCCAGCAGGTGCCGGTCCAGGTCGGTCCACAGGTTGTTGTAGGTGGCGCGCAGCTCGCCCACGCGGGTGAGCAACAGCCGCGCCCGCTCGTCGGTGGTGTCCTGGGAGACCAGGCAGTAGGTGAAGGCGCCCGCCTGCCCCAGCCGCGCGCCGGCGTCCTGCAGGCCGTTGACCAGGCTTTCCCAGTGCGCCGCCGGAGCGCCGGGGTCGAGCCGGCGCACCTCCTGCCGGAGGCGGTCCAGGTCCTGGGCCAGGGAAGCCAGGAAGGATTCAAACTGCGGCGATGCGCTGTCACCGGGGAAGAAGGTTTCCAGATCCCAGGTGGGGTTGTAGCGAGAACTCACGGCCACCGAAGCTCCACCGTCCTTTCGTGCCAGAACCCGTTTTTTGTTTTTCGCACCCGAAGGGAAGGATGCCTGCCGCTCCGGAACCTGCCGCGGTAGAGGGACGTTGGGGCCGGGGCTGGCAAGGCGGGGCTACGCGACCCCGGGAGCGGCAGGCCGGCGGTGGGGTAGCGGCCCCACGCTGCGGGCGGCGGCTGCCGGGCCGGGCCGCGCGGCTGGCAACGGGTGGTGTGGACAGGGTGCGGAGGGGTTGCTAAAATGAACGCCGCAGGGCCGCCCGGCCAGGACGGCCCGGCACGAACCCGGCACCGGGCGAGTCCCGGTGCTCCGGGCCGGCTCCGGCAGCACAGGCCCTGCCATGTGGTCTCATGCGGGAGTAGCTCAGGGGTAGAGCGTCTGCTTGCCATGCAGAAGGCCGCGGGTTCGAATCCCGTCTCCCGCTCATGGCTCCGCCTCCGGGACAGGTGCGGCTGGGACCTGTCCCGGTTCCTTTTGTGGCGCCCTGGGGCGGCGTTGCGGTGCCCCGGTGGCGGCGCAGGGCACTGCAGGGAGCGTTTCGCCCCTTTTCAGGGCGTGCTGCTCCATCCTGCTGTCCAGGCCGGCTTTGCAGGGCACACCCGGCAGGGTATAATCGGAGGGCGGATCAATCCGCCCGGCCCGCGGGCTTCCAGGCATACGGGCGGGCGGCGGCAACGCCCAAGCTCCGGTCGGCCAAGGGCCGCCGACGCGAAAGGCCGCGCCGTGAAAGCAAGGTCGCGTCGGCGAAGCAAGGCCGCGTAGCCAAGTGGTAAGGCAGGGGCCTGCAAAGCCCTTACTCGCCGGTTCGAATCCGGCCGCGGCCTCAGGAGCGGTCCTTCGGCGGAACGGTCACCGGCGGAGGATCGCCGGCGGGAGGTCCGGGTCGACCTCCCCATCAGGACCTGCAGCGGACCTGCAGCTGCAAGAGCGGCGAGGGAAGTGGCTCCCCGGATGCTCCCGGGTCCCGGGAGGGAGCCGGGGCCGGCAGAAGGCCGGGTTGACAGGCCTGCCGCGCGGCTCCTATAATCCGTCCTGCAGCGCAGGGGTTGAGCGGGCGGTTAGCTCAGTTGGTAGAGCACGTCGTTGACGTCGACGGGGTCAGTGGTTCGAGTCCACTACCGCCCACGACGGGCACCGGAGAGCAGGGCCGGTGCCCGTTTTTGTTCCCGGCGGCCCCCTTCCGCTACCGGTTCCCTGCCGGCGGCGGTTCATTGACCGTCCGGGAGCCGGAGGCGTAGAATGAAAACGAACGTCAGTGATAGTCAAAGTCATCCTGCGAAGGATCCGCATGCCGCGGAGGCGAAAGGCGCCTCCATGGCGTGCGGCGCCACGGCGCGCCCCGCGCCCGCGCGGGGCGCGCTCGCCGGCCGGGAGCGTGGGCCGGTGGCCCGCGCTCCCGGCCTTCCTCAAGGGAGAGAGGAGGCTTCGGAGTGACCGAGCCCTGGATGGACCCCTTGTCCCAGTGGATCACCCGCGCGGTGGAGGCCGTGAGCCCGTCGGTGGTGCAGATCGCGCGGCAGCACCGGCGCGGCGGGCGGCGCCTCATCGACGCCGTGGGTTCCGGCGTGATCTGGCGCTCCGAGCCGGGCCGCAGCCTGATCCTGACCAATGCCCACGTGGTCGGCCGCGCGGCGGAGGTCATGGTCCTCCTGCCGTCGGGCAAGCGGGTCACCGGGACGGTGGCCGGCCGCGACCGCGTGTACGACGTGGCCGTGGTGGAGATCGCCAGCGGCCCGCTGCCGGCAGCGACGCTGGGCGATTCGCGCGGCCTGAAGCCCGGTCAGGCGGTGATCGCCGTGGGCAACCCCTTCGGCCTGGGCACCACGGTGACCATGGGGATCATTTCCGCGGTGGACCGGTCGCTGCCTACCCCGCAGGGTACGCCGCTGGACGGGCTGATCCAGACGGACGCGCCCATCAACCCGGGCAACTCGGGTGGGCCCCTGGCCCTGCTGGACGGCCGGGTCATCGGGCTCACCACGGTCAAGCTGGACGCCCATGGCCTGGGGTTTGCCGTGCCGGTCCACCTGGTGGAGGCCATTGCCGGCCAGATCCTGCAGGAAGGGGCCGTGCGGCACCTGTGGCTGGGTATCCAGGGGTACGCCGAGGTGATCGACGACAACTGGGTGCGCACCTTCGAACTGCCGGCCGACCGGGGCATCGTCATCACCCGGGTGATGCCCTCCAGTCCGGCGGAGAAGGCCGGCCTGCAGGTCTTCGACATGATCGTGGCGGTGCAGGGGGAACATGTGGACACCATCGGCGACGTGCGCAAGCGGCTGGTGGGCCGCCGGCCCGGCGACCAGCTGGAGGTGACGGTGCTGCGCGGCGCCGAGTTGTTCCGCGTGCCCGTCCGCCTGGAGGAGATGCCCGCCCGCCGGCCGACCCGGGACAGTTGAGGGCGCGGTCGGTATTCCCGGCCCGTCCCGCGCGCCCGACCGGCCGGTCCCGCCGGCATGCCCGCCGGGGGTGTGCCCGGCGGGCGCTGCGGGCAGGTTCGTCCGGAAACCGGGCGGAGCACGGGCGGAGCCGCCGCGGGCGGGCCTTGACGCCCTGGAAGCGAGCCTTCACCCGGAGCGGGCCTTGACCCGGCCTCGACCCATGGAGGGATGGCGCGTGGTACCCTCAGGCGAAACGCTTCCGCCAGTGCGTTCCCCGGGCGGCCAGGGCAGTCCGGCGCCTTCATCCGGCGGTGCGTCCGGCGGTGGGGGCAGCGCCGGTGGGGGCGGCGGGGCCGTGCGGCTGCAACTGGTAGGAACCCGGTCGGGGCCCCACAGCCATCTAGGGGGCCTGGCCGCCATCCTGGTGGACGGCGACCGGGCCACCGTGTCGCCGGGTGCCCTGCACGCCAAATCGCCGGTCGAGCAGGGGGTACGCTGGGTGGACGATCCGGCCCAGGTGCCCGGGGCCCGCCAGTACTGGGTGGTCTGGATCGCCCAGGGCGGCGCCGGCGGGCGCGGGGTGCGGGGCGCCGTGGCCAGTCCTATGTGGATCGACCGGCAGGCCATGGCGGGGTACAAGCACCTGGCACGTCACGTCAACGACATGTCCCGGGCCCTTAAAGGGGTGATCGACCTGGAGGGGCTTTCGGACGCCCAGCGGCGGGCGGTGGGGGAGGCCATCCGCGCCCGGGCGCCCCAGGTTTGGGAGGCGACGGATCCCGCCGTCCGGGCCGCTCTGGGCGGTGATCCGGCTGGCGCTGCGAGGCCGGCTGAAGGCGGCCCGACCAGCCGGGACGGTGCCGCCACCGGGGACCGTGACGCCGCCACCTCCTGACCGTGGCCACCGGGCCGACCTCGAGAGTGCCGGACGCGGTGCCGCGCCGGCCCCCGCTTTCGCCCCCTGTCTCGCCTTCGCCCTGCGCCTTGGGCTCCGCTAGCGGGTTCCGCCCTTCACCCTGGCCCGGAGCTGGTATCGGAACCCGGCCCCACCCGGCGGCCGGGTCTTCTGCTTTTGCGGCGGCCGTTCGCGCCAGCGGTCGTTAATCCGGTCGTTCAGGTGGCCGTTCGAGTGACCGTTCAGGTGATCGCCCTGGGCCCGCTGCTGGCAGGCCGGACATGGGTGCCTTGATCGCCGCCGCACCGCCGCTTCACCGCGCGGCCGCCCACGCTGCCCCGGCATGTCCTCCCTCGCCCGGCCATATCGGTGACATGGGGCCTGGCGGTTGACCCCCCGCCCCCGTGCTCACACTACGGGGGAAGGCGGCGGGGAAGGGAGCGATGGGAATGTCCGACCTACTGGTCATCGGCACCGCCCAACCGCCGGATTCCTTGCGCCAGCGGCTGGAGCAGGAGGTGGCCGCCTTGACCCCCCTGGCGGCGGCCTGCGGGCTCGAGCCGCCCCAGCTGAGCGAATACCAGTGCGGCAACTGGTTCTTCCTGGCCGTCCAGGGCCCCGCCTTCCCGGGACGGCGCCGGAACGGGCCGTTGCGGGGCGGCAGCCGGACCCCGGCCGACCCGGCGGCGGTCCCGGGCGGGGGTCCCGGCGGCGCTGCCGGGTCCGGGGAGGAACCCGGCAGCGCCGGAGGCGCGCGGCCGGGTTCCCCGGGTCCGGCCGTACCCTGGAGCCGGATGGCCGCGGAGCTGCGGTACGACTTCAGCGGCCTGTTCTTGGGAGGGCCGGGGTGGATTTCGGGGGCCCTGGGCGCGGCCGCCGGCGCGGCCGCCCGCGGTGCGCCGTCCCGGCGGCGCGGCGCCGCCCCGGGACCGGCCGGTTCCTCCCTGCGCTCCACGCCGGCCCAGGCAGCGCATCCCGGCACCGCCGGGGTCGGGGGCGCCGGCACCCCTGGAGGCCGCCCGGGCGGAACCAGCGGCGGCTCAGGGGAAGCCGGGCGGCCCGGGGCAGGCGCGGAGTCCGGGGCGCCCGGCACCCGCCCTGCCGGCGCGGGGGGCGGGAACGGCGCCGCCGGGGCCCCGAGCCGGCCCGGCGGCGACCCGAACGGGGTGGCCGCGGCGGAATGGGTGACCACGCCGCCCGCAGGTACCGGTGCCGGCCCCGCCGGAAGGGGCGAGTCGGTGCCCGCGTCGGAGGCCGATCCCCTGTTCCGCGACTGGCGCGCCCGGGTGGTGCGGGCCATCGTGGCCTTCATCCACGACGAGCACCGCTGGCACCTGATGCAGCGGCTGGTCACCCGCCGCTACGCCCATCTGGCCCCCGACGCGCGGCACCAGGCCCTGGCCTACGCCCGCCGGCACCTGGCCGCCGCGCCGGCCCGGGACGGGCAGCTCCGCTACCAGTTGAGCCGCCAGGTGGCCGCGTACGTGGAGGGCGCCGGCTTGCTCCTGGTCGACGGGTTTCTGCGGTTCCGGTGCCGGGACTACGTGGAGGCCCTGGAGCTGGCCGTGGACCGGGCGGTGGACGAGTACCTGCTGGACCGGGAGTACCGGGACTTCGTGCGGCTGCTGCGGCAGTTCGTCGACCTGCAGGTGCCGCGGCTGGACGTGGTCCATGTGGTGGTGGAACCGTCGGGCGCCTTCACCATGACCGACGAGCAGGGGCGGGCCGTGTCCCTGCCGCCGGGAGAGGCCTGGGTGGCCGGCCCGGGGGAGGGGCTGGCGCCGGATCCCGGCGACGCCCTGGTCAGCGCCCTGGTGACGGTGGCCGCCCGCCGGTTCGTGGTGCACCTGCGCCGCCGCAACCAGGGGCTGGGCGGTGACACCCGGGACATGCTGGAGCAGGTCTTCGGCAACCGCGTGGAGGTCTGCACGGGCTGCACCCGCTGCCGCTCGCGCCAGCGGCGCCCGGCGGCTCCGGCCCCGTCGGCCCGGTGACCCTGCCGTGCCGGCGCCGGCAAGCCACCGCCGGCCCGCAGGTGGGGAGGCGCCCGGCGTTCCCGCGGCCGTGGTATAGTGGCGGCCGGGAGGGACGCCCGTGGACACGGCGTGGTTCACCCTGCCCCTGACGGGCGGGCTCATCGGTTGGGCCACCAACCGGGTGGCCATCTGGGCCCTGTTCCGGCCCATCCGGCCCTGGCGGGTGCCGGGGGTGGGATGGACCTTGCAGGGCCTTTTGCCACGCCGCCAGGCCGACCTGGCCCGCGCCCTGGCCGAGGCGGTGGAACGGGACCTGCTGACGGCGGCCGACGTGCGGGAACACCTGCGCCGGCTGCCCCTGGACCGGGCGGCGGCCGACGCGGTGGCCCGGATGGTGCGGGAGGCGGTGCTGGCCCGCCTGCCGGCGCTGGTTCCTCGCGCCTGGTCCCTGCAGCTGGCCGATCGCATCGCCCAGGAGGCGCGCTACGAGGTGGCGCGCCGCTTTCCCGAGCTGGCCGAGGGCCTCTGGGCCGCCGCGGGCGAGGGCCTGCGCCTGGGTCCGGTGGTGGAACGGAAGCTGCTGGCCCTCGACCCGGCAGGCGTTGAAGATCTGGTCCTGCGGCTGGCCGGGAAGGAATTGCGCTTCGTCGAGTGGTCGGGGGCGGTGCTGGGATTCCTGGTCGGCCTGTTCCAGGCGCTCCTGGTGACCGTCGCCTGAAACCCCGGCCGCAGGCGCGGGGGCGGCGGCCGGCCGGACCCCGCCGGGGCGGCCGCGTGCCGCGTCGGGGCATGGCGGCCCGTGACGGTGGCTCGATGGCTGCGCGCAGGATCCCCTTTGCCCCGGCACCAGGGTTGGCTATAATTTCGGCCAAACCGGTGCCCGGAGGATCCGGGCACGCCGGCGACGATGAAGGGGACACGACCGGAGGAGCGGCCCCGCCAGAGAGGGCGGGTCCCCCGCCGCGGCCAGCCCGGGGTGGAGTGCAGCCGGGCACCGCGGGCGGGGGGCTGGGAGCCTGCCCCGGAAGGCCACCGCCGGTTACCACCCCGGAGTTGCCGGTCCCAGGTGCGAGCGCAGGGCCCGGCGGCCGGGTTCGACCGGCCGGCGGCGGCGCCGCCCCGGAACAGCGGCACCCCCGCCGGGGGCCGGGAGCGGGCGGGCAGCTGCCGCCGGCGCGGCGGCGACCGGGGCCGCGGCCCGCGGAGGCTGCAAGAGCCTCCCTGCAGCACCGAGGACCGGCCGGTGGCCCCCGTTACCGGGCAGAAAGCGGGTGCCATGCGGTAGTTGGGGCGGGTTCCCATCCCCGGTGGCACCAAAAAGGGTGGAACCGCGAGGCCGGCGGGCCTCGTCCCTTTGGGACGGGGCCCCTTTCTTTTGCCCGCTTCAGATCCCTAGAAGGACGGTGAGGGACGTTGGACGAACCGGCGCGCAGGGAGACTGGCGCCATGATCGTGGTGGAGCTGCCCGGCGGCAGCCGCCGGGAACTGCCCCGGGGCATCACGCCCCTGGAGGTGGCCCAGCAGATCGGCCCGCGCCTGGCCCGGGACGCGGTGGCGGCCCGCTGGAACGGGCAGGTCATCGACCTGAACCGGCCCCTCGAAGAGGACGGCCGGCTGGAGATTCTCACCTTCGCCGACGAGGCGGGGCGGGAGGTCTACCGCCACAGCACGGCCCACCTGATGGCCCAGGCGGTGAAGCGCCTCTGGCCGGAAGCCCAGCTGGCCGTGGGGCCGCCGCTGGAGGACGGGTTCTTCTACGACATTCAGACCCCCCGGCCCCTTTCCACCGACGATCTGGAAGCCATCGAGCGGGAAATGGCCCGGATCGTGCAGGAAGACCTGCCCATCCGCCGGCGGCCGGTCAGCCGGCAGGAGGCCCTGGATCTCTTCCGGCAGCGGGGGGAGCGGTACAAGGTCGAGATCATCGAGGCCATCCCCGAGGACGAGCCGCTGACGGTCTACGAGCAGGGGGAGTTCGTCGACCTCTGCCGGGGGCCTCACCTGCCGTCCACGGGGCGGATCAAGGCCTTCAAGCTCACCGGCGTGGCGGGCGCCTACTGGAAGGGCGACGAGAAGGGACCCATGCTGACCCGCATCTACGGCACCGCCTTCCCCTCCGCCCGGGAGTTGGAGGAGCACCTCCAGCGGCTGGAGGAGGCCAGGCGCCGCGACCACCGCAAGCTGGGCCCCGAGCTCGACCTGTTCCACTTCGAGGAGGTGGCGCCGGGGTATGCCTTCTGGCATCCCAAGGGGGCCACGGTGTACGGGCTCCTGGAACAGTTCTCCCGGGAGCTGCAGGCGCGCTACGGCTACCAGGAGGTCCGCACCCCCGAGATCTTAAAGGTTGACCTGTGGCATCGCTCCGGCCACTGGGAGCACTATCGCGACAACATGTTCCTGATCGAGCGGGAGGATGCCCTGTTCGGCGTCAAGCCGATGAACTGCCCGGGGCACTGCCTGCTCTACCGCAGCCGGATCCGCTCCTACCGCGACCTGCCCCTCCGCCTGGCGGAATACGGCCGGCTGGCCCGCTTCGAGCGCTCCGGCACGCTGCACGGCCTCTTGCGGGTGCGGGGCTTTGAGCAGGACGACGCCCACCTGTTCGTCCGGGAGGACCAGATCGAAGAGGAGATCGGCCGCGTCCTGGAGCTGGTGGACACCATCTACGGCACCTTCGGCATGCCCTACGAGATCAAGCTGGCCACGCGGCCGGAGAAGTTCATGGGCGATCCGGCCTTGTGGGAGCGGGCGGAGGCGGCCCTGGCGCGGGCCCTGGAGGCGGCGGGCCGGGACTACACCCTGGCGCCCGGCGACGGCGCCTTCTACGGGCCCAAGCTGGACTTCTACGTCATCGACTCCCTGGGGCGGAAGTGGCAGACGGCCACGGTGCAGCTGGACTTCCAGATGCCGATCCGGTTCGAACTGACCTACGTGGACGCCGCGGGCCAGGAGCAGCGGCCGGTGATGATCCACCGGGCCATCATGGGCTCCCTGGAGCGGTTCATCGGCATCCTGATCGAGCACTATGCCGGCGCCTTCCCCGTCTGGCTCGCCCCGGTGCAGGTCCGGGTGCTGCCCGTCAGCGACCGGCACCACGACTACGCGCGCCGGGTGGAAGAACGGCTGCGGGCGGCGGGCCTGCGGGTCGAGGTCGATGCCCGGGACGAGAAGCTCGGGTACAAGATCCGCCAGGCCCAGGTGGAAAAGGTGCCCTACATGCTGGTGGTCGGCGATCGGGAGGCCCAGGAGGGCCAGGTCGCCGTGCGCAGCCGGGACCGGGGTGATCTGGGCAGCCAGTCCCTGGAAGACTTCGTACGCCTCATCACCGAGAAGGTGGCTCGGCGGCAGGGGAACCCGGCTTGACCAGTTTGACCATTTTTTGGGGAGGAACCTCGTCCAGCGCGGCGAAATCCACCCCATCACGGACCCGGAACCGTGCCGCCGGCGCGCCTTGCGCCCGCGGGCGGCAGGGCGGTGTACACCACTCCCGGGCCGAAGGGTGAGGGGGGCTTTGATGGTGAAGACGTGGCGGCGGCGCCTGCAGGCGCTGGCGCTGGTGGCCGTCCTGGCGGTCCTGGCCACGGCGTGCGGCGCGCCGGCCCAACCTTCGGGTGAGGGTGGCGGGGGCAGCGGCGGCGGGGAGGCCGGCCTGCCGGCGGACACCCTGGTCTGGGGGCGCGGCGGCGATTCGGTGTCGCTGGATCCGGCCAATGTCACCGACGGCGAGTCCATGAAGGTCACCCACCAGATCTACGACACGCTGGTGGAGTTCAAGGAGGGCAAGACGGAGGTCGAGCCGTGGCTGGCCACCGGCTGGGAGGTCAGCGACGACGGCAAGGTCTGGACCTTCCACCTGCGCCAGGGCGTCACCTTCCACGACGGCACGCCCTTCAACGCCGAGGCCGTGGTCTTCAACTTCGAGCGCTGGATGAAGACGGACAACCCTTACCGGCACGAGGGCGAGAACTTCGAATACTACGCCTACATGTTCGGCGGGTTCGACGAGGAGTCGGTGATCGAGAAGGTCGAAGCGGTGGACGAGTATACCGTCCGCTTTACCTTGCGGGAGCCGCTGGCGCCCTTCCTGCAGAACCTGGCGATGCCGTGCTTCGCCATCGCCAGCCCGGAGGCGATCAAGAAGTACGGCGCCGACTTCGGCCGCAATCCGGTGGGCACCGGACCCTACAAGTTCGTGGAATGGGTCCCGGACCAGCAGATCGTGCTGGAGGCCTACGACCAGTGGTGGGGCGAGCCGAAACCCAAGATGAAGCGGATCGTCTACAAGGCGATCAAGGACAACTCGGCGCGGCTGGCCGAACTGATGGCGGGGACCATCGACGTGATGGAAGACCCGAACCCGGCCGACCTGCCCACCATCGACACCGGCCAGTTTGACATCCTCTACCGCGATGCGAACAACGTCGGCTATCTGGCGCTCAACAACGACAAGGAGCCCTTCAACGACGTGCGGGTGCGCCAGGCCATCGCCCACGCCATCAACAAGGAGGAGCTGGTCAAGGCCTTCTGGGGTGAGCTGGGCCAGGCGGCCAAGAACCCCATGCCGCCCGCCATGTGGGGTTACAACGACGACATCCAGGACTACGAGTACGACCCCGAGCGGGCCAAGGAGCTGCTGGCCGAGGCCGGCCATCCCGACGGGTTCCAGACGGAGCTCTGGACCATGCCCGTGCCGCGGCCTTACATGCCCCAGCCCGAGCAGATCGCCGAGGCCATCCAGCAGCAGCTGGCGGCGGTGGGCATCCAGGCGGAGATCGTCCGCCACGAGTGGGACGTCTACCTGGAGAAGACGGGCAACGGGGAGCACCCCATGGCCCTGCTGGGCTGGATCGGCGACAACGGCGACCCCGACAACTTCCTGTACGTGCTTTTGGACAAGGACAACGCCCGCACGCCCGGTGCCGGCAACATCTCCTTCTACCGCAGCGAGGAGGTCCACCAGCTGCTGGTGCGGGCGCAGCGCACCCCGGACCAGGCCCAGCGGGACCAGCTCTACCGGCAGGCGCAGGAGATCATCCACCGGGACGTGCCCATGATCCCCCTGGCCCACGCCCGCTCGCCCATCATCGTGCGCAAGGGCGTGGAGGGGCTGGTCCCGAGCCCGCTGGGCAGCGAGAAGCTGCATAAGGTGTCGGTTACCCGCTAGACCGCGGAGTGCAGTCCCGGAGTGCGCCGGTTTCTGCCGGCAGGCGGGTGCGGTGGCCGGGAAGGCAACAGGTGGCGGAGGGCAACGGAACGGTCGCAGGCCGGGGCGGGGACCCCGTCCCGGCCTGCGCCTTGCCCGGGGCCCAAGGCCGCCCGGTGTACCCCTGTGGCATCCGGCGGCGGGTGCGGGCGCGGGGCGGGCTAGCGCCCGGAGATAGCGAGGCGAGAGCGTGCTGCGGTATGTGATCAAACGGTTGTTGCTGCTCATTCCGACCCTGTTCGGCATTTCGGTGGCCGTCTTCGGTTTCTTGTACCTTATCCCCGGCGATCCGGCCCAGGCCATCCTGGGGGAACGGGCCACGCCGGAGATGCTGGCCCGGCTGCGGGAGGAGATGGGGCTCAACGATCCCTTCTGGGTGCAATACGGGCGCTTCGCCGGCCAGTTGTTGCGGGGGGAACTGGGGCGCTCCCTGCGCAGCGGCCTGCCCGTCAGCCGGGACATTGCCGTCCGCTTGCCGGCGACCATCGAGTTGACCTTTGCCGCCATGCTGGTGGCGATCCCCCTGGGGGTGCTGGCCGGCGTCATCGCCGCCGTACGGCGCCGCACCATCCTGGACTACGGCGTGATGGCGGGATCCATGGTCGGTGTCTCGATGCCCATCTTCTGGCTGGGGCTCGTGATGATGTACTACCTGGCCGTCGACCTGAAGTGGCTGCCGCCGTCGGGCCGGTTGTCGGTGGAATACGAGGCCCAGGTGCCCTTCATCACGGGCATGTACCTGGTGGACACCCTGCTGGTGGGCAACTTGCCTGCCTTCGTCGATGCCGCCCGGCACCTGGTCATGCCCGCCCTGGCCCTGGCCACCATCCCGGCCGCCTTCATCGCGCGCATGACCCGCTCCAGCCTGCTGGAGGTGCTTCGGCAGGATTACGTGCGCACGGCCCGGGCCAAGGGCCTTCTGGAGCGAATCGTCACCCTGCGGCACGCCCTGCCCAACGCCATGCTGCCCGTTCTGACGGTGACGGGCCTCCAGGTGGGCAGCCTGCTGGGGGGCGCGGTGCTGACCGAGACCATCTTTTCCCTGAACGGCGTGGGACGGTATATCGTCGATTCCATCAGCTACCGCGACTATCCCGCCGTGCAGGGCGCCGTGTTCTTCGTGGCCACCCTGTTCGTGCTGACCAACCTGGTGGTCGACCTGCTCTACGCCCTGGTGGACCCGCGCATCCGCTACGACTGATGACCGGCTGGTGCCCGGGAACCGCACGGAGGGAAACGCATGGCAGCCCTTTCCCGCGAAATGCAATCTGCAGCCCCCCTGCCGCCGGCGGCGCCGCTGCCGCTGGGCCACGGATTCTGGCGCCGCTTTCTTGGCCACCGGTCGGCGGTCCTGGGCGGGGGCATCGTCCTGGCCTTCGTCCTCGTCGCTCTACTGGCCCCGCTGCTGGCGCCGTACCATCCGACGGACGACGCGGATCTGCTGCAACGCCTCCAGCCGCCGTCGGCCGAGCACTGGCTGGGCACGGACCACCAGGGCCGCGACGTCTTGAGCCGCATCATCTACGGGGCCCGCATCTCCCTGCGGGTGGGCGTGGTGTCGATGCTGATGGCTGCCGTGGCGGGCACCGTGTGGGGGGCCCTGGCGGGGTACTACGGCGGCTGGTTCGACATGATCTCCGGGCGGCTGGTGGACCTGATGCTGGCTTTCCCCAGCATCCTGCTGGCCATCGCCTTTGCCGCCTTTCTGGGACCCAGCCTGGAGAACACCATGTACGCCGTCGCGCTGGTCGCGGTGCCCCAGTACATGCGGCTGATGCGCGGCCAGGTGCTCTCGCTCCGGGAACAGGACTACGTGGCGGCGGCGCGCGCCCTGGGCTTTTCCGATGCGCGGATCATCGTCCGCCACATCCTTCCCAATGCCCTGGCGCCGCTGATCGTTCAGGGAACGCTGGGTGTGGGGACGGCGGTCCTCGACGCGGCGGCCCTGAGCTTTCTCGGGCTGGGCGCGGTGCCACCCCAGCCGGAATGGGGCCGCATGCTCAACGATGCCCGGACGGTCTTCCGTGTGGCACCCTGGAACATGACCTTTCCCGGGTTGGCGATCATGCTGGTGGTGCTGGGCTTCAACCTCCTGGGAGACGGCTTGCGGGACATCCTGGATCCCCGGGCCCGGGACGATTGACGTCGCGGGGCCGGCCGGTCCCGGCCCCGGCGCCGCCGGCACTGCACCCCGGCTGCGATTGACGGGCTCTGGCACCGGTGCTACAATGCCTCAGGCTAGTCGCTTCCTGCGACCGGCTGGCATTTTTGTCTCAACCGGCAGGCAAGCGGAAGCACGAGCTTCCCACCCCAGCGCGTGGAAACTGCGACTGGGGTTTCGGGCCGGGCGGCCCGGTGGCGATCCCTTCCGCCCAGCGGGCACCTGCATGCGGGGTGCCGGCGGCAGGCGCAGGGTGTCGCGGTGCCGTCCGGGGGATGAGCGGGCGCCGCTTGCGCCCGTTTGCTGTTTTTGAGGTGGTACGGCAGGTCATGGGACGGGTGCCTCCACCCGGGCGGTAAGCGCGGGTGGTGGGGTGCCGGCCAAACTTCCGGAGGTGACGCGCAATCGTCAGGGACCTGCGCGTGAACGAGCAGATTCGCGTGCGCGAGGTCAGGGTCATCTCGCCCGAGGGCGAGCAGCTGGGCATCTTCCCGACCCACGAAGCCCTGCGCATGGCCTACGAGCGGAACATGGACCTGGTGGAGGTGGCTCCGCAGGCCCGGCCGCCCGTGTGCCGCATCATGGACTACGGCAAGTTTAAATACGAGCAGGCGAAACGGGATCGGGAAGCGCGCAAGCGGCAAAAGATTGTGGATATCAAAGAGGTCAAGATGCGGCCGCGCATCGACCAGCATGACTTCGAGGTCAAGCTGCGCAATGCCCGGCGGTTCCTCGAGGACGGCGACAAGGTCAAGGCCACCATCATGTTCCGGGGGCGGGAGATCGTCCACGCCGACCTGGGGCGCCAGGTGCTGGAGCGGCTGGCCAGGGCGGTGGAGGACATCGCCACCATCGAGCGCCGCCCCGTGGTGGAAGGCCGGAACATGACCATGGTCCTGGCGCCACGCCCCCAGGTGGTGGGTGCGGCCCGCGCCGAGGCCCGGCCGGCGGCCGGGGAGGGCGAGGGGGCCGCGGGTCCTGCGGGCGAGGAATCGCGCGCCACATGACATCCGGTTCGTCCCATGACCGGTGACGGGGCCTGGCCGCAACCCGGTGGCCGCCGCGGGGCGGCCACCCGGCGGTGAGTCCCGGCATCCGTGCAAGCCGCCAGCAGCGGCTAGCTTGTCTGACAATGTGCCAATTCTCCATAGATGGCCGAAGGAGGCTGGCCCCATGCCCAAGATGAAGACCCACCGCGGTGCGGCCAAGCGGTTCCGCCGGACGGCGCGGGGGCGCTTCAAGCACCAGCGCAGCAACCGCGGGCACCTGAACGAGAAGAAGACGGGCAAGCGCATGCGGCGCCTGCGCCAGCCCGCCGTGCTGGGTGCGGCCGACACCAGGACCGTGCGCAAGCTGCTGCCGTACCAGTAAGGCCGCTATGGCCCAGGCGGCCATGGCCGCCCGAGGACAAGCGGCGGGCCCCGGCGGGAAGCAGCGGCGGTCCCGCCGCGCTGCGCGGCGGCAGTAGACGCGGCATCATGCCATCCGCCAGCAAGGCGTAAGGAGGAAGGTTTTCATGCCACGGGTCAAGGGCGGTCCCCGGACGCGCCGCCGGCACAAGAAGATCCTGAAGCTCGCCCGCGGCTACTACGGCCGGCGGAGCAAGACGTTCCGTGCTGCCAACGAACAGGTGCTGCACTCCCTCTGGTACGCTTACCGGGACCGGAGGGCACGCAAGCGGGACTTCCGCCGGCTCTGGATCCAGCGGATCAACGCGGCCGCACGGCAGTACGGGCTGTCCTACAGCCGGCTGATGAGCGGCCTGCGCAAGGCCGGCGTGGGCCTCAACCGGAAGGTGCTGGCCGACCTGGCCGTGCGGGACGGAGCGGCCTTCCGGGCGGTGGTGGAACGCGCGCGCCAGGCCCTGGGCACCTGACGCCGGGCCGGCGGCGCGGGGCGGCTCGCCACGGCGGGCCGCCCCGCTTGTTCTTCCGTTCCAATTGATGGGCCTTCATCAGGAGGAACCCGCTACACGATGTCCCGATCCGCCGGTTCAACAGGCAACGGCCCTGGCCCGGAGGAACCCGGCACCCGGTGGGCTGCCGGCGAAGGCCGGGCCGGTCCGGTCCGCGAGCCCAACCCGGCCCGGGTGCTGGCCCTGGGGTTTGCCGGGGTCATCCTGCTGGGCGGCCTGCTGCTGAGCCTGCCCTTCGCCTGGGAGCCCGGCCACCGGGTGAGCTTCCTGGACGCCCTTTTCACGGCCACGTCGGCGGTGTGCGTGACGGGGCTCGTGGTGACGAACACCGCCGAGACCTTCTCCACGGCGGGCGAGCTCATCATCCTGGCGCTGATCCAGGTGGGCGGCCTGGGCGTCATGACCATGTCGACCCTCTTCGCCATCCTGGTGGGCAAGCGCATCACCTTCCGGGAGCGCCTGCTGATCCAGGAATCCCTGGGCCAGCTCTCGCCGGCGGGCATGGTCCGGCTGGTGCTGTACGTGGCGGCCGTCACCGCAGGATTTGAAGTGGTGGGGGCGACCCTGCTCACCCTGTACTGGTGGCTGGCCTACGACATGCCCTTCGGCCTGGCGGCCTATCGCGGCCTCTTCCACGCCGTTTCCGCCTTCAACAACGCCGGTTTCGACGTCTTTGACAGCCGCCGGCCCAGCCTGGAGCGGTTCGCCGGTGACCCGGTCATCACCCTGACCATCGGCGGGCTGATCGTGGCCGGAGGCCTGGGCTTCACCGTGCTGGCGGACCTGGGCCGGCGTCTCCGGCATCCGCGGCACCGGCTCTCCCTGCACACGCGCCTGGTGCTGTGGACCACGGCGGCCCTGCTGGTGCTGGGCACGGTGCTGGTGGCGGCCGGCGAGTGGTCGAACCCGGCCACCATGGGCCGGCTCTCCCCGGGGGGCCGGTTCTGGGCCGCCCTCTTCCACTCCATCACGCCGCGCACGGCCGGCTTCAACATGCTGCCCATGGCGGAGCTGACCAACCTCACGGTCCTCGCCACCATCCTGCTCATGTTCGTCGGCGGCTCGCCGGCAGGCACGGCCGGCGGCATCAAGACCACCACCCTGGCCCTGCTTCTGGCCACGGTGCGGGCCACCGTCCGCGGCGAGGACGAGCTGGTGCTGATGGAGCGGCGCATCCCCACGCTGGTCGTGGCCAAGGCCCTGGCCCTGGCGGTGATGGCCGCGGGCCTGGTGCTGGCGGTGACTGTGGGCATGCTGCTCTGGGACGGTCATTCCCTGGAGGCGACGGTCTTTGAGGTGGTTAGCGCCTTTGGCACCGTCGGCCTGAGCCTGGGCATCACGCCGGAGCTGACGGCGGCGGGCAAGGTGCTGATTCTGCTTACCATGTATGCTGGGCGGGTCGGGCCCCTGACGGTGGCCGTCGCCCTAACCCGGCGGGGCCGGCGCCCGCGGGCGGTGCGGTACCCCGAAGAGCGGGTGCTGGTGGGATAGGCTGCGGGCCGTGGCGGCACGCCAGGCCGCGGCAGCTCCGGCCCGGGGAGGCCGCCGCGACGGCCGCTACGACCCTTGCCGGGGGCGCCCCGGCAAGGGCCCAGGAAGAGGTCAAGGAGGGGAAGGGCGGATGCCCGTCCGGGAATTTGCCGTCATCGGGCTCGGCCGGTTCGGCCGGGCGGTGGCGACCACCCTGTACGAGATGGGGTTCAGCGTGCTGGGGATCGACTCCGACGAGCAGGTGGTGCAGGACATGGTCCAGCACGCCACCCACGTGGTAACCGCCGACGCCACCGACGAGGACGTCTTGCGGTCCTTGGGCCTGCGCAACTTCGACGTGGTGGTGGTGGCCATCGGCGACCTGGAGGCCAGCGTCCTGGTGACCCTCATGCTGAAGGAGATGGGGGTCCGGCGGGTGGTGGCCAAGGCCGTCAGCGAGCATCACGGCCGGGTGCTGCAGCGCATCGGCGCCGACCGGGTGGTCTTCCCCGAGCGGGACATGGGCATTCGCCTGGCCCAGCGCATGGTATCGGCCCACTTCCTGGACTACATCGAGGTCTCGCCGGACATCAGCGTGGTCGAACTTCAGGCCGGCGGGGACATGGTGGGCAAGACGCTGGAGCAGCTGCGGCTGCGCAACCGCTTCCGCGTGACGGTCATCGCCCTCCGGCGCGGGGACGAGGTGATCGTGGCCCCGGGCGCCGGGGCCACCATTCAGGCGGGGGACCTGGTGGTGGTCATCGGCAGCAACGAGAACATCCGCCGCATGCAGGAAGAACTCGGCCTCTAGCCGTCCGGTCCCGGCCGCGGCGCCGGCAGGCCGGGATCGGCCCGGCCGTTGCGGGACCAGGGGACCGGCTGCGGCCGGGCGTGCAACCGGCAGGGGAGGGACCGCAGGCCAGCGCCATGCTCATCACATCGCCCCACAACCCGCGGATCAAGCGGCTGCGCCAGCTCCAGGAACGCCGCCACCGCCGGCGCCTGGGTGCCACCCTGGTGGAGGGGCGCCGCTTCGTGGCGGAGGCGCTGGCGGCCGGCCGGGCCGTCCGCCAGGCCGTGTACACCGCCGCCTTTGCATCCTCGGCGGCAGGAGCGGCTCTGCTGCGCGACCTGGCCTCGGCCGGCTGCCAGCTGGCGGAGGTGCCGGACCGGCTGCTGGCGGAGGTGGCCTTGACCGAAACGCCCCAGGGGATCGTGGCTGAGGTGGCCGTGGACGAACCCGGCCCCGCCGGTCCCAGCTGGTGGCAGGGAGTGGCAGCGGCCCCCCTGCCCCTGGCCCTGCTGCCCGATGGCGTGCAGGACCCGGGCAACCTGGGGACCCTGTTGCGGGCAGCCGAAGGGCTCGGGGCGGCGGGAGCCGTGATGGTACCGGGTACCGTCGATCCCTTTCACCCTCGGGCCGTGCGGGCGTCGGCCGGCGCATGCCTGCGGCTCGCGCTGGCCCGGGCGGGCGACGCGGCGGAGGCCGCCCGCGCCGCCCGGGCGGCGGGCCTGGCGGTGTGGGTGGCCGAAGCCGGTGCGGCCACCGCCTGCTGGGATGTGGACTGGCGCCGCCCCGCCCTGCTCGTGGTGGGCAACGAAGGGGCCGGCGTCAGCCCCGCGGTGGCCGGGCAGGCCACGGGCCGGGTGGCCATCCCGCTGGCGGGGGGCATCGGGTCCCTTAACGTGGCCATGGCCGGCACCATCCTGCTCTACGAGGCGGCCCGGCAGGCTGCGAATTCCGGTTCCGGGCCCGGGACCGGCCAGGGGGCGGGGGCCCTCTCCTGAGCGGCGGCCCTCCGGCCGAATCGGGTGCCCGTCGCCCGTCCCAAGAAGCTCGGTCGCCGAAGTTCAGTCGCCGAAGAAGGGCAGGTCGAAATCGAACAGGTCGTCGAGAAAGTGCTTGCGCCGCTTGCGGCCGTAGGGGTGACGCGTGTACGGGACCTCATGGCCGGTCTCCCCGCGGTGCCGGAAGTCTTCCTCCTCCCAGCGCTCGGCGCCGGCCAGGAGCTTCTCCAGCTCGCCCCGGTCGAGCCAAACGCCGCGGCACTCGGGACACACGTCGATGGCCACGCCGCGGCGCTGTACCTCGCGCATGGGCACCTCGCACAACGGGCAGCGGATCATGATTCCACCTCCCAGACCATGGTAGCCCAGGGGGCCGGGCGGAGCCAGCCAGACCCGCAGGGCAGGGCCGGTGGAAAAGGCCCGCACCGGCCCCGGGGCGGGGCCTGGGATGGCCATGCCCTGGCGCTGGTTGTGGGATTTCCCGGAGCCATGCTATAATGCCCGCAACTGGCAGGCGGCCGCCAGGCAGGGAGAGGTGCGGAGATGGGTCCGCTGACGGCCGACGTCTTCTGGCAGCTGTTCGAGCGCACCGGGTCGGTGGTGGCGTTTCTGCTGTACCGGTTGTTCCTGGGCGCCGACGGCTGACGGGCGCCGGCAGCGGCGGCAACCGGTGGGTGCCATGGCAACCGGTTCTGTACCGTCACCGCCCTAAACGGAATGTCCCAGGGGTCGCTTTGACAGCCGCCCCATCGGCGGCGGGCGCAGGCCGATCCCAGGCGGCGCCTCCCTTCAGCGTAGCCAACGACAGCCAGGAGATCTTCCAGCAGACCTGCAAGGAACGGGTCGAGTAGTCCGGAGACGGCCCTGCAGAGAGGGCGGGCCGGAGGCTGCAAGCCCGCCCGGGCGACGGCCGGATGAAGTTCCCCCGGGAGCAGGCGGCTGAACGGGCGAGATGCGGCGGCCAAGCCGGTGTCCGGTGGAAGCCGGTTCGTCCCAGTAGGCCGTTCCGGGAGGGGCCCGTTATCGCCCCAGCGGTCGGTCACGGTGTCGGGGCCAGGGGCGTGGCGCCCGGCGCTGTCGCAGCGGCCTGGGCGGGGCTTGTCCCGTACCGTGCCGACCCGCCGAGGCGCCGTGCCGCGAGGCCGGCGCGAACCAGGGTGGTACCGCGGAGCTCGTCCGCCCCCGGAGGGGGCGGCTTTTTTGTTGGCTGCAAACCCGTCGAGGGGACGTCCCCATGGACGTGCACGGCCCCATCGAGGCACGGCCAACCCAGAAGGCGCACAGCCGACCGAGAAGGGGTTAGGGAAAGAGGTGGCACGTGGTGACCCAGGGTGCGATGGAACCGCAGCAGGGGGGACAGGCTCCGCCGGTGCGCGGCGAGGATCCCGGTGCCGGCAGGGGCACGTCCAGCCCAGCTCCCGATCCGGAGGGCATCGCCGAGCTGCAGCACCAGGCGGAGGCCGCCATCGCCGGAGCCGAAAGCCTGGCGGACCTGGAACGGTTGCGGGTCGAGTGGCTGGGCAAGAAGGGCCGCATCAGCCAGCTGCTGCGGCAGATGGGAAGCCTCCCGCCCGACCGGCGGCCGGCCTTCGGCCAGCGGGCCAATGCGGCCCGGCAGGCGGTGGAGGAGGCCCTGTCCCGGCGTCGCCGGCAGCTGGAGGCCCAGGAAGAGCGGCGCCGCCTGGCGGCGGAACGGATCGACGTCACCTTGCCCGGGCGCCCGGTGCTGCGGGGGCGGCGGCATCCCCTGCGCCGGGTGGAGCTGGAGATCATCGCCATCTTCCGGGGGCTGGGGTTCACCGTGGCCGAAGGGCCGGAAGTGGAGCGGGATTACTACAACTTCGAGGCCTTGAACATCCCGGCGGACCACCCGGCCCGCGACATGCACGATACCTTCTACCTGACGGGCGACATCCTGCTGCGCACCCACACCTCCCCGGTCCAGGTGCGCTACATGCAGGCCAGGGCGCCCCAGCTGCCGGTGCGGATCATCGCCCCGGGCCGGGTCTACCGCCGGGACGACGATGCGACCCACTCGCCCATGTTCCACCAGGTGGAGGGCCTGCTGGTGGACCGGGGAGTCAGCTTTGCCCACCTGAAGGGCACCCTGGCCGAGTTCGCCCGGCGCATGTTCGGCCCCCAGACCCGCTACCGGTTCCGGCCGAGCTACTTCCCCTTCACCGAGCCCAGCGCCGAGATGGACGTCTCCTGTCCCCTGTGCGGGGGCAGCGGCTGCCGCACCTGCGGCGGCAGCGGCTGGATCGAGATCCTCGGCTCGGGCCTGGTCCACCCGGCGGTGCTGCGGGCGGGGGGGTACGACCCGGAGCAGGTTTCGGGCTTCGCCTTCGGCATGGGCATCGAGCGCATTGCCATGATCAAGTACGACATCGACGATCTGCGCCTGTTCTTCCAGAACGATCTGCGGTTTCTCGGCCAGTTCCGCTGACGGCCGGGGTGGGGTGCAAGGGCCTCGGGGGCGGTCCGGCCTGGCGGGCCGGCCGGCCAGGCGGGCGGTACCCGGGCCGCGCCCCGCAAGCCATGCCGGTGGCCACGGCGGGACAGGGGAACAGGCATCGCGGCGACGGGGAGGAAGGCCAAGGTGCGCGTGCCGGTGGAGTGGTTGCGGGATTTCATCGACGTGGAAGAGGATGCCCGGACCCTGGCCGAGCGGCTCACCGCCCTGGGCCTGGAGGTAGAGGCCGTGGCGGTGGTGGCGCCCGAGGCGCGGGGTGTGGTGTCGGCCCGGGTGGAGGCGGTGGAAGCCCACCCCGAGGCGGCGGGCCTCAAGGTCTGCCGGGTGGCGGCAGGACCTGCCGGCCGGTTCACGGTGGTCACGGGGGCACCCAACGTGCGCCCCGGCATGGCGGTGGCCATGGCCCTTCCCGGGGCGGTGCTGCCCGGGGGGATGGACATCGGCGTGCGGGACGTGCGGGGTGTGGCTTCGGAAGGCATGCTGTGCTCCATCGCCGAGCTCGGCCTGGGGGACCAACCGGCCGACCGCGCCGGGCTGGCCGACCTGGAGGACCTGGCCGGGGGCGACCCCGCGGGCGTGCCCGCAGCGGGGGCGGACCTGGCTCCCTGGCTCGGCTGGACCGAATCGGTGCTGGAGCTTAGCCTGACGCCGAACTACGCAGCCCATTGCCAGAGCATCCTGGGCATCGCCCGGGAGCTGGCGGCCGCCACGGGCCGTCCCTGGCGCTTTCCCTGGGACCGGCAGGGGGAAGGGGGACCGGGCAGGCAGGCCGCAGCCGGTGTCGCGGCCGGGGGGGCCCCGGCGCCGGAGGCGCCAGGAGGGCCCGGCGGCGGCGAACCCGGGCGGCAGGAGGCTGCTGCGGCGCCGGCGGAGGCGTTCCTGGGAGGCGACTGGCCGGTGCGGGTCCGCATCGCCGACCCTGAGGGGTGCGGCCTGTACGTGGCCCGGATCCTCCTGGAGGTGCGGCCGGGCGGCTCGCCCCTCTGGCTGCGCCGGCGCCTGGTGGCGGCCGGCATGCGGCCCATCGACCGCATCGTCGACGTGACCAACTACGTCATGCTGGAGCTGGGCCAGCCCCTGCACGCCTTCGATGCGGAGGCCGTCGGCGGGGGGACGGTGGTGGTCCGCTCGGCGGCGCCGGGGGAGGTGCTGGAGACCCTGGACGGCCGCCGGCGTACCCTGGCGGAGGACGACCTGGTCATCGCCGACGCTTCCCGGCCCATCGGCCTGGCGGGGGTGATGGGCGGCGGCAATTCGGAGATCACCCCGGCCACCCGGGTGGTCCTGCTGGAGTCGGCCTGGTTCGAGCCGCGGCGGGTGCGGCGCACCGCCCGGCGGCACGGCCTGCTGACCGAGGCCGCCCAGCGGTTCGAGAAGGGGGTTGACCCCGAAGGCGTGGTGCGGGCAGCCGACCGGGCCATGGACCTGTTCCAGCAGGCCGGCGCGGGCCGGGCGGCCCCGGGTGCCGCGGTCGCCCGGGCGCGGGCCTTTCCCGAGCGCCGGGTGCCCTGGCGTCCCCAGCGGCTCCGCCAGTGGCTGGGGGTCGACCTGGACGACAGGACCATGGCGGGCCAGCTGGAGCGGCTGGGGTTTGCCGTCGACCCCGGGGCGGGGCAGGTCCGGGTGCCCTCCTACCGCACCGACATCGAGGGGGAGGTGGACCTGGCCGAGGAGGTGGGCCGGGTCTACGGCCTGGACCGGATCCCCGCCCTGCTGCCGGGCGGGATCCCGGCGCCCGACCAGGTCTCGCCCCGCCTGGCGCTGACATGGCAGGTGCGGGAGGCCCTGGCCCGGGCCGGAGCCCAGGAGGTGGTGAGCTGGGCCTTCACCCGGCCGGCGGTGTGGGACGGGCTGCGGCTCCCGGCCGATCACCCCTGGCGGCGGGCCATCCCCCTGCTCCACCCCCTGGCGGAAGAACACAGCCTCTTGCGCACCACCCTGTTGCCCGGCCTGCTGGACGTCCTGGCCTACAACGCCCGCCGGCAGCAGGCGGGGGCGCTGGTGTACGAGGCGGGGGCCGTGTTCGTCCCGGAGGACCTGCCGCTGCGGGAGTTGCCGGCGGAGCCCGTCCGGGTGGGCCTGGCGGGTTATGGCGAGCTGGGCGGCCTGCACTGGGCGGCGCCGCCGGTCCCCGTGGACTTCTTCACCCTGAAGGGCGTGCTGGAGGCGCTGCTGGACGAGCTGGGCATCCCGGCGGCGGCCTGCCGCTGGGAGCCGGTGGAGGAGCCGTGGCTTCACCCGGGCCGGGCGGCCGGGCTCTGGCTGGAGGGGCGGCGGGTGGGCTGGCTGGGCGAACTGCACCCCCAGGTGGCGGCGGCCTGGGACCTGGCGGGCCGCGCCGTGGCGGCGGAACTGGACCTGGAGGCCCTGCTGCCCGCGGTGCAGCCCGTACCGGCCTACCGGCCGGTAGCCCGGTTCCCGGCGGTGCGCCGCGACATCGCGGTGCTGGCCCCCCAGGAGATGCCCGCGGCGGCCATCACCCAGCGCATCCGCCAGGCGGCGGGCCCGCTGCTGGAAGCCGTTCACCTGTTCGACCGGTACACGGGGCAGCCGGTGCCCGAGGGGCAGGTCAGCCTGGCCTTCGCGCTGGTCTACCGGGCGGCGGACCGCACCCTGACCGATGAGGAGGTCGACGGGGTCCACGGCCGGGTGCGGCAGGCCCTGGCGGACATGGGGCTGACCCCCCGGTCCTAGGGCGGCTTGCCGGGACGCTCGCCCGGCGGGCTGGGGCGTCCCCGCCAGGGGGCGCCGGGGTGCCGCGCACCGGGCCGGCCCTGGGTTCGCCAGCCGGCGGGGGCGGCGGCCCGCGAGGCGGCAGGGGGCGACCGCCAGGGGCGGGAGGGCCCGCACCGGCGGGGGCGACGGGAGAAGGGCCCTCCCGGGGCTCCGTTCCCGGCAGCGGCAGGAAACGGCGGGTGCTGCCCGAAAGCTCTATCGCGGGAGGGGCCCGGACATGCGTGATGTGCCTCCGGCCGGGGGTCAGGACGAGGGGACAACCCACCGGGTCACGGTGCGGATCTTCGGGGAGGAGTACGTCCTCCGGGGTGAGGCGCGCCCGGCGTACATGGAACGCCTGGCCGACATGGTCGACCGGCGCATGAACGAGATCGCCAAGCGCCACCCGCGCCTGGGCATCACCCGGATCGCCGTCCTGGCCGCCATCAACCTGGCCGATGAGCTCACCAAGCTGGAAGAGCAGTACCAGCGCGTGCTCGGCATGCTGGAGCGGGAATGGGACCGGCGCAAGCGGGAACTCAACGGCCGCTCGTCCGGGCAGGGCGCTCGCACGGCCGCACCGGGTGCCACGGGGGGGAGCGGCGGGGTACCGGCGGGACCGGGCAGCGGCGGCGCGCCGGGGAGCACTGCCGCGGCCGGGCAGGGGCTCCCGGCGGGAGGATCTGCGGCGGGGTCCGGCGGACCGGCCACAGGGCGGCCTGATGGCTCCTGGTCCGGCGGGGCGTCCCCGGCCGGGGATGGCCGGTGAGCCCGCAAGAAGGCACCAGCCGCAGCCCGCGCCCTGGCGCCGCCGGCGGGCCCGGGAGCTCCGCCGGACCGGCGGGCGGCGGCCGTTCCCCCCGCCCGGAGCCCGCGGGCGGGACCGATGGCGACCCGCCCGGCGGGGCCGCTGCGGTACCCGCCATGACCAACAAGCGGGTCGCCGCCCTCCTGGAAGAGATCGCCGACCTGGTGGAGATCGACGGCACCGACGCCCGCAAGGCCGGCGCCTACCGCCGGGCCGCCCGCACCGTTTCGGCCCTGCGGGACGACCTGCGCCAGTACCTGGAAGGCGACCGCCTGCTTTCCCTGCCGGGGATCGGCCCCGCCATCGCCGCCAAGATCCGCGACTTCTACGCCACCGGTTCCACCCGCCTGCTGGACGAGCTCCGTGCCCGGGTGCCGGCGGGGGTGCAGGCCCTGCTGGCCGTTCCCGGCCTGGGCCCGCGGACGGCGGCGCGGCTCTTCCACGAGCTCGGCATCGACTCCCCCGCGGCCCTGAGGGAAGCCCTGGAGGATGGCCGGGTGGCCGCTCTGCCGGGCATGGGGGAGGCTCGGGCCCGCAAGCTGCGGGAGGCCCTGGACCGGCTGGACCGGGAGGGCCGGCGGCTCAACCTGGGGGAAGCCCTGGCGGTGGCGACCGCCGTGGCGGAAGAACTGGGCCGGCAGCCCGGCGTGGCGGAGGCGCTGCCGGTGGGCGCCGCCCGGCGCGGGGTGGAGCAGGTGGAGGCGGCGGAGGTGCTGGTCCTGGCGGAGGAACCGGCGGTGGCGGCCGCCGCGGTGGCCGCCTGGCTCGGCCCGCAGGGCGGTACGGCAGGGTCCTCCGGCGGCGGTGATGTCCCCGCAGGGGCCGGCGACCAGGACATCCCGGCGGCGGCCGGCGGCGAGGGCGCTCCGGTGGGGCCGGATGGGGACGGCACCCTGCGGGTTCTGGCCGGGACCACCGGCGAGGGTTGGCCGGTGCGGGTCACGGTGGCACCCCTGGCTGCGCGGGCCGCAGCCCTCATCTACACCACGGGTAGCCAGGCCCACTGGCGCCAGTTGCGGCAGCGGGCCCGGCAGCGGGGATGGGAGCTGGAACCGGCGGGGTTGCGGTCCCCGGGGGGCGGCCGTGAAGGAACAAGCGGCGAGGAAGCGTCCCTCTACCGGAGCCTGGGGCTGGAGCCCGTTCCGCCCGAACTGCGGGAAGGGCAGGGCGAGGTGGAGGCCGCCGCCGCGGGCCGTCTGCCCCGGGTGGTCGCTGTGGCCCAACTGCGGGGCGATTTGCATGTCCACAGCCGCTGGAGCGACGGCGCCGCATCCATCGCCGAGATGGCCGCGGCGGCCCGGGCGCGGGGCTACCTCTACCTGGCCATCTGCGACCACAGCCGCTCCCTCAAGGTGGCCCACGGGCTGGAGATCGCGGAACTGGAGGCCCAGTGGGCCGAGATCGACCGCCTGAACGGCGAGCTGGCGGCCGCGGGGGTCGATTTCCGGATCCTGAAGGGGGCGGAGGTGGACATCCTCAAGGACGGGCGCCTGGACTACCCGGACGAGATCCTGGCCCGCCTCGACGTGGTGGTGGCGTCGGTCCACACCCACCTGCAGCTGGACCGGCAGGCCATGACCGAGCGCCTGCTGGCGGCGGCCGAACACCCCCACGTGGACATCATCGGCCACCCCACGGGACGCCGGCTGGGTTTCCGGGACCCCTACGACGCCGACCTGGAGGCGGTGATCGCCGCCGCCGCGCGTTACCGCACCGCCCTGGAGATCAACGCCTCGCCCGAGCGCCTGGACTTGCCTGCCGTCTGGGCCCGCCGCGCTGCGGAAGCGGGGGTCTGGCTGGTCATCGACACCGACGCCCACGCACCGGAACAGCTCGAGCAGGTGGTCCTGGGCATCAAGGTGGCCCGCCGCGCCTGGGTCGAACCCGGCCAGGTCCTCAACACGCTGGACCGGGACGCCCTGCTGGCGTGGCTGGAGGCGCCCAAGGGCCGGCGGCCCGGGCCGCCAGGGACCGCCGGCGCCTGAAGGCGGCAGGGGGATCGGGCCCAGCGCCCGCAGGTCCGCGGGCCGGCCGCCGGGGGCGGCGGGGGGTGCCAGGGAGTCCCGGACGCCGGGGGCGGGCCCGCCGGCCCGGGCGGGTGCCCAAATACCCGGGCCGCCGGGTATGAGAGGAGGTGCGGCACGGTGTACGTTCCCCGGCATTTTCAAATGGATCCGGCGGAGGCCGTCGCCTTCATGCGGGCCCATCCCTTTGCCATCCTGGTCACCGCGGCCGGTGGCACGCCGGTGGCGACCCACCTTCCCGTTCAGGTGCATGAGCAGGGTGAGCGAATCGGGATCACGGGGCACATCGCCGCCGCCAACGAGCAGAAGGAGACCTTTGCCGGTGGAACCACGGCCCTGCTGATTTTCCACGGCCCCCACACCTACATCTCCTCCAGCTGGTATACGGTGGACGAGGTCCCCACATGGAATTATCTGGCGGTCCACGCCTACGGGACCCTGCGTACCCTGTCGGAGGAAGAGCTCGAAGCGGATCTCAAGTACCTGCTGCTCCAATACGAGGGGCACCGGGAGAACGGGCGCCTGTGGGATACCCTTCCGCCCGGATTGCTGGCTCGTCAGATGAAGGGCATCGTGGGGTTTCGAGTGGATGTGACGCGCCTCGAAGCCAAAGCGAAGATGAGCCAGAACCGGAAGGACATCGACTACAAGCACATTGTGGAGCGGCTGGAGGCGTCCCCCGACCCCATGGACCATGCCGTGGCCGCCTGGATGCGGGCCCACCGGCAGCATCTGTTCAACGGACCGGCCCAGGGATAGGTTCACCGGTTGGAGCAACGGGGCCGGAGGGACAACTCGAAGCGACCCGGCGGCGGCCTGCCGGCCGACGCCACGGGCCGGGGCTACGGACCGGACCTATCCGCCGGCGACCCGCCCATCGAAGCCACCGGCCAACGATCCCTGCCGGCAGCCCTGTCCGGCGGGCATCACCGTTGCCATCCGCCGCGTCCCTGGACTATGGTCGGAAAGGAGAAGGGTCGCGGGGCCATCGATCCGGCGCAGGCCGGCCGCCGCCGGGCAGCGGCGGGCGCCGGGCATCGCCCGGCGGCACGGGACCCAGGGAGGCCACCATGGATCCACGCAGTCTGGACCGGCTGGAGTATGCCAAGATCCTGGAGCTTCTGGCCGCGCAGGCCAGTTTTTCTTTGGGGGCCGAGCGTTGCCGCGCCCTGGAACCCTTGACGGACCCTGAGGCCGTCCGGGAGCGCCAGGCGGAGACGGAGGAGGCGGCCCGCCTGCTGGAGCGGGAAGGGGAGATCCCCCTGGGCGGCCTGGCCGACATCCGCCGTTCCCTGCAGAGGGCGGCCAAGGGGGGCATCCTGGCGCCGGACGAACTTCTGGCGGTGGCGGGTACGGCCCGGGGCGCCCGGCGCCTGAAGAGCTTCCTCGCCCAGCGGGAAGCCACCTGCCCGCGGCTGGCGGCCCGGGCGGCGCGGCTGACCCCGCAGCCGGCCCTGGAGGAAGCGGTGGCGGCCGCCATCAGCGAGGACGGCCGGGTGCGGGACGAGGCCAGCCCGCGGCTGGCGAGCCTGCGGCGGCGCCTGGCCGACCTGGAAGAGGCCATCCGCCGCCGGCTGGAGGAGATGATCCGCTCGCCCCAGTGGGCGGCGGCCCTCCAGGAGCCCCTGGTCACGCAGCGGCGGGGCCGGTTCGTCCTGCCTGTCAAGGCCGAGGCCCGGGCCCAGGTGCCCGGGGTGGTCCACGACCAGTCGGCCAGCGGCGCCACCCTGTTCATCGAGCCCATGGCGGTGGTGGAACTGGGCAACCGCCTGCGGGAGGCCGAGGCGGAAGAACAGGAAGAAGTGGAGCGGATCCTGGCCGAACTCACCCGCCTGGTGGCCGCGGCGGGCGACGAGCTGGCCGCCACCCTGGAGGAGCTGGCGGAACTGGACGCCATCGTGGCCCGGGGCCGGCTGGCCCTCGCCATGCGGGCGGAGCGGCCCGAGACCCTGGACCGGCCCCGGGTCGACCTGAAGCGAGCCCGCCACCCCCTGCTGGGACCGGGTGCGGTGGCCATCGACGTGTGGCTCGGGGAAGGGGCCGGGTTCGACACCCTGGTGATCACGGGACCCAACACCGGCGGCAAGACGGTCACGCTGAAGACCGTGGGCCTCCTGGCCCTGATGCACCAGGCGGGCCTGCACATCCCCGCGGCACCCGGCAGCGCCCTGGGCGTGTTCCCGCAGATCTTCTGCGACGTGGGGGACGAGCAGAGCATCGAGCAGAGCCTGAGCACCTTCTCGTCCCACATGAGCGCCATCGTCGGGTTTGCCCGGGCCGCCCGGCCGGGTGCCCTGGTGCTGCTGGACGAGATCGGCGCCGGCACGGACCCCGACGAGGGGGCCGCCCTGGCGGTGGCCCTGATCGAGCACTTCCGCTCCCGCGGCTGCCTGGTGGTGGCCACCACCCACTTCAGTGCCCTCAAGGCGTACGCCTACCAGCAGCCCGGAGTGGAGAACGCCAGCGTGGAGTTCGACCCGGAAACCCTGCGCCCCACCTACCGGCTGTGGATCGGCCTGCCCGGCAAGAGCATGGCCCTGACCATCGCCCGGCGGCTGGGCCTGCCCGATCCCATCGTCCAGCGGGCGCGCCAGGTGATGGGAGCCGGTGCCCACCGGGTGGAGGAGCTCATCGCCGCCATGGAGGCGGACCGGCGGGAGATCGCCGCCCTCCGCGCCGAGGCGGAGGCCCGGCGCCAGGAGGCCGAGGCCCTGCGCCAGCAGCGCCTCCGGGAGATGGAGGAGCAGCGCCAGGAGCACCGGGCGCGGCTGGAAGCCCTGGAGCGGGAAATGGCGGCGGCCCTGCAGGAAGCCCGGCGGCAGACGGAGGGCCTCGTGGCCCGCCTGCGGGCGGCCATGACCCGGCTGGAAGGTGCGCTGGAGGAACTGGCCCGCGCCCGCCAGGCCCTGGTGGAAGGGGACGCCCTGGACCCGGTGGAGGGTCCGGCGGCGGCCGTGGCGGCCGTGGAAGCCCGGGCCGCCGAGGCCCTCGCTGCGACCCGGGCGGTCTTGGAGGAAACCCGCCAGGGTCTGGGCGATCTGGAGGGCCGGGCGGCGGCGGTCCGGCAGCAGGCCGAGGAGGCCCGGCGCCGGGCACGGGCAGGAGCCGCGGCGGCGCTGGCGGCCGCCCTAAGGCCGGGCGCCCGGGTTGAGGTGCTCAGCCTGCGCCAGGAGGGCGAGGTGCTGGAGGTGCCCGCCGACCCCGGCGAGCCGGTCACCGTCCAGGCCGGCATCTTGCGCCTGCGGGTGCCGCGGTCGGACCTGCGCCTCCTGGACGAGCCGGCCGCCGCCGGGCCAGGGGGCCCGGTGGCAGGACCGGCCTCCGACGGCGGCGGAGCGGCGGCCTCCGGCAGGCGCTCGGGCCGGGGGCGCCGGGCGGGCGAGCCCGCTCTGGGGACGCCGGAGGGCGCGGCCCGGACGGGGGCTCTTGAGAGGGCGCGGCTGATGCAGGCCAAGGCGCGGGAGTTCGAGCCGGAGATCCACCTGCGCCAGCTGACGGTGGACGAGGCTCTAGCTCGCCTTGACAAGTACCTGGACGACGCCATCCTGGCCGGGGTTCCCCAGGTGCGCATCATCCACGGCAAGGGGACGGGGACCCTGCGCCGGGCGGTCCACGACTACCTGCGCAAACACCCGGCCGTGGCTTCCTACCGGCTGGGGGCGCCCAACGAGGGGGGTGCGGGGGCCACGGTGGCGGTGCTGAAGGACAGCCTGTAAACCGTCTCGCGACGGAGTGGGCCGAGTACCTGGAGCGGCGAGTGCAACGACCGGTGGCTCAGCCGCCGGCGGGTCCACCGGACGCCCGGCGGGAGTTCATCCAAACGGTCGACGCGAGCCCACACAGGAGGGGGCCCGGCCGGAGCCGGACCCCCTGCTCACCTGGATCCCGGCGCCCGTTCCCGGGACGCGCCCTCACGCCGCCCGGCCCGTCAGGGCTGCCCACCAGCGATCCCAGTCCACCCGGAACACCCCGGGCCCGATGGGCAGGATGGCCTGCCCGCCATCGTCACCATCGTCGCCACCCTCGCCACCCTGGCTCCCGCCGTTTTCCGCCGCCACCACCTCGACCACGATGGTGATGTGCTCCGCCGGATGGTTCGGGTGGGAAATGTCGATCTGGTGTTGCGCCGGCTGGTCGAAGGTGAAGGCGAGCCGGACCGCCCCGTTGGCCCGCACCTTAACCGGCCGCATCGGCCGGCCATCGACCAAGATCACCACGTTGTCGTGATTCTGGCCGATACCATCCTCAATGGTAAGCTCAAGCGGCTGGCCGGCCCCCACCTGCACGGGCGCCGCGGGACCGGTGGCGCCTGCGTCGCCCAGCAGCCGGACGGTCACCGTGGCGCCTTGGTCACCACGGCCCCCGCCGTTGCCGCCGTTGCCACCGTTCCCGCCACCCTGGCCGGGTGCCGCCCCCTGGACGGTGACCAGCAGGCGGACCACCAGGGTGGTCTTCCCGCCGTCGGGGGCGGTGGACGTGGCGGTGATCCGGTACTCCTGCTGGCCCGGCTCTGCGGGCAGGGTCAGCGGGACCTCCACGCTTTGCAGGGCGCCCACCTGGATCTGCCGGTCCGGCAAGGGCACGCTGACCTGATGGTCACGGCCGGCCACGTCCGTGAGGCGGACGGTCACGGTGGCGCCCGGGGCCCCGGTCACCGCCATCTCGCCGGGGACCGCGCCCTGGGGGGTGAGCCAGATCTCGTTGGGACCTCTGTCCCGCTGGAACACCGGCGACGCGGCGCACGACGCCTTCTCCGGATCGGGCGGCATCAGGGCGTAGTCCTTGGGTTCGGGCGCGTTCTCCGGCAGATTCGCCAGGGGCCGGTTGAAGAAGGCCTTCTCCTGCGGTGTGCACGCGCAGTTGGGCGCGTAGAGGAACTCGGGGTTCTCCGCGCAGACGGGCATCTTCACCCACAGGTTTTCGGCCTCGGTGGGCTGGGTGCCGGCGATGAAGACCTCCCGGTACTGGAATTCCTCCGGGCAGTTGGGCCCGGGCAAGAGCCCCGTGTTGGCGCAGACGGTGGCGGTCACGATGCCCCGGGGCGGGTCGAACCAGCGCACGGGCTTGCCCTCGTGGGCCGCGGCCATGATGCGGCCCCAGATGGGGCCGGGGACGCCGGCGCCCGACGCACCGCGCGGCAGGCTGCGGACCTTGTCGTTGTACTCGTCATAGCCCACCCATACCGCCGCGGCGTACTGGGGCGTGAAGCCGACGAACCAGACGTCCCGGTCCTGATGGGTGCCCGTCTTGCCGGCGGCCGGACGGCGGAAGTAGTTGTTGTGCACGCTGTAGCCGGTGCCCGACGACGGCTGGTAGAGCGGGATGCCGGCGGGGAAGCGGTGCGGTTCCATCACGTCGCGCATCATGTCGGCCAGCAGGTAGGCCACCTTCTCGTCCACCACGGCCTCCTTGTGGCTCTGGTGGCGGTACAGCACCCGGCCCTGGGCGTCCCGGATCTCCGACACGATGTAGGCGGGTTCCCGCACGCCCCCGCGGGCCAGGGTGGCGTAAGCGTCGGCCACCTCCAGCGGGGTGACCCCGTTGGTGAACCCCCCGAGGGCCAGGGGGGAAATATCCCGGTCCTTCTCGACCAGATTCAGCCCCAGCCGCCGGCCGAACTCCCAGGCCTGGTCAACGCCCACCAGCTGGACGGCCTGGATGGCCACGGTGTTGATGGACCGCTTCAGACCGAAGCGGAAGGGTGTGAAGCCGAAGTACCGGTCGTCGTAGTTGCCGATGGGTTTGGTGGAACCGCCCGAGGGCACCACCTGGATCACATCGTCCACGGCGGTGGCGGGCGTGTAGCCCGCGGCCAGCGCCGGGCCGTAGGCGGTCAGGGGCTTGGTGGCCGACCCCAGGCTGCGCCGGGCCGTGGTGGCCCGGTTGAAGTTGCGGGCGCCCAGGGGGCCGTCGTAGAAGCGCCCGCCCACCAGGGCCACGACCTGGGCCTGTTCCACATCGATGAGGACGGCGGCCGCCTGGGGCCCGCGCAACCGGTCCTCCGGGGTCGGCATGGGGTAGCCCAGCCGGCGCAGGTGCTCATGCTGGGCGCGGTACGCTGCCCGCTGGAGTTCGGGATCGACCGTGGAATAGATGCGCAGGCCGCCCTGGTAGAGCATGCTTTCGGCCCGCTGCTGGGCCTCCGACGGGCTGAGCCCGCGGGTTGCCGCCAGCTGTTCGGCCAGGATGCGCTGGGTTTCCTCGATGACGTAATCCACCACGTGGCCGAAGACGTTCTGGTCCCGCTGGGGATTGTTCGGTGCGGTCTTGGGCCGGTTGCCCAGGACGTCTTCCTCCAGCGCCGCGCGGTACTGCTCTTCGGTAATGAAGCCCAGTTCCCGCATCTTGGTCAGGACCAGGCGCTGGCGCTCCTTCCAGCGGCCGTTTTCGGCCCGCTGCTGGTCCTCCGGCGACGGTTCGTCCCCCGGTTCCGGGATGGGCGGCGGAGGGTAGGCCGACGGGTTCTTGGGGATGCCGGCCAGCACCGCCGCTTCGGCGATGGTGAGTTCCTCCACCGGCTTGCCGAAGTAGGTGTACGATGCCGCCTGGATGCCGTAGGCCCCGTTCCCGAAGTAGATCTGGTTGAGGTACATCTCCAGGATCTCGTCCTTGGTGAAGCGGCGTTCCAGCTCGATAGCCAGGATGGCCTCCTGGACCTTGCGCCGCCAGGTCCGGTCCTGGGTCAGGAAGGCGCTGCGGGCCAGCTGCTGGGTGATGGTGCTGGCACCCTGCAGGTAGCCGCCCCGCAGGTTGTTGATCAGGGCCCGCGCGATGCCGATGGGATCGACCCCGAAGTGATCGTAGAAACGCTCGTCCTCGATGGCGATGAAGGCCTGCCGGACGTGTTCGGGGATTTGCTCCAGGGGAACGACGATGCGGTTCTCGGGTCCGTGGATCTCGGTCAGCAGCTCGCCGTGGCGGTCATAAATGAAGGACGTTTGGGCCACCTGGGGGCGCAGGGCGGTGATGGGCCCCATGGCCCGCACCGCGCCCATCATGAAACCGGCCGCCAGCACGGTGCCGCTGATTCCGAACAGGAAGACCAGGAACAGGAAGAGCCGCATCCAGCGAATGCGGCGCCACCATGGCTTGCGCCGCCGCGGGCCACCGCCCGCAGGCGCATGGGGATAACCGGCCACGCAGGTCCCTCCCCCTGTGGATGCTCTCCCTCCGGGGAACCTTGCCCGCCCGTCCCGCGCCAGCAGCGGAAGGCGTGCGGCCGGCGGCGGTGGGGGCCGGTTCGTCCTGCCGATTATACCACGGGCATATTTCGCTGCCCGGCCGCGCCGTCCCCCCGGAGCGCGCCTTGTCAGTCCATGCCGGTTATATTACCTTCGTTCCAGTCCGTCGAAGGAAGGGGAACGGTGCAACGGCCATGGCCCAACCGGGTGGCCCGGCACTCCCGGCCCGCGAGCAGCTGGAGCTGCTCCGCCGCGGAGCCGCGGAGATCGTTTCGGAAGAGGAGCTCTTGCAGAAGCTGCAGCGGTCCGTGGAAACGGGCCGGCCTCTACGGGTGAAGCTGGGGCTTGATCCCACCGCTCCCGACCTGCACATCGGCCATACGGTGGTGCTGCGCAAGCTGCGGCAGTTCCAGGACCTTGGGCACCAGGTGGTCCTGATCATCGGCGATTTCACCGGCCGCATCGGCGACCCGACGGGCAAGTCGGTGACCCGCCCGCAGCTGACGGAGGAACAGGTCCGGGCCAACGCCCGCACCTACGCCGAGCAGCTGGGGCGCATCCTGGACATGGAGCGGACGGAGCTCACCTTCAACGCCCGGTGGCTCGGGCCCATGACCTTCGCCGATGTGATCCGCCTGGCGGCCCGGTATACCGTGGCCCGCATGCTGGAGCGGGACGACTTCGCCCAGCGCTATCGGGAAGGGCGGCCCATCGCCATCCACGAGTTCCTCTACCCGCTGGCCCAGGCCTACGACTCGGTGGCGGTGCGCGCCGACGTGGAGCTGGGCGGGACGGATCAGAAGTTCAATCTTCTGGTCGGCCGGGAGATTCAGCGCGAGTACGGCCAGGAGGCCCAGGTGGCCCTGTTGATGCCCCTCTTGGAGGGCACCGACGGCAAGGACAAGATGTCCAAGTCGCTGGGGAACTACATCGCCATCGCCGACCCGCCGGGCGAGATGTTCGGCAAGACCATGTCCATCCCCGACGAGCTGATCGTCAAGTACATGGTGCTGGCCACGGATCTGGACATGGGCGAGATCCGCCGGCTGGAGCAGGGCATGGCCTCCGGTCAGGTGAACCCGCGGGATGCCAAGCTCCGCCTGGCCCACGCCCTGGTGCGGATGTACCACGGCCGGGCGGCGGCCGATGCGGCCCAGGAGGAGTTCCTGCGGGTCTTCAGCCGGCACGAGCTGCCGGCCGAGATGCCCGAGGTGGTGCTGCCGGCCCCGCGCCTGGATGCCGTACGGCTGCTGCGCGCGGCCGGCATGGCGCCGTCGAACAGCGAGGCCCGCCGCCTGATCGAGCAGGGCGCCGTGCGCCTGGACGGCCAGCGGGTGGCTTCCCCCCAGGACGAACTGGCCCCCGCGGACGGGGCCGTCCTTCAGGTGGGCAAGCGGCGGTTCGCGCGGCTGCGGTTGCCGGGTTCCCGCTAGGTGAACCGAGGGACGGCCCGGGGCCGGGGCAGGGGCGGCCCCACCCGGTGCAGCGCCGGGTCCCCGGTGCCCCGCTGCCGCCGGGGCCGGCGGCCGGCCCGCCGGTGGGTGCGCGCCGGCTCCGGTGGCCTCCTCCGTTCAGGCGCTGTTCACGCCCGCATACACATACCCCGGGACCGGCTCGGCCGGTCCCGGGGCGGTGACAGCATTGGCCTACGTGCGCCGCAGGACCCGCCGGCGGTCCGGGGTGGGGTGGCCGCCCCGGCTGCGCCTGGGGCCGCGCGGGGTGGTGGTGCTGGCCCTGCTGGTCCTCGCGGGGATCGGCTGGGCGGCGGACCGCGCTCTGGCGCCGGCCCTCATGGCCGTTGCCCGGCGGGAAGCGGAGATCCGGGCGGTGGAGGCCATCGGTGCCGCCGTGGAAGCGGAGATCGCCGGCCGGTACCAGCCCGAGGACGTGATCCGGGTGCGGTACGACGGCGGCCGGCCGGTGTTCGTCCAGGTGAACACCCCGCTGATCGTCGACGTCCAGGCCCGGGTGATGCGGGCCGTACAGGACCGGCTCAACCACCTCCGGTCGGTGCCTGTGGTGATCCCCCTGGGGGCGGCCCTCGGGAATCCCCTGGTGGCCGGCTGGGGTCCCGGTGTGCCCGTACGCATCCTGCCCCTGGGCCGGGTGGACGTGGACGTTCAGAGCCGGTTCGACGGAGCGGGCATCAACCAGGTGCGCCACCGGGTGGTGCTGGTGATCCGCACCTCCGTGCGCGTGGCCATCCCCCTGTACGGCGATACCGTCCCGGTGGAGGTCCCGGTCCCCCTGGTGGAGACGGTGATACCGGGCGAGGTGCCGCCCTGGGTGGTCCCGTGGCCGGGCGGCGCGCCGGGGTCGGGTGGCCCACCGTAGGGCGCTCCCCATGAGAGGCCCTCACCATAGGCTGGGAGCCTGCTACGCCGGGCGCGGACGGGCCCGCGGATCGCCCCCGCAGCCGCCGGCGCCCTGGCCGCCTCGCCAGGGATCGGGGCCGTGCGGCCCCGTTTCCAAGTTTGCCGATCATGGTATGCTGGATTTGGGCGGGAGCCCTTCCCGCCGGTCCCAGCTTTCGGGGTCGTCATTCTGGCATCTGCAAACGGGAGGTCACGGCCTTGGCCGACGTCAAGCAGCAGGCGGGTCGCGTGGCGACCGACGTCCTGCAACTGGTGGGCGCGACGCCGGTGGTGCGCCTCAACAAGGTGATCCCCCGCGACAGCGCCGAGGTCTGGGTCAAGCTGGAGTCGTACAACCCCGCCGGGTCCGTGAAGGACCGCATCGCCCTGAGCATGATCGAAGCCGCCGAGCGGGATGGCCGCCTCAAGCCGGGCTACACCATCGTGGAGCCCACCAGCGGCAACACCGGCATCGGCCTGGCCATGGTGGCCGCGGTCAAAGGGTACCGCCTGCTGCTGGTGATGCCCGAGACCATGTCCCTGGAGCGCCGGGCGCTGCTGCGCGCCTACGGTGCCGAGCTGGTCCTCACCCCCGGGGCCGAGGGCATGGCGGGCGCCATCCGCAAGGCGCAGGAGCTGGTGGCGGAGCATCCGACGTACTTCATGCCGATGCAGTTTGACAACCCCGCCAACCCCGAGATCCACCGCCGGACCACCGCCCGGGAGGTCCTGGAGCAGATGGACGGGCACCTGGATGCCTTCGTCGCCGGGGTGGGAACGGGCGGCACCCTGACGGGAGTGGGGGAGGTGCTCAAGGAGCAGCTGCCCGGGTGCCTGGTGGTGGCGGTCGAACCGGCCGGTTCGGCCGTGCTCTCGGGCGGGGAGCCGGGGCCCCACCGCATCCAGGGCATCGGGGCCGGGTTCGTCCCGCGGGTGCTGAACCGGCAGGTGATCGACCGCGTCATCCCCGTCCGGGATGAGGACGCGGTGATCATGATGCGCCGCCTTGCCCGGGAGGAAGGACTTCTGGCCGGCATCTCGTCGGGCGCGGCGGCATGGGCCGCGCGGCAGGTGGCGCGGGAACTGGGTCCGGGCCGGCGGGTGCTGGCGGTGCTGCCCGACACCGGGGAGCGCTACCTCTCCATGATGGAAGACCTGGCCGCCTTCGTCCGCGACGAGGAGTAAGCCGCGCCGCGGGCAGGCAGGGGATGCCCTGCTCCCCCTCCGTCCCGCGAGCCGGCCCCGCCGGCCGGCGGCCCCGGGGGACCTGCCGCCGGGAGGGGGGCCGCCCGGCAGGATGCCGCGGCCCCGGAGGGCCGTGCTACAATAGGGCGCGGCGACAGGGCGCGGCCCCGGCTGCGGCTGGCCATGGTGCCGGCCGCAGCGTGCATTCATCCTGCATTCGGCACGTCACGGGAGGATGAAGGAGCATGGCCGGGCACTCCAAGTGGGCCAACCGCAAGCACCGCAAGGCTCGGCAGGACGCGAAGAAGGGGAAGATCTTCTCCAAGCTGGCCCGGGAGATCATCACCGCCGTGCGGCAGGGCGGCGGGGATCCGGAGGCCAATCCCCGCCTGCGCCTGGCGCTGGAACGGGCGCGCCAGTTCAGCATGCCGGCGGAGAACATCGAGCGGGCCATCAAGCGCGGTCTGGGCGAGTCCGATGCGGAGAGCTACGAAGAACTCATCTACGAAGGCTACGGACCCGGCGGCGTGGCCCTCATGCTGGAGATCCTGACCGACAACCGCAACCGCAGCGCCGGCGAGATCCGGCACATCTTCGCCAAGCATGGCGGCAACCTGGGCGAGAGCGGGTGCGTGGCCTGGATGTTCGACCGCAAGGGCGTGATCACCGTCCCTGCCCAGGGAGCGCCGGCGGAAGACGACCTGCTGCTCCTGGCCGTGGAGGCCGGGGCCGAGGACCTGAAGGCCGAGGACGGCAGCTTCATGATCTACACCGATCCCGATGACCTGCACCGGGTCCGGGAGGCGCTGGAAAAGGCCGGCGTGCCGGTGGAAGATGCCGGGCTGCGCATGGTCCCCAAGACCGAGGTGAAGGTGGAGGGCAAGGAGGCGGAGCAGCTGCTCCGCCTGCTGGATGCCCTGGAGGACCACGACGACGTCCAGGAGATTTACGGCAACTTCGAACTGCCCGACGAGCTGCTGGTGGAATCCTGAACGGGCCCGGCCGGTCCGGGGAAGGCGGCCCGCCGCGGCCCGCGACGGCATCCCTGCGGTATCGGGGGCCGCGGGCGGCGCGATGGTCACCGGGCATCGCGGTGGTATAGGGCAAGGCCCCTCCGGGCATCCTCGCCTTCCAGAAGAAGTGCCCGCCGCCGGGCGGGTACGGTTTGGGAGGCGGGCCAGTGGGATTGGGGCGCAGGCAGGCGGTGGCGGCCACACTGGTGGCGGTGGCCATCCTGGGCGGGGTGGCCGCGGGCGCCTACTGGTGGCGGCTGGATGCCGGGCGGGACGAACCGGCGCCGGCCGCCCGAAAGCCTGCGCCGCCCGTACGGGCCACCACCCTGACGGCGGAGACCCGGCTGGTGGAGCGAACCCGGTACCCGGCTTGCCGGGGCGTGGTGCTGGAGACGGAGCGGCCGCCCACCGCCCTGGAAGCAGGCTGGCACGTGGCCGACCTCTTGCGCAGCCGCGACACCTGGCGGCTGGTGGAGGCTACGCCCGACCGCGTGGTCCTGGAGCGGGAGGTCCGGGAGCCGTGCCCGCCCCAGGCTTGGCTGCGGTACCGCACGGTGGGCCTGCACCAGGGGCGGGTGGCGGTGTTCTACGGCCGGCCCGACGACAAGGGTGACGGCCTCGGGCCCCTGCGCCTGCTGACCACCGTGCCCGAGGAGCGCCTCCTGCCCGGCGACCGGCGCCGCCTGGAGCGAGGCATGGTGGTGGAAGGCGAGGCCGAGGCCTGGCATGTGCTGGAGAGCCTGACCCCGTAGCTGCGGCCCGTCGCCGGCGGCCGCGAACGGGCTGGAACCACCTCTCGCTGGAGGCCGCGGGTGGAGTCCCGTTCCGGAGGCCGCGGTCCCGTTGACTGGATGAGACTGGGCCAAGGGGCGCCCGCTCCCGTTCCGGCGCCCTTTCGACGTTCTTGCCACGCCCTTTCCATGCTGCCTTCCAGGCCGCTTCCCAGGCCGCTGCGCAGGCGTCCTGCACCCGCCCAGATGGGACCCAGGCCGTGATCGGCCGCCCGGGACGGGCGGGCCCTCCCATGGCCAGGCCGGGGCCCGGCGCGGCCGGTCGGGGCGGCCCTTCCCTGCCATGCCGCTGCGGTGGACCACCCCGGCTCCGCCGCCACGGGGTCCGGCGCCCCACGGTCCTCGGCGCGGCCCTTGCCTTTCCACAAGGAACCACCCTGCCACCTGTCGAACCCCCACCGGATGAACGGAGGGATGAGCGTTGCAGGTGCTGGGCATCGACCCGGGGACGGCGACCATGGGCTTCGGCGTCGTGGCGGTGGCCGGTACCACCCTGGTGCCCGTGACGTATGGCGTGATCCGCACGCCGGCGAGCCAGCCCCCGGCTCAGCGCCTGGCCGCCATCTACCGGGATCTCCAGGAGCTGCTCCGCCGCTACCAGCCCCAGGCGATGGCGGTGGAGCGCCTGTTCCTCCAGAAGAACCGGTCCAGCGCCCTGCACGTGGGTCAGGCCCGGGGCGTTGCCCTGCTGGCAGCGGCCCAGGCGGGGCTTCCCGTCCACGAGTACGCTCCCCACGAGGTCAAGCAGGCGGTGGTGGGGTACGGCCGCGCCTCCAAGGTCCAGGTGCAGCGCATGGTGCAGGCGCTGCTCGGGCTCGCCCGGCCGCCCGTACCCGACGATGCCGCCGATGCCCTGGCGGTGGCCGTGTGTTGCCTGCATGCCCAGACCTCGGCCTGGGCAGGGACCGGGGCCCCGGGGCGGGGCGGATCGCGGAGCCTTCCGGCCGGCGGTGCGGCACCGTTCCAGAGGGGGGCGATCCGGTGATCGCCTTCTTGCGCGGCGAGCTGGCCGGTTTCCACGGTGATGAAGCCTGGATCGACGTGGGCGGGGTGGGCTTCCGGGTAGCGGTCTCCCGCCAGACCCAGCGCCGGCTGCCGCCGGTGGGTGAGCCCGTGCGGCTCCTCACCCGGCTGGTGGTCCGGGAAGACCAGTGGTCCCTCTACGGCTTTGCCACGGCCGACGAGCAGGCGGCCTTCGACGCCCTGGTGGCCGTGTCGGGGGTCGGCCCGCGGGTGGCCCTCTCGGTGCTGTCGGTCCTGACCCCGGAAGACCTGCGGCGGGCCGTGGTCCTCCAGGATCCGGCCCTGCTGACCCGGGTGCCCGGGGTCGGGCCCAAGCTGGCCCGGCGGCTGCTGACGGAATTGCGCGACCGGCTGGGCCAGCCGCTGGCGGAGGACGGCGCCACGGGCGGCCTGGCCGCCACGGGCACGGCGGGCGCGGTCCCTTCGCCGGGCGCCGGCGAAGCCTCGCCCCGGGACGATGCCCTGGCGGCCCTAGAGGCCCTGGGTTACAGCCGCGCTGAGGCCGAGGGTGCCCTGGCGGCGGTGGCCGGCCAGGTCGAACCGGGCGCCCCGGCGGCGGCCTGGGTGCGGGCCGCCCTGCGGGCCCTGGCCGGCGCCCGAGCGGCGGGAGGTGCGGCCCGGTGATCGAGGAAGAACGCGTGGTCTCCAGCCGCCTGCAGGCCGGCGATGCACCGCTGGAGGCGGGGCTGCGGCCCCAGTCCCTGGACGACTTCCCGGGCCAGGAAAGGGTCAAGGAGAAGCTTTCCATCTATATTCAGGCGGCCCGCGAGCGGGGCGACGCCCTGGACCACGTGCTGCTGTACGGCCCCCCCGGCCTGGGCAAGACGTCCCTGGCCCAGGTCATCGCCCGGGAGCTGGGCGTGGGCTTCCGGATGACCTCCGGCCCTGCCATCGAGCGGGCCGGTGACCTGGCCGCGCTCCTGACCAACCTGAACGACCGGGACGTCTTGTTCATCGACGAGATCCACCGGCTGCCGCGGCCGGTCGAGGAGATCCTCTACCCGGCCATGGAGGATTTCGCCCTGGACCTGATCATCGGCAAGGGCCCCGCCGCCCGGTCCCTGCGCATCGACCTGCCCCGCTTCACCCTGGTGGGTGCGACCACCCGGGCGGGACGGCTGACGGGTCCCCTGCGGGACCGCTTTGGCGTCCTGCTGCGCCTGGAGTACTACCGGCCCGAGGAGCTGACCCGGATCGTGTTGCGGGCCGCCGGCATCCTGGGGGTCGCCATCGACCCCGAAGGCGCCGCGGAGGTGGCCCGGCGGGCGCGAGGCACGCCGCGGGTGGCGAACCGGTTGCTGCGCCGGTTGCGGGATTACGCCCAGGTGCGGGCGGAGGGCGTCATCACCGCGGAGGTGGCCCGGGCGGGCCTGGATCTGATGGAGGTCGACCCGCTGGGCCTGGATCGGGCCGACCGGCGGCTGTTGACGGTCATGGCCCAGCATTACGGCGGCGGGCCGGTGGGGCTCGAGACCCTGGCCGCGGCCATCGGCGAGGAACCCGAAACCATCGAGGACGTCTACGAGCCCTACCTCATGCAGATGGGTTTCCTCCAGCGCACACCCCGCGGGCGGGTCCTGGCGCGCCGCGCTTACGAGCATCTGGGCCTGCCCGTGCCGGCCTGGCTGGACGCTGAAAGCCCGGAAACCGGGGTGCGGCCAGGCGGGACGCGGGCGGGCTCCGGCCCGGCCCGTAGCGGTGCGGGATCGGCCCGGGACGAAACCGGCAGCGCCCAGCAGGAACTGCCCGGGCTGGGCTTGTAAACATTTCGTCATCTTATTGTAAACTTTGTAGGAGATGTGGGATGGGCCGGGAATAGCGAAATAAGACAGGAGAAGACCGGAAGGCCGGGTGAGGACCGTGGGGCTGACGGACATCGGACGCTGGCTGGTGTTCATGGGCCTGGGCCTGGCGGCCCTGGGGCTCCTTCTCTGGCTTGCTGGCCGGGCCGGCTTCGGCGGCCTGCCTGGGGATATCGTCATCCGGCGCGGAAACTTCACCTTCTTTTTTCCTCTCGCCAGCTCGCTGCTGTTGAGCTTGCTCTTGACCCTGGTGCTGAATCTGCTGTTCCGCGGGCGCTAGCGGCCTGCCGGGCCGGTGCTGCGGGTTCCTGGCCGCCGGGCGGGTCCGGCGGCCGGTTGGCCGCCGCCGGTCCCGCGCCGGCGGCCGCCTGCCCGGGGCGGCGGCCGGCGATGGTGGATGATGGGGGAGGGGCCGGTGGATCCGGTGGTGGCCAGCCGGACGGGTGGCCGGCGGCGGGACCTTGCCGACGGGGTGGAGCCATGCATCCAAGCCCCCTGGGGACGGACCAGCTAATCGTCCAGGCAAAGGCCGGGGATGAGCATGCCCGCAACGAGTTGATCCGGGCGTACACCCCCTTTGTGCTCAAGGTGGCCTCCCGCGTGTGCGGCCGCTACCTGCACGCCGGCCAGGACGAGGAGATCAGCATCGGCCTGTTGGCCTTCAACGAGGCCATCGACCGCTTTGACGACACCCGGGGCAACAACTTCATCGCCTTCGCCGAGACGGTGATCAAGCGCCGGCTCATCGACCACTTCCGCAAGCAGTCGGCGGCGCGGGCCGTGGTCCCCTTCAGCGACCTGGAGACCGAAGACGAGGAGGGCCACCCCGTCAACCAGGTGGACATCCAGGCTGCCCTGGACCAGCACGCCCTGGCGGAGGAAGCCTGGGAACGCCGGCAGGAGATCCTGCGCTTCCAGCAGGAGCTGGCCCTCTTCGGCATCCGCTTCAGCGATCTGGTGGAGAACTGCCCCAAGCACAAGGATGCCCGGGACCGGGCCATCCAGGTGGCCCGGCGCCTGGCATCGGTGCCGGCATACCGGGAGGCGCTGCTGAAGAACCGGACCCTGCCCCTGCGGGAACTGGCGGCCGACCCCGAGGTGCAGGCATCCCGCAAGACGCTGGAGCGCCAGCGCAAGTACATCGTCGCCGTTGCCCTGATCCTCATCGGCGATTATGTATTTCTCCAGGAATACCTGGCGTGAGGAACACGGGGCGCGAGGCGGGCGCGGGGCGGATTTTTGGGGGCGGAGGCGACATTCACCCCAGAACCGAACCCGTTCTTTGCGTAAGGACTAACGGAGGCCGGATTTTGATGGACGGACCGGCCGCGGGAGGCGTGCAGGGCCGTGACGACAAAGGCGGTCGTGCTGGAAATCGACGGAGATAGTGCCGTCGTCCTGCGGGAGGGGGGCCAGTTCCTGCGGGTGCCCCTGCGCGGTCGCCGCTGGTACGTGGGCCAGGAGGTTCATCTGGACCTGGTGGTCCGGCGCCCCTACTGGCGCCCGCTGCTGGCCTGGGCGGCCGCGGCGGCTCTGCTGGTGGCCGTCTTCAGCGGCTTCCTGGTGACCCCGGCGGCGGCGGGTCCGGCAAGCTACGTCACCGTCGACCTGGATCCGGCCAGCGTCGGGCTGGTGACGGACCCCTGGGCGGCGGTGCTGGGGGTCGAACCCTTGACCGAGGCGGCGGCGGCCCTGGTCGACCCGGTGGCCTGGGTCGGCCTGCCGGTGGACCGGGTGGTGGTCCTGCTGGTGGAACGGGCCGCCCGGCAGGAAAGCCTTCTGCCCGGAGTGGTGGTGATCGCTGCCGCACCGCTGGATGATGGCCGGCGCCTGCCACCGGCTGTACGCCAGGCGGTGGCCCGTGCCCAGCGGGGTGCGGCCGTGGTGCTGCGCCAGCGGCCGGAGGCGGTGGCCGCCGCGGTGGTGGCCGTGGACGAGCCGCACCTGGGGCCCCGGCTGGCCCGGCTGGCGCGGCAGGCGGGGCTGTCGGTGTTCAAGACCGCGGCGGTCCTGGGGGCTGAGGTGGAGGCCCTCGACCGGCAGGGGACGGGTACGGCCCTGGAGCCCGCGGTGGTAGGGGACCTGCTGGCCCGCCTGGCCAGCCTGCCACCGGAGCAGGTGCGGCGGGGATGGACCGGCACCGGCCGGCCGGGGCAGGGAGGAACCGGCGGGCCCGTGGCGGGTCCCGGCGGCGTGGCCCGGCCCGGACCGGACCGCAGCGAAGAGGGACCCGCTGCGGGCGCGGGGAACGGGGGCCCGGGCAAGGGGAACCCCGGCGGCGGGCATGCTGCGCCCGGTGGCGGGAACGCCGGCAACGGGCGTGACCGGGATGCGGGCGGCGAGGGCGGTGCCGGGGCCGCGGACGTGCTGGCCGGCCTGGAGCGGGTGAGCGCCCTCCGCCAGGTGCTGCAGGACGGCATCCTGCAGGTGATCCTGCCCGTGAACCTCCTGCGCTCCCCGGACGGCGGGGCGGAACGGGAGCCGAAGCGCGAGGGCAAGGCCAGGGGACATCGCGGCGATCAGGACACCGCGGGCGGTGGGGAAGACAAGGCCGGGGGCCGCCAGGCAGGCCACGGCGGCGGTGCGGGAGGGGACTCCGGTCCGGGAGCCGGCCCGGGGAAGAAGGCCGGGGCCGGCCACAAGCCCAAGGAGCGGACGGGTTCCGGTGCTCCAGGTACCCAGGTTCGACCCGGGCTGCCGGGCTCGTCCCCGGTTCCTTCGTTGCCCGGGTGGCCGCGGGCCCTGCCCGGCGGGAGCGGCGGCACCGGAGGGAGCGGGAACGGTGGTTCGGGTGCGGGTTCTGGGAGCGGCGGGCAGGGGGATGGCAGCATCCACCTGCCCCTCCCCCTGCCCGGCACCGGCCTGGGCGGGTCCACCCGCCCGGCTGCGGGAGGCGGCTCCGGCAGCACCGGGACCACGGCGGGGTCCACCGGCGCCGGCACGGGGAGCGGAGCCACCAGCGGGGATGGAGGGGGCGGCGGCCCAACCGCGGGCACCGGCACGAGCGGCGGAACGGGCAGCCAAGCGGGGTCGCCGGGATCGACGGCCGGCGATACCGGCACGGGCCCAGCGGGTGGCGGGATGCTGCTGGACGACCTGGAGGGGCTGGTGACCTGCCAGGACGGGGGCAGGCTCCTGGGCTCCCTGGTGGGCGGCATCACCGATCCCTTGCTGTGTCGTTAAGGTGGCGTGAGAGCAGGGAAGGATTGCCGGGCGCAGGCAGCAACGCGGTAGCGGACATGACACCCGACAGGATATCCGTCCCCGGGGTGGCAAGCCTCCGGGGTTTTTTGTGTCATAATTCCCCACGTGACCCGGTGGGGTTGCTGCGGTTTCCAGGGCCGATCCTGGCCACCGCCAGGTCCTGGGCCGCGCTACCCTGTAGCCCGGACCCCGTCCGGCTCGTCCGGGGGCAGGAGCGTCCGGGGTCAAGAGGGAGAACGGGGAGCAAGAAGGAGAAGGGGCATGCGGGTTGACGAGTTCGATTACGAGCTGCCGCCGGAGCTGATCGCCCAGCAGCCGCTGGCCCGGCGGGACGCGTCCCGCCTGATGGTGGTCGACCGCGACACGGGGCGCTGGCTGCACGCCCGCTTCCGCGACCTGCCGCGGTTCTTGCGCGCCGGAGACTGCCTGGTGCTCAACGACACCCGGGTGCGGCCGGCCCGGCTCTACGGGCGCCGGCCCACCGGCGGGCAGGTGGAGTTCCTCCTGCTGCAGCCCCTGGACGGAGACCGCTGGCTGGCCCTGGCCCGGCCCGGCCGGCGGGTGCGCCCGGGTACGGAGGTGGTGTGCGGCGAGGAGCGGCCCCTGCGGGTGTACGTCGAGGAAGCCCGGGACAGCGGGGAGCGGGTCATCTGCCTGGAGCCGCCGCCGGGGGAGACGGTGGACGAAACCCTGCACCGCCTGGGCCGGGTCCCGCTGCCGCCGTACATTCGCGCCGAGCTGGAGGATCCCGAGCGGTACCAGACGGTCTACGCCCGGGAAGAGGGGTCTGTGGCGGCGCCCACGGCGGGCCTGCACTTTACTCCGGAGCTGCTGAAGCGGCTCCAGGACCAGGGCGTCCGCATCGCCTACCTCACCCTCCACGTGGGGGTGGGTACCTTCCGGCCCGTCACCGCCGAGAGGGTGGAGGAGCATCAGATGCACGCCGAGTTCTACCGGGTCGAACCGGCCGCGGCGGAGGCGATCAACGCCGCCCGCGCCGCCGGCGCCCGGGTGATCGCCGTCGGTACCACCGTGACCCGCACCCTGGAGACGGTGGCGGCGGCCGGCGGAACCGTCCGGCCGGGCAGCGGCTGGACGGACCTGTTCATCTACCCCGGCTACCGCTTCAAGGCCATCGACGGGTTGATCACCAACTTTCACCTGCCCCGGTCGACCCTGATCATGCTGGTGGCGGCACTGCTGGGCAAGGAGCAGACCCTGGCAGCCTATCGGGAGGCGGTGGCCCAGCGCTACCGGTTCTTCAGCTTCGGTGACGCCATGCTGATCCTGCCCGGGGCGGTGCCGGCGGGCAGGGAGGAGCCGGCCCTGCCGGAGTAAAGGCGGCGCGGGCCGCCGGGGAGCCCGGGCCGGGCGGGACGGCGGGTGCCGGCCGTCGCAGGCCGGCAGGGGCGGGGCCGCCCGGTCATGGGGAGCCGGCGCGGGCGCGCGGCGGCCCCCTGGCCGGGCCACGGGGACCGCCGGTCCGGGTGACGGGCCGTCGTGGCCGTGCCGGCAGGCCGGGAGAACCGGAGGGCGGCCGGGCACGGACCTGAGGGTGGGAGGGACGGGATCGTTGGGCCGCTGGGACGGCTGGTTCACCGTGGAGCACCAGGAAGCCCACAGTCACGCCCGGGCGGGGCGGCTGCACACGCCCCACGGGGTGGTGGAGACGCCGGTGTTCATGCCCGTGGGCACCCAGGCAGCGGTGAAGACCTTGAGCCCCCACGAGCTGCACCAGGTGGGGGCGCAGATCATCCTGAGCAACACCTACCACCTGTACCTGCGACCCGGGTCCCAGGTGGTGGCGGAGGCCGGCGGCCTGCACCGCTTCATGGCCTGGCACCGGCCCATCCTGACCGACAGCGGCGGATTCCAGGTGTTCAGCCTGGCCGCACTGCGCCAGGTCACCGGCGACGGCGTCCGCTTCCGGTCCCACCTGGACGGCTCGGAGCACTTCTTCACCCCCGAGCTGTCCATGGCCGTCCAGCGGGACCTGGGGGCGGACATCATCATGTGCTTTGACGAGTGCCTGGCGTATCCGGCCCGCCGGGACGAGGTGGCGGCCAGCGTGGAACGGACCACCCGCTGGGCCCGCCGTTGCCACCGCGCCTGGCAGGAAGACGGGCACCCCGACCGGCAGGCGCTCTTCGGCATCGTGCAGGGAGGAGCCTATCCCGACCTGCGCCGCCGCTCGGCGGAGGAACTGGTGGAACTGGACTTCCCCGGCTATGCCGTGGGCGGCCTGAGCGTCGGCGAGCCCGCCGGGGTCACCGTGGCCGTGCTGGACGTGACGGTACCGCTCTTGCCGACCGGCCGGCCCCGCTACCTGATGGGCGTGGGGACGCCCGATTTGATCCTGGAGGCCGTGTGGCGCGGGATCGACATGATGGACTGCGTCCTGCCCACCCGGATGGCCCGCCACGGAACGGTGTACACCTCCCAGGGACGGATCACCGTGCGCAACGCCGCCTACGCCCGGGACTTCGGCCCCCTGGATCCGGCCTGCGACTGCTACGCCTGCCGCCACTTCTCCCGGGCCTACATCCGGCACCTGCTCAAGGTCAACGAGACCCTGGGCATGCGCCTCACCACCATCCACAACCTGCGGTACCTCCAGCGCTTCATGGAGCGCCTGCGCCAGGCGGTGCGGGAGGACCGCCTGCCGGAGTTCCGGGCGGCGTTCTACCGGGAAGAAGGCGCGGCGCTGGGCTTCCACCCTCCGGAGCCGGAACCGCTGCCGGCGGGATGACGGGCTCAGACGACACGGCTCCAAGGCGATGGGGCGCAAGGCGCAGGCGGTCCCCTGCGGGCGCGGCCCTGCGGGGCAGGAGGCCCGGGCCTCCCGGCGAAGCCGTGAAGGGTACACTCTTGGAGGAAAGCGAGGTGGCGCTGTGCCGGAACAGGGGAATGCCCTGCTTTCGAACCTGCTGATCTTCGCCGTGTTCTTCGGCCTCATGTGGTTCATGCTGATCCGGCCCCAGCAGCAGCAGCAGAAGCGGCGCCGGGAGATGCTGGCGCGGCTGAAGGCCGGCGACAAGGTGGTCACCATCGGCGGCATATTCGGCACCCTGACCAGGGTCGACGAAGACACGGTGCGCCTGCGCATCGCCGACAAGGTGGAGATCCGCCTGAGCCGGGACGCCGTTGCCCGGGTGCTGGGGCAGGACGACTAGCCCGCCGTCCCCGGGGGAAGGGGTAACCTGTTGGGCTTCTTGCACCGGCCGAGCGCGACGGAAGCCCGGAAGGATGGCCGGCGGCCGGTTTGCCATGGGACGAACCGGCCGCCGGCCGGCGCATCTGGTACGGGAGAGGGGCCACCGGCAGGAAGTCCGGCCGGGCCTCCCGCTGCCGTGAGCCGGAAGCCCCGCCGGGTCCGGGGCCGGGCGCGGGCCCGCCGGGGGGAGGCTGCGACCCTCCCGGGGTCGCGGGGGCTTGCCGCCACCACGTGCCGTGGAAGGGGGCCTCACGATGACAGGGTACGCAGGCGGGAGGCGGGAGCAACCGGAGCAGGAGCGGCCGGGGCCGGGGCGGCCGGGTCCGGCACGGCCCGGGGAGCCTTCCGGGAGCCAGGCGGTACCGCCCTCCCCGGCGGCCGCCGGGCCGCGCCCGGGGGCGACGGCCATGGAGGTGGCGGCGCCCCTGGCTCCGCCGGTCCCCGCCCCGGTGGACGCGCCGGCGGAGGCGCCGGCGGAGCCAGCCAGGGGACAGGGCGCCGCGGGTGAGCCGGCAGCCCGGCCCGAGGGGCCGGCGGCCCGGCAGGGCACCGGGACAACCCTTGTTCCGCAACCCGGGCCGGCCCCGGAGGCTCCCGGCCCGGCCGGGGCCGGAGCCGGGGAAGGCAAGGTCGAGACGGGCGCCGACCTGCCCAACCCCTACGAGGTCGCCAAGCAGGAGATTGCCCGCGCCTGCCAGGTGCTGGGCCTGGATCCCGCCGTCTACCGGATCCTGGCACGGCCCCTGCGTTTCATCGAGGTGGCGATCCCCGTCCGGATGGACGACGGGCGCACCGAAGTCTTCGTGGGCTACCGCTCCCAGCACAACGACGCCCTGGGGCCGACCAAGGGCGGGATCCGCTTCCACCCCCAGGTCACCCCCGATGAGGTGAAGGCCCTGTCCATGTGGATGACCCTCAAGTGCGCCCTGCTGGAGATTCCCTTCGGCGGCGGCAAGGGCGGGGTGGTCTGCGATCCCAAGCGGATGTCGGCGCGGGAACTGGAGGGGCTGAGCCGCGGCTACATCCAGGCCATGGCCCAGGTGATGGGGGAGGAGAAGGACATCCCGGCCCCCGACGTCTACACCACGGCCCAGGTGATGGCCTGGATTGCCGACGAGTTCAGCCAGATCCGCCAGCAGAACGCCTTCGGCATCGTGACCGGCAAGCCCCTGGTGATCGGCGGCTCCCTGGGCCGCCACGAAGCCACCGCCCGGGGTGCCGTCACCGTGGTCCGGGAAGCGGCCCAGGCCATGGGCCTGGACATCCGCCACGCCACGGTGGCGATCCAGGGGTACGGCAACGCGGGCAGCATCGCCCACCGGCTGCTGTACGACATGGGGGTCCGGGTCATCGCCGTCAGCGATTCGGGGGGCGCCATCGTCAACGAAGGGGGCCTGGAACCCGAGGCGGTGGCCGCCCACAAGGAGGCCACCGGCAGCGTGGCCGGCTTCCCGGGCGCCCGCACCATCACCAACGAAGACTTGCTTACCCTGCCTTGTGATATCCTTTTGCCGGCCGCCCTGGAAAACCAGATCACCGCTGCCAACGCGGGCCGGATCCAGGCGCGGCTCGTCGGCGAGATCGCCAACGGCCCCACCACCCCCGAGGCCCACCGCATCCTGGTGGAGCGGGGCGTGGTGGTGTTGCCCGACATCCTGACCAATGCCGGGGGCGTGACCGTCAGCTACTTCGAGTGGGTCCAGAACCAGTGCCACTGGTACTGGTCCGAGGATGAGGTCAACCAGCGGCTGGAGGAGCGGATGGTGCGGGCCTTCCACCGGGTCTGGGAGGCGGGGCAGCGGCTCCCGACCCGGGATCTGCGGCTGGCCGCCTACACCGTGGCGGTGGCCCGGGTGACCGAGGCCATGCGGGTGAGGGGCTGGATCCACCGTACCGACAGCAGCTTCCGCTCCTAGACCCGGGGCCCAGGCCCGCGGCCGTACCGGGCCGGCGGCCGGATCCGGTGGACCGGCGCGCGGGCGGCTTCCGGTCGGGTGCCCGGGCCGGCGAGCGGGATCCCGGCGGCATCCCGCGTCAAGGCCCGGGTCCTGGGCCGGTCCCGGGCCCGGTCCACGGTGCCCGAGCCGGGTTCCGGGCCGGGCCGCGGGCCAGCAAGGCGTGGCGAAACCGGGCGAGAAACCGGAGGACCGAAGGGACCATGACCAGCGACGGCAAGGCGAAACGGGACGAACAGGCGGTTCCCGCCCCCGCCAGGGCGGCCGGGGCGGGCCGGGCACCCGGCGGCCGGGCGGCGAGCAGCCCCGCGGGCACCGGGCAGGACAACGGGCGGGGGGAGCCGCCGTCCGGTGCAGCGGGACCTGCGTCCATGGCCGAGAAGGTGGCCGAACTGCGGTCCCGCCGGCAGCGGCTGGAGCAGGGGGGCGGGCCCCAGCGCATCGCCCAGCAGCACGCCAAGGGCAAGCTCACCGCCAGGGAGCGCCTCGCCCTCCTGCTTGACCCCGGCAGCTTCCAGGAGCTGGACCTGTTCGTCCAGCACCGGGCGCGGGAATTCGGCATGGAGGGCAAGGAGGCGCCGGGCGACGGCGTGATCACGGGGTTTGGCCGCATCGACGGGCGGCTGGTGTACGTCTTCGCCCAGGACTTCACCGTCATCGGCGGCACCTTAGGGGAGATGCACGCGGCGAAGATCGTCAAGGTGATGGACCTGGCCCTCAAGGCGGGGGCGCCCTTGATCGGCATCAACGACTCCGGGGGCGCCCGCATTCAGGAGGGCGTCGCCTCCCTGGACGGCTTCGCCCGGATCTTTGCCCGCAACACCTGGGCCTCGGGGGTCATCCCCCAGATCTCCGTGATCATGGGCCCCTGTGCCGGAGGCGCCGTCTACTCGCCCGCCATCACCGACTTCGTCTTCATGGTGGAAGGCACCAGCCAGATGTTCATCACCGGACCCGACGTGATCAAGACGGTGACGGGCGAGGAGATCAGCTTCGAAGAGCTGGGCGGTGCGGCGACCCACACCACCCGCAGCGGCGTGGCCCACTTCTATGCCCGGGACGAGCGCGAGTGCCTGGGCCTGATCCGGCACCTCCTGAGCTACTTGCCCGCCAACAACATGGAGGAACCGCCCCTTCTCGACACCGGCGACCCGCCCGGACGGCCCGCGCCGGAACTGGAGCAGGTGGTGCCGACGGATCCCAACAAGCCCTACGACGTGCGCCGGGTCATCGAAGGACTGGTGGACCGGGGGACCTTCTTCGAGGTTCACCAGCGCTTTGCCCAGAGCGCCGTGGTGGGCTTTGCCCGCCTGGGCGGGCGGGTGGTGGGTGTGGTGGCCAACCAGCCCCGGGTGCTGGCCGGGTGCCTCGACATCGACTCGTCCGACAAGATCGCCCGCTTCGTGCGCTTTTGTGACGCCTTCAACATTCCCCTGATCACCCTGGTGGACACGCCGGGCTACCTGCCGGGCCGGGCCCAGGAGCACGGCGGCATCATCCGCCATGGGGCCAAGGTGTTGTACGCCTACGCCGAGGCGACGGTGCCCAAGATCTCGGTGGTGCTGCGCAAGGCCTACGGCGGCGCCTACATCGCCATGTGCTGCCGCGGCCTGGGGGCCGACTACGCCTTTGCCTGGCCGACGGCGGAGATCGCCGTCATGGGTCCGGAGGGGGCCTGCAACATCGTCTTCCGGCGGGAGATCGCCGAGGCGGACGACCCCGCCGCCATGCGGGCGGCCAAGGTGCGGGAATACCGGGACGTCTTCGCCAGCCCCTACGTGGCGGCAGCCCGGGGGTACGTGGACGACGTCATCGAGCCGGCCCTGACCCGGGCGCGGGTGGCGGCAGCCCTGGAGAGCCTGGCCGGCAAGCGAGAGCAGCGCCCCGCCCGCAAGCACGGCAACATCCCCCTGTGAACCCGGTGCCCCAGAGCAGTGGGGGGCTGGAGGCGGGAGGGGCGGTTGCGGGGGTCCTCCCGCTGCCCGGAGGGAGGAACCCGCGAGGCGGGCCCTGCGCTATTTCGGGTGCAACCCGGTGTGGGAGGAGGATGGGAGGGTGATTCCTCCGGCGGTGGTGGCCGCCATCATGGCGGCCGTGGAGGCAGAGGCGGGGCAGCCGGTCAGGGTGCTCCGGATAGAACCCCTTGGGCCTGCGCCGGCGAGCCCTTCATGGGCCGGCGGCGGGGCGGCGGGAATCCTTGGGCGCAACCCCATCGCGGGCCCGCCTGCCCTGACCGCGGCGGGTGGCGGCTGGCCGCAGCCCTGGGCCCTGGCCGGCAGGCAAGAGCTGATGGCCGCCGGCACGGCCATGCAGTCGCGCCCCCGCCGGCCCCATCCCCCCGCCGCCCAGCGGCCGGACGGCCGGCAGCAGGCGCCGGCCCAGCACGCCTCCACCCGGCAGGGCCGTAAGGACGGGAGGACACGAGGATGAAGCGCTATCGGGTGACGGTCAACGGCTGGGTCTTTGACGTCTGGGTCGAACCGGTGGAGGCGGGCACGGCAGGCCCCGGCGGTACGGCGGGCGCCGCCGGGCCGGCGGCGTTTCCCGGCGCCGGTTGGGCCGGGGCGTGGAGCGGGCCGGCGGGACCGGGCTGGCCGGCCGCCGGGCCCGGTGCCGGCCTCTGGCCGGCGGCCGCCATGGGCTGGCCCTGGGCGGCGGGCGGGGTGCTGGGGGCCGGTGGCCCCTTCGGCCCCCTGGGCCCGGCCGGTGGTGGCCCGGGCGGGACCCATCCTGGGGCCTGGGCAGGCTTCGGCCCGGCGTTGCCGGGCACCGCCGGGGCGGTGCCCGGCAACGCGGCGGCGGGCCTTGCGGCGGCGCCGGGGCTTTCCCCAGGGGCGCCGCCCGGGGTTGCCGGCGAGGCTACGGCGGCGGGGACGGCGCCGCCGCCGGGCCCGGCTGCGGGCGCGGCGCCCGCCGGCGCCGCGCCCGCGGGGGAGGCTGCCGCGGCCGCTGCCGGGGCCGCCGCCCCGGCAGCGGCCGCGCAGGGCCGGGGCGGCACCGCCCCCCGGGGGGGCGGTGCCGCCCCGGAGGCCGCAGCACCTGCGGGCCCCAACGGCACCGCCGGCAAGGGGACGCCGGTGACGGCGCCGCTGCCGGGGGTGCTCCTGGACGTGCGGGTTCGTCCCGGGGACCGGGTGGAAGCAGGCCAGGTGGTGGCCATCCTGGAGGCCATGAAGATGGAAAACGAGCTGGCCGCTCCCTGTGCCGGCCGGGTGACCGCGGTGCCCCACACCCGGGGCCAGACGCTCAACCAGGGCGACGCCGTGGCCTGGATCGATCCCGAGGGGTAAGACGCCATGGCCAGTGCTCCCCAGGCGGGGCCACGGGAACGGGTGCCCAGCGCTGGGGCCGGCCCGCCGGGCCCCGGGACTGCTTCCACCCCCCGCGACGGCGGCAAGGAGGCCTGGCGGCGGCGGCTCCGGGAGGCGTGGCGGGCCTGGTCCCGCACGGAGCGCGGTCCCGTGTCGGCGGCCATCTGCGCCCGGCTGCAGGCCCTCTTGCTGGGACAGGAGCCCTGGCCCGCGGCCGGTGCCGGCAGCGCCCTGCGGCGGCCGGCCCTCGCCGCTCTCATGCTGTACGCGCCCCTGGCGACGGAGGTCGATGTAACGCCCCTCCTGACGTGGGCGCGCCGCCAGGGGCTGGCGGTACTCCTGCCGCGGGTCGACCCCGCCCGCCAGGTCATGGAGGCGCGGCAGGTGAGCAGCTGGGACGACACCGAGGAGGGGCCGTGGGGACTCCGCCAGCCCCGGGCCCGCTGCCCTGCTCAGCCGGTGGACGGGAGCACCCTGATCGTGGTGCCGGGCCTGGGCTTCGACCGCCAGGGCTGGCGCCTGGGCCGCGGCGGCGGGTTCTATGACCGGTTCCTCGACCGCCACCCGGCCGCCTGGCGCGCAGGCGTGGTGCCCTCGGCGATGCTGCTGGCCTCGGTGCCACGGGACGAGCACGACCGGCGCATGGACCTGGTGGTCAGCGAGGCCGGCGTGCTGGGGCCGTGGTGGGGCATCCGCTGAAGGAGCCGGCTCGAGCAGGCGGGGGCGCGTTCGGGTGGCGGGCCTGCCGGTGGCCGCCCGCCGCCTGTGGCCACCCGCCCGCGAAGGGTCCCGCCGCCCGCCGTTCCCGGCGGCGGCCTGGCCGGGCCGCTGGACGGGCGGGCGGCTTGGTGCGTCCGGGCGGCACCGGGCGGAGACGCTGCCGGCAGGTGGGGTTCCCGGCCCGGAGCCGGACGGTTGACGCTCCCGGCGGCCGCCTGTAGAATGGGGTTTGTCGGCGGGGCGGTAGCTCAGTTGGGAGAGCGCTGCGTTCGCATCGCAGAGGTCGTGGGTTCGAGTCCCATCCGCTCCACCACCGCCCGTCCACGCGCCGCATCCTGACGCGCCGCAGGAATGCGGCGCGTTTCGCTTTTCTTCGACAAGATGGCGGTCCCGCAAAAAGCGCCGGTGTGTCCCACCGGCGCCTTTCGCCATGTTGCGGCGCGCCTGCCGAAGACGGGCGGTTGTTGCGGCGCGCGCCCGTCGCCACCCGTCAAAAAATTGGGACCACCGGGGGGCAGGAGTTGTCCCGGGTGCCCCGAATACACGGGATCAGTGGTTCAAAGTGGAGTAAAGTGGGGGACAGTGGAGGCCCGGCCCGGCAGGCGGGGCCCCCGGTGGAGAGAGCGCCGGCACCGGCGGCGGGGGAACGGCGGGAAGCGAGGCGCGCGGGCATGCTCATCGGCGAGTACCGCCACACGGTGGACGACAAGGGGCGCCTGTTCGTCCCCGCCCGGTTGCGGGACGAGCTGGGCGAGCCCCTGGTCATGACCCGCGGCCTCGACCAGTGCCTGTTCGTCTTTCCCCCCGCGGAGTGGCGGAACCTGGAGGCCAAGCTGCGGGCTTTGCCCCTTGCCCAGTCCAGCGCCCGCGCCTTCGTCCGGATGCTGCTCTCGGGGGCCTGCGAGTGCGTGCCGGACAAGCAGGGCCGCATCCTCTTGCCCCAGACGTTGCGCGAGTACGCCGGCATCGACCGGGAGGCGGTGCTGATCGGCGTGGGCAACCGGATGGAGATCTGGTCCGCGGAGCGCTGGACACGCTACGTGGAAGAGGCGTCGGAGGCCTACTCCCGGATCGCCGAGCAGATCGTCGACCTGGGGATCTGACAGGGGTCCCAAAGGGCCAGCGGGGAGTCACCACGATGGCCAGCGCGCGGCACGACAACCAACGAGGCGCCCTAACCGAACCTGGCGTGCCAGTCCCCCTGGCCGGACCGGGGGCCGGTGACGGCACCCCTGCGCAAGCTTCCGGGACCGCTGCCGGGACGCCTGCCGGGGCCCCTGGGGCTGCTTCCGGGGCCACGGGGACCCCTCCTGGGGCCGCCGGGACCCCGCGCCACATCCCCGTCCTGCTGGCGGAGGTCCTGGCCTACCTGCAACCGGAGCGGGGAGGCCGGTTCGTCGACGGGACGGTAGGGGCGGGCGGGCACGCCGCCGCCATCCTGGAGGCGGCGGGGGAGGCCGGGCGGTTGCTGGGCATCGACCGCGACCCGCAGGCGCTGGCCCTGGCCTCGGCGCGGCTGGCACCCTTCGGGGACCGGGTGCGCCTAGTCCACGGCGACTTTCGCGACCTGGGCCGCCACCTGGCCGCCGCGGGCTGGAAGGCCGTGGACGGCATCCTGCTGGACCTGGGGGTTTCCTCGATGCAACTGGACGATCCGGCCCGCGGGTTCAGCTACCAGGTGGACGCGCCCCTGGACATGCGCATGGATCCGAGCCAGCCGGTGACGGCCGCGGACCTGGTGAACACCGCCAGCCGTGACCAGCTGGCCCGGTGGATCGCCGAGTACGGGGAAGAGCGCTGGGCCGGCCGCATCGCCGACTTCATCGTGGCGGCGCGCCAGCGCCGGCCCATCACCACCACGCTGCAGCTGGTGGAGGTCATCAAGGACGCCGTTCCGGCCCGGGCCCGGCGCCGGGGCGGGCACCCTGCCCGGAGGACCTTCCAGGCCCTGCGCATCGCCGTGAACAACGAGCTGCAGGGCCTGGAGGCCTTCCTTCAGGAGGCGGCGGGTTACCTGCGTCCCGGAGGACGGCTGGTAGTCATCAGCTTTCATTCGCTGGAAGACCGGGCGGTGAAACGGGCCTTCCGCGCCCTGGCCGCCCGGAAGGCGGCGGGCGAGGAGGGGGCCGCCTTCCAGATCCTCACCCGCCGGCCCGTGAGCCCGAGGGACGAGGAGGAGCGCCGGAACCCGCGCGCCCGCAGCGCGAAGCTTCGGGCCCTGGAGCGCAGCACAGGCGGTCCGGAACCCCTGGAAACGGCTCCGGACATAGACGGAAGCGGGGGCGAATAGCACTATGGTACGAGCCGGAAACACCGCTGTGGCACCGCGCTGGCCCGCGGATTCCACCGCACCCTGGCTGGACCCGGATGGGGGACGCCCCGGGGAGCTCCCGCGCCCGTCCCGGCGCTACCGGGTGCGCCGCAGGCTGCGCCTGCGGCCCGAGGCGCGGCTGGTGGCCGCGGTGGGCACGCTGTTCCTCCTGGCCGTGCTGGTCGTCAGCCGGTATGCGGTCCTGTACGAGATGAACCGGGCCATTCTGCAGCGCCAGCAGGAGCTGGCCACACTCCAGCGGGCCACCGAGCGGCTGGAGATCGAGGTGGCGGGGCTGGATTCCCTGGAGCGGCTGGAGAGCGCCGCCCGTCAACGGGGTTATGAAGAACCCGCCTCGGTGCGGGCGGTGCGGGTGCCGGCCCCCGCCGTCCAGGCGGCGGACCCGGGGGCTCCGGCCAGGTCCCCGGCGGCGAGGGCCGGGGCCCCCGGCCGGCCCGTACGGGAGGCGGTGATCGCGCTGGCGCCCGCTGAGGCCCCCGGCCCGTCCCCGGCCCGGCCCGCCGCCGGGTCCGGGGAGACCGCGGCCGCGGAGGCGGCTGCTGCGGGCGGTACGGCCGGGTCGCCCGGCGCGATGGAGGCCCAGGGCGCAGGGACCGGCCCGGCACCGGACAACCAGGGGACAACGGAAGGCCCGGCAGCGGCCGGCTGGCTGCTCGGACTCTGGCGGCACTGGCTGGGCGGATGAAGGCCCTGGCCTGGCCAATCAAGGGCCTGCCGGCGCCGGGCGGCCGCCACGGCCGGCGGGCAGGCCCGCGACTCCCCCCCCGCGATGGCCGGGGAAGCCCCGGGTCGCCCGGCGGCCCGGGATGGCACCCGCGGAGTACCGGCTAAAAGGTCAATCGCGGGTGGTACCGGAACGGCCGGGTGGTACCGGAACGGCGGCGGCCGCGTGGGACGGCGGGAGATCCCGGACCCGGCGGCTCCCGGGCCGCCGGCGGGCCCGGGGCCGGCTCCTTCCGGCCGGCTTGAAGGGGTCCGGGGAACGACGGCTTGGTACGAAGCAGGAGGCGGTTCGGGATGGGCCGGACGGCGCCAGGCTTTCCGGCCGTTCGTATGCCCGGGATGGGGCTGCGGCGGCGGATCCTGCTGGTCTTTCTCGTGTTCACCCTGGCGCTGGCCGTACTGGCCGGCCGGCTGGTGACCATCCAGGTGGTCCGGGGCGAGGCGTTGCGACAAAAGGCGCTGGACATGCGGCTCTGGCAGGTGCCCGTGCAGGCCCGCCGGGGCGACATCGTCGACCGCAACGGGCGGCCGCTGGCCACCAGCACCGACGTGGACACCGTCTACGTGGCGCCGGCCGAGCTGCAGGAAGCGGCCCGCAAGGGCCAGGTCGACATCGAGCAGGCCGCCCGGGACCTGGCCCGCGTGCTCCACATGGACCCCCAGGAAGTCTACGAGAGGCTGACAGTGCCCCACGCCTTCTGGTACGTCAAGCGGCGGGTTACCGACGCCGAATCCAGGGCCGTGCGCCAGCTCGACATCCCCGGCGTACACATCACCCAGGAGGCGCGCCGGTTCTACCCCAGGGGCGGGCTCGCCGCCCACGTCCTGGGCTTTGCCGGCGTCGACAACCAGGGCCTGGAGGGCATCGAGGCCTACTACGACGAGAAGCTGTCGGGCAAGGACGGCTACATCGCCACCGAGTACGACGCCCTGGGCCGGCCCATCCGGCTGCCCACGGTCCAGGCCCGCTACGTGCGGCCGGTGCCCGGCCTGACCCTGCGCCTGACCATCGACGAGACCATCCAGTACATCGCCGAGCGGGAGCTGGAGCGGGCGGTGATCCAGCACGGGGCCAAGGGCGGGGTCATCGTGGTGATGGACCCGCGCACGGGCGGGATCCTGGCCCTGGCCTCCCGGCCCACCTACGACCCCAACCGGTTTGGCGACTTCCCCCGCCAGAACTGGCGGATCAAGCCGGTGGCCGATGCCTTCCCGCCGGGGTCGATCTTCAAGATCATCACCGGTTCGGCGGCGGTGGACGCGGGCAGGGTCACCCCCGACACCATCGTGGACGATCCCGGCTTCCTCACCGTGGGCGGCGAGACGATCTCCAACTGGAACCAGGCGGGCCTGGGGTCCGTGCCCTTTCGCGAGGGGTTCGCCCACTCGTCCAACGTGGTGTTCGGCAAGATGGCCCTGGCCCTGGGCAAGCCGCTCTTCTACCAGTACCTGGACCGGTTCCACATCGGCCAGCTGACGGGGATCGACCTGCCCGGCGAGGCGACGGGCATCGTGCCGCCCATGGACCAGGCGACGCCCCTGGACCTGGCCATCATGGGCTTCGGCCAGACCCTGACCACCACCCCCATCCAGATGGCGGCGGCGGTGGCCGCGGTGGCCAACGACGGGATGTGGCAGACGCCCCACCTGGCCCAGGCGTGGCTGGATCCCGAGGGGCAGGTGGTGGAGGAGGTCGAGCCCGCCGAGCGGCGCCAGGTGATCAAACCCGAGACGGCCCGTACCATCCGCGAGCTGATGCGCGGGGTGGTGGAACAGGGCACCGGCAGCCGGGCCCGGATTCCCGGCTACGACGTGGGCGGCAAGACGGGCACGGCCAACAAGGTGGAAGAGGGCCGGGTGGTGCAGAAGTACATCGGCTCCTTCGCGGGCCTGGTGCCTGTGGAGGAACCGCGCCTGGCCATCGTGGTGTCCATCGACGAGCCGTCGGGCATCTACTACGGCGGCTACGTGGCGGCGCCGGTCTTCCAGGCGGTGGCCCGGGACGTGCTGCGCTATCTGGGCGTGCCCCCCACCCGGGAGGAACGGACCGACCCCAAGCGCCTGCGGCAGGTGCCCAACCTGATGAACCTGACCCGCCAGGAAGCCCGCCAGCGGGCCCAGGCGGCCGGTTTCGAGGTGACCTTCGAGGGCGGCGGCCCGCGGGTGGTGGGCCAGTTCCCCGCCGCCGGCGCGCAATTGGAACAGGGCAGCACGATCATCCTCTATACCGAGGCGGCTTTCCGGCAGGATGAGGAAGGCCGGGTGACGGTGCCCGACCTGCGCGGCCTGGACTATGCGGCCGCCGCCGAGCGGCTGGCGGCGGCGGGCCTGCAGATGGAGGCGCGGGGCGACCGGGAGGGCGTAGCGGCAGGCCAGCAGCCGGCGGCCGGCACCCGGGTTCCCATCGGGTCGGTGGTGACGGTGATCTTCCGGGCGCCGGCATCGCGGTAGAACCGGGCCCGCGGGCGGGCGGCCGGCGGCGGGCGCCGGGCCGGCGGATAGCCCGCCGGCCTGGGGTGCCGGACCGGTCCCCGGCAGGCCACGGGGCCCCGGACCGGTGGTAGGAGGCACGGGGCCCCGGGCCGGTCGCGGCAGGCCAGCGGGGTGTCATGGCCAGGGAGAGTTGCTATACTTCGGTCCGGCCCCCAAGGGGCGTTCCCCCGCAGCCGTTCCGCCCGGGCGAGTCCGTCCCGGCGCCGGCGGCCGGCGGGACCCGGGCCGGCTGGGCCCCGGCAGCCCAGGCGGGACGCCGGGGTTCGGGCCGCCGGGGCCGGGCGCCTCGGCGGGGCGGCTCGGCCGCCGGTTCGCCCCAAGGCAGCGAGCCTTCAAACCGCAGGGTAAGGAGACGGGCCCATGGTGAACCTCCAAGACCTGATCGCCGTGCTGCCCGACAGAACCGTGACCGGTCCCGCCGGCCGGCCGATCCAGGGCATCACCTACGACTCCCGGCGCGTCGAGCCGGGATTCCTGTTCGTGGCCATCCGCGGCCTGCGTTACGACGGCCACTCCTTCATCGCCGAGGCCGTGGCCCGGGGAGCCGCCGCGGTGGTGGGCGAGCGCCCCCTGGCGCTGGAGGGCGTGCCCTACGTCCAGGTCCCCTCCAGCCGCCTGGCCCTGGGGCTCCTGGCCTCGGCCTTCTACGGTCACCCCAGCGCCAGCCTGGTCATGGTGGGGGTCACGGGGACCAACGGCAAGACGACCACCACCCACCTGATCCGCTGGGTGCTGGAAGCGGGCGGCCACCCCACGGGCCTCATCGGCACGGTGCACAACATCATCGCCGGCCGCTCCCTGCCGGTGGAACGCACCACCCCCGAGGCGGCGGACCTGCAGAAGCTGCTGGCCGCCATGCGGGACGAGGGGATGACCCACGCGGTGATGGAGGTCTCGTCCCACGCCCTGGCGCTGCAGCGGGTGGCGGGGTGCGCCTTCGATGTCGGCGTTTTCACGAACCTGACCCAGGACCACCTGGATTTCCATGCCTCCATGGAGGACTACGCGGCCGCCAAGGCCCGCCTGTTTTCGCGCCTGGGCCGCAACGAGATCCCGGGCACCACCAAGCCCGGTCCCAAGGCGGCGGTGATCAACGCCGACGACCCCTGGGGCGAGTTCATGGCGGCCCGCAGCAACGCGCCGGTGGTCACCTACGGGCTGAACCGGCCGGCGGACATCACGGCCCGCCAGGTGGAGGTCGAACCCGGCGGGATCCGCTTCATCCTGGTGAGCCCTCAGGGGGAGGCCCCGGTCCGGCTGCGCCTGACCGGCCGGTTCAACGTGTACAACGCCCTGGCCGCGGCCGGTGCCGGTCTGGTCCTGGGGCTGGATCCGGCCACGGTGGCCCGGGGCCTGGAGAGCCTCCAAGCGGTTCCGGGGCGCCTGGAGCGCATCGACCGCGGCCAGCCCTTCGCGGTCATCGTGGACTACGCCCACACGCCCGACGGGCTCGAGAACGTGCTCCGGGGCGTGCGCGAGCTGGCCGGCCAGGGCCGGGTCATCTGCGTCTTCGGCTGCGGCGGCGACCGCGACCGGGGCAAGCGGCCCCAGATGGGCGCCATCAGCGCCCGGCTGGCCGACTACACCGTGCTGACCTCCGACAACCCGCGCAGCGAAGACCCGGAGGCGATCCTGGACGACATCGAGACCGGGGTCCGGCGGGTGCCGGGCGCGGCCTACGAGCGGGTGACGGACCGGGCAGCGGCCATCCGGCGGGCCCTGGAGCTGGCCCGGCCCGGCGACGTGGTGGTCATCGCGGGCAAGGGGCATGAGGATTACCAGATTTTCGCCGACCGGACCATTCACTTCGACGACCGGGAGGTGGCGGCGGAAGCCCTGGCCGCCCTGGGTTACCGGGGGTGAGGCGGGTCCACGGAGGGGGTGAGGGCATGCGGCTTGCCATGGCGGAGGTCGCGGAGGCCACCGGCGGGCGCCTGGTGGCCGGCGACGGCGGCGTGACCGTGGCCGGCGGTTCGGTCGACAGCCGGCGGGTCGAGGCGGGGAACCTGTTCTTCGCGCTGCCGGGACAGCGGGTCGACGGGCACCAGTTCGTCGAGCAGGCGCTGGCGGCGGGGGCCCGGGGAGCGGTGATCGCCCGCCCCCTGGCGGAGGTGCTGCCCGGCGGGCCGCCGCCGGGCACGGCGGTGGTGGAGGTGGCCGATACGCGCCAGGCCCTGGCCAGCCTGGCCCGCTGGGTGCGCCGCCGGCGGCCCGACCTGCGGGTGGTGGGGATCACGGGCAGCGTGGGCAAGACCACCACCAAGGAAATGGCCGCCGCGGTCCTGGAGCAGCGCTTCGCCGTGCTGAAGACGGCGGGGAACTACAACACGGACATCGGCCTGCCCCTCACCCTGCTGGACCTGGAGGCCCACCACCAGGTGGCGGTGCTGGAGATGGCCATGCGGGGGCTGGGCGAGATCGCCCGGCTGGCCTCCATTGCCGAGCCCGACATCGGCGTGGTGACGGTGGTGGCCGAATCCCACCTGGAGTTCCTCGGCAGCCTGGAGAAGATCGCCCAGGCCAAGGGCGAGCTGGTGGAGGCGCTGCCACCGGAGGGCGTGGCGATCCTCAATGCCGGTGACCCCCGGGTGCGCTCCATGGCCACCCGGACCCGGGCCCGGGTGCTCACCTTCGGGCTGGAACGCGACGCCGCCGTCCGGGCGGTGGCGGTAGAGAGCCGGGGTCCCGGCACCCGGTTCCGGCTCGAGATTCCGGGTGGCGACGCCGCCACGGTCGAACTGGCCCTGCCGGGGCCTGCGGCCGTGACCTGTGCCCTGGCGGCAGCGGCGGTGGGTGTGGTGCTGGGACTGGATGCGGCCACCATTGCGGCGGGCCTGAGCCGGGCGCGGCCCGCGTCCCTGCGCAACGAGATCCGGCAGGCCGGTTCGTGGACCCTCTTCATCGATTGTTATAATGCCTCGCCAACCTCGACGGCTGCGGCCCTGCAAACCCTGCGGCAGGTGGCCGGGGACCGGCGGGCCGTGGCCATCCTGGGTGACATGTTCGAACTGGGGGACTGGGCGGAAGAGGGGCATCGCCAGACGGGACAGGCGGCCGCCCGCAGCGTCGATGTGCTGCTGGCCGTGGGCCGCTGGGCGCCGGCCCTGGTGGAAGGCTGGCGCCAGGCCGGCGGCGCGGCCGGGGCAGCAGCGGCGTATCCCGACAAGGCCGCCCTGCTGGCGGAACTGGACCGGTGGCTCCAGCCGGGCGACGCCATCCTGATCAAGGGGTCCCGGGGCATGGCCATGGAAGAGGTGGCCGGCGCCCTGGTAGCCCGGGCGGGTGCTGCCGGTTCCGCTCCAGGGGCGGAGGGATGAGGCGAAGGCTGGGACAGAAAGGAACGGGCCCTTCATGACGATGGATCTCTGGCCGGTGCCGGTCCTGGCCCGGCTGGGCCTGGCGGCGGTGCTGGCGGCGGGGATGGCCCTGGTGCTGGGGCCGGTGGTCATCCCCTGGCTGGAACGGTTGCGCTTCGGGCAGACGGTGCGCGAGCAGGGACCGGCCCGGCACCGGGTCAAGCAGGGCACGCCCACCATGGGCGGGGTGATCTTCCTGGTCCCGGCCCTGCTGGTGACGGGCTGGCTGGCACCGCCCACCCCTGCCACCCTCCTGGTGCTGGGTGTGACCCTGGCCTTTGGCGCCGTGGGCCTGGTCGACGACTATCTCAAGGTCGCCCTGCGGCGTTCCCTGGGGCTGCGGGCGCGGGCCAAGCTGTTCTGGCAGGTGGCCGGGGCCGCCCTGCTGGTCTACCTGGCCCAGGTGTGGCTGGGGCGGGGGACCGCGGTGTGGGTGCCCTTCGGTACGGGATGGTGGGATCTGGGCGCCTGGTACTACCCCTTGGCCGTGCTGGCGGTGGTGGCCAGCGCCAACGCCGTCAACGAGACCGACGGCCTGGACGGGCTGGCCGCCGGGTCCACCCTGATCGCGCTCTCGGTGTTCTTCTACGCGGCCGCCCGCTCGGGACGGTATGACCTGGCGATCTTCATCGTATCCTTGGGCGCGGCCCTGGCCGGGTTCCTCTGGTTCAACCTGCACCCGGCCCGGGTGTTCATGGGCGATACGGGGTCGCTGGCCCTGGGTGCCGCCCTGGGGGGGCTGGCCGTGCTGACGGGGACCGAGCTGGTGCTGCCGGTGGCAGGGATGCTGTTCGTGCTGGAGACCCTTTCGGTGATCGTGCAGGTGGCCAGCTTCCGGCTGACGGGCCGGCGCATCCTGCGCATGAGCCCGCTCCACCACCACTTCGAGCTCAGCGGCTGGACCGAGGCCCAGGTGGTGTATCGCTTCTGGGCCGCCGGCCTGGGCTTTGCCCTGGCGGGCTTCCTGGCCCTGGGAGGTTTTCCGGGATGAACCTGGCCGCCGGCCGCGGTCACCGGCCCGGGGGCCGCTGGGGCCTGGCGACGGCCCCCGCCGGCCGGGCACGGGAGATGGACCGGACGATCTTCGCCGTCACGGTGATCCTGCTGGCCCTGGGCATTGCCATGGTCTTCAGCGCCAGCTTCGCCAAGGCCATCGACGACGCCGGCGATCCCTTCTACTTCTTGAAGCGGCAGCTGCTCTGGGCGCTGATCGGGGTGCCGGTGATGTGGGCCTTTTCCCACATCGAGTACGGCTACTGGCGGCAACTGGCCCGCCCGGCCCTGTACAGCACCCTGCTGTTCCTGGTGGCGGTGCTGCTGGTGGGCGCCGCGCGGGGCGGCGCCGAGCGGTGGATCGACTTCGGGTTCTTCAGCTTCCAGCCGTCGGAATGGGCCAAATTCGGGCTGTGTATCTTCTTTGCAGACTATTTCACGCGGATCGGGCCGCGGGTCCAGGACTTCTGGCGCGGGCTCGGCCCGTGGCTGCTGGTGGTGGGCCTGGTGGCGGGGCTGATCATGTTGCAGCCCGACCTGGGCACCACCCTGGCCATCGGGGGCATGGCGGTGCTGATGGCCTTCCTGGCGGGAGCCCGCCTGGGGCACCTTGTGGGGCTGGCCGCGGTGGCCGTTCCCCTGCTGATCGTGGCCGTGACCCAGTCGGAGTACCGCTGGAAGCGCATCACCGCCTTCATCGACCCCTGGGCCGACCCCCAGGGCACCGGCTACCACCTGATCCAGGGCCTTCTGGCCCTGGGCTCGGGCGGATGGTTCGGGCTCGGCTTCGGTCTCAGCCGGCAGAAGATCTGGTACCTGCCCGAGCAGCACACCGACTTCATCTTCGCCGTCCTGGGGGAGGAACTGGGCCTGCTGGGCACCCTGACGGTGCTGGCCCTCTACGCGGTCCTGATCTGGCGCGGTTTCCGTACCGCGGCCACGGCGCCCGATACCTTCGGCGCCCTGCTGGCGGCCGGCATCACCTCGATCATCGCCATTCAGGTGGTGGTGAACGTGGGGGTGGTGACGGCCACGCTGCCCATCACCGGGATCACCCTGCCGCTGCTGAGTTACGGGGGTTCATCCCTGGTGGTGACCCTGGCGGCCATCGGCATCCTGATCAACATTTCTCGGCATTGCCCGCAGTAGCGCTCGGGGCCTGGTGCCTGGAGCCCGGGTCCATGGGGTAAGGATCGGCGGGCCCGCCACGCCCTGGTGACGGGCTGACGCAGCGCCCGGGACGCACCGGGCGAGCCAGGGGGATTGGGGGAAGCAGGCTTGCGCGTTCTTCTGACAGGGGGAGGAACGGGGGGCCACATCTATCCGGCCCTGGCCATCGCCGCCGAGCTGAAGCGGCGGGTCCCGGGCTGCGAGATGCTGTACGTCGGCACCCGCGAGGGCCTGGAAAGCCGCATCGTACCCCGGGCGGGCCTGCCCTTTGTCACCGTCAGTGCCCGCGGCCTCATGCGCAAGGGCCCGCGGGAGGTGGTGGCAGGGATCCTGTCCCTCACCCGGGGCCTCTGGCAGGCCGATCGCATCGTAGCCCGCTTCCGGCCCGACGTGTTGGTGGGCACCGGTGGGTACGTGGCGGCGCCCGTGGCCCTGGCGGCGGTGCGCCGCGGGGTCCCGCTGGTGATCCAGGAGCAAAACGCCGTGCCGGGGGCGACGAACCGGCTCCTGGCGCGGTGGGCGCAGGCCGTCTGCGTTCCCTTTGCCGAGGCGGGCCGGTTCTTCCCCGAGGGAGCCCGGGTGGTGGTGACGGGCAACCCCGTACGGCCGGAGATCCTCTCCGCCCGGCGGGACGAGGCCCGGGCCCGCCTGGGGCTCAACGGATCGGATCCGGTGGTGCTGGTGACGGGGGGAAGCCGCGGCGCCGAACGGATCAACGGCGCCGCCCTGGAGCTGGCCGTGGCCGTGGCGGGGTGGGCCCGGGGCGTGCTGTTGTGGGCGTGCGGGGAGCGCTACCACGGGGAGATGGCCACCGGCCTGGCCCGGCGCCTGGCGGAGGCGGGGCGCGACCCGGGCCCGCGGGTGCGCCTTTTCCCCTACATCGACGACATGCCCACGGCCTACGCGGCGGCGGATCTGTACATCGGGCGGGCGGGGGCCACCACCCTGGCGGAGATCACGGCGCGCGGCCTGCCCGCGGTGCTGATCCCCTCGCCCCACGTGGCCCACCACGAGCAGGACGCCAACGCCCGGGTGCTGGAGCGGGCGGGGGCGGCGGTGGTGATCGCCGACGCCGAGCTGACGGGAGCCCGGCTGGTGGAGGTGGTGACCGGACTTCTGGAAGCGCCCGAGCGCCTGGCGGCCATGGCGCGGGCCAGCCGCCAGCTGGGGCGGCCGGGTGCCACGGCGGCCATCGTCGACCGGGTGCTGGCGGCGGCGGGCGTGCCGGTGGCCGCCGAGGGGAGCTAGAGCCGGCGCGGCGGGAACCGGAGCGCATGGGCGCGGGCCGTGCCCGCCCGGCAGGGGGCACCCGCCACACGGCCAAAACGTACATAGGGTGTGAAGCGGCGGAAACGTGGATAAGCGGGAAGGCGGGGGCGGAGGGTTGCACCCCGGCAACCTGGTCCGGGAAGGAACCGGCCCAGGGGACCGCCCCAAAGGGCCGGTCGAACGCCGGCAGAGGGGCTCGGCGACGGGGACCGGCGGCGCCGGGGACGGCTTTTCCAGGCGCCTTCAGACCGCCCGGCGGGCAAGGGACTGCAGGTTGGCATGACGGGAGGGCGCCGGCACCCCGCCGGCGGCAGGGGTCGATGGCGGTGGATCGGGACGCCATGGCAAGGGAGCTGCAGGGCCTGGTTCAGGGCGCGGTGCGGGTTGCCGAGCCCCTGGCCCGCTACACCACCTTTCGCATCGGTGGGCCGGCGGAGCTCATGGTGGAACCGGCAGCCGAGGACGACCTGGCGCGGACCTTGACCTGGGCCCAGGAGCGCGGGCTGCCCGTCACCCTGCTGGGCGGGGGGAGCAACGTGCTGGTGCCCGATGAGGGGCTGCCGGGGGTTGTGGTGCGGTTCGGGCTGGACGGCATCCACTGGGAGCCGCCCGATCCGCAGGGCCGCCGCGGGGTGGTGGTGGGGGCCGGCACGGTGCTGGCCCGCCTGGTGCACGAGGCGGCCCGGCGGGGCTTCCGGGGACTGGAGCCCTGCGCAGGGATCCCCGGCACCGTGGGCGGTGCCCTGGTGATGAACGCGGGCACCCGCCACGGCAGCATCGGCCAGGTGGTGGACTGGGTCCGGGTGGTCGAACCCGGCGGCCGGGTGGCCCGGTGGTCCCGGGAGGAATGCGGTTTTGCCTACCGGTCCAGCCGCATGCAGCAGGAGGCCGTGCCGGTGGTGGCCGCCCGGCTCGTTCTGGAGCCGGGCGACCCGCGGGTCATCCTGGAGGAGATCCGCCGCCACACCGCCTACCGCCAGCGGACCCAGCCCCTGCGCTACCCCAACTGCGGCAGCGTGTTCAAGAACCCGCCGGGGGACGCCTCGGGGCGCCTGATCGAGGCCTGCGGGCTCAAGGGGTTGCGGCACGGCCAGGCCCAGATCAGCGAGCAGCATGCCAACTTCATCATCAACCTGGGCGGCGCCCGGGCCGAGGACGTGCTGGCGCTGATGACCACCGCCTGGCGCTGCGTGCGGGACCGGTTCGGCATCGCGCTGGAACCGGAAGTGCGCCTGCTGGGATCGCTGGCCCGCCGCTGGCCACCCGAGGCTCCGGGACGGGATACCGCCTCCGGGGCCACGGAGCCGGCCTGAGACCCTGGGGGGCCGGGCGGGGGAGAACGGGGGAGACCGCGGGTGCTGGGCGAAGGGACAAGCCTCTGGGCACAGGAGATGCGGCAAAGGCGGCTGCGGGTGCGGCGCGCAGCGTTGCTGGCCGTGCTGGCGGCAGCACTGCTGGGGCTTTACCTCTTCATGCGCTCGCCCTACTTCGCCCTGGACCACTTGCGGATCCGCGGCTACCAGCGGCTGGATCCGGCCACCATCCGCGACTGGGCCGGCATTCCCCCCGGCACCCTGATCTGGCGGGTCGATCCCGGCGCCGTGGCCCGGCGCCTCGAGGCCCACCCGCGGGTGGCGGGCGCGGAGGTGCGGTGGGAGTGGCCCCGGGGGCTCATCATCGAGATCCAGGAACGGCCTGCCGTGGCCGTGCTGGTCGACCCGGCGGGCCGGCACTGGGCCGAACTGGACGCCCAGGGCCGCATCCTCGGCGCCGGCCGGGGCACGCCCGCGCTGCCGGCGGCGGTGGAGGCGGGCGCCACCCCGCCGGCCGGGGACGGGAAGGGGGGCGCGGGCGGGGGCGAGCCCGGTTCCCCGCCCGGTTCGCCCGTCCCCCTCCTGACCTGGGCGGAAGAAGGCGGGGCGGGCGGCGCCGGGATACCGCCTCTGAACCTGGAAAGCCCCCTGGTCTGGGATCCGGGCCGGTTCGTCCCCGCGCCCCTGACCCAGGCCGCCGGCGTGGCCGCGGTGCTGGCCCAGGCCGGCCTGCCGGACCCGCCCCGGCGGCTGGTGGTGGGGCAGGGGCCCGTCCTGGTGATCCAGCTGGCCAGCGGGGTCCCCGTGCGCTGGGGGTTGCTGGATGGCGAGGTGGTCCCCAGGGTCCGGGCGCTGGCGGCGGCCCTGGTGGCCCTCCAAGGGGAGGCCGGGCCGGAGGCCCCGGCTTACATCGACGTGACCGATCCCGACCGGCCCGTTCTGGGGCCACGCCGGGCGGACCCCGGTCGCTGACCCGGCGGGCGGCCGGCAGGGAACCGGGCGGCTCTGTGGAACTCAAGCTAGAAGTTTGTCCCGCGGTTCAACCGAACGAGGTATCGCAACGATATAGGGATCGAAGAGCCCTTGTCCCGGGATCGCAAACCCCAGGGGGACCGGGCGATCCGGGAGGGTGCCGGCCCACCGGCACCGGGGAGGTTTGGAACGTGCTTGAGTTTGATATGGAAAACCAGCCCTTTGCCGTGATCAAGGTGGTGGGGGTCGGGGGTGGGGGCAACAACGCGGTCAACCGCATGATCGAAGCGGGCCTGCGGGGCGTGGAGTTCCTGGCGGTGAACACCGACGCCCAGGCCCTTTCCGCATCCCTGGCCTCGGAGAAGATCCAGATCGGCCGCCAGGTCACCCGCGGCCTGGGTGCCGGCGCCGATCCGGAGATCGGCCAGAAGGCGGCGGAAGAGAGCCGGGAGGAAATCAAGGAGCGCCTCAAAGGCGCCGACATGGTCTTCATCACGGCCGGCATGGGCGGCGGCACGGGCACCGGCGCTTCTCCCGTCATCGCGGAGATCGCCACGGAGGTCGGCGCCTTGACGGTGGGCGTGGTCACGCGGCCCTTCTCCTTCGAGGGGCGCAAGCGGGCGGCCCAGGCGGAGATGGGGATCAACAACCTCAAGGCCAAGGTGGACACCCTGATCACCATCCCCAACGACCGCCTCTTGCAGGTGGTCGACAAGAAGACCTCCATCCTCCAGGCCTTCCGGGTGGCCGACGACGTGCTCCGCCAGGGCGTGCAGGGCATCTCGGACCTCATCGCGGTACCGGGGCTCATCAACCTGGACTTCGCCGACGTCCGCACCATCATGATGAACACGGGCTCCGCCCTGATGGGGATCGGCGTGGGGCGGGGCGAGACCCGGGCCGTGGACGCGGCCCGGGCGGCCATCTCCAGCCCCCTCCTGGAGGCATCCATCGAGGGCGCCAAGGGCGTGCTGCTGAGCATCACCGGCGGCACCGACCTGGGCCTGTACGAGGTCAACGAGGCCGCGGAGATCATCGCCCAGGCGGCCGATCCCGACGCCAACATCATCTTCGGCGCGGTGATCGACGAGAACCTGGAGGACGAGATCCGGGTGACGGTCATCGCGACGGGGTTCGACCCCAAGCCCACAACGCCCGGGCCCGAACTGGACGACCTGCCCATCAAGCCCTTCACCGGGGACGACCTGGACATCCCCCACTTCCTGCGCCGCCGGCCGCGGCCGGCCCGCTGAACCGGGGCGCGGCCACATCTCGACATGTTTCCCAGTCCACGGGGCGTATAATCAGACCGCCGGCAGCGGGGCTGCCGGCGGTCGTCGCCTCCAGGGCGGCTTGCCGCCCCGCCCGGGGCCCGTTCTACCGCCCGGGGGACCGGCATAGGCATGCCATTGTGGCGATGCGCAGCGGGGGCGAGGCGGGTGCCGTACGTCTACCTGGACCTGTTCGTCCTGGTCAACGCGGTGGTCGACTACGCCCTCCTGGCCGCCACGGCCCAGGCCACCCAGGCCCGCACCAGCCGCGGGCGCCTCGCGCTGGCCACGGCCTGGGGGACGGCCTTTGCCTGTGCCGTTACCCTGCTGCCCCCCGGTCCCTGGCGCAGCCTGCCCGCGGTGCTGCTGGCCTCGGTCCTGATGCTGCTGCTGGCCTTCTGGCCCGTAACGCCCCGGCGCCTGCTGGCCCTGACCGCCTGGTTCTACGGCCTGGCGTGCTTCGTGGCGGGAGGCGCCCTGGCCGTGCTCTCGCTGGCGGCGGGCGGCGACGGGCCGGGGACGGTTCCCCGGGTGTCGCCCGCCCTGGCGCTGGTGCCGGCGGTAGGGGCCGCCGTGGCGGCCGGCCGGTTCTTCTGGCAGGCCTGGCGCCGGCGGTCCCTGCCGGGACCGCTGTACGTCACCCTGCGGGTGGCCTGTGAAGGGCGCTGGCTGGACCTGCCCGCCCTGGTGGACACGGGCAACCAGCTGCGGGACCCCCTGACGGGCCTGCCGGTGGTGGTGGTGGAGGAACAGGCCGTGGCGCCCCTGCTGCCACCGGTCCTGCGGCAGGCGGTGGCGGCCGGGGACGACATCGCCGCCTGGGCCCGGGCGGCCGCCGGTGCGGGTTGGGTGGAGCGGCTGCGCATCGTGCCCTTCGCCTCCATCGGCCGGGAGCGGGGCTTTCTGGCCGGGTTCCGCCCCGACGCCCTGTGGCTGGCCGTGCCGGGCGGGGACGAAGACCGGCACCGCCGGGAACGGGGTGCAGGCGCTGCGCTGCCGGCAGTACCGGCCCCATCCCCGGACGGGCCGCCTGCGCCGCGGCTGCCCGCGGGGGGGCCGGCCCTGGCAGGACCGGCGGCGAGCCGGCTCGCCGCCGGGACACCCGTGGAGCCCGAGCGGGATTGGGCCGCGGCCGCCACCACCGACCCGGGGGCGGAAACGCCCGGCGAGCCGGGCGCTGGCGGCGAGACGGCGGCGGCGCCAGCGGCGGCGGATCACTCCGTGGAGCCCCCAACCGGCCGGTGGCGCCCGCTGGGACCGGCGGTGGTGGCCGTCTTCCCCGGCCGCTTCACCGGGGATCAGCATTACGTGGCCCTTCTGCCCATCGCGTTGCTGGAGGCCCCGCCCGCCGGCCGGCAGGCGGCGGCGCGGGTGTCCTAGACCTGTCGGGAGGGAGGACCGGCAAGAGATGCGGCATCAGTGGCTCCGGTTGAAGTGGTCCGTGCGGCTGGCCATCCTGCGCTGGCTCTTGCGCAGCGGTGCGGCTTGGCTGCCCGTGCATTACATCGGCGGCAGCCAGGCCCTGCCGCCGCCGCTGACGGCCGACGAGGAAGAACTGCTGCTGGACCGCCTGGACGAGGACGATCCGGCGGTGCGCCACACCCTGATCGAGCGCAACCTGCGCCTGGTGGTCTACATCGCCCGCAAGTTCGACAACACGGGCATTCCCATCGAGGATCTGGTGTCCATCGGCACCATCGGCCTGATCAAGGCCGTGAACACCTTTGATCCCTCCAAGCGGATCAAGCTGGCCACTTATGCATCGAAGTGCATCGAGAACGAGATCCTCATGCACCTGCGCCGCACCAGCCGGACCCGCTACGAGGTGTCGCTGGACGAACCGCTGAACGTCGACTGGGAAGGCAACGAACTGCTTCTTTCCGACGTGATCCCCGCCACCGACGGGGACGTGATCTACCGCGACCTGGAGGCCAAGGTGGACCGGCACCTGCTCCACCGCGCCCTGGCGCGGCTCACCCCGCGGGAGCGGCTGATCATGGAACTGCGGTTCGGCCTGGTGGACGGCATCGAGCGCACCCAGAAGCAGGTGGCCGACCATCTGGGGATCTCCCAGTCCTACATCTCCCGGCTGGAGAAACGGATCATCAACCGCCTGCGCCGGGAGATCCGCAAGATGGAGTAGCTGGGGGAAGCAAGGGGGCCGCCACCCGGGCGGGATCCTATTGATAACCTTTTTCAATTGGTGACGGCGGTCACAGTGGGCCGGCCGCGGCCGGTGCATCCTGGAACCGGGAGGTGGTCCCGATGCCAGGGACACCGGCGGTCACGGTGGCGCTGTCCGAGCGGGAGATGGCCCTCCTGCGGAACGTTGCCGACTTTGCCGGTTTCGGCTGTGACATCCACGCCGTGGAGGTCGAACCGGCGGTCGAACCGCAGGAGCTGGAGGAACTGGTCGATACCCTGGATGCGGCCATGGAGGCCGGGGAGGCCCCGGTGCTGACGCGCCGGCAGCTGGAGGTGGCCTTCGGGCTGCTGGACTATCAGCAGTGGCAGTGCCCGCTGGCCACCTGGTGTGAAGTGGACGACGCGACCCAGGATGAGCTCGACGCCTTGCGGGAGAAGATCCAGGAAGCCCTCACCTGATCCTCGCAGTGTTGTTTGCAAAAGCCCCGCAGCCTGTGCTGCGGGGCTTTTGCTTTCTTCCCTTCAGATTTGATTGCAGACTTGTCACCTCTTTGTCACCCATCGATGGCCGGTTCGTCCCTGCCGTGGTGCGGACCCGCAGGTCACCGGTGCGGCCCGTTCCGGTGCGGGCGGAATGGGGCTCCCCAACGCATGCCCAACGGCGCGCCGGGGAACGTTATGACGAATGATCCGGGCGTCGCCGGTGAATAACGGCTTCCAGCCACGCGCATACTCCCCGTTGCAGGACGAGCCCGGGCTGTGCGCACACAGCCTGCCGGCAAAGGCAGCGTCCGGCAGGCGGGAGGGAACCGCGTGCCCATGAGCCGCATGATCAACAAGGTGGAGATCTGCGGGGTCAATACGGCCGAACTGCCGGTGCTGTCCAACGAGCAGATGAGGGTCCTGTTTCGCCGCATGCGCGAGGGCGACGAAGAGGCCCGCCAGCAACTGGTGCAGGGCAATCTAAGGCTGGTTTTGAGCGTCATTCAACGTTTCAATCACCGGGGCGAACCGGTGGACGATCTGTTTCAGGTGGGATGCATCGGCTTGATGAAGGCCATCGACAACTTTGACCTGGAACAGAACGTCCGCTTTTCCACCTATGCCGTGCCGATGATCATCGGTGAGATTCGCCGGTACCTGCGCGACAACACCCCCATCCGGGTCAGCCGTTCCCTGCGCGACGTGGCCTACAAGGCCTTGCAGGTGCGGGACCAGCTGACCCACCGGCACGGGCGCGAACCCACCCTGGAAGAGATCGCCCAGGAGCTGGGCCAGCCGCGGGAAGAGGTGGTCCACGCCCTGGACGCCATTCAGGACCCGGTGTCGCTGTTTGAGCCCATCTACCAGGACGGCGGCGACCCCATCTTCGTGGTCGACCAGGTCAGCGACGACAAGCAGCGCGACGAGCGGTGGCTCGAGACCATCGCCGTGCGCGAGGCCATGTCGCGCCTGGATGAGCGCGAGCAGCTGATCATCACCAAGCGCTTCTACCAGGGCAAGACCCAGATGGAGGTGGCCAACGAGATCGGGATCTCCCAGGCGCAGGTGTCGCGCCTGGAAAAGGCCGCCCTGCAGCGGATGCGCAAGTACATGTGAAAGGGCGAGGGGCATGGGCTTTGGAGACTGGCTGAATCCGCCGGCCGGGCGCCGGGGACCCGGGCCGGCGGGCGAGGGTGGGCCCGGTGTCCATGGCTGCATCGTCGCGCCGACCGAGCGCGGTATGGTGATGGCAACCCTCCGGTGCACATGGGGGCGCTGGCTCAGGGTGCTGGGATGGCTGGCCCTGGCCACGGTGGTGGCCGCCGGCCTGGGGCCCCGGCTGGCGGGGCACGGGCCCGCGGGGGCGAGTCCTGCCCGGCCCGCCGGGCTTGCAACTCCGGCCGGGGTCGCCGCCTCCATGGCGGCGGCACCCGCGCAACCTGTGCCGCCCATCCTGAGGCTGCACATCGTTGCCAACAGCGACGATCCCGAGGATCAGGCCGTCAAGCTCCAGGTGCGGGATGCGCTGGTTCCCGTTCTGGCTCAGGTGGTGGCCGGAGCCACCACCCCGGACGATGCCCTGGCCCGGGTGGACCGGCAGGCGGAACGGCTGGAGGCGCGGGCCCAGGCCGTCTTGCGGTCGGCGGGCTTCCACTACGGCGCGCGGGTGGAGACGGGCCGCTTTCCGTATGCGGCGCGGCGCCTGGGAGAAACGGTCTATCCTGCGGGCGTCTATCCCGCCGTGCGGGTCGTCCTGGGCGAGGGGGCGGGGCACAACTTCTGGTGCGTCCTCTTTCCGGGGCTCTGCTGGCTGGGCGACGGCGGCTCCGCCGCAGCCGGCACCCCCGCAGGTTCGGCCCAGGATCCGGGCGGTGCCCTCCCCGCGTCGGAGGCGGTGGCCCCTGCGGCACCCGGGGGTGGGGAAGGAGCCGGCGTGACGCCCGCACCGGCAGGAAGGGACGGTACGGCCGGGGTGCCACACCCTGCGGGCGGTTCGGGCGCTGCGGAGGTTGCAGGGGCCCTGGCGGCTCCCGGGGCGGCTGCGCCCGCCTGGTCCCCGGTTCCGGCGGGCAGCGGCGGGACGGCCTGGCAGGCGGCGCCGGCCCCGCGCTGGTTCCTCCTGGAATGGTGGCAGGCCCGCATCGGCCGCTGGTGGGCGTCCCTGGGGTGGGCCCAGCGGGCCTCCGCATCCCATTAGGCTCGCCCGGGCGCCGGTTCAAGGGACGCGCCACCTCCGCCGCACGCGCCGGCCGCCACGGATCGCCCCCGGTTCACCGGCCGCCAGGGGGACGGCGGGACAACGCGTTCCCGCCCGGCGACGCGGGCATGCACGACGCGGGCATGCTCCAGGCGCCGGGGCGTGCCACCCCAGCCGGACAATGCCGGTGGGCGGGCCTCGGGGGGACACGGGCGCCCGTCCCGGCATACCCTGATCGCGGGCGGCATGAGCTGCGGGGGTGAGCGCCGTGCTGAAGACCTCCGACCTGCGCACCCGCGACGTGATCAACATCGTGGACGGGCGGCGGCTGGGCTGGGTGGGCGATGTGGAGATCGACCTCCAGACCGGGCGCATCCAGGCCATCGTGGTGCCCGGGCCTGCCCGCTGGTTCGGCCTGTTCGGGCGTGACCGGGACTACGTGATCCCGTGGGAGCAGATCGTCCGCTTCGGCCAGGACGTGATCCTGGTCAACGTGCCGGGTTTCGTCGACATGGAAGGGGCCGCGGGTTCCGGCCGCGAAGGGATGCAGGCGAGCGCCGGTTGAGGGGTGCCGGGCGGCGGTACGAGGACGGCCCTGCGGCTGCGGCGAAGGGGCTGCGGCCGGCCGGGCGGGCCGGCCCTGGAAAGGGCCCGGCAGGCCCATGCCCAGGGGCTTCGATCGGGCGGGCGGGCCGATCCGCGGAAGGCGACCGGCCTGGCGGGGCGGGCCCGTTCGCGGCAAGGCACCGCCCCGGTGCCCGCGTCCGGCGCAGCATGATTGTGCCGGCGGGGAGGGAGCAGCGTGGCCCCTGAAGGCGCGGTCCCGGAGGCCGGGCAGCAGGCCGGGGCCGTCATGCAGCGGCAGCGGGTGGACGGGGTGGAGTGGCTCGTTCCTTCCGGTGCGCCGTCCTGGCTGTTTTTGGCCTTCACCACGCGCCGGGGAGGCGTCAGCCGGGGCCCTTGGGCGGAACTCAACCTGGGCCGCTCCACCGCGGACGAACCGGCCCGCGTCGAGGCCAACCGGCAGCGGGTGCTGGCCGCCGCCGGTCCGGAGTGGCAGTGGGTCGCCATGCCGCGCATGGTCCACGGCGCAGCGGTGGCCGTGGCCCGGGCCGGCGAGACCTGGGCGCCCGGCAGGGGGCCGGAGGCCGATGCGCTGGTCACCACCGACCCCGGCGTCCTCCTGTGGGCGACCTTCGCCGACTGCGTGCCCGTTTTCCTCTGGGGCAGCGCCACGGCATCCCGCAGGGGCGTGGCGCTGGCCCACGCCGGCTGGCGCGGTACCCTGGCGGGGGTGGCGCCGGCGGCGGCCCGGGCGCTGGCCGAGACCCTGGGGACCGGGCCCGAGCGCCTGCACGCGTTGATCGGACCCTCCATCGGCCCCTGCTGCTTCGAGGTGGACGAGCCTGTCCTGGAGTCCCTGGACCGCCGCCTGCCCTGGGCGGAGGAAGTGCTGTTCCCCTCCCCCCGGGGAGCCGGTTACCGGCACTGGGACCTGTGGGAGACCAACCGGCGGCTGCTGGTGGAGGCGGGCCTGGATCCGCGGCACATCGCCGTGGCGGGGCTGTGTACCGCCTGCGACACCGAGACTTTCTTCTCCCACCGGGCCAGCGGCGGCCGCACAGGGCGGATGGCGGGCCTGATCGGCATCCGCCCCGGGGCCCCCGCGAGCTGAAGCGCCCCGGGGCCGCCGGGGCCCTTTCGCGCCGCCGCGCCCGCGGCCCAGGGGCTAGGGCAGCGCCGGGGGCGATGTGAGCAATACCGCAGGGCGAGCCATGGGTCCGGTGCGGGGGAGCGGCCGGTCCCGCCGCCGGCACAGGGCCCCGGTAGAGCTCGCGGCTCCCTTCAGGCTCCGGCCCTGCATGCCGCGCCGCCCGCCCCCACGCCATACCGCCCACACCCCGTCACGCCCATGTCACGCTGCCAGCGGCGGCCACGCCATCGCCCGCCAAGAATGTCGAAACCGGCAGGAGACGCGCCGCCCGGTATGGAATCGCCCTGCTACACTGGAAGGCTGGCGGCGCGTTCCGCGGCCCGCGGCCGGGCGGGCCCGCCCCAGGTGCCGGGGCCGGCCCGTGCCGGATCGCCCGCAGCAGAGTTGCTTGCCCGCGCAGCGGGGCGGAAGGCGGCACCGGCCGGCCCGCCGCCCGGTGCCGGGTCCTTTCAGGGCGCGGCCCGGCCGCCGGCATCATCCGGGGAGCGACAGCATCCATGACCATTGCCGAGCGGGTGGCGGCCGTGCGGGACCGCATCGCCGCCGCGGCGGCCCGGGCCGGGCGGGATCCCGGTGACGTGACCCTGGTGGCCGTGAGCAAGACGGTGCCCGTGGCGGCCATGCGGGAGGCGTACGCCGCCGGCATCCGCGATTTCGGAGAGAACCGGGCCCAGGAGGCCCGGGACAAGTTTCCGGCCTTCGGCGAGGACGTCCGCTGGCACTTCGTCGGCCGCCTGCAGACCAACAAGGTCAAGTACATCGCCCGGCACTGCCACCTGCTCCACTCCCTCGACCGCCTGGCCCTGGCCCAGGAGGTCGACCGGCGGGCGGGCCGCTGCGGCCGGGTCCTCCCGTGTCTGGTGGAAGTCAACGTGGCCGGGGAGGCCACCAAGGCCGGCCTGCCGCCGGAGAAGGTGGTCCCCTTCCTCCAGCAGGTGGCCGGCCTGAAGGGTTTGCAGGTGGTGGGGCTCATGACCGTGGCGCCCCCGACCGATGATCCGGAAAGGGTGCGGCCCGTCTTCCGGCAGTTGCGCCAGCTGGCCGAGGAGGCCGCCCGGCAGTGCCGCGGTCTGCCGGGCATCGAGCTGCGCCACCTGTCCATGGGGATGACCGACGATTTCGAGGTGGCGGTGGAGGAAGGCGCCACCATCGTGCGCATCGGCCGGGCCATCTTCGGCGAGCGTGGATGAGGAGGAATGCCCATGGGGTGGATGGACCGGCTGCTGTCCCTGATCGGCTTCGAGGTGGAGGAGGAAGTGGTGGAGGTGCCGGCGGGGGAGGAACCGCAGGCTGCTCAGGCGGCTCCGCGGCGCCGCGACGGTCGCCCGCACCGGGAGCGGGGGGAGGGCGGCCCGGGACCCCGGCCGGGCCAGCTGGTACCCCTGGCGGCGGGGGGCCGCTCCCAGCGGGTGGTGATCGCCCGCCCGCGGTCCTTCGACGAGGTCCAGGAGATCGCCGAGCACCTGAAGAACCGGCGGCCCCTGATCCTCAACCTCGAGGACACCGACAAGGAGACGGCCCAGCGCATCCTCAACTTCCTGAGCGGCACGATCTACGCCTTGAACGGGGAGATGCACCGCATCGCCAACGGCGTGGTGTTCTTCGCCCCGCAGAACGTGGAGACCGTGGTCGACCGGCCGGACTTCCTCACCCGGGATTGATGCGAGGCGGCGGCAGCGGCGCCGGGGGTGATGGCCTCCGGCGGGCATCACCGGCCGGCCTCACCGAAGGGTAGGCAACCCGGGACCGGACCCGGGCGCGGCCGTAGGAGGGTGAGCGTTGACCGATTTGCTCGTCCTGTTCCTCGTGCGATTGATCCAAGGGCTCGCCACGGCGTTCTTCTGGCTCTTGCTGATCCGGGTGATCATGTCGTGGTTCATCCAGGGTAACTACAACCGGACGTTTCACGATATCTACCGTGTACTGGTCCAGTTGACGGAACCGGTCCTGGCGCCCATCCGGCGGGTGATGCCCGCCACCGGGCCCCTGGATCTGTCGCCCCTGGTCGCCATCCTGCTGGTGCAGCTGGTGGAGTGGATCCTGGTGCGGCTGTTGCGGTTGCTGGCCTGACGACGGCGCCGCCGGTTGCCGGGACCCGGCAGGCTACCCGGCGGGCGCCGATCCCGGGAGGTGGAACAATGGCCCTGACCCCTCTGGACATCCACAACAAGCAGTTTCCCCGTTCCTTCCGCGGCTACAACGAGACCGAGGTCGACGAGTTCCTCGAGCAGGTGGGCCGCGAGTTCGACCAGGTGCTACGGGACAACGCGGCCCTGCGCGAGCAGGTCGAGGCCCTGAACGCCAGGCTCGAGCAGTACCGGCAGCTGGAGGACACCCTCCACAACACGCTGGTGGTGGCCCAGGAGACGGCGGAGGAGGTCAAGGCCAGCGCCCAGAAGCAGGCGGAGCTCATGATCAACCAGGCGCGGCTGGAGGCCGAGCAGATCGTGCAGGCCGCCCGGGCCAAGGCCGAGGAGATGGAGCGCCGCTACCAGGAGCTGCTGAGCAGCATGAAGGCTGCCCGGGCGCGGATGCGTGCCCTGCTGCTGGCCCATCTGCAGCTGCTGGACGAAGAGGCCGGGGACGGGAGCACGGACGAAGGGGCCGCCGGTGAACGTGGGGACGGGGAGGAGGCACAGGAGCACCGCGGCGATGCCAAGGACGGTGCCGGGCGCGGTGTTCCTGCCGGAACGCGGGATCCGGCACCGCTGGGTGCCCCGGCGGCGTGGGGTGCACGCGAAGCGGCTGCCGCCCGGGACCGGGCGGGGGGCGTGTAACCCCCGTCCCGGTGAGGGGACGCCGCCGGCAATACGGGCCCCGGGACGGGTCGTGGGGCCATAGAGACGGGTTCCGGCCCGCCGGCACGGCCAGTCGTCGGCAAGAGGGCGGGCCACGGTCGGGGCCGCCGCCAGGTCATGCTCCGCCCTGGCGGCGGCCCTGCCGTTTGCAGACGGCGGTCATCGCCTCCGATCGCCTTCTCCCTTCCTGGGACAGGTCGGCGACAAACGGTCGTTTGGGACCGTGGTCGGACTCCCGTGGGACCTCCGTTCGATTTTTCGCGTCGCGTCCGTTCCGACACGCACAAACGGCCTCACTTGTCCGAAAATGATGGTCGAACAGGTGGATGTGGCCGGGGCTGCGTGAACCCCTGCCCAGAAATCCGGGAATTGGGAGGTGCAGCCATGGGTCGGAGCCGATGGTTCCGACGGGCCGCTGCAGCGGGCGTCCTGGTGTGTTTCGTAGCCCTGCCCCAACTGGCTCTCGCCAGCGGGGATCCGCCGGGGGCGACGCCGTCGGGAGCGACCACCGGAACCAATGAGGCCGGTACCGTCGCCACCGGAACCGCAGCGTCCTCTGGCGGGCAGAAGATCGATCCGGGAACGTTGTTCGCCGTTCGCTACTATGTGCAACAGCTGATCGAGGACCTGCGGCTGCTGGTCACCCTGGACCCATCGGGTGACGCCAAGCTCCTGGCCGAATTCGCCAAGGTGCGGGCCGACATCCTGGCGGATCTCGATCCCCAGTCGGAATGGTACGACCGCCTCGCCGGGGAGATCGCATCCAACCTGCGATTGGCCCAGGAGCGGGTGGTAGAGGCCCTGGCGGAGGGCCAACCGACGGACGAAGCGGTGGCGGCCATCAAGGACGCCGTGCAGCGTCTCCAGGAGCTGGCCGCTCAGCTCGAGCAGGCGACGGAGGCCGCCGAGCCCAACAGCAGCCGCCCCGAGGGCGACGCCTCCGCGGGTCGAGACACGGGGACCGCAGGCGACCAGGGAAGCGACTCGGCACCGGGCAACGCCTCCTCGCCCGGCGGCGGGACGGGCCACGGTGCCCTGGACGATGCCTTGCAGGCGGCTGAGGAGGCCGACCTGGCTGTCGCCGCCGTGGCGATGATCGACCCGGCCGTGGTGCGGGCGCTGCGGGACCAGGGTTACGGTTACGGCCAGATCGCCCTGATGTACGCCGCCGCCCAGCGGATTTCCGCGCAGACCGGCCAGGACGTCACCGTGGGGCAGGTGGCCGACTTGGTGGCGCAGTCCGGCGGTGAACAGGGCGGCCGCCAGGGGTTCGGCAAGAACCTGCGGGCGGTGCTGGCCCAGTTCGGCGTCGAGCGCCAAGACGTCAAAGCCGGGACCTCGGTGGCGGCGCCCCGGCGCGAAGGGGACGGGGGCGACAAGGCCCAAGCCAGGGCGGCAGCCGAGTCCGAGGAGAAAGTCGAGCAGAAGCCCGAATCCGCTGATGATGCGGATCGCGCGGTGGGGAAAGGTCGAGACGAGAAACGCCGTGACGACACGCAGGGGTATGAGGACCGGGGTGGCGACCAGGACGACCAGGACGATCGGGACGAGGAAGACGTGGACGACGAGGACGAAAACAACCTGGATGAAAACAGCGTGGACGAAGACGATGAAGATGACGGTCAGCATGGCGACTTGCAGCAGGATGACGATGACAACGGCGATGCGGACGAGGATGCGGGCGATCACCAGGAAGGTGACGAGGACCAGGACAGCCAGCATGACCAGGGACCGAGCGGTGAGGACGAGAGCGACTGAGCGGCATGGACATCGAAGCGCCCGGCTGCCTTGACGGCGGGCGGCGGTGCTTCTACAATGTGCCATAATCCGATGGGGCGGGCGCCGGCAACCGGCGCCCGCCGGCTACGGCGATGACGGGGCGAGTAGGGCCGGTCGCCCAGCCGGTACCAGAGAGCCCGGGCCACAGGCTGCGAGCCCGGCACCGGTGACGGTCCGAAGATCACCCTGGAGCCGCCCACCGAACCGGCCGCCGGCTGGCGGGGACCGACGTTGCCCCGCCGGATGGGGGCCGCAGTAGGCTGGGTCGCCTGGCCCCCGTTAACGGGCTGCAGAGCGCCCGGCGGTGGACCCGCGGGGTTCGGTCGCGCCGGGGTGGCCGCCCTGGTTCAGGACCCGCTCCGGCAAGGCGCCTTGCGGCCCTCGCCGGCCCGGGTGGGAGTTTCCCCGGCGGCCAACCGCTGCAGCCGGAGCGGTCGACGCCGGCGGAGACATCCGGGAATACCGGCGGGGACAACCGGGAACAAAGGTGGTACCGCGAAGCAACCCCTTCGCCCTTTGGCGAAGGGGTTGCTTGGCTTCTGCGGCCCGACCGATCCGCCAGGGCCGGCGTCGCGGGAAGCGGAACCGGCGGTGGGCGAAGACCGGCCTGCCAGGGAGCGCAGCCCCGCAGGCCGGGCCGGCGCCGGAGACGTTCTTCGGTGAAGTCCCAGGCCAGGAAGTTCGAGGCGACAAGGAGGGGAAGGCGTGGACTACCGCGCAACCTTGAACCTGCCCAAGACCGACTTCCCCATGCGGGCGAACCTGCCCCAGCGGGAGCCCGAGATCCAGCGCCGCTGGGACGAGATGGGCCTCTACCGGCGGCTGCGCGAGGCGCGCCGCGGGCGGCCGCGGTTCGTCCTGCACGACGGGCCGCCCTACGCCAACGGTGACATCCACGTGGGCACGGCCCTCAACAAGATCCTCAAGGACGTGGTGGTGCGCCACGCCTCCATGGCGGGCTACGACGCGCCCTACGTGCCCGGCTGGGATACCCACGGACTGCCCATCGAACGCCGGGCCCTGGAGGTGCTGGGCGTCGACCGGAGGGCCATCTCCCCGGTGGAACTGCGCAACCGCTGCCGCGCCTATGCCCTGGACCAGATGAACCGGCAGCGCCAGCAGTTCCGCCGCCTGGGCGTGCTGGGGGACTGGGAGCGGCCCTACCTCACCCTGGAGCCGGAGTACGAGGCGAAGCAGATCGAGGTCTTCGGCGAGATGGCCCGGCGGGGCTACATCTACCGCAACCTCTACTCGGTCTACTGGTGCCCCGTGGACGAGACGGCCCTGGCGGAGGCCGAGATCGAGTACCGGGAGAAGACGTCGCCTTCCATCTTCGTCGCCTTTCCCGTGGTGGACGGCCGCGGCCGGCTGCCCGAGGGCGCGCGGCTGGTGATCTGGACCACCACCCCCTGGACGATCCCGGCCAACCTGGCCATCGCCGTGCACCCGGAGGCGCGCTACGTGGCGGTGGAGACGGACCGGGAGCTCCTGGTGGTGGCCGAGCCCCTGGTGGAGCGGGTGCTCCAGGCTGCCCGGCTGGACGAACGCGGCCGCTTGGGCCCGTGGACCGGGGCCGAGCTGGAGGGGGTCACCTACCGCCACCCGCTGTTCGACCGCACCTCCCCGGTGGTGCTGGGCGAGCACGTCAGCATGGAAGAGGGGACGGGCCTGGTGCACACGGCGCCCGGCCACGGCCAGGAGGACTTCGAGGTCGGCCGCCGCTACGGCCTGCCTGTGCTGAGCCCGGTGGACGACCGCGGCCGCTTCACCGAGGAGGCGGGGCCCTTCGCCGGCCTGTTCTACGCCGACGCCAACCCCCACATCGTCCGCGCCCTGGAGGAGGCGGGAGCACTGCTGGCTCAGGGCACCATCCGGCACCAGTACGCCCACTGCTGGCGCTGCCGCCAGCCGGTGATCTTCCGGGCCACCACCCAGTGGTTCGCTTCGGTGGAGGGCTTCCGCCGGCAGGCCCTGGAGGCCATCGAGGGGGTGCGCTGGATCCCCGAATGGGGCCGGGAGCGGATCCACAACATGATCGCCGACCGGGGCGACTGGTGCATCTCCCGCCAGCGGGCCTGGGGCGTGCCGATCCCGGTCTTCTACTGCGAGGCCTGCCAGGAGCCGGTCATCACCGAGGAGAGCATCCGGGCGGTGGCCGCGCTCTTCCGGCGGGAGGGGTCCAACGCCTGGTTCCTGCGGGAGGCGGCCCAGATCCTGCCCGAGGGCTTCGCCTGCCCCCACTGCGGCAGCCGGCAGGGCTTCCGCAAGGAGACCGACATCATGGACGTGTGGTTCGACTCGGGGTCGAGCCACGCCGCGGTGCTGGAGACGCGGGAGGAACTGGCCTGGCCGGCCGATCTCTACCTGGAGGGCTCGGACCAGCACCGGGGCTGGTTCCAGTCGTCCCTGCTGACGGCGGTGGCCACCCGCGGCCGGGCGCCCTACCGGGCGGTGCTGACCCACGGCTTCGTGGTCGACGGCGAGGGCCGCAAGATGTCCAAGTCTCTGGGCAACGTGGTCGACCCCAACGACGTCATCCGGCGCTACGGGGCCGACGTGCTGCGCCTGTGGGCGGTCTCGTCGGACTACCGGGGGGACGTGCGGATCTCGGAGGACATCCTCAAGCAGATGGCCGAGGTCTACCGCAAGATCCGCAACACCCTGCGCTTCCTGCTGGCCAACCTGGGGGACTTCGACCCGGCCCGGGACGCCGTGCCGTACGGGGAGCTGGGTGAGCTGGACCGCTGGGCGCTGGCCCGGCTGGCCCAGGTGACGGAGCGGGTGCGGCGGGCCTACGAGGAATACCAGTATCACCTGGTCTACCACGCCGTGCACAACTTCTGCGTCACCGAACTCAGCGCCTTCTACCTGGACGTGCTCAAGGACCGCCTCTACGCTTCCCTGCCCGCCGACCCGCGGCGCCGGGCGGCCCAGACGGTGCTCTACCAGCTGGCGCGCCACCTCACCCTGCTGCTGGCCCCGGTACTCTGCCACACGGCGGAAGAGGTCTGGGACCACCTGCCCCGGCTGGAGGGCGATCCGGAGAGCGTCCACCTGGCCCTCTTGCCCGAGCCTGCCGCCGCCTGGCGGGACGAGGAGCTGCTGCGCCGCTACGAAGTTCTGTTCGAGGTGCGGGAAGCGGTCTACCGCGCCCTGGAACAGGCGCGCCAGGAGAAGGTGATCGACGTGCCCGCCGAGGCCCGCGTGGTCATAGCGGGAGGCCGGGGTGAAGCGGCCCGGGTCCTGGAGGCGCTGTCCGCGGACCTGCCGGAGCTGTTCCTGGTGGCCGAGGTGGTGGTCGAACCCGGCCCGGCGGCCGGCGCCGCGGGGGAAGGGGCCGGGGGCCCGGGGCAGGCCGCGGGCCAACCGGCCCGGGATCCGGCGGTCCGGGTGGAGCGGACGGCCCTGGCCCGCTGCGCCCGTTGCTGGCGGCACGTGCCTGGCGTCGGCGGCGATGCCGCCCATCCCGACCTTTGCCCGCGTTGCGCGGCCGTGGTCCACGAGCTGGAGGCGGCGGGCGCCTGAGAGGGCGGCGGCGGGACGGGCGGGCCGGGGGCTGGCAGGCGACCAGGACCGGACGGGCGGCCCGCGTCCTGGGCACCTGTCCCGCGGCCGGTGCATAGACCGTCGGTGCGGCGACCCTACCGTACCCGGCTGGCTTCCGGACCCGCCCGCCCCCGTGGGGAACAGTCCCTGGTCCCTGGCCCGCCGGGTGCCCGGCAGGGGAAAGGGCCGGGCGGACCCGGGGCAGGAGGGCCCGCCGGCCCGTCGAAGCAACAGGTCATTCTGCCGGCGGCCCCTGCCCCGGGGGAGGAACCCGGACGGGGCGGGTCCTGGCCGCTGGCCGCCGGAGGCCCGATGGACGATGACGAAGCCTTCACAAAGGATCTCCACCAACGGTTTTGCGCCCAACGGCCTCCCGGCCGGGATGCCGGCCGCCCCAGCCGCCGGCATGCCCGCGCCGGGACCCGGCGACGACTATAGCGTGCGGGCGGCGGCGGCCGGCCGGCCCGGCGATCCGGGACCGGCCATCGGCATCTTGGGCGGCATGGGGCCCGAGGCCACCGTCGACCTCTTTGCCAAGATCGTCCGCGCCACTCCGGCGCGGGTCGACCAGGACCACGTGCGCATCGTCATCGACAACAACCCCAAGATCCCCGACCGGACGGCCTTTTTGCGCGGCGCGGGGCCCGACCCGGTACCGGCCATGGTGGCCTCGATAAAGGGGCTGGTGTCCCTGGGGGCCAGCCTGATCCTCATCCCCTGCAATACGGCCCACGTCTACTTTGACCGCCTGCAGGCCGCCAGCCCCGTGCCCATCCTCCACATCATGCGGGAGGTGGCCCGGGCTCTGGTGGCCGGAGGGGTGCCCGGCCTGCCGCCGGTCGACGGCCCCGCCGGCCTTCTGGCCACGGAGCTTACGGTGGAGAGCGGCCTCTATCACCGGGCCCTGGCGGAGGTGGGGCTGGAGGTGGTGGTCCCGGCGCCCGAATACCAGGCCGAGGTGACGCGAGCCATCTTCGGCGCCGACGGGATCAAGGCCGGCGTCTATGGGCCGGCCCGCCAGCGGCTGCTGGAGGCCGGGACCCACCTGGTGGAGCGGGGCGCCCGGGTGCTGATCGCCGGCTGCACGGAGCTGCCGCTGGTGCTGCGGCCGGGGGACTTTCCCGTGCCCTGGGTCGACCCGGCGGAGATCCTGGCGCGGGCGGCCCTCCGGCGGCTGCTGGGGGCGCCGGCGGAAGCCGCCCGCCGCTGAGGGGCGGGCACGTTCCGGTGGACGGGGTGGTCCGGAGGAGGTTTTGTCGTGCCTGTGGGTGCTTCCAGTGAGGTGGCGGCGGGAGGGGACCATGGGGCGGCCTCCGGTCGCGTTCTCGTGGGGCGCATCGTGCCCGCGCCCGGCAGCGGGGTGCGGCCGGCGGAGGCCGTGTTCTTCCGCGGGGGGCGGGTGGAAGCCCTTGGTTCCGAGGCGGCGGTGCGGGCGGTGGCGGGACCCCGGGCGGAGGTGGAGGTGCTGCCCCGGGACGCGGTGGTCCTGCCCGGGTTCGTGGACGGGCACTGCCACCTGCTCTGGTGCGGGCAGGTGGCCACCCAGCTGGATCTCCGGGACGTGACCTCCCTGGACGAGCTGGCGCGGCGGGTGGCGCGGCGGGCCGCCCAGCTGCCGCCCGGCACCTGGATCGAGGGCTACGGCTGGGACCAGAGCCGGTTCGACCCGCCGGCCTGGCCGGACCGGGCCTTGCTGGACCGGGCGGCACCGCAGCATCCCGTGCTGCTCCACCGCGTGTGCCGGCACGTCGCCGTGGCCAGCAGCGCGGCGCTGGCGGCCGCCGGCGTCCACCGGGACACCCCCGACCCGGCGGGCGGGCGGTTTGGCCGCCATCCGGTGACCGGGGAACTGACGGGTTTGCTTGAGGAAACCGCCATCGAACGGGTGGCGGCCGCCCGGCCGGCGCCCGGCCTTGAGGAGCGGCTGGCCGGTCTGCTGGAGGTGATCCGCTCGGCCCATGCCGCGGGGATCACCGCCGTCCACAGCCACGACGTCCACCAGCCGGGCGAGCTCGGGAACGTGCTGGCCCTCTACCGGGCCGCCCGGGAGCGGGGGCGGCCCCTGCGGGTGGCCCTGGACGTGGGCTGGGAGGCCCTGGACGACGCCCGCGCCTGGCTGCCTTCGGGCCACGGGGACGCCTGGCTGCGCATGGGGTCGATCAAGTTCTTTGCCGACGGGTCCCTGGGCGGGCGGACGGCGGCCCTACGGGACCCGTACGCCGACGGGGACGGCCGGGAGCGGGGCCTGCTGCGCCACAGCCCGGAGGAACTGGCTTCGCTGGTTGCCGAAGCAGCGGCGGCCGGCTACCAGGTGGCCATCCACTGCATCGGCGACCGGGCGGTGGACGCGGCCCTGGCGGCGGTGGAGGCGGCCCGGCGCCGGGCCGGTCCGGGGCGGCACCGGCTGATCCACGTGCAGGTCATGGCGCCCGAGCATCCCGCACAGCTGGCGGCGGCCGGAGTGGTGGCCGAGATCCAGCCCCGGTTCCTGGCCTCGGACCTGGCTTTCGTGGAAGAGCGGCTGGGGCCGGGGCGGAGCCGCTGGGCCTACGCCTGGCGCAGCCTGCGGGAAGCCGGGGTGCCGCTCTCGGCGGGATCCGACGCCCCCATCGAGCCGCTGGCGCCCCTCGAGGGGATCCAGGCGGCGGTGACCCGGGACGACCTGCAGGGAGACCCGCCGGGCGGCTGGCATCCCGAAGAGCGGCTGGCCGTGGGGGAGGCCCTGCAGGCCTACACGGCCGGCGCGGCCTGCGGGGCCCTGGCGGAAGGACTGTGGGGCAGCCTGCTGCCCGGCGCCATGGCCGATGCGGTGGTGCTGGGTGCCGATCCGTGGCGGGTGGCCCCCCACGAGCTCCACCACATCCCCGTGCTGGCGACCTACGTGGACGGCGAGCCCGTTTACCGCCGGCCGGCCGGCTGAAGCCCGCCGACCGCAGGCCGCGGCGCGCTCCCGGGCCGCTCCCGGCTCCCCGGCAAGCCCGCGGGCCCGACAGCGGCCGGTTTCCCCAGGACCTCGGATGCCCTGGGACCTCCCTGCAATGTAGGAATCTACCACGCCCCTGTTGAATTGGCTGGCGGGAAGGCCGTTCAACACCGGCCGCGATGCGCCCCTGGCGTCGCGGTCCGATGGGGGTTTGCGCCATGGAGGTCACGGTCAGCGTCATCAAGGCCGACGTGGGCAGCGTAGGCGGCCACACCCGCCCCAGCGACGAGCTGCTGGCGGCGGTGCAGCAGCGGGTGGAGGCCGAGAAGGGCGGCCTGCTGCTGGACGCCCGGGTGTTCTACTGCGGCGACGACATCTCCATCCTCATGACCCACCAGCGCGGGCCGGGCGACGAGGCGATCCACCGGCTGGCGTGGGAGGCCTTCCGGGCTGGTACGGAGGTGGCCCAGCGCCAGGGCCTCTACGGGGCGGGCCAGGATCTGTTGAAGGACGCCTTCTCGGGTAACGTGCGCGGCCTGGGGCCCCAGGTGGCGGAGCTGACCCTGCGCGAGCGGCCCAACGAGGCGCTGATGATCCTGGCGGCCGACAAGACGGAGCCGGGCGCCTTCAACCTGCCGCTCTACCTGGCCTTCGCCGACCCCATGTACTCCCCCGGGCTGCTATTGTCCGAGGAGCTGCATGCCGGTTTCCGGTTCGTCATCATGGACGTCGAGCACACCGAGGGCGACCGGTCGATCACCCTGGATGCCCCGGAGCGGCTCTACGACATCGCCGCCCTGCTGCGCGACACCCACCGCTACGTCATCGCCGGCATCTGGTCGCGCAAGTACCCGGACGAACAGGCTGCCGCCGTCAGCACCACCCGCCTGCGGCAGATCGCCGGCCGCTATGTGGGCAAGGACGACCCCGTGGCCGTCGTGCGGGTGCAGAAGATCTTCCCGGCCACCGAGGAGTTCGGCCCGCCCTTCGCCCTGGGCGCTTTCGTGGCCGGCGACACCCGGGGCAGCCACAACCTGCCCCTGCTGCCGGTTCCCGTCAACACCCCGGCCAGCACCTTCTTCTGCCACCCCATGGTGACGGCCCTGGGCTTCTCCATGCACGAGGGCCGGCTGACGGGCCCGGTCGACCTGTTCGCCGACCCGGTGTGGGAGCCCATCCGCCACCGCATCGTGGCGAAGGCGGTGGCCATGCGCCAGCAGGGCTTCTTCCAGCCGGCCATGCTGCCCATCTCCGAGCTCGAGTACGGCGGCATCACCGCCCGGCTGCAGCGCCTGGACGCCGAGTTCCGGGTCGAAGCAACGGGCGACTGAGCCTGGCCGGCACTGATGCGGCGAGCCGGCCCACCGGCGAGGGGATCCTGCGGCGCGCATTGCGGCGCCCCGCTGTCCAGCGGGGCGCCGCAATGCTTACAGGCCCGGCCGGCGCCGGGGTGCCCCTAGCGGGAATCCAGCGTTGCTTGGGGATGGCCGGGACAGGCTAGAGAAGGGGAGTGCGCCCCGGCGTCCTGGGGCCCGGCGGGGCGGGGGCCGCCCGGCCCTGCCCCCGGGGGCGCGAGGAGGCAGGTGCCGCCCGCCCCTTTCACCGGGACCCGGGAGGGCCCGCCGCCGCCCCTTTCAGGCCGGGGACCTGGAGCCCGGGCGCTGCGGGGGGCCCGTAGCGCCCACCGCCCGGCCGGGCGCGCCGGCGACGGATGGGGAGGTCGGAAAGCCGTGGCTGCGGGTGGAGAGGATGCCGCCGGGCCGGAAAAGCCCGGCCGCGCCGTGGGGTCCGGGCCGGCAACTGTCCAGAGCGGGCGGCCCGCAGCGGGCGGGCTCCCGCCGGCCCGTGTCCCCGCCCGCCGACCCCGGACCGGCGAGGGAGAGCCCCGGAGTGCCCCTCGGGGGGCCAAGGGGCGGGGCGACCGCCGTCCCCAGGAAGGTGCCCACCGGGCATCCCGCTCCTTCCGCCCGGGCGAGCCGGCGCCGGCGCCCGTCAGCCGGCGCAGTGCCGCCGGGGTGGCAATTCAGCGGGTGCCGGCCACCGTCCCGCATTCCCCCGGCCCGGTCCCGGCCTTCCCGGACCGGTGGCGCCTTCCGGGGGCGGGGGCGGGTGCGGGGACAGGACCGCGCGCCGGCGGCGGCAGGAGCACCGGGCGCCCCGGGCCGCCCCCGCGTACACTGCTGGCCGGCATCCTCCACCGGCTGGACGAGCTCACCTGGCGGTGGGAGCGGATCAGCATCGGCGAGTACCTGGCCCTCTTTCGCGACCCGGGCCGGCTCTTCTGGATGAACTTTCTGGCCGGGGTGGCCCGGGGGCTGGGGGCGGCGGTGGGGTTCACGCTGCTGGGCGCCCTGGTCCTTCTGGCCCTGCAGCGCGCGGTGGAACTGAACCTGCCGTACATCGGCAGCCTGGTGGCCGACCTCTTGCGCATCGTCCGCACCGAGCTGGACGGTGGCACGCCGGGGCCGGGCGGCGCCCCGCCCGGTCCCTGAGGGCGGCCGCCGGCTGACAGGGGGAATGGTCCATGCGACCGGAAGTCCGCGAGCACTTTCGCCGGCGCCTCCTGGAGGAGCGGCGCCGCCTTGCCGGGGACCTGCGCTACAACAGCGACATCGGCCGGCCTTCCCAGCGGGAGTCCATCGGCGAGCTTTCCACGTACGACAACCATCCCGGCGACGTGGGCACGGAAACCTTCGAGATGGCCAAGGACATCGGTCGCCGGCGTGACATCCAGCGGGCCCTGCACGACATCGACGCCGCCCTGGCGCGGCTGGACGACGGATCCTACGGCTACTGCCAGCGCTGCGGCCGGCCCATCCCGCGGGAGCGCCTGGAGGTCCTGCCGGCCACGCCCTTCTGCGCCGGATGCGCCACCGCCATGGCCGAGCGGGAGAAGAAGGTGCGGGGCACCGCCCGTCCCGTGGAGGAGGAGGTCCTCTCGCCGCCCTTCGCCCGCTCCTGGCGCGACGACACCGGCGAGATCGACTTCGACGGGGAAGACGCCTGGCAGTCGGTGGCCCAGTACGGCAGTTCCGACACGCCCCAGGACGTGTGGGAACCGGCCACCTATCCCGACATCTACGAGGACGCGGGGGACGACAGCGGGCTGGTGGAACACACCGACCGGCTGCTGGACCGGCGCTTCGAGTCGGCGGAAGACATCGTCGTCGCCCAGGAGGCCGTCAAGGCCCAGCGCCGGCAGAACACCGCCGGGGACGGCGAATTCGGCCGGAGCCCTGGCGGCCAGGGGAACGGAGCGGGTCCGGCGTAAGGCCGCTCGGCCAGGGCCCGCCACCGGCTGGCGGAGGCACCGGTCCCGACGAACCGGCCCGGGACGGTCTCCCGAACCCGGGCCGGCTCCCCGAGCCCGGGGCGGCTGCCCGGCCCAGGCTAGCCGCCCGGGCTCCGGCGGGGTCGCAGAGGGCCTGAGCCAGGGCTTGGCGAGCCCGCCGCGGTCCGGGCGGGCCGAACGGCCCCGCCGCGCCCCGGACCTGGTTCTGGCCGGCGCTGCCGCGCCCCCGGACCGGGCCGGGCCGGTCCCGCTGCGCCTTGGGGTCCCGCTGCGCCCTGGACTCGAAGGCGGGGCGGCAGGGATGACGGCAGGCATGGGGAATGTGATGGAGGAGAGCAGCCCGAAGGATCCCCGGCTAGCCGCCAGGCAACCGCAACAGGAGGCAACGGCTTGCTACCCGTCGGAACCGCCCTCTTGGTACTGGCCGCCGACCAGGCGACCAAGGCCTGGGTCTTGGCCCGGATCGCGCCCTGGGGCACCGTGCCGGTTCTTCCCGGTGTGGTGCAGTGGACCTACGTCCAGAACCGGGGCGCAGCCTTTGGTCTCCTGCAGAACCAGACCCTCTTCTTCATCGTGGTGGCCGTGGTGGTCATCGCCGCCATCCTCTACTGGCTGCCCCGGCTGCCCGGCCGGGCGGGGTCGGCCCGGCTGGCCCTGGGCCTGCAGCTGGGGGGCGCCGTTGGCAACCTGATCGACCGGTTGCGCTGGGGATACGTGGTCGACTTCGTCGACCTGGAGTTCTGGCCGCTGCACCGCTGGCCGGTCTTCAACGTGGCCGATGCCGCGATCGTCACCGGCACCGCCCTCCTGGTCCTCTGGCTGCTGGCAGACCGTGACGCGGCGCCGGATCCGGTGCAGGGGCCGGGGGGAGGGGGGAACTGAGCGACTATGGCCGATGACCCACCCGTAGCCGGGCGTGCATCCCGCACAGCGGTGTTCGTCGTCCCCGGCTCGGCGGCCGGGGAGCGGCTGGACGTCTTCCTGGCCGAGCAGGACGGCCTCGACCTGACCCGGTCGGCCATTCAACGGCTGATCCGCAGCCACCGGGTCTGGGTCAACGGCCGCACCGCCCGGCCCAGCCGGCGGCTGGAACCCGGAGAAGAGGTGGTCATCGAGTTGCCGGAACCCGCGCCCTCGGGTGTGGTGCCCGAGGCGCTGCCCCTGGACGTGGTCTACGAGGACCCTGACGTGGTGGTGCTGAACAAGCCGCGGGGCTGGGTGGTCCACCCGGCGCCGGGCCACCCCCAGGGTACCCTGGCCAACGCCCTGCTGGCCCGGTATCCCGAGATGGAGGGGGTCGGGGGCCCGGGACGGCCTGGCATCGTCCACCGTCTGGACCGCGACACCACGGGGCTCTTGGTGGTGGCCCGCAGCCCCCTTGCGTACCGGGAGCTGGTACGGCAGATCAAAGAACGGCGGGTCCACCGCGAGTACCTGGCCCTGGTGCGGGGCTGGCCCGAGGTGCGGGAAGGCACGGTGGAGGCGCCCATCGGCCGCCATCCGGCCGATCGGACCCGGATGACCGTGCTGACCACCGGAGGTCGGCCGGCGCGCACCCACTTTGCCGTGGTGGAACAGGTGGGCCGGTACACCTTGTTGCGCTGCTGGCTGGACACCGGCCGGACCCACCAGATCCGGGTCCACCTAGCCTTCATCGGCCTGCCGGTGGCGGGAGATCCGGTCTATGGCGGCCGCCGCGCCCAGGGCGAGCTGGGTCTCAAGGGGCAGGCCCTGCATGCGACCCGCCTGGCCTTTGCCCACCCGCGGGACGGCCGGCCCATGGACTTCACGGTGCCGCCGCCGGCCGACTTCCTCGCGGCCCTGGAGCGGGCCCGGGCGGGCGCAGAGGGTTGACGGACCCTCGGGCCGGGGCCGGTCGGGGCCCGCGAGCCGGCGGGTGCGCCGCCCACGCCGGGCACCCGGCCCGGCGCCGAGCACCCCAACGGGAGGGAAGTCCATGGCAGGAGGACTGAAAGAAAAGGCGCGCATCATGGACAAGGAGGCCCTGCGCCGCGCCCTGGTGCGCATTGCCCATGAGATCGTGGAGCGGAACCGCGATCTGGACCAGGTGGTCTTCATCGGCATCCGCCGCCGTGGCGTGCCCATCGCCCAGCGGCTGGCGCGGGCCATTGCCGAGTTCGAAGGCAAGGAGTTGCCGGTGGGCATCCTGGACATCACCCTGTACCGCGACGACCTGTCGCGCCTCAGCGAGAAGCCGACGGTGAACAACACCGACGTTCCCTTCTCCATCGAGGGCAAGCACATCATCCTCTGTGACGACGTCCTCTACACCGGCCGCACCATCCGGGCGGCTCTGGACGCCCTGGTGGACCTGGGTCGCCCCGCTACGGTCCAGCTGGCGGTGCTGGTCGACCGCGGCCACCGGGAGATCCCCATCCGCGCCGACTACGTGGGGAAGAACGTGCCTACCTCCCGGCGGGAGGTCATCGAGTGCCGCCTGGAGGAGGTGGACGGCGTCGACGAGGTCTGGATCATGGAACAGCCCTGAGGTGGCCGGCGCAGCGGCAAGGGCGAGGGCCCGGGCAAGGGTTCGGGCCAGGGGCCGGGCTGGGGCAGCGGCCGGTCCGGGGGCAGGGCCGGGGAGCAGGGCAGGGAGGGCAGGGGGCAGGGCACGGGTGCAGGAAGCAGTCCGCGGCCTATGCCCGGGGTTGTCCCGCCCGCGCAAGCCCTGCTCCAAGGCGCAGCAGCGCCAGGGCCCGGGCCGCCGCCGCCTCCACGTTGCGGGCGGCCTGGGCGATGGCCTGCCGCACCGGCATGGGCCCGGGGGTCGCTGCCAGGAGGGCGGCGATCCCCCGTTCCTTCAGGGCCGGTTCCACCTCCGGGTCGACGGCGCCGGAGATCACCACCACGGGGCGCCCGTGCCGGCGGGCCCGGGCAGCCACCCGGGCCACCAGCTTGCCCGCCAGGGTCTGGGCATCGGTGCGCCCTTCACCCGTCAGCACCAGGTCGACCGCTTCCAGGTGCCGGTCGAAGCCGGCGGCGTCCATCACCAGCTCGGCACCGGGTCGGAGCCGGGCGCCCAGGAAGGCGATCAGGGCGAAGCCCAGGCCGCCTGCGGCGCCGGCGCCGGGTTCGTCCCGCCGGTCATGGCCCAGGGTGCGGGCCGCTACGCCGGCCAGGCGTGCCAGGCCCGCCTCCAGGATCTCCACCTGCTCGGGGGTGGCTCCCTTCTGGGGGGCGTATACGCGGGCCGCGCCGCGGGGGCCCGTCAGGGGGTTGTCCACATCGCACGCCACCTCGATGGTGACCTGTCGCAGCCGCGGATCCAGGCCAGACAGGTCGATCCGTTCCAGGCGGGTCAAGGCGCCGCCCCCGGGCGGGAGCGGCCTCCCGGCACCGTCCAGGAACCGGGCTCCCAGGGCCGCCAGCATGCCCGTGCCGCCGTCGGTGGTGGCGCTGCCGCCGATGGCGACCAGGAGCCGGCGGCAGCCGTAGTCCAGGGCGTCCCGGATCAGCTCGCCCGTGCCGGTGGTGGTGGCCTCCAGGGGCCGGCGCTTCCCGGGTGGCACCAGGAGCAGCCCCGAGGCGGCGGCCATTTCCACCACCGCCGTCTGGCCGTCACCCAGAAGCCCCCACCGGGCCTCCACGGGCTCCCCCAGGGGGCCCGTCACCCGGCGCCGGATCCAGCGGCCGCCCGTGGCGCGAACCAGCACCGCCGCGGTGCCCTCGCCCCCGTCGGCCAGCGGCAGCTGGGTGGCCGCCGCCCCGGGCCAGCCGCGGGCCACGCCGCGGGCCATGGCGGCCGCGGCCTCCTCCGCCGTGAGGCTGCCCTTGAAGGAGTCCGGCGCCACCAGCACCCGCGGGGGCACCGGGTCCGGTACCCCGCCGGTCCTTCCGGATCCGGTTGCCTGCACCATGGTCCACCCTCCCCGCCCGATGGCCGCCCCGATCCCGCCGGCTACCCCCCTGGCCCGGTCCCCGCCGCTGCCCCGGAGGCCCCAGGGCGCCGGCGCAGGGCCGTCCCGGCATGGTGGTGCCGCCGGGGTCGGCGGGGTCATCCTTCCCGTCCCTGCGAAACCGCCGGGGCCCCTCCGCCTCCTTCCAGGGCCGCGGCGGGAGATTGGGCACCGCCGCGGCCGGGCTCCTCCGGACGGTCGCTGTCCTCGGCGCCCGCTGCACCGTCCTGCCCGCCGCGGGCAGCATCGGACCCCCCATCCAGCCGAGGGGGAAGCCCTTCCGGATCGGGGGACACGAACAAGGTGCGGGCGTGCTCGTAGCGGACGAAACCGGGCCGGGCGCCCTTGGGCTTGCGCACGTGGCGTGCTTCGGTGTAGTCCACGGCCACCCGGCCCGAGCCCCGGGCCCTGCTGTGGTAGGCCGCCACCCGCGCCGCCGCCTCCAGCGCCTCCGCCGCCGGTTCCGCCTCCCGGTGGGCCAGCCGCAGGAGGACGTGGGAACCCGGCACCTGCCGGGCATGCAGCCAGATGTCCCACGGGTTGGCGACCCGGGTGACCAGGGCGTCGTTCTGCCGGTTGTTGCGTCCGGCCAGGATGAGCTCGCCTCCCGGCCCGCGGTACCGGAGGAACCCGGCCCCGTCGCCACCGGCGCGCCGGGCCGGGGAGGGCGGGCCTCCCGTGGTCGCCGGGTCCGGAGACCCGGCCGGGCTCCGGCCCCGGCCGCGCCCGGGATCCGCACCCCGGGGGCTTGACCCCTTCCCCGCGGGGGTGGAATGGGCGGCCAGGTTCGCAAAGGCCGGGGCGTAGCCCTGCTCCGCCAGCTCGGCGGCGATGGCCTCCAGGTCGCCGGCGGAGACGGCCTCGGCCAGGGCCTGTTCCACCGACTCCAGGTACGCCATCTCCTCCCGGGCGGCCTCCAGCAGGGCGGCTGCCTGTTCCCGGCCGCGCCGGGCCTTCTGGTACAGGCGGAAGTAGCGCTGGGCGTTTTCCTGGGGGCTCAGGGCAGGGTCCAGGGGAATGGTCACGGTGGCGCCCTCCGGGTCGTAGTAGTTGGGCAGGGTCACCTGCCTGGCGCCCCGGGGCACCTGGCCGGCGAAGGCCGTCAGGAGCTCACCGTAGATGCGGTAGGGTTCGGCCTGCTCGGTGCGGTCGAAGTCCTCTTCCCGCGCCTCCAGGCGCCGCCGGGCCCGGCTCAGGGCCTCCCGCAGCAGCTGCTCCAGCTGCTGGCGCAGGTGCTGGCGGGTGAGGGCGTCCAGGCGCTCTCGGTAAAAGGTGTCGCACAGGGGCCAGAGGGCGCCTTGCGGCCGTTCCAGCCGGCCCCCGGGCGGCGGCGTGACGGGGAAGGCGGTGAGGGCGATGGCGGCCCCGGCCGGGTCCCGCACCAGCACCGGGTCGAACCGGCCCTGCCGGGCCGCCGCCAGCCAGCCCAGCACCACCCTGGCCAGGGCCTTCCCCCGCCCTGCCCCCTCCGGGGCAGCGGTCGCCTCCGCGGGAAGGGGCCTGCCGGTCGCCGGATCCAGCCCCGCCCGGTGCAGGGCCTCCTGCGCTAGTTCCCGGCCCAGCACCGGCACCTGCTCCAGCAGCCTGCGCCACGCGGGCCGGGGCCCGCGGGAGCGGCCGCCGGCTGCCTCGGGGCCCGGCGCCGTGACGGCCTCCAGCCAGGTTCGGCCAAGGGAGCTTGCATCCCCGCCGGGGAGAGGCGTGGGAGCCGGCGGCGGCTGGTACCGGCTTCCCGGCAGCAGGGAGCGCGAGGCGGAGCCGGGCGTGCGCCGCAGGGCATCGAGGATGCGGCCCTCGCCGTCCGTGAGCACCACGTTGGCGCGCCGGTCCAGGAGCTCGATGATCAGATGCCGGCGGCGTCCCGGTTCGTCCGGGCCGGGCGCAACGAAGTCCAGCTGCACCCAGCGGTCGAAGGCCGGCCCCTGGCGGGCCGCCACCAGGCGCAGCGACTCCAGGTGCTTGCGCAGCAGCATGCAAAAGGCGGGTGGCGCCGGCGGGTTGGCCGGCGGCCGGGCCGTGAGGTGCAGCCGCGGCAGGCCGGGATCGGCCCCGATCAACAGGTGAACCTCCCGCCCGGCGTAGAGCCGCAGCACCAGCAGGTGGGGCTCGGGCTGGTAGATCCGCTCCACCCGGGCGGGCAGCAAGCCGCTCAATTCGTGCAGGACGGCGGCCAGGACCAGGCCGTTCAACGGTGTCCCTCCCGTGGCTTCTGCCGTTGGACCAGATGCTAGGTCGGGTTGGAGCCTCTTTCACTATACCGCGGCGGCCCGCCGGGAAACTGGTCGAAAACCCCGCCGGGGCCCGCGAAGGGATTTACCCGAAGCCGTCGAAGTCACCCATGACTCGACCGACCGGTCGGTCGGCGCCAGGCCCCGGGCCGAAACCGCTGTCGCTCCTGGTGGCTGGAGGACAGCCCGGGGCCGGGGGCGCTGTCACCGCCGGGCGGCGACGGCCGGAACGGGCGGCCGGACCACGATGGGAGGGGACGCGATGCCGAAGGTCTTTCGCCGGGTTGCGGTGCTGGGGGCCGGCACCATGGGCTCCCAGATTGCCGCCCACCTGGCCAACCAGGGCATTCCCGTCGACCTGTTCGACCTCAGCCGGGAACTGGTGGAGAAGGCCAGGCAGCGCCTGGCGGAGCTCAAGCCTTCGCCGATCTACACCCGGGACGTGCTGGACCTCATCTCGCCGGCCTCCTTCCAGGACGAGGGGGATCTGGCGCGCCTGCGCGACGCCGAATGGGTCGTCGAGGCAGTGCTTGAGCAACTGCCCGTCAAGCAGCAGCTGTGGCAGCGGGTGGCCCCCTTCCTGCGGCCGGGGGGCATCTACAGCACCAACACCTCGGGCCTGTCCATCCGGGCCATCGCCAGCGCGCTGCCGGAGGAAGCGCGGCGGCGGTTCTTGGGGACCCACTTCTTCAACCCGCCTCGTTACCTGCACCTGCTGGAGCTGATCCCGACCCCCGAGACCGACCCGGCCGTGGTCGAGGCCATGCGCGATTTCGCCACGCGGATCCTGGGCAAGGGGGTCGTGCTGGCCAAGGACACGCCCAACTTCATCGCCAACCGCATCGGCTGCTACGGGCTCATGGTGACGGGTCGGGCGATGCAGGAGTTCGGCCTCGGCCCCGACGAGGTGGACGAGATCACCGGCGAGAACATGGGCCGGCCCAAGAGCGCCACCTTCCGCACCCTGGACGTGGTCGGCATCGACGTGATGAAGGACGTGGCCGACAACACCCGCGCCGCCGTCCAGGATCCGGAGGAACAGGCCGCCTTCACCCTGCCCGAGTTCATGCGCCAGCTGGTGGAACGCGGCTGGACGGGCGAGAAGGCCGGCCAGGGCTTCTACAAGCGGGTCAAGCAGCCCGACGGCAGCCGGGAGATCCTGGTGCTCGATCCCGCCACCATGGAATACCGGTCGCGCCGGCGGCTGAACGCGCCGTCCCTGCAGGCGGTGCGTGCCATCGAAGACCCGTTGCAGCGGATCAAGACCCTGCTGGCGGCGGACGACGTGGCGGGGCGCTTCGCCTGGGAGATCACCCGGCGCAGCCTGGCCTACGCCGCCAACAAGCTGGGCGAGATCGCCGACGACGTGGCCAGCATCGACCGGGCCATCAAGTGGGGCTTCGGCTGGAACGCGGGGCCCTTTGAACTGTGGGACGCCCTGGGCGCGGCAGCGGTCCTGGAGCGCATGGAGCGGGACGGCGAGCGCCTGCCCGGCTGGCTGGTGGAGGCCATCAAGAACGGGCCGGGCCGGTTCTACGTGGAGCAGGACGGCCGCACCCTGGCGCTGGCCGCGGGCGGCGAGTACGTCCCGGTGGAGGCGGACCCGCGCTCCATCGACGTGCCGGCCCTGCTGAAGGGGAACCGGGTGGTCGACCGGAACACCGGGGCCACCCTGGTCGACCTGGGCGACGAGGTCCTGCTTCTGGACTTCCACGGGCCCAAGCAGGCCATCGGCCCCGACTTCATCCAGATGGTGGAGAAGGCGGTGGCCGAGGTGGAGGCCAACTGGCGCGGCCTGGTGATCTCCAGCCACGTCAAGCCCAACTTCTCCGTGGGCGCCAACCTCATGCTGATGCTGCTGGCGGCGCAGATGGGCGAGTGGGACGAGATCGACGCCATGGTGCGCCGGTTCCAGTACGCCAACATGAAGCTCAAGTACGCCGCCCGCCCGGTGGTGGTGGCGCCGTACGGCATCACCGTGGGCGGCGGCTGCGAGGTGGCCCTGCACGGCGCCCAGGTGGTGGCGTCGGCCGAGACCTACATCGGCCTGGTGGAGGTGGGCGCCGGGGTCATCCCGGGCGGCGGCGGCACCAAGGAGATGCTGCTCAGGGCCATCGAGAACGTGCCGGAGGTCTTCTCGGGCAAGTACGCCCAGACGCCCGGGCCGGCCACCACCGACGTGATGGGCCGGGTCAACCTGCAGGTGCTGGTCAACCGGGTCTTCGAGCTGATCGCCACGGCGCGGGTGGCCTTGTCGGCGGCCGAGGCGCGGCAGCTGGGGTTCTTCCGGAACACCGACCGCATCGTGACGAACCCGGACCATCTGATCTACGAAGCCAAGCAGGCGGTGCTGGCCCTGGACGACGCGGGCTACCGGCCGCCGGTGCGCCGGCGCATCCCCGTGGTGGGCGACAGCGGGCGGGCCCTGCTGGAGCTGGCGGCCATCAGCATGCACTGGAGCGGCTACGCCAGCGAGCACGATCTCAAGGTCGCCCGCAAGCTGGCCCACGTGCTGGCCGGAGGCGACGTGCCGCCGGGCACCGAGGTGGACGAAGAGTACCTGCTGGACCTGGAGCGGGAAGCCTTCCTCAGCCTGGTGGGCGAGCCCAAGACCCAGGCGCGGATGCAGCACCTGCTCAAGACGGGCAAGCCCCTGCGCAACTGACACCACCCTCGGGAGCGAGGTGAGCGGCATGCGTGAAGCGGTGATCGTAGCCGGTGCCCGGACGGCCATCGGCCGCGCCCAGAAGGGCGCCCTGAAGGACATGCGGGCCGACGACCTGGCTGCCCTGGTGATCAAGGCGGCTCTGGAGCGGGCGCCGGGCATCGAGCCGGGCGAGATCGACGACGTCATCCTGGGCTGCGCCTTGCCCGAGGGCGAGCAGGGGCTCAACATTGCGCGCATTGCGGCCATCCGGGCGGGCCTGCCGACCAGCGTGCCGGGCTTCACCGTCAACCGGTTCTGCTCGTCGGGCCTTCAGGCCATCGCCATCGCGGCGGAGCGGGTGATGGTCGGCGGGGCGGACATCGTGATCGCCGGCGGCGTCGAGACCATGAGCCGGGTGCCCATGATGGGGCACAACCCGTCCCTGAACCCGGCGCTGGTGGCGGAGTATCCCCAGGTCTATATGGGCATGGGCCACACGGCGGAAGAGGTGGCCCGCCGCTTCGGCGTCAGCCGGGAAGACCAGGACCGCTGGGCCCTGGAGAGCCACCGCAAGGCTGCGGCCGCCATCGACGCGGGCCGCTTCAAGGATGAGATCGTGCCCGTCACCGTGCGCCGGGTGCGGGTGGAACAGGGCAAGCGGCTGGAGGAGACCTTCACCTTCGACACGGACGAGTGCGTGCGCCGGGACACCACCCTGGAGCGCCTGGCCCAGCTCAAGCCGGTCTTCCGCCGGGACGGGTCGGTGACGGCGGGTAACTCCTCGCCCACCAACGACGGCGCGGCGGCGGTGATCGTCATGTCGGCCGAGGAGGCCGAGCGGCGCGGGCTGCCCGTCAAGGCCGTCTTCCGGAGCTTCGCCGTGGGCGGTGTGGACCCCGACATCATGGGAGTGGGTCCGGTGGTGGCCGTGCCCAAGGCCCTCAGGATGGCCGGGGTGCGGCTGCAGGATGTGGATCTCATCGAGCTCAACGAGGCCTTTGCCGCCCAGGTGGTCCAGGTGGTGCGGCAGCTGGAGCTGGATCCCGCCCGGGTGAACGTCAACGGCGGCGCCATCGCCCTGGGCCATCCCCTGGGCTGCACGGGGGCGCGGCAGGTGGTCACCCTGATGCACGAGGCGGCCCGGCGCAAGGCCCGCTACGGCGTGGTGACCATGTGCATCGGCGGCGGCATGGGCGCGGCGGGCGTCTTCGAATTCGCCAGCTGACCCGGCCGCCCCGGAGACTCTGGAACCGGGAAGAGCCTTGGGAGGGATGAGGAGCATGGCGGATGCGCAGCCCATGCCGGCGGGCGGCGAGGCCCGCGGGCGCAAGCCGCTGGGCGCGGGCTTCCTCGTGGAAGCCACGGCGCCGGAAGACATCTTCACGGCGGAGGACCTGAACGAGGAGCAGAAGATGATCGGCCAGGTGGCCCGGGACTTCGCCTGGCAGGAAGTCCGGCCCCTGATCGAAGAGCTGGAGCACGGGCACCACGAGCACTCGGTGGCCCTCTTGCGGCGGGCCGGCGAGCTGGGGCTGCTGGCCGTGGAGATCCCGGCCGCCTACGAGGGCCTCGGCCTGGACAAGGCCACGGCCACCCTGGTGGTGGAAAAGCTGGCGCCGGCGGGCTCCTTCGGCGTCACCTTCGGCGCCCACACGGGCATCGGCACCCTGCCCATCGTCTACTTCGGCAACCCGGAGCAGAAGCGCCGCTACCTGCCCAAGCTGGCGACCGGCGAGTGGATCGCCGCCTACGCCCTGACCGAACCCGACGCGGGCTCCGACGCCCTGGGCGGCAAAACCCGGGCCGTGCTCTCGCCGGACGGCAAGCACTACATCCTGAACGGGCAGAAGCAGTGGATCACCAACTCCGGGTTCGCCGACGTGTTCGTCGTCTACGCCAAGGTCGACGGCGACAAGATGACCGCCTTCATCGTCGAGCGCAGCTTCCCCGGCGTCTCGGTGTCGGAGGAAGTGCGCAAGATGGGCATCAAGGGGTCGTCGACCCGGACCCTGTACCTCAACGACGTGCCCGTGCCCGTGGAGAACGTCCTGCACGAGGTGGGCAAGGGCCATCACATCGCCTTCAACATCCTCAACATCGGCCGCTGGAAGCTGGCGGCGGGCAACCTGGGGGCGTGCAAGGAGCTGATCGCCGTCGCGACCCAGTACGCCCAGAGCCGCAAGCAGTTCGGCCAGCCCATCGCCAGCTTCCCGCTGATCCAGCAGAAGCTGGCCGCCATGGCCGCCCGGACCTACGCCCTGGAGGCGATGGTGTACCGCACCGCCGGCGCCTTCGACGCCAGCCTGAGCGAGATCGACGGCGACGCGCCCGACGCGGGCCGGCAGGCCATCGCCGCCATCTCCGAGTACGCCGTGGAGGCGTCCATCAACAAGGTCTTCGGGTCCGAGACCCTGGACTTCGTGGTGGACGAAGCCGTCCAGATCCACGGCGGTTACGGCTACATGCAGGAGTACGAGGTGGAGCGGGCCTACCGCGACGCCCGCATCAACCGGATCTTCGAGGGGACCAATGAGATCAACCGGCTGCTGATCCCCCGGGAGCTGATGCGGCGGACCATGAAGGGCCAGCTGCCCCTCATGCAGGCGCTGACCCGGGTCCAGAAGGAGCTGGCGGAGATGGCGCCCTTGGGGCCGGCCGGCGAGGCGGTGTCCGGCCCGCTGGCAGAAGAACAGGCCCTGATCGCCAACACCCGGCGGCTGGGCCTCATGGTGGCGGGCCTGGCGGTCCAGAAGTACATGCAGCAGCTCGAACACGAGCAAGAGCTGCTGGCGGCCATCGCCGACCTGGCCATCGAGCTGTACGCCATGGAGAGCACCGTGCTGCGGGCGCTGAAGGCCGGCGGCAACGGCCTGCACGCCGACCTGGCGCGGCTCTTCGTGGCGGGCAGCCTGGACCGGGTGGAGATCATCGCCCGCAACGCCCTGGCGGCCATCGAGCGCGGCGACACCCTGCAGGTGCAGCTGGGCGTCGTGCGGCGGCTGCTGCGGCGGGAGCCGGTCAACCGGGTGGCCCTGGGGCGTCATGTGGCGCGGGCCGTGCTGGAGGCGGGCGGGTACCCGCTGGCGACCCGCTGACCCGTTGGCGCCCATCTGCCGGACCGCGGCGCCTCGCGATGGGTGTTCTGGCCCGCCGGCCCGTCGCGGCGGTCCCATGCCGGTGCCGCGTTGTACCGGTCCCACGTCGCGGGTTCGGCGGCCAAGGACGAAGGAGACGGCGGGCGGGAGCCCGGTGGCTCCCGCCCGTGCCCGTTCCCAGGGGCGGCCGCCGTCAAGACCTGCTGAGCGAGGAGGCAAGATCCATGGCAACCCCGGGCAAGGGTGCCGAGGCCCCGGCGACGGGGGTTCCGGCCCGGGTCCGCTGGGTCGACGACCGGGTTCTCTGCATCACTGTGCCGACCCCCTTTGCGGTCGGGGACGTCAACGCCTACGTCATAATGGGACGGGTGCCCACCCTGGTCGACGTGGGGCCCGGCGGGCGGCGGGGCCGGGAAGCCCTGGAGGCGGGGCTCGCCGCCGCCGGGCTGGACTGGAATCACCTGGCCCAGGTGGTGATCACCCACACCCATGCCGATCACTTCGGCCTGCTGCGCCGGTGGCCCGGGTCGAACCTGCCGCCCGTGCTGGCCCATCGCTGGGGGGCCCGCCACTTCCTGGGCGGGAACGATCCCGAGCGGGCTGCATTCTTCCAGGATTTCGGGCGGGCGGCCGGGGTTCCCGCGGACCTGGCGGGCAGCATGCTCCAGGGGCTCCACCTGCTGATGGCGGCCGAGCCGGTCGCGCCCGTGGCACGCTGGCTGGAAGACGGCGACGAGATCGAGATGGGCGACGACCGGTGGCTGGTCCTGCACACCCCCGGCCACGCCCAGTCCCAGACCTGTTTCTACCGGGAGCGGGACGGGCTTCTCATCAGCAGCGACCACCTGCTGCCGGCCATCTCGTCCAACGCGCTGCTCGAGCCGCCGCCCCTCGACGAGCACGGCCGTCCGGTGCGCCCGGAACCGCCCCGCAGCCTGGTCGACTATCGCGTCTCCCTTCAGCGGGTACGGGCGCTGCCGGTCAGCCTCTGCCTGCCCGGCCACGGCGAGCCCTTCCGGGATCCCCACCGCCTCATCGACCGGCGCCTGGCGGCCATGGAGGACCGGGCCGCCCGGATTCGCGCCGCCCTGGCGGAACTGGGGGGTGAGGCGACCCTCTACCGGCTGGCCACGCACCTTTTCGGCAACGGGGATCCGGCCCACCTGCTGTTGGCCCTGTCCGAGGTCAACGGCCACCTGGAATGGATGGAATCGGAGGGCAGGGTGCGGCGGCGACTGGAGCCCGCCGCCGGGGACGGGGGTGTGGTCGCCCTCTTCGCACCGGCCTAGCCCGAGCAGGCGAGCCGGCAGCGGCGCCTGCGGGACCCGTCGCCCCCGCCGCAGGAAGCGCCTTCGGAGGTGGAAAGGTGTTCCCCGAGCTCCTTCGTTCTCCCATTGTGCAGGCACCCATGGCCGGCGGCGTCTCCACGCCGGCCCTCGCCGCGGCCGTATCCCAGGCCGGGGGACTGGGGTTCCTGGCAGCCGGTTACAAGACGGCCGGTGCGATGAGGGAAGAAATCCGGGCGATGCGGGCGCTCACCGGAGCGCCCTTCGGTGTCAATCTTTTCGTCCCGCAGCAGGTTGACGTGGATCTCGCGGCCGTCCAGCGGTTCAGGGAGCGGTTGCGGGCGGAGGGCCGGCACCTGGGCGTCGAGCCGGGCGAACCGGTATGGGATGACGACGACTGGGAGGCCAAGCTGGAGGTTCTACTGCGGGAGCCCGTCCCGGTGGTGAGCTTCACCTTCGGTTGCCCGCCGCCGGATGTGATTGCGGAACTGAAGAGACGCGGCTCCTGTGTGGTGGTGACGGTGACGACCCCTGAAGAGGCCGTCACGGCGAGCCGGGCCGGCGCCGATGCCCTGTGCGTCCAGGGCGTGGAAGCGGGAGGGCACCGGGCTTCCTTCGCCGATCACGAGTCCCCCGGAGGCGAGGATTACGGCCTTCTCGTGTTGTTGCGCCTGGTCCGGCAGGCGGTGTCCCTGCCGCTGATCGCCGCGGGCGGCATCATGCACGGCCGGGATATCGCCGCCGTACTGGTGGCGGGTGCTTGTGCTGCGCAAATGGGCACGGCGTTCCTGCGTTGCCCGGAGAGTGGGGCCCACCCGCTGCACAAAGCGGCCCTGGCGGATCCCCGGTTCACCGCGACGGCGTTGACCCGTGCCTTCACGGGCCGTCGCGCCCGCGGGCTGGTCAACCGGTTTGTGCGGGAATACAGCGCCGCCGCGCCGGCTGCGTACCCCCACGTGCATTTCCTGACCCGTCCACTGCGCCAGGCGGCGGCCAGGGCCGGCGACCCCGACGGGATGGCCCTGTGGGCCGGTCAGGGTTTCCGCCTGGCGAGGGAGATGCCGGCCGGGGAACTGGTACAGCAGTTGCGGGATGAGACGCAACGAGCGCTGGCCGAGGTTTCAAAACCGGGCGGGATCAAGTCTTGACAGGGGCGCGGCGGCGGTGCCGGGGCCGCCCGGCGGCCCCGGCACCGTCCGGCGGCCCGGGAACCGCGCTGATCCCTACCTTTCGTTGCTTTCGCCACCTTCGACCTTGATCCGCGCGTCCAGGATCCGGCAGCCCCGGCCCGGCTCGAACGCCTTCAGCGGGTTGATGTCCAGCTCGGCGATCTCCGGAATCTCTTCCACCAGGCGCGAGACCCGCAGCAGCACGTCCTGGATGGCTTCCTGGTCCGCCGGGGGGTGACCGCGATAGCCTTCCAGCAGGCGGTAGCCGCGGATGCTGCGGACCATCTCGGTCGCGTCCACGTCGGTCAGCGGCGTGATGCGGAAGACCACATCCTTCAGGATCTCCACGTGCACCCCGCCCAGGCCGAAGGCGATCAGGGGGCCGAAGAGGGGGTCCTCCGTGACGCCGACCACCAGCTCGGTGCCGCCGGGCACCATCGGCTGGATCACGAAGCCGTCCAGCTCGCCGGCGCGGCCGGCGGCGGCGAGGCGGCTGCGGATACCCCGGCAGGCGGCCCGCACGGCATCGCCATCTTCCAGGTTCAACTGGACGCCGTCCCACTCGGTCTTGTGCACCAGGGTGCGGGAGGCCATCTTCACCACCACCGGGAAGCCCAGCTCGGCGGCGGCCGCCACCGCCGCCTCCTCGTCCCGGGCGAAACGGGTGGGGATCCGAGGCAGGCCGAAGGCGTCCAGCACCGCGTCGACTTCCGCCGCCGACAGCCACCCGCCGCCCCGGGCCGCCGCCTCCCGGCAGATGGTCCGAGCGCGCGGGATGTCCAGGTCGGGATGGGCCGGGATCCGGCCCAGGGGCCGCCGGCGCCAGCGGGCGTACTCGTAGGCCTTGGCCAGGGCTCGGGCGGCCGATTCGGGGAAGCGATACGAAGGGATGCGCTCCGCACCCACCGCCAGGGGCTGGCGCAGGCCGAGGGCGCTCATGAAGCACGCCACCACGGGCTTCTGGTGGCCCGCCTGCCGGGCCTCGGCCACCGCCTCCCGGACCGCCGCCGCGACCCCCTCGACATCGGCCAGGCCCACGGGGATGAAGATCACCAGGGCCGCGTCGAAGCCCGGGTCGGCCAGCACCGCCCGCAGGGTCTGGCGGTAGTGGTCGGCGGTGGCCGAGGCGATCATGTCGATGGGGTTGCCCAGGCTGGCGGCCGCAGGGAGGAACCGGCGCAGCGCTTCCCGGGTGGCCGGCGAGGGCTCGGGCACCTCGAGGCCCGCCGCTGCCAGGGCGTCGGTGGCCAGGATTCCCGGGCCGCCGGCGTTGGTGACCACCGCCACCCGCGGTCCCGCGGGCAGCGGCTGGTTGGCCAACAGGGCGGCGATGTCAAACATGTCTTCCAGGGTGTCGGCCCGGATGACCCCGGCCTGGTGGAACAAGGCTTCCACCGCCGTGTCGCTGGCGGCCAGGGCGGCAGTGTGGGATCCCGCGGCCTTGGTCCCGGCCGCCGTGCGTCCCGCCTTGACCGCCAGGATCGGCTTCTTGCGCCCGACCCGGCGGGCCAGGCGGGCGAAGCGCCGGGGGTTGCCGAAGGACTCGAGATACAAGAGGATCAGGTCGGTGTCCTCGTCGTCCTCCCAGTACTGGATCAGGTCGTTGCCCGAGACGTCGGCCTTGTTGCCCACGCTGACGAAGGTCGAGAGGCCCAGCCCCAGGTCCCGGGCGTATTCCAGGATGGCCAGCCCCAGGGCCCCGCTCTGGGACGACATGGCCACCCGCCCGTGGGGCGGGAACACCGGCGAGAAGCTGGCGTTCATCCGCACGTCGGGGGCGGTGTTGATCAGCCCCAGGCAGTTGGGGCCGACCATGCGCATGCCGTAGCCCCGCACCTTGGCCACCAGGCGCTCCTGCAGCGCCCGGCCCTCGGCCCCCGTCTCCGCGAAGCCGGCGGTGATCACCACCAGCCCGCGCACCCCCTTGGCCCCGCACTGGTCGACCACATCGAGCACCGCGTCCCGGGGCACGGCGACGACGGCCAGGTCCACGGGACCGGGGATGTCCAGCACCGACCGGTAGGCCGGGATCGACCCGACCACGTCTGCCTTGGGGTTCACGGGGTAGACGGGCCCCTGGTACCGGTTCATCACCAGGGCCTCCAGAATGCGGTAGCCGATGCTGCCGGGATCCCGGGAGGCGCCCACCACCGCGATGCCCCGGGGCCGGAAGAGGGGCCGCAGGGAGGCCACCGTGGCGATGCGGTCCCGCATCTCGCTGCGTTCCACGCTCTCCGGGCTGGGGTGCACATCCAGGCTTACCACGACGTAGCCGTCCCGGTGGTGCTGTTCCGCTTCGAAGCCGCTGGCGCGCAGAACCTCCAGCATGCGGCGGTTGTCCGGCTGGGTCCAGGCGATGAAGCGGCGGATCCCGTGGCGGGCGGCGATCAGGGCCAGCCGTTCCAGCAGCAGGGTGCCGAGCCCCCGGCCCTGGTAGGCGTCTTCCACGAGGAAGGCCACTTCCGCCGCGTCAGGGTCCCGTTCGTCCCGGACGTACGTGCCGCTGGCCACGATCCGCGGGTGGTCGGGGTCTCCCACCAGCACCAGCAGGGTGTAGCGCTCATCCGGTGGCCCCACCTGGAGCAGGCTTTCCACCGCCGCCTCGCGGGACTCGCCGGCGAAGAAGCGGCGCATGAGGGACTGGTCCGAAACCCGCCCGAGGAACTCGGCCACCAGGGGGCGGTCCCGGTCCCGGGCGGGGCGCAGGGTGGCGGCGGTACCGTCGCGCAACAGCACGCGCCCGGCTTCCAGCCCGTCCTGGGGGATGGGTGCCGGGTACAGGGCCGGCAGGGCGGCCAGGCCGGCGCGGCGGGGTGTCCCCCCGGTCCGGCGGTGGCCGGCATCGCCGGCGGCGGGTCCGGCGGCCTGACTCTCGCCCGTGCCGCGGCCAGCCGTCGCCGGGCCGCGGGAGCCATCCCCGGCGGGCGGCGCCGGGGATGGAGGCGGGGGGACGGTGGGCGAGGAACCGGCGGTCTCATCGCCATGGGGCGGCCGGCTGTTCATGGGGCTTGACCTCCTTGCCGGGGCCGGAGCCGCGGGGGCCCGTCCCGGAGCGAGTTGCAGTGTTTTCCTTAGTTTGCTGCGGGGATGCCTCCTGCCAGGGCAACTCCCCGCCTGCCAGTGAACCCCACGACGCTGATGATCCCCTGAGACGGGGCTGAGATTTTCCGGTCCCGCACCGGGGGGACCGGCGGTGGCCACTGGCCGAGGCGGTGGCCATTGGCGGAGGCCTTGCGGTGGTCGCGGCCGCGCGGCCGGCGGGCTAGCGCCCCGTTGCCCCGGGCACCGCAGGGCCGGGTGCGGCCGGAGGGTTCGGTTCAGGGGGGAGCAGGCGGGCCACGTCGGAGGCAGCCACCGTCCAGAACCCGTCCTGGCGGGTCATGGGCCAGGTCAGGTCCAGCGCCGCCGGTGGCTGGTCACCGGCGTAGTAGATGGTTCCCCGGATCCGGACCCGGGCCCGCGGGCCTTGCACCGCCAGGGTCGCGGCCTGGTCGATCTCCACGAACTGCATCCGCGTGGCCAAGCGGCGCGCCAGAAGATCCCAGGCCGGGCCGCGGGGGTCCGTCACCATGTGGGCGGCCGTGGCCGCATCCCCGTTGGCCAGGGCCACCCACAACCAGGTGGCCGCCACGTGGGGCGGCGCAGCCTGCAGGTGGGCGGCCAGCTGGCCACTGCTCTTGAGGACCATCAGATGGTGACCGGGGTCGACCCGGTCGCCCACATGGGTCGTGGATGCCAGGGTGTGCACGCAGAAGTGCCCGTCGAAGCCATTGCCGGCCACAACCTGGTCGCCGTGGGGCATGCCGTTGATGGAGGCCGCGATCTTCCGGCCTGCGATCTCCAGGACCACGGCGCGGCGGCGCCAGCTCCAGCTGCCGCCGTAGAGGGAGCGGAGGATGGCGGTGTCTTCCCGGGTCAGGGGCTCGACGTCGGCGTGCTGGTAGCCGCCGTAGCGGGTCACTCGCAAGGTCCGGCCCGTCTCCAGGTCCCGCAGCAGGGCGACCGCGTCCCAGGGCCACAGCCGGTCGACCTCGGACCACGGCAGCGGCTCGCCGAAGAGGTCCGCGGCCAGGCGGCGCGTGACCGGTTCCAGAGCGGCCCAGAGGGGACCGGTCCGGTCCAGATACCCCTGTTGGGGGTCGTAGAAGCGCCGGTCCAGGGAGACCAGCAGCCGGTGGGGGCGCCCGGCCCGGCCGGTCCAGTCCAGTTGCCAGTATGCGAAATGGGGACCCGGCGGTGGGGCGCCGCGCCCGCCCGGTGCCGGCCGGGTGCGGGCCAGGGCGCGGGCCAGGGCCTGGCGTTCGGACGCGGTGAGCACGACGCGGCCAGGGTATTCGGGCCACGCGAAGGACAGTTCGGCCCGCACCACCGCGCCCCCGGGGACGAGCCGGCCCGCCGGCCCCGAGCCGCCGCCCGGCCCCCGGAGCACGGCCCAGCCTGCCAGCAAGGCCAGGGCCAGCAGCACAAGCCGGGGGGCGTTCCGGAAGGGCTGGTCGCGCCAGGGGGGATAGCGGCCCGGAAGGCGGCCGCTGGTGCCAGAGCCGGGACGGCGGCCGATGACCCTGGAGCCGTCGCCGGGGCCGGAGGGACCCGAGCCGGCCGGCGGCAGGGCGGGGACGGGAGCACTCCTGGACCGCTCCCCGGATACCGCGGGCGGTTCCACCGTGCGGCGGGTGCCTGGCCGGTTGTTCCGCCCGGCGGGGTCGGCCGGCGGCAGGCCAGCGGGGACCATGGCGGGTGCTCCCTCCGGATCGGGCCGCTGGTGGAGCCGGTCCGGTCTCGAACCTGGGGGGATCGGACGAGTTCAGGTCCAGACCCTGCCCCGGCCCTGCCCCATGGATATGCGGGCCGGTCCGGGGTATGCCGCGGCGGGAGCCGGGCCCCCTCCCATCCGCCCGTGTCCGGCTACGGTCCGGGCCGGCCGGGTAGAATAGCGGCCGGAACCAGGGCGACGGGAGGGCGGGGTGTGGCACGCTGGGTTCGATGGCGCCGCCCCGGCGCGCATCTCCAGGGCGGATCGGCGGCAGGGCCCGCGCCGGGAGGCCCGGACGCGGCACCGGGTGCGCTGGCGGCGGGGAGGAAGCCGTTTCCTGGGCCGGGGACCGGTTCTGGCCCCGAAGGGACGACCCCTGACACTTTAGTGCCCGGGACGCGGGACGCCGAACCCCTGCAGGTGATCGGGAGCCGGGGGGCCGAGCCGGGACGGCCGCCCCGGCCCCGGGCCCGCCTGCGGCCCAGTCCCCGGGTGGCCCTGGCTTCGTCCCTGGCTCCCGAGCGGGAGCAGGCGGTCGAGGCCCGGGGCCCCCAGGCCCGCACCGGCGGCATGGCGGGCGGGGCAGGGCCGGCGTCCAGGGACCAGCGCGGAAGGAGTTCCAGTACCAGCACGGGCAGCTCCACCGCGGGGGGCCAGCGGCACCGGGATGCAGGGCCGCTGGTTGAAGCCCGGCGCTGGTTGCAGGAACAGTTTGAGGCCGTCACCGGTCGCGGGGACGACGGGGCCGGGGACCGGGGGCAGCACGGCGGGAGCGGCGGGCAGGAAGTCCACCGCCCGCCCGGTGCAGGCCGGGGGATGCCGGCTGCGACCGCCGGGGCTCAAGGGCAAGGAGCGGGGGGCGGGACGGGCGCCGGGGCCGGGGCAGCCGCCGGCCGGCCTACCCGCGGCGACGGGCCCCGGGGGCGGCAGGACCGCCCCGGGACCCCGGACGGTCAGGACAACCATCAGCGGCGGGGCGACGGTACCCGCCACAGGACGGGTGATCCCGGGATGGCGATGAGGGGTGGCATGGAGACGGGCCAGGGGGGGCCGGTGGGGCCTGGAGGGTGGCCGCTGGTGGCGCCAGACGGGATGGCCGCGGTACCACCGGCAGCGGGCGCGCTGCCGGTCCAGGGGCTGCCGCCTGCATCGTTCCCGTGGCCTGCCGTTCCCGCGACCCTCCTGGGGCCGGTGGGCCGGGGCAAGGAGGATGCGGGCAGCGGGAACCCGGCAGCCGCGGCCGGGCCGGGGGCCGTTACGCCTGCCCCTGGGCCGGCTTACGCCTCCGTCCTGCCAGCCGGTTGGCCCGTGACGGTGCCGTTGCCTGGTGGCCCGGGCGGAGTATGGGGGCCCGGGCTCTGGCCCGGTGCCCCGGGAGCAGCATCGCTTGTGGCAGCAGGCATTGCCGGGGCCACCGGGGAGGGCGGCGCCGGTGAAGGGGCGCAGGGAGGAGGCGCCGGCGTCCAGCGGGCGGCCGCAGGCCGGGAGAGCCGTGCAGCCCCCCGCCGGGTACGCCGCCTTGGCGGGGCCTTGGTCGACGACGGTGACCGGGGGCCGCGGGGCCGCAGGCAGGGTACCGGCCCGGCGGCTGCGGGCCAGGCGCTCGCCGGTTCGGATGGCCTAGGGGGCGGCCGGCAGGGCGTCCACCAGGGGGGAATGGAGGGCCTGGCTGCCCTGGGCGGTATGGCCGGCCAGGGCGGCGGTCGCGCCGGCGAGGAGCAAGGGGGTGGCCGCCAGGGCGGGAGCCGGGAGCGCTCCCGCCAGGCCGACTGCGGCCGGCGGCGCCAGGGCTGGCCGGGGGGTTGGGGCGGCGGCTTCCCTGATGGCGGCCTGGTGGCCGGTCCCGCCGGGACAGCGGGTACCGCGGGTTGGACGGGGCAAGGGGTGGCGCCCCCTTTCCCCGGGCAGGCCGGCGGGCCCGCCGCACCCGGGCTTTTCGGGTTTCCCGGCGCTGCCGCGCCGCCGTGGGTGTCCCGGATGGACGGGGCGGGCGGATCGCCCGGCCTGATGCTCCACGGCCCCTGGGCAGGCCCGGTGGGAGCCCCGGGCTGGCCCGCCGGCCCGGGTGGCGGGCCGGCCGCCATGATGCCTTGGGTCCCGGGCGTCCAGCCGCTAGGCTGGCCGTTCACGGGGCCGGGAGCGGCCCGGCATCCCGCTTCCCCGGGACCCCGGGACGGCGGTGAAAACGCCCAGGACCAGCATGGTCAGGGGACGGTCCCTCCAGGGTACGCCGCGGTAGGGCCCACCGGGTCTCCGGTGCCGGGCGCCGGCGGCTGGCCGGGCAGCAGCCCGTGGCCGCTCGGCCTCATGCCGGGCGGCTTGAACTGGTCCGGCGGGCCTGTGGGAGCCGCCGGCACGGCCGGGCCGGTTCTTCCGGCGGCCATGGTGCCGGCGGGTTGGACAGCCCTTCCGCCCGGGGCAGGAACCGCAATGCTTCCCGGGGCCGCGCCGGCCCACCCGATGGGCGTCGATCCGGCCTCGGCCGCGGGCGCCGGTACCGGTGGGGAGGGGGCCGACGACGGCGGGCAGCAGCAACCGGGGGGTGGCGAGGCGCCCGGCGGCCCTGGCGGCCGCAATCCGGCTCTCAGCCTGGTCAGCGCCCACCTGCAGCTGCGCCAGGACATGGAAAACAACCTCCGCAAGTTGCGGCAGGTCATCAGTGAGAGCCAGGCCATCGCCCAGCAGATGGAGCAGCTTCTGGCGGCTACCTCCCAGTGGGGCGGCGGCGACAGTGGCCGCGCCCAGGGGGAACAGGGCGGGGATGGTGGCCAGGGCGGCGAAAGCGGCCTGGGCGGTGGTGCCGGGAACGGCACCGGCTCTCGCCAAGGTAACGGCGGCCGCCATGCCCGGGGCGCGGCAGGTGGGGGGCCGGAGCAGCAGCAGGGAGGAGGGGGTCACGGGGGCGGCGGCCGCCGCCAGCCCGGTCCCCAGGCCTAGCATCGAGCGTGTCGAGGGATCGCGGGTGAAGGCATTCCGGGTGAAAGGCATTCCGGGTTCGAGCCGGGCCCTTCTTCCCCCGGCCCTCCCCCGCTGATCGCCCTTGACAGCGTTTCCTCAACTTGCATACAATATCATCGGGTTTCCCACGCTTCCCCGATCCCGCCATCGGGCTTGCGGAACACCACGCCAGTGCCAGCCAGCCGCCAGCCTGGGACGGGGTCAAACGCCGGGTGTCGGCCGGTCCGTGGTTGGTTTCCGAATTCTCCCTTGATTCAAGGGCAGGCATCGCTGGCCACCCCGTGGCAGGTGGAGTGGCCGGGTTGGGGTGCCATCATGGGCACGTCCGGGGCTAGCGTGCCCGGGCCCCATCGAGGTGCCTGCCGCGGTCCTGTCCCGTCGACCCCCCGTGCAGGTATGGCCAGCATAGGGGTGGCCCGCTGAAAAAGGCGACGCGCCCGCGGCCACGGCGGGGAAGGCTTGCCGCCGGGCGGAGCCGCTGGGCCGCCTTCAGCCGGTGCCTCCGGCCGCCGCGCCTTGCCGGATGAATCCCTGCGGGCCTGAGCGGCCTCGGTGCTGATGCTGGACCCATCGAACTTGCCTCGGGACCGGGCTGCCCGCGGGTCGCCGGGCGGGCGCCCGCTGGTCCCGCGGCCCGAGCTGGTGCCAGAGCCGCAGGTCAGGAGATGCCAGGAAGGAGGGACCTTGCGTGCGGGTGCGACGCGTCGCCGTCATCGGTGCCGGTCACGGCGGCCAGGCCATGGCCGCGTATCTGGGGTTGCTGGGCTTCCGGGTGGCTCTCTACAACCGGTCCGCCGCACCGCTGGAACCCATCGCCGCGGCGGGCGGGATCTTCCTTGAGGGAGAGGTGGGGGGCTTCGGGCCGGTGGAACGCGTCGCCTGCACCATCGGTCCCGAGCTGCGCCGCTACCGCCTGGTCATGGTGGTGGTCCCGGCCACCGCCCACCGCCAGGTGGCCCGCTGGTGCGCCCCCTTCCTGGGGGACGGCCAGGTGGTGGTCCTGCACCCCGGGCGAACCGGCGGGGCCCTGGCCTTCCATACCGCCCTCCGGGAGGCCGGCAACCGGGCCGACGTGCTGGTGGGCGAGGCGCAGACGCTGCTCTTCGCCAGCCGGGTGACGGGACCCGCCCGGGTGCGGATCTACGGATTCAAGCGCCAGGTGCGGGCCGCCGCCCTGCCTGCCGTCCGCAATGCGGAGCTGCTGGCGGCCTTGCGGGAGGTCCTGCCCCTCTTCACTGCTGCCGAGAGCGTTCTCGAGACCAGCCTGGACAACATCGGGGCCGTCTTCCATCCTGCCCCGCTGCTGCTCAACGCCGCCCGGGTGGAAACGGGCGAGCCCTTCGAGTACTATCGCCAGGGCATCTCCCCCGCCGTGGCGCGGGTCGTCGAGGCCCTGGACGCCGAGCGCCTGGCGGTGGCCGGGGCCCTGGGGCTGCGCCTGCGCAGCGCCCGGCAGTGGCTGGCGGAAGCGTACGGGGCCTGGGGGCCCGGCCTCTACGAGGCCATCCAGGCCAATCCGGCCTACCGCGGCATCGGGGCGCCCCTTTCGGTGGAACACCGCTACCTCGACGAGGACGTGCCGGCCAGCCTGGTGCCCATGGCGGCCCTGGGACGCCGCCTGGGCGTGCCGACGCCGGTGATGGACGGCATCATCCACCTGGCCGGCGCCCTGCGGGGAACCGACTACTGGCGGTCCGGCCGCAGTTTGGCGGAGATGGGCCTTGACGGGATGAGCGCGGAGCAGATCCAGCGCTGGGTCACCCTGGGTGAGATGGACGAGGCCATGGTCGTCTGAAGGGCACGATGCGGGCAGAACCGTTGCGGCGGACGCCGGCGGGCCCAACGAAGAAGCGGGGCGGTGGCCGGCCCTTGCAGGGCCTGTTGCCGCAGGAGGTGAGGCGTTTGGACCGGAAGCCGAAGATCCTTGGGGCGGCCGTGGGCGACTGCGTCCACGTCGCCGGGGTGGTGAACTTCCTGCACCTGGCGGAGGCCCAGGGGTACGAAACCTTCTGCCTGGGCCCGGCGGTGCCCGTGGACGAGCTGCTCGGCGCGGCCCTGGAAGATGATCCCGACATCATCGCCGTGGGCTACCGCCTGACCCCCGAGACGGGAGCCCGGGTCCTGGCGGAGCTGAAGGAAAAGGCCGAGCGCATGGGCCTGGCCGGCAAGCGCTTCATCTTCGGCGGTGTGGGGGCCGTGTGCGATCATGCCCGGCGCCTCGGCCTGTTCGAAGCCGTGTTCGACGCCGACACCACCGTCGACGAGATCATCGCCTACCTGCGGGGGGGACCGGCGCGGCAGGATGCCGCGGACTACCCCCAGACCCTGGTGGAGCGGATCGAGTTCAAGCACCCCTATCCCATCCTGCGCCACCACTTCGGCCTGCCGTCGGTGGAGGCCACCATCCGCGGGGTCGAGGCCATCGCCGAGGCCCGCTGCCTGGACGTGATCTCCCTGGGCACCGACCAGAATGCGCAGGAGCACTTCTTCCGGCCCGAGGAGATGGATCCCGACGAACACGGCGCCGGCGGCGTGCCCGTCCGCAGCCCCGACGACCTGCGGGCCATCTACCAGGCTTCCCGGCGGGGCAACTACCCCCTGATGCGGTGCTACAGCGGAACGCGGGACACGCTGAAGTGGGCGGAGATGCTGAGGGACACCATCAACAACGCCTGGTGCGCGGTGCCTCTCTTCTGGTACAGCCAGCTGGACGGGCGCAGCCGGCGGCCGCTGGACGAGTCCATCGCCGAGGCCCAGGCGCTCATGCGCTGGCACGCCCGCCACGGCATTCCGGTGGAGATGAACGAATCGCACCACTGGAGCCTGCGGGATGCCCCCGACACGGTGGCCGTGGCCGCCGCCTTCCTGGCAGCGTACAACGCCTACCGCTGCGGGGTGAAGACCTACGTCCAGCAGCTGATGTTCAACAACCCGCCGGGCACCTCGATCCAGATGGACCTGGCCAAGATGCTGGCCAAGCTGGAGCTGGTGGGCGAACTGGAAGGGGACGGTTTCCGCGTGCTGCGGGAGACCCGGACCGGCCTCTCCAGCTACCCGGCGGATCTGGACCGGGCCAAGGGCCAGATCGCCTCCTCGGTGCTGGTGCAGATGGCGCTGAAGCCCCACATCGTTCACGTGGTGGCCTACACCGAGGCCAGCCACGCCGCCACCGCGGAGGACGTCATCGCCTCCTGCCGCATCGCCGAGCAGGCCATCCGCAACGCGGTGTTCGGCCTGCCCGACATGCTGCGGGACCCCGTCATCCAGGAGCGGAAGAACCAGCTGGTGGTCGAAGCCCGCCAGCTGCTGGAGGCGATCCGTTCCCTGGCTCCGGCCGGAGTCTCCGATCCCTGGACGGATCCCGGCACCCTGAAGCTGGCGGTGGAGATGGGGCTCATGGATGCGCCCCACCTCATGGGGAACCGGGCCGCCTGCGGCAAGGTGCGCACCCGCATCGTCAACGGGGCCTGCGTCGCCGTCGACCCGGCGACCGGGAAGCCTTTGCGGGAAGAAGAGCGCATCGCCCGGGTCTTTGCCGACTACGAGCGGGCGGTGGCCGGTACCGCCCCGGCGACCCCGGCCTGAGCCCGGCCCCGACGCGGACTCCGGGGCCGTTCCGTACCAGCCCGGGGCCGCCCCCTGTCCGGGGAGCGGCCCCGCCTGCTGCCTGCAAGGTCGTGGAGGCCGGACCGGCGGCGAAAAGATGGTCCGGCCCGCGACTACGGTGCCACCCGGACGGTCACCGAGGCGGCTGCCGGGCCGCCGCCCTGGTGGTAGAAGTGGACCTCCAGGACGTACTCGCCCGGTTCCTCCGGCGCGGGGATGGGACCCAGCTGGATTGACTGGCCGGCGGGCACCGGCACCAGGGCGCCGGTTTCCATCATGCCGTGCTCCCAGGGCCGGCGCTGCCCGCCGTCGACCCGCCAGGCCTTGAGGCCGCCCAGGCCGCCGGTGAGCTGGATCTCGGCCCCGCTGTCGTTGCGCACCGTGAGGGTGATGGCCTCTCCCGGGCGGTAGCGTTCCCGGTCGGCCGCCAGGCTGACGCCCGCCACCTCCGACGCTCCCTTCGTTGTCTTCGCCCCACCGGCCGCGTCACCGCCGGAGCCGGCATCCGGGCGCTGGCCGGCCTGCGGAGCCTGCGCCCCCAGGGCGGCGCACCCGGTCAGCAGGGCCGCCACCGCCATGACCGCCAGGATGGCGGAAGCGTATCGCCGCGTCCCCGGCCGCCACCGCCTCGGGCTCATCCCCCGCCCGTGTCCCTTGCCACGTTCCATCGCAACCCCTCCTCCGGGGTGATCCTGCTGGTTGGCCGTCCATTGGACGCCTGCAGGGCGGTACCGGTTCCCGCCCCCGATCGCCCTTCACGGGCGGGCCCGGGGAAAGCACGCCGGCCCGCCCGGACATGCCCTTCAAGTCCTGTCCCTCATAGCCGCCCGGGCCTGTGCATAGGCATGGTGGCGCGGCACCGGGCGCCCGCTCGCCGCAGGCCGGGGACGGGCGCCCCGCCAGCGGGAGGAGGTAGGCCGTGGTTCGTCCAGGAAACGACCGCGCCAGCCGCCGGCCGGATCGGGTATCCTCCGCACCGGCCCCCGCCGGGCGGGCGGGCGGATTTGTGCCGGAACCAGGCTCCGGCAGGTCCCGGCCCGGCGACCCGGGGGGGCTCCGGGGGACCCGTTCGACCCGATCAGTTTCCCTGCCGCCGGGCCGGAGCCCTGCCGGGGGCGGGGCGCTCCGACCCGGGGGAGGAGGCCATCGCGGCCGGGGGCGGGGGGAGGCACGGCAGGTGGCGTGGCATGCCCTTCCGCCCCACGAGTGCCTGGCGCTGCTCGGCACCGGGCCCGAGGAGGGCCTCCCGGCCGCCGAGGCGGCCCGGCGCCTGCGGCGCTACGGGCCCAACCGGTTGCGGGAGGCCCGCCGGGATCCGCTCTGGCGGAAGCTGGCCGTCCAGTTCCAGGACGCGCTGGTCCTCGTCCTGGTGGGAGCGGCGGCTCTGTCGGCAGCGCTGGGCGAGCAGGCCGACGCCATCACCATCCTGGTCATCGTCATCATCAACGCGTTGCTGGGCTTCCTGCACGAGCACAAGGCGGAGCAGGCCCTGGAGGCGCTGAAGGCGCTGGCGGCCCCTCAGGCCCGGGTGATCCGCGACGGCCACCGCCAGGTGGTGGCGGCGGCCGACCTGGTGCCCGGCGACCTTATTCTGCTGGAGGCGGGCGACCGCGTCCCTGCCGATGCGCGGCTCCTGGAGTCCCACAGCCTGGGCGTGGAAGAGGCGGCCCTGACGGGGGAGTCCCGGCCGGTCGGCAAGTCGGCCGCCGCCACCTGCGCGCCGGAGGCTCCCCTGGCCGAGCGGCCCACCATGGTCTACCAGGGGACCACGGTGGTCCGCGGCCGGGCCCGGGCGGTGGTGGTGGCCACGGGCATGGCGACGGAGATGGGCCGGATCGCCGGGCTTCTGGAGGCGGCGGAAGCCGAGCCCACGCCCCTGCAGCAGCGGCTGGCCCACCTGGGCCGGGTTCTGGTCAGTGCGGCCCTGGCGGTGTGCGCCGTGGTGGTGGTCCTGGGGGTGGTCCAGGGCGAGCGCCTGGCGTCCATGTTCCTGGCCGGCGTCAGCCTGGCGGTGGCGGCGGTGCCGGAGGGCCTTCCGGCCGTGGTCACCATCGTCCTGGCCCTGGGCGTCCAGCGGATGGTGCAGGCCAATGCCATCATCCGCCGGTTGCCGGCGGTGGAGACCCTGGGGTGTGCCACGGTGATCTGCTCCGACAAGACGGGGACCCTGACGGAAAACCGCATGACGGCCCGCCGAGCGATCACCGCCAGCGGCCGGTTCGCCCGCACCGCCGAAGGGGAACCCTGGAGGCCCGAGGCCGGCGGGGAAGAGGGGGAGGCCGGGGGGCCGGGGCGGCCGGTTGCCGGTGCCCGGACGCCGGCCCCGGCAGTGGGGGCCGGAGCCGGGGCCGGGCGGGCCGGTGGGCCGGGGGGCGGCCCGGCCGCGGAACTGCAGTTGCTTCTGGAAGCGGTGGCTTTGTGCAACAACGCGGTGCCCGTCAGGGCCGGGGACGACCCCACGGGGGATCCCACGGAGGTTGGCCTGGTCAAGGCCGCCTGGGCCGGGGGCATCGACGCCCGGCGGCTGCAACGGGAGCGTCCCCGGCTGGCCGAGCACCCCTTCTCCTCGGAACGGCGCCGCATGGCCGTCGTCTGCCGTGACGCCCAGGGCCGGGCCGTGAGCTACGTCAAGGGCGCGCCCGAGGTGGTGCTGGAGCGGTGCCGGTTCCTCTGGCGGGAGGGGCGGGCCGTCCCCCTGGGCGAAGGGGACCGGCACCGGATGGCCGCCGCGGCGGCGGCCATGGCCGAACAGGCCCTGCGGGTCCTGGCGGTGGCCGTCCGGGTGCTGGGGCCCGGGGACGACCCTGAGGACGAGGCGGTGGCGGAAGGGGACCTGGTGCTGGCCGGCCTGATCGGTCTGATGGACCCGCCCCGCCCCGAGGTGCCCGCGGCCATCGCTCGCTGCCGGCAGGCGGGCATCCGGCCGGTGATGGTCACCGGCGACCACGCCCGCACGGCGGCGGCCATCGGCCGGGAGCTGGGCCTCCTGGCCGGCGGCGACCCGGTGCTGGAGGGGCGGGACCTGGACGAGCTGGACGACGAGCAGCTGGCCCGCAGGGTGGGCCAGGTGGCCGTCTTCGCCCGGGTGGCGCCGGAACACAAGCTGCGGATCGTCCGCGCCCTCAAGCGCCAGGGCGAGGTGGTGGGAATGACGGGGGACGGGGTGAACGACGCCCCCGCCCTCAAGGAGGCCCACATCGGCATCGCCATGGGCCGCACGGGCACCGATGTGACCCGGGAGGCGGCGGACATGATCCTGACCGACGACAACTTCGCCTCCATCGTCGGCGCCGTGGAGCAGGGCCGGGCCATCTACGACAACATCCGCAAGTTCATCCGCTACCTCCTGGCGTGCAACACCGGGGAGATCCTGGTGATGTTCCTCGCCCTGCTGGCGGGCTTGCCTTTGCCGCTGCGCCCGATCCACATCCTGCTGGTCAACCTGGTCACCGACGGCCTGCCGGCCGTGGCCCTGGGCCTGGAACCGGCGGAACCCGACGTGATGAACCGGCCCCCGCGGCACCCCCGGGAAAGCCTCTTCGCGGGCGGCCTGGGGCGGCGGGTGCTGATCCGGGGGGCCGTCATCGGCGTCACCACCCTGGCCCTGTTCGTCCTGGGGTCGGCGGGCGGCGACCTGGAGCGGGGCCGGACCATGGCCCTGGCGGGGCTGGTCCTGAGCCAGATGATCCACGTCTTCGATTGCCGGTCCGAACGGCGATCCGCCTTCGACGTGCCCCTCTCCGCCAACCCCGCCCTGGTGGCGGCTGTGGCCTCGTCGGTGGCCGTGCTGCTGGCGGTGGTCTACTGGGAGCCCCTGGCCCGACATTTCTATACGGTGCCCCTGCGCCCGGGGGACTGGGTCATGGTGCTGGGCGGGGTCTTGCTGCCCTGGGTGGCGCTGCTGGTGCGCCGGTCGCTGGTGGGAAGCCGGCCCCAGGCCGCCGTGGGGTCGAGCCGAGCCTAGCGGGGAGCCGGCCGGGATGCGGCAGGGCGCGGGCGCCCCGAGAGGCCTGCGCCCCCTGAGGAGGCTCCGGAGGGGAGGCAGGGCCGCCAGGCCCGGCGAGCCGGTGGCCTGTGGCCGCCGCTTGGCCGGGGGCGGCCCCTTGCGTTCCCGCTCGGCAAAGCCAGAGTATGTTAACATGAGGTGGGTGCGACCGCGCCGCGGCCCGGCCCCGTCGCGGCCGGGCCGCGGGCCCCAGGCAGCCGGCCCGTCCCCTGGACCCTGGGGCGCGGGCTCCCCGCCTGCCGGCGATTCCCCCCGGCCGGCACACCCCGGGTGGGAACCCGAGGCAGGAGCCCGGCCGGAACGGCGGGCCGGCTCCGGCGGCGGCGCTGGCGGCCGCCTTTTTATTTGCTTTGCGGGGGAGGTGGCCGTGGTGACGGCACGCCGGCCCATCCGGCTGACCAAGATGCACGGCCTGGGCAACAACTACCTGTTCCTGGACGGGCTGGCCGAGCCCGTTCCTCCCGACGACGACCTGCCGGCTCTGGCCCGGGCGGTCAGCGACCGCAACTTCGGCATCGGCAGCGACGGGCTCATCCTGGTGCTGCCGCCCCGGGATCCCGGGGCCCGGTTCCGGATGCGCATCTTCAACGCCGACGGTTCGGAGGGCGAGATGTGCGGCAACGGCATCCGGTGCCTGGCCCGGCTGGTCTACGACCGGGGCTACACCCGGGAGACGGAGTTCGTCGTCGAGACGGGGGCGGGGCCCATCCGGCCCCGGCTGCACCTGGACGGAAACCGGGTCACGGGCGTCACCGTGGACATGGGCGTGCCCCGGCTGGAGCGGGGGATGATCCCCATGGCGGGACCGGCCGGGGAGCAGGCCGTAGAGGTGCCCCTGGAGGTGGAAGCCGGCGGGGAGCGGAGCGTGTTTACCGTCACCGCCCTCTCCATGGGCAATCCCCATTGCGTGGTCTTCGTCGACGACCCGGACGCCGTCGATCTGGAGCGCCTGGGGCCCGCCTTCGAGCACCATCCCGCCTTCCCCCAGCGGGTCAACACCCACTTCACCCGGGTCCTGAACCCCGAGCGGGTACGGGTCCGGGTGTGGGAGCGGGGTTCCGGTCCCACCCTGGCCTGTGGAACGGGCGCCTGTGCCGTCGCGGTGGCAGGCGTTCTGACCGGCCGCACCGGCCGCCGGGTCACGGTGGAACTGCCCGGCGGGCCCCTGCAGATCGAGTGGGCCGGGGACGGCCACGTCTACATGACGGGACCCGCCGCTTATATCGGGGACGTGGTCTACGATCCCCACTGAAGCACGCGCCACAGGAGGTGCAGCCCCATGGTGCAGCCGGCACGGCGGCTGGAGCGCATCCCACCCTACCTGTTCGCCGAGCTGGACCGCCTGCAGGCGGAAGCAGCGGCTCGCGGTGTGGACGTGATCAGCCTGGGCATCGGGGATCCCGATCAGCCCACGCCGCCCCACATCGTGGAAGCCTTGCAGAAGGCCGCGGCCGATCCCGCCAACCACCCCTACCCCAGCTACGCGGGCTCCCGGCGCTTTCGCCAGGCGGTGGCCCGCTGGTTCGAAGGCCGCTTCGGGGTTCGCCTGGACCCCGAGGGCGAGGTGCTGGCCCTGATCGGATCCAAAGAAGGGCTGGCCCACGTGATCTGGGCCTACGTGGACCCGGGCGACATGGTGCTGGTGCCCGATCCAGGGTACCCCGTGTACAAGGCCCACACCCTGCTGGCGGGCGGCGAGCCTTACGTCCTGCCCTTGCGGGAGGAACGGGGCTGGCTGCCCGACCTGGAACAGGTTCCTGCGGACGTGGCGCGGCGGGCCAAGCTGCTCTTCCTCAACTACCCCAACAACCCCACCGGCGCGGTGGCCACGCTGGAGTTCTACCGCCAGGTGGTGGAATTCGCCCGCACCTACGACCTGCTGGTGATCCAGGATGCGGCCTACACGGAGGTCGGGGAGCCGGGTTACCGGGCTCCCAGCATCCTGCAGGCCGAAGGGGCGCGGGACGTGGCCCTGGAGTTCCACAGCCTGTCGAAGCCCTTCAACATGACGGGCTGGCGCATCGGCTTTGCCGTGGGCCAGGCCGGCCTGCTGCGGCCCCTGGCCACGCTGAAGACCAATACCGACTCCGGCCAGTTCACCGCCATCCAGGAGGCAGCCGTGGTCGCCCTGGAACAGACCCCGCCCGCCTGGTTCCAGCGCCTGGCGCAGCTGTATGAGGCCCGCAAGGAGCTGGTGCTCACGACCCTGCAGGAGGTGGGCATTGCCGCCACGCGCCCCCGGGCCACCTTCTATGTCTGGGCGAGGGTGCCCGAGCGGTTCTCCAGCGACGGCGACTTCGCCGCCTTTCTGTTGCGGGAGGCGGGCGTGGTGGTCTCTCCGGGTTCGGCCTACGGCGACCACGGGGCGGGGTACTTCCGCATCTCCCTCACGGTGCCGGACGACCGCCTGGCCGAGGCCATGGACCGCTTGCGGCGGGTGCTGGCTTGACACGCTGGGGCGCCCGCCGGCGCGGCGGGTTGGATGGGCGGGGTTGGGGATGAACGGGCCTGCGCGGCCCGGCGCGGGTGGCGGCGGCGCTCCGGTGCCGGGCCCTTTCGGAGGGGAGGCCGGCCCGGTACCGGGACGGACCCGGCCGGTGCGGGTCGAGGCCTGGCTGGCCACAGGCCGGCTGAAGGCCACCTGGGACGGGATGCTGGCCGCGGGGCCGGGATGGTGGGCCGTCGCGGCCCTGTGGTCCCGGGGACCGGTGGCCGCCGGGCCCCTGACCTTCGCGCCGGGCGACCGGCTGCTGGAGATATACTGGGCCGAGCGCTGGTACAACGTGTTCCGGGTTCTGGCGCCGCCGGCCCCGCCGGCGCCCGGCCCCCGGGAGGGGCACCAGGCGGGTGGGCAAGGGCGGGCCGGGGAGGGGGAGGCGGATGCCGCCGGAGAAGAGCCGGGTGCCTCCGGCCGCCTGCCGGGGCAGGCCGGTGGACCGCACCCCCGGGCGGGATCCCGCGTTTGGCGCCCGGCCGGGTATCGCCTGAAGGGGTATTACGTCAACCTGTCGACCCCGGCCCGGATGCTGGAAGAAGACGGCCTGCCCCGCGGCCGGGAAGCGGAGGCGGCCGCGCCGCAGGCCACCCGGCCCGTTCGCCTGGCCTACGTGGACGGCGTGCTGGATGCGGTGGTTCTGCCGGACGGCAGCTGGCAGTGGCTGGATCAGGCGGAGTTCCGGCGGATGGTGCAGGGGGCGGGCCGGGGGTCCGGGATCGCGGGTCCTGCCGCCGCAGATCGGGTCCCGGAGGGGGAACGGGCCGGTGCCCCCCTGCCGCTGCCCGGGCCGGCCGCGTGGCGGCAGGCGGCGCGCCACCTGGCAGCGGGCCTGGCGGCGGGGGCGGGCCCCTTCGTGGAGAACCTGGTCCCCTGGGATGACCTCGAAAGGATGCTGTTCCCGGCCCCGGCCGGCGAGGGCTAGCCGGCACACCGCGTAGCGGGGAGGATGGGCGTGGTCCGCAGCATGACGGGATTCGGGCACGCCGGTGCCCAGTCGGCCGAACACCGGCTGGCGGTGGAGGTCCGCACGGTCAACCACCGGTTTCTCGACGTGGCGGTGCGGCTGCCGCGGGAATACGGCGCCCTTGAAGATCGGATCCGGCGTGCGGTAACGCAGCACATCGAACGGGGGCGTGTGGACGTCACCGTTCGTATAGATCGGCTTACATCACCCGTCAGGGGCGTTCACGTTGACACCCATCTGGCCCACGCGTATTATGAGGCGTTGAAAGAATTGCGCCGGGTTCTGCGCCTGCCGGGCAGCATCGACGTGGACATGCTGCTCGATCTCCCCGACGTGCTGCGGGTGGAACAGGCCGAGGAGGACCTGGACGCCCTGTGGGCGGCGCTGGCGCCGCTCCTGGATGCGGCTCTCCGCCAGGTGGTGGCCATGCGGGAGGCGGAAGGGGCCGCCCTGGCCCAGGACCTGGCCCAGCGGGCCGCCCGTGTCGAAGCCCAGGTGGAGGCCGTCGCCGGCCGGGCGCCGGAGGTTGTCCAGGCCTACCGGCGGCGGCTGGAGGGCCGGCTGGCGGAATGGGGGGACCTGGCGGTCGACCCCCAGCGGGTGGCGGCGGAAGTGGCCCTGATGGCGGAGCGCAGCGACATCAGCGAGGAATGCGTCCGCCTGCGCAGCCACTGCCGCCAGTTCCGGGAGCTGCTGGCCCAGGGCGGGCCGGTGGGGCGGCGGCTGGACTTCTTGCTGCAGGAGATGCACCGCGAGATCAACACCATCGGCGCCAAGGCGGCCGACCTGGACATCGCCGGCCGGGTGGTGGAGGTCAAGGCGGAGCTGGAAAAGATGCGGGAGCAGGTGCAGAACGTGGAGTAGGTATGGCGGCCCGCCGGCTCCGTGGCGGGCGGGGAAGCCGGCCCGCCGGGGCGGGCAGGGCTGCCGGGAAGGGGCGGGTTCCGTGGACATCAAGCTGGTGAACATCGGGTTCGGCAACATCGTCTCTGCCCACCGGATCGTGGCCATCGTCAGTCCCGAGTCGGCCCCCATCAAGCGGATGATCAGCGAGGCCCGGGACGACGGGCGCCTGATCGATGCTACCTACGGCCGCAGGACGCGGGCGGTCATCATCGCCGACAGCAACCACATCATCCTGTCGGCCGTCCAGCCCGAAACGGTGGCCCACCGCCTGCTCAGCACGCGGGAGGGCGAGTGAGGGATCCCATGGAAGCTGGACAACCCGATGCCGCCCGCACCGCTGCCGAGCGCCGGCCGGTTCCGGCGGATTCCCGGTCATGGCCGGGCCTGATGATCGTGCTCTCCGCTCCCTCGGGAGCCGGCAAGGGGACCATCCGGGAGCGCCTCCAGAAGCGGCTGCCGGGTCTGGTGTACGCCGTCTCCGTCACCACCCGTCCCCGGCGCCCCCACGAGGTGGACGGCGTGGACTACCACTTCGTCTCTCCCGAGGAGTTCCAGCGCCGGGTGGAGGCGGGGGAACTGGTGGAGTGGGCCCGCGTGTACGGGAACTATTACGGAACCCCCCGGGAGCCCATGGAGACGTGGTTGCGGGAAGGCCGCGACGTGATCTGCGAGAAGGACGTGCAGGGTGCCCTCAAGCTGATGGACATCTACCCCGATGCCGTGTATATCTTTGCCATGCCGCCTTCCCTGGAAGAGCTCGAGCGGCGGCTGGAGCGGCGCGGCACCGAATCGGAGGAGGCGCGCCGCCAGCGGCTGGCCAGCGCCGACTTCGAGATGGCCTGTGTCGACCGCTATGATTACGTGGTGGTGAACGACGACCCGGACCGGGCGGCCGACGACATCGTCGCCATCATCCGGGCGGAAAAGCTCCGGGCCCGCCGCCGCCGCCACCTGGTCGAACGGGTGCGCGCCGGCGGGCGCATCGGCGGCTGACGGCCGGCCGGTCCCGCCGCGGGGAGAGGCACGAGGGGGCGATGGGCATGGAGAAGCAGAGGAAGGCCGAAGCGCCGCGGGTCACCCTGGACGTGCTGCTGGACAAGGTGGACAGCAAGTACACCCTGGTGGTCCTGGCGGCCCGCCGCGCCCGCCAGCTGGTGGACGGCGCCGAGCCGGTGATCGAGCCGCGGGCGGCCAAGCCCGTCACCGTGGCGCTGGAAGAACTGGCGGCCGGAAAGCTGTCCTACGTGCCCGGCAAGGCGGGCATCAAGTGAGATGACGCCGGGTGCCGTGGAGCCGGGCACGGCTCGTCCCCTTGAGGGGCGCACCGTGATCCTGGGGGTGTCCGGCGGCATCGCCGCCTACAAGGCGGCCGAACTGGCCCGCCGCCTGGGGGAGCGGGGGGCCCGGGTGGTCACCATCCTGACCGCCGGGGCCGCCCGCTTCGTCACGCCCCTGACCTTCGCCGCCCTGACCCACCAGCCCGTCTACACGGCCGGCGATCTGTGGGCGCCCCGGGCCGGGGTCGAGCACATCCGCCTGGCCGATTCCGCCGACCTGGTGGTGCTGGCACCGGCCACGGCCCACCTGCTGGCCCAGCTGGCAGCAGGCCTGGCGGGCGACCTCCTGACCACCGTGGTGCTGGCCACCGGTACCCGGGTGCCCGTGCTGGTGGCTCCCGCCATGAACACCCACATGTGGCGCCACCCCGCCACCCAGGCCAACGTCCAGCGACTGCGGGCCTGGGGCTACCACGTCATGGAGCCCGAGGCCGGACCCCTGGCGGAAGGGTATTCCGGCGTGGGCCGCCTTCCCGAGCCGGAAACCATCGCCGCCCGGGCCGCGGCGCTGCTGGCGGGGCGGCGGAGCCTGGAAGGCGTGACCGTGCTGGTCACCGCCGGCCCCACCCGGGAACCCCTTGATCCCATCCGGTTCCTCAGCAACCGCTCCTCGGGGAAGATGGGCTACGCCCTGGCCGAAGCGGCCCGGGACCGGGGGGCGCGGGTGGTCCTGGTGAGCGGTCCCGTCCACCTGCCCGACCCGCCCGGCGTGGAGGTCGTCCGCGTGGAGACGGCGGCGGAGATGCTGGAGGCCGTCCTGCAACGGGCCGCCACCGCCCAGGTGGTCATCAAGGCGGCGGCGGTGGCCGATTTCCGGCCGGCCCGGCCGGCGGCCCACAAGATCAAGAAGGACACCGCGGCGCCCCTGGTGGAACTGGCACCCACCGTGGACATCCTGCGGGAACTGGGCCGGCGCAAGCGGCCGGGACAGGTGCTGGTGGGTTTCGCCGCCGAAACCCACGACCTGCTGGACAACGCCCAGCGCAAGATCCGGGAGAAGAACCTGGACTTCATCGTCCTCAACGACGTCACCCAGCCCGGTGCCGGCTTCGAAGTCGACACCAACATCGTCACCCTGGTCTATCCCGATGGGCGCCGCGAATCTCTGCCGGCCATGTCCAAGCGGGCGGTGGCCGAGGCCATTCTAGACCGGCTGCCCCGGTGGGGGGAGGACCAGTCGCAGGCGGCCCACCGGCCGGAGGAAGGGGCCTCCGGACCCGGCGCCAGCGGTGCGGTAGCAGGGGCCAGGGATCCCGACGTCCGCCCCGGCGTGGTGCCGGGGGACGGCGTCCACCGCGGGGGCGAGGCCGAATGACCGGGAGCGGCTCCGGTCACCCGGGCATCGACCAAGAACCGGGCGACCCGGCGCCGGCCCGGCCGGCGGGGCACGGTGCAGCGGCCACCCCGGCGGCTTTGGCCAGAGGCGGCGCACTGGCCCGGGGCGACCGCACGGCGGGCCAAGGACCGCAGGCCACCGACGGGCAGGATGCCGACAGGGGAGAGCCCGTCGGGGATCCCGCCGGAGCGGCCGCCGGGATGCCGGTGGCGGAAGTCGTCGTCGACATCGCCGCCCAGGATGTAGATCGAGTGTTCCATTTTTTGGTTCCCCCGCAGCTGGTTGGCCGCTTGCAGGTGGGCCACCGGGTGACCGTCCCCTTTGGCCCCCGCCGGGTGGAGGGGACCGTGGTGGGGTTTGCCCCCGTCCCCGAGGTGCCGCCCGAGCGGTTGCGCCCCATCCTGGCCCTGCGGGATCCCATCCCCGTTCTGACCCCCGCGCTGATCGACCTGGCCCGCTGGATGGAAGAGCGCTACCTCTGCCTGTTCGTCCAGGCGCTGAGGGCTATGCTGCCGCCGGGTGCCCGCGGCGACCGGGTGAGCCCGGCACCTCGCCGCTGGGTTCGCCTGGCCGTCGATCCGGCCGAGGCCCGGGCCCGCGCCCGGGAACTGGCCGGCCGGGCGCCCCGCCAGGCGGCCGTTCTCGAGCGGCTGGCCCGGTCCGGCGCCGCCGGCGGGCTGCCCCAGGCCTTCTTGCTGCAGCAGGCCGCCGCAGGCCCCGAGGTCATCAAGGCCCTGGAACGGAAGGGCTGGGTGGTGGTGGAGGAGCGGGTACCGGTCCTGGACGAACCGGCCGCGGCGGCGGAGCCGGCCGGCCCGCTGCCTCCCCTGACGCCCGAGCAGGCGGCGGTGTGGCGGAAGCTGGAGCCGGCCCTCCGGGCCGCCGGAAGCGGGGACGACCCCGGTGCCGGCGGGACGGCGCCCGGCAGGCCGCAGGAGGGGGACCAGGGCTCCCCGGCCTCCACCCGGGCGGGGGAGCCGGCGGGCGCCCCGCCGCCCCGGTGCGGGGCCGGGGTCCCGGCCCCGGCCGGCGGCGGAGCCGCTCCGCAGGCCTTCTTGCTCCACGGCGTGACGGGAAGCGGCAAGACGGAGATCTACCTGCGGGCCATTGCCGCGGTCCTGGCCCGGGGGCAGGGTGCCATCTGCCTGGTGCCCGAGATCGCCCTGACGCCCCAGACGGTGGCCCGTTTCCGCGCCCGGTTCGGCAACCGGGTGGCCGTGCTGCACAGCGCCATGACGCCGGCCCAGCGGCTGGCCGCCTGGCGGGCCATTCGCACGGGGACGAAGCCGGTGGTGGTGGGCGCCCGCTCGGCGATCTTCGCGCCGGTGCCGCGCCTGGGACTCATCGTGGTGGACGAGGAGCACGAGACCAGCTACAAGCAGGAGGAAACTCCCCGCTACCACGCCCGGGAGGTGGCCCTGGCCCGGGCCCGGCTGGAAGGGGCGGTGGTGATTCTGGGCAGCGCCACCCCCTCGGTGGAGACCTACCACCGGGCGCTGGCGGGTGAGCTCGGCCTGCTGGAGCTCAGCCGGCGGGTAGGGGAGCGCCCGCTGCCTGCCGTCGAGCTGGTGGACATGCGCGAGGAGTTCGAGGCGGGCCACCGCTCCATCTTCAGCCGGCGGCTCCTGGAGCTCATGCGGCAGCGGCTGGAGGCGGGCCAGCAGGTGCTGTTGTTCCTCAACCGCCGCGGGTACCACACCGTGCTCCTCTGCCGGGAGTGCGGGTTCGTCCTGCGCTGTCCCCACTGCGACGTGTCCCTGACCTTTCACCAGCTGGCCTCGGGGCGCCTGGTCTGCCGCTGCCACTACTGCGAGCACCGGCAGGTCCCGCCCGCCACCTGCCCGCGCTGCGGCGGGGTCGCGCTGCACCCCTTCGGCCTGGGTACCCAGAAGGTCGAGGAGGCCGCGCGCCAGCTCTTCCCCGGCGCCCGCATCCAGCGGATGGACGCCGACGTGACCGCCCGCCGGGGGGCCCATGAGGCCATCTACCGCCAGTTCGCCGCCGGGCGCATCGACATCCTTATCGGGACCCAGATGATCGCCAAGGGCTGGGACGTGCCCGGGGTGACCCTGGTGGGGGTGGTTTCCGCCGACACCGCCCTGCACATGCCCGACTTCCGCCGCCAGGAGCGGACCTTCCAGCTCCTGGAGCAGGTGGCCGGGCGGGCCGGCCGCGGGTCCGACCCCGGGCAGGTGGTGATCCAGACCTACAGCCCCGACCACCCCTGCCTGCGGGCCGTGGCGGATCACGACTACCGCGCCCTCTTCGACCTCGAGTCGGCGGCGCGCCGCGAGCTGGGCTTTCCACCCTTCGGCCACCTAATCCGGGTGGTGGTGGCGGGAGCCGAGCGCCCGCCGGTGGAACGGGCGGCCGCCCGGCTGGCGGCAGCTTGGCGCGCGGCCCTGGCGGAAGCCGGGGTGGAGGGCGGCTCCGTCACCCCCGCCGCGCCGGCGCCCATCGAGCGCCTGCGGGGCCGCTGGCGATGGCACGTGCTGGCGCGGGCCGCCGACGGGCCTGCCTTGCGGGAGGCCACCCGGGCGGCCCTGGCCTCCTTGCGCCCCCACTGGCCCCGGGACGTGCTGGTGCAGGTGGATGTCGACCCCTACAGCATGCTGTAGGCCGGCTCTGCACCGCCCGGATACACGGCCGCGGCGCGCCGGCACGCTCGCTGCCCGCCGGGCCTCCATGCCGGGCCGGCGGGCGGCGGTCATGTCGCTGCCACGGGGTGGTGGTGCCATGCCCATGCCGCGGCCGCGCCGGGCCCGGCGGCGGGCGATCCGCCGGGCCGGGTGGATCGCCCCGCTAGGCCGCCGGCCCCTGCTGCCCCCTTGCCCGCGCCCAGGTAAAATGAGATCAGAACGACGGGAGGGATGCCCATGGCCGGGAGCCCGCGGCGGCGGGGCCGGCAGGACCGGGCGCGCCGGGCCCGGCCGCAGGCGGAGCCGCTGCCCATCGTCAAGGGGGCGGACGAACCGGTCCTGCGCACGCCGGCCCAGCCCGTGGCCCGGGTGACCCGGGAAATCCGCCAGCTGCTGGACCGGATGGCGGCCACCATGTACGCCGCCGATGGGATCGGCCTGGCGGCTCCCCAGGTGGGCGTGTCGAAACGCGTCATCGTCGTCGACGTGGGCGACGGGCTGATCGAACTGATCAATCCGGAGATCGTCCGGCGGGGTGAGGAGGTGGAGGCTGCGTACGAGGGCTGCCTCTCCCTGCCCCGCCTGCTGGCGGAGGTCGAGCGGCCCACCTCGGTGCAGGTCACCGGCCTGGACCGCCGCGGCCGGCGCATCTGGATCGAGGGCGAGGGCGTGCTGGCCCGCTGCCTGCAGCACGAGATCGACCATCTGGACGGGGTGCTGATCACCGACCGGGCGCGCAAGGTGGTCGAGCTGCCGCCGGAGAGCGACCTGCGGGTGGTCTTCATGGGCACCCCGGCCTTTGCCGTGCCCAGCCTGGAGGAACTGCTGCAGCGCCAGGTGCGGGTCGTGGGCGTGGTGACCCAGCCCGACCGGCCCCAGGGGCGCGGCCTGGCGCCGGCGGCCCCGCCCGTCAAGGCGCTGGCCCAGGAGTACGGCATACCCGTGCTCCAGCCCGAGAGGCTGGACGAGCAGGTGGTGGAGCAGCTTCAGGCCTGGCGGCCCGACCTGCTGGTGGTGGTCGCCTACGGCAAGATCCTGCCCCCGGCGGTGCTGGCGGTACCACGCCTGGGGGCGATCAACCTTCACGCCTCCCTGCTTCCGCGCCACCGCGGGGCGGCGCCGATCCAGCACGCCATTCTGGCCGGGGACACCGTCACGGGTGTCACCACCATGTGGATGGACGAGGGGCTGGACACGGGCGACATCATTTTGCAGCGAGAGATTCCGCTCGATGAGCAGACCACCGCCGGCCAGCTCCATGACCGGCTGGCGCGGCTGGGGGCCCAGCTGCTGGGCGAAACCCTGCGCCTGGTGGCCGAGGGCAAGGCGCCGAGACAGCCCCAGGACGGGGCCCGGGCCACCATGGCGCCCAAGCTTCGCCCTGAGGACGAGTGGGTGAACTGGGCGGACGATGCGACCCGGGTGGCCCGCCGCATCCGGGCGCTGGACCCGCGGCCCGGCGCCCGGACCACCTGGCGCGGGCAGGTGCTCAAGCTCTTCGGTGCGGGCACCGTCCCGCCCCAGGCCGCCGGCCCGGACCTCCCCCACCAGGAGGAACCGGCCCCCGGCGGAGGGGGCGGGGAGGGCAGCCTGCCCCCCGGCGAGGAGGGCGGCGCGCCGGTGCCCCCGGGCACCGTGGTGGCCATCACCCCCCAGGCCGTGGCCGTCCGCTGCGGCTCGGGCCTGGTGTGGATTCGCCGGCTGCAGCCCGCGGCCCGGCGACCCATGACGCCGCTGGAGATGGTCAACGGCTACCGCCTGGAGGTGGGCGAGCGACTGGGCGACCCCCCGGCCGGCACCTCCGCTGCGCCGGCCGGGGGTGGCGCAGGCGCACCGCAAGGCCAGCGGGCACAAGCCTGAACGAGCGGCCCCGCCGCGGACCGCGGGCCCGGCGGGCCCCGCGGGCTCCGGCTGCCGGCAGGTGCGCAGGCGGGGCACGGCCCGCAAAGGCGGAGCAACCACCATTCGGAGGGGGAAAGGAGGGCGACGGCGGTGTTCTACTTCGATCCGCTGTACTTTCTCTTTGTCGGCCCGGCCCTGCTGCTGGCCCTCTGGGCCCAGAGCAAGGTGAGTTCGGCCTACGAGACCTACTCCCGGGTGCGGGCCTCCAACGGCCTGACCGGCGCCGATCTGGCGCGGCAGCTGCTGCGGCAGGCGGGTCTGGATGACGTGCGGGTCGAGCCCATCGGCGGCCGGCTGACGGACCACTACGACCCCCGCAGCAAGGTGGTCCGCCTGTCCGAGGGCGTCTATTACGGCTCGACGGTGGCGGCCCAGGGGGTGGCGGCCCACGAGGTGGGTCACGCCCTTCAGCATGCCACGGGCTACGTGTGGCTGGGGCTGCGCAACGCCATCATCCCCGTCACCCAGTTCGGGTCCCAGCTGGCGTTCCCGCTGTTCTTCCTGGGCCTGATCATGAACCTCGCCTCCCTGCAGAATCTGGGCATCCTGCTCTTTAGCCTGGCCGTGCTGTTCCAGGTCATCACGCTGCCTGTGGAGTTCAACGCGTCCAGTCGTGCCCTGGCCACCCTGGCGGGCGGCGGCTACCTCCGAGGGGAGGAGGTGCGGGGCGCCCGGAACGTCCTACAGGCGGCAGCGCTGACCTACGTGGCCGCCATGGTGATGGCGGTGATGCAGCTGCTTTACCTGCTGGCCTTGCGCGGGCGCCGCGACTGAACCATGGCTGGAACCGGTGAGGGTGACCGGGGGGCGCCGCGCCGGCGCCCCCTTGCCGTGCCGGTGCGGCGGGCGGGAGGCCGCAGCGGCCGGCCGCGGGCCGGCCGGATCCGCCCGGCGGGAGGCCGCAGCGGCCGGCCGCGGGCCGGCCGGATCCGCCCGGCGGGAGGCCGGGAGGCGGCCTTCCTGGCCCTGCTGGCTGCGGAAACCGGACCCGTGTACGTCGACCAGGCCCTGGCCCGGCTGCTGGAAGGAAGCGGCCTGCCCGCCCGGGAACGGGCCCTGGCCACGGAGCTGGCTTACGGGGTGGCCCGGCGCCAGGGGAGCCTGGACTGGGCTCTGGCCCGGTGGGCCCGGCGGCCGCCCGAGCGGCTGGACCCGCCGGTGCGGGTGGCGTTGCGCCTGGGCGCCTACCAGCTGTGGCACCTGGACCGGATCCCCGACCACGCCGCGGTGGCGGAGTCGGTGGAACTGGTCCGGCGCCACGGCCCCGGCTACGCCGCCGGGTTCGTCAACGCCGTCCTGCGCCGGGCGGCGCGCCACGGCTTCCCCCACGAGGTCGTGCCCGCCGCCGCGGAGGATCTGGAGGCGCACCTGGCGCTGACCCTGGCTCATCCCCGCTGGCTGGTGCGGCGGTGGCTGGAGCGCCTCGGCCCCGAGGAGACCCGCCGGCTCCTGGAGGCCAACAACCGCATTCCGCCCCTTTCCGCCCGGGTCAACATGCTTCGGGCCGATCCCCGGTCCCTGGCGGCAGCCCTGGCCGCCCAGGGGGTGGCGGTGGAGCCGGGCCGGTTCCTCCCGGAAGCCCTGCGCCTGGGCCATGGGGTGAGCCCGGCGGAGCTGGAGGCCTTCCAGCAGGGGGCCTTGACCTGGCAGGACGAGAGCTCCATGCTGGCGGTGCATGTGCTGGACCCCCGGCCCGGCCAGCTGGTGCTGGACGTGGCGGCCGCCCCCGGCGGCAAGTCGACCCACATGGCGGAGCGCATGGGCGACCGGGGGCGGGTGGTGGCCTGCGATGTCGACCCGGGCCGGCTGGAGAAGGTGCGGGCGGCGGCGCGGCGGCTGGGCCTGCAGTCGGTCGAGCCCCTGGCTCTGGACGGCCGGCTGCTGCCCCAACGCTTCGCCGGTCAGGCCGACCGGGTGCTGGCCGACGTCCCCTGTAGCGGCCTGGGGGTCATCGCCCGGCGGCCCGATTTGCGCTGGCGCAAGGCGCCAGAAGACCTGAAGGCGCTGGCGGCCCTGCAGGGGGAGCTCCTGCGCGCGGCGGCGGCCTGCCTCAAGCCGAGCGGCGTGCTGGTCTACAGCACCTGCACCACCGAGCCGGAGGAAAACCAGCAGGTGGTGGAGGGGTTCCTCCGCGAAGCGGGGGACCGCTTCGCGGCCGTCGACCTGCGGCCCCGCCTGCCGGCCCCTCTCCGGGACGAGCCGGGCACCGAGCGGGGCTGGCTGCAGCTCTGGCCCCATCGCCATGGAGTCGACGGTTTCTTCATCGCCTGCCTCCAGCGGCGGCGGTGAGGGCGAGGGAGGTGAGGGCCGTGTCCACCCGGGACTGGGTCGGGCTTTTGCCGGAGGAACTGGCTCGCGAGCTGGAAGCCTGGGGCCAACCGGCCTACCGCGGGCGCCAGATCTTTGCCTGGTTCCACCGGCGGGGGGTTACCCGCTTCGCCGCCATGACGGACTTGCCCCGCCAGCTGCGGGAGCGGCTGGCGGAGCAAGGCGATCCGGCCGTGCCCGCCGTGCGGAGGCTGCAGGTCGACCCGGAGGACGGCACCCGCAAGTACCTGCTGGAGCTGGCCGACGGCCAGCTGATCGAGACGGTGCTGATGCGCCACCGCTACGGCCTGAGCTTGTGCGTGTCCAGCCAGGTGGGCTGTGCCATGGGCTGCCGCTTCTGTGCCTCCACCCTGGGCGGGCTGGTGCGCAACCTGACCGCGGCGGAGATGGCGGGCCAGCTGCTGGTGGTCAACCGGGACCTGGCCGAACGGGGCGAGCGGGTCAGCCATCTGGTGGTCATGGGCATCGGCGAGCCCCTGCAGAACCTGGATGCCACCCTCCAGTTCCTGCGGGTGGCCCACCATCCCCTGGGTGCGGCAATCAGCTACCGGCACATGACGGTGTCCACCTCGGGGCTGGTGCCGCGCATCCGCCAGCTGGCCCGGGAGGGGCTGCCCATCACCCTGGCCGTCTCCTTGCACGCGCCCAACGATGCCCTGCGCAGCTGGCTCATGCCCGTCAACCGGCGCTGGCCCATCGCCGAGCTGATGGCGGCCTGCCGCGAGTACGGGGAGGAGACGGGCCGCCGCATCACCTTCGAATACGTTCTCATTGAGGACGTCAACGACCGCCCGGAGCACGCCCGGGAGCTGGCCCAGCTGGTGGCGCCCCTGCACGCCCACGTCAACCTGATCCCGTGGAACCCGGTCAGCGAGCGGCCCTTCAAGGCCCCGTCGCCCGAGCGGGTGCAGGCCTTTGCGGCGGAGCTGCGCAGGCAGGGCGTCAACGTCACCGTGCGGCGGGAACTGGGCCAGCGCATCGAGGCGGCCTGCGGGCAGCTGCGCCGCCGCGCGCTGGAGGAGGCCGGAGCCGCCCGCCCATAGGGGCGCAGGGCGGGCTGCCGTCCCCGGGGAGCGGGCAAGGCGCCTCCAGAGGTGCATCAGGGCCGGTGGCGGGGATCCGGGGGCCTGACCGGCGGTCCGGGGTTCCCTCCGGTCCGGGGCTTTGCCAGGATTTGCCGGCCGGGATGGCCCCGGGCGGGGGATGGCCCCGGGCGCAGCCCGGGGCCCCGCGACGGTGCCAGGGAAACCGGTCGGGGCCGGCGAACTGTATCTTGTTCAGGAGTCCAGCGCCGTTCATCGGGAGGCCGCCCGCCCCACCCAGAGCCCGCCACCCGTCTTCAGGGAATGGCCGGAAAGGCGTGGCAGGCGGCGGTCACGGGCCCGGGTCCCATCGCCCGGGCGGGGGGAGAGGAACATGCCGGTCTTGCGCCTTGCCGCCCGCACCCATCCAGGCTGGGTGCGGGAGAACAACGAGGATGCCTACCTGGCCGAAGCATTGCCCGGCGACGGGGGCTGGCTGCTGGCCGTCGCCGACGGCATGGGGGGCCACCGGGCGGGCGAGGTGGCCAGCTGGCTTGCCCTGCGCACCCTCCGGGAGTGCGTGGTGGCGGGGCTGCCCCTGGCCCAGGCGGTGGTGGCCGCCAACCAGGAGGTGTTCCGGCGGCAGGCCGGCGATCCTGACCTGAGCGGCATGGGCACCACCCTGACGGTGGCCGTCATCGGCCGGGGCGGGGCGGTGGAGCTCTGCCACGTGGGGGATTCCCGGGCCTACCTCTTGCGCCAGGGCCACCTGGAGCGGCTCACCCAGGACCACTCCCTGGTGGAAGAGTTCGTGCGCAACGGGGCCCTGACGGAGCAGGAGGCCCGCCGCCATCCCCAGCGCAACCTGCTGACCCGCGCCATCGGCACCGACGTCTCGGTGCCCGTGGACGAGACCACCGTCCAGCTGGAGCCGTCGGACGTGCTGCTGCTCTGCAGCGACGGGCTGAGCGAAGCCCTGCCCGACAGCCGCCTGGCGGACCTGCTGGCCGCCGCCGGACCCGGCGACGTGGCCCTCCAGGTCGAGGCGCTGATCGAGGCTGCCCTGGCGGCAGGCGGGTCGGATAACATCACCGCCGTGCTGGCCTGGTGGGACGGTGACGCCCCGTGATCGGTACCGTGCTGGCCGGGCGCTACCGGGTCACCGGCCTGCTGGGGGGCGGCGGCATGGCGGTGGTGTACAAAGCCACCGACCAGGTGACCGGCGAAACGGTGGCCGTCAAGGCGCTGCGTTCGGAGTACGTGGCCGACGGCGCCTTCCTGCGCCGCTTGCGGCGGGAGGCGGAAGCGGTCCGGCGGCTCTCCCACCCCGGCGTGGTGGCCGTGCTGGATGTGGGAGAGGATGCCGGTCAGCCCTTCCTGGTGCTGGAGTACGTCGAGGGGATCACCCTCAAGCAGTACATCCGGGAAAGGGCACCGCTGCCGCTGAAGGAAGCGGTCCACATCGCCTGCCGGGTGCTGTCGGTGCTCCAGCACGCCCACGAAAACGGCGTGATCCACCGGGACGTCAAGCCGCAGAACATCCTGATCACCTCCGACGCCCGGGTCATGGTGACGGACTTCGGCATTGCCCGGGCCAGCGGCACCACCACCACCGTGGTCGACCAGGGCGCCATGGTGGGCACGGCCCAGTACTTCGCCCCCGAACAGGCCCGGGGCATGCCGGCCAGCGAGCGGTCCGACGTCTATGCGGTGGGCATCATCCTGTTCGAAATGTTGACGGGCCGGCTGCCCTTTGATGGGGACACGCCGGTGGCCGTTGCCATGCAGCACCTGGGCCAGGAGCCGCCCCTGCCGTCGGCCCTCAATCCCCAGGTGCCGCGGGTCCTGGAAGCCATCGTGCTCAAGGCCCTGGAGAAGAACCCCGACCGGCGCTACCCGTCGGCGGGGGCCATGCTGGACGACCTGGAGAACTTCCTGGCCGGGCGACCCGTCGCGGCCCTGGCCCGGCCGCCGGTGGAGGACACCCTGGTGGCAGGCCCGTGGAACGGTACGGCCGGCGCCTCGCGCGGCGCGGGCCGGGGCCGCGGCCGCACCCGCTCCGGGGACCGGGCAACGGCCCCGGCGGGCGGAACCGGTCCCCTGGGCGGCGCGCCCGGCGCCGCTTCTCCGGGCGGCGCCCTGCCCCTGCCCGCCGGCGCGGTGGAGGACGCCGCCCGGGCGGCGGGCAGGACGGTGCGGCCGGGTGAGGGGGCTGGGGGCGGCGCGGCCGGAGGGCCGGTCGGCGAGCAGGAGCGGGCCGCGGCTGCCGGCGTCCCCGGGGCACCTGCAGGAGCCGGCGCCCGGCGCGGAAGCGCCCCGGCCGCCGGGGGCCGCGGGGGGGCCGGGGGGCGGGGCCACGCCGGCGGCGGGACCCTGGCCGGGCCCTCCGGTGCCGGGCGGGACGCCGCCGGTCCAGGCGGCGATGGCCTGATGGCGGCCGGCGGGCCCCGGCGGGGGCGCCTGCCCGCACCGGCGGGGTCGGCAGAGGCGGGCCCCCGGCCCGCCGCCGCCCGGCAGGCGGGTGCCCGGCAGGCCCGGGAGGCCGGCCCCCGCCCGGAAGCCGGTGCCCCGGAGCCGCTGGTGCTGGCCGGCGCGGTGGCCGTGCCCGCGCCGGCCGATCCGGGCCCGGGCGACCCGGATCGGCCGGCGGCCGGCCCCCCCCGGCCGCCGTCGCGGCCGGGGGAGGCGCGCCCCGGGCGTCCGGGGCGCCGGGGGAGGCGCCCCGGACGCCCCGGCAAGCCCCGCGGGCGGCAGCCTGGGCTGGCGGGCGGGAGAGGCCGGGCGAGGCCCGCGGTGGCGGGCTCCCCGGCCGCCGCAAAAGCCGGCGCCCGGCGGCGCCGGCTTTTGCGGGTGGCGCTGGCCGTGTTCCTCCTGCTGGTCCTGGCCGTGGGGGCAGGTGCCGCCACCCGGTGGTGGCTGCAGCCGCCGGTGGTGACGGTGCCCGCCGTGGAGGGCCTGCCGCTGATCGAGGCCCAGAGCCGGCTGGAGCAGGCCGGCCTGCAGTGGGAGATCCTCGAGGAGCGGCACGACAACAGCGAGGTCAACACGGTGATCGAGCAGCGGCCCGCGGGCGGCCAGCAGGTGCGCATGGGACAGACGGTGCAGCTGGTGGTCTCCAAGGGACCCCGGTGGCTTTCCGTGCCTGACGTGCGCGGGCTGGAGGAGCGGGACGCCCGCCTGCGCCTGGAGAACCAGGGGCTGGTGGTGGAGCTGCGCTACCGGCACGCCGGCGAGGCCGAGGGTACGGTGATCGACCAGGATCCGGGGCCGGGCAGCCCCATCCAGGCCGGCATGACCGTCTACCTCACCGTTTCCCAGGGCCCGGAGAGCCGGCCCGTGACGGTGCCGTCCCTCTTCGGCCTGAGCGTGGCCGATGCCCGGGCCGAACTGGAGGCGGCGGGGCTGGTGGCCGGGCAGGTGACCGAACAGTACAGTCCCTATCCCGCGGGCACGGTGATCGGCCAGGATCCGGCGGCTGCGGCGGCGGTGGAGAAGGGAACCGCGGTGAACCTGGTGGTGAGCCGGGGGCCGGAGCCGGCCGTCACGGGGGACCACCAGGCCACGCTGGTGGTCGACCTGCAGGGGGACGGCCAGCATTTGCTGCGGGTCGAGGTGCAGGACCAGGCGGGGCGCCGGGTGGTCTACGAGCAGGCCCACCAGGGCGGCGAGCGGGTGGAGGTTCCCGTCACCTGGCAGGGCGATCAGGCCAGGGCCTTCATCTACGTCGACGGCCGGCTGGCCGGCGAGCAGGAGCTCAAGGTGCCGGGCGGCCGCGGCAAGGACAAGGGCGGGTCCGGCGAAGGCGGCGCCGGCAGCGGCAGCCCGGGCGGCGGGGAAGGCCAGGACGGGAACGGCGATTGACCTTGCTCCAGCGGCCGGAGGTGAGAACCTACGCCCATGGCGTCGCTACGCACGGGAACCGTGGTCAAGGCGCAGACGAACCTCTACGAGGTCCGCCTGGACGGCGAAGAGCAGGTGATCCTGTGCGCCCTGCGGGGCCGCCTGCGGCGGCAGGCGGGCGATGTCCTGACCGGCGACCGGGTGGAGGTCGCCCTTCAGGACGGCGGGGCTGCCATCGAGCGGGTCTTGCCCCGGCGCAACCGCCTGGTGCGGCCGCCCATCGCCAACGTGGACCGGGTGCTGCTGGTCCAATCCCTGCAGGAGCCCGATCCCGTACCCATCCTGATGGACCGGGTGATCGTCCAGGCCGAGGCCATGGATTTGCCCGTGGTGATCGCCTTCACCAAGCTGGACCGGGTGGCCCGCGCTCCGGAGGACCCCCTGCCGGGCTGGGCGGCCCGGCTGGTGGAAGGCTATCGCCTGGCGGGCTACCCGGTTCACCTGCTGGCGGCGCCGCGGGGCTGGGGCGTGGAAGGCCTGGCCGCGGCGCTGCGGGAAGGCGTCACCGTGGTGGCGGGTCCCAGCGGGGCAGGGAAGTCGACCCTGCTCAACGCCCTGCAGCCGGGCCTCAACCTGGCCACGGGCGAGGTGAGCCGCAAGCTGGGCCGCGGGCGCCACACCACCCGGTTCGTCGAGCTCCTGCCCCTGGCGGGAGGGGGATGGGTGGCCGACACCCCCGGCTTCAGTAAGGTGGAACTGCCCGAGCTGGAGCCGGAGGAGCTGGGCGACCTCTGGCCGGAGATCCGGCGGGCGGCGCCCGGGTGCCGGTTTCGAGGCTGCCTGCACCGGAGCGAGCCGGGCTGCGCCGTCCGGACGGCCCGGGATCAGGGGCAGATCGCCTCCTGGCGGTACCAGAACTACCTGGTGCTCCTGTCGGAAGTGGAGGAGCGCTTGGCCGAACGCTATCGTTGAAGGGCCGCGAGCGTTGAAGGTCCGCCATCGTTGAAGGGCCGGCATGCGTCCCAGGGTCGGCGCCCGACCCAGGGCCGTCGCCCGGCCCGGCACGACACTAGGCACGACACCGCAAAGGGGAAGGAGAGGCCATGGCCGGCGGTCACCACGCAAACCGGGGCGGCGGCACCACAGACCTCGCCGCCCGGGGGGAGAACCCGGCCGGGCCGGCGGCCGGCGGGACCGCCGCGGCGCCGGCCGGTACGCCACGGGAACCCGCGCCCCGCGCCCTGGGCTGGCCGGAACCCGGTGCAGGTGCGGTGGTTCTGCCGTCCCTGCTGTCCGCCGATTTCACCCGCCTGGCGGAGGAGGTCCGGGCAGCCGAGGCCGGCGGGGCTGCCGGGCTGCACCTCGATGTGATGGACGGCCGGTTCGTCCCCAACCTGACCTTCGGGCCGATGATCGTGGCGGCGGTGCGCAAGCTGACCCGCCTGCCCCTGGACGTGCACCTCATGGTGGAGCGGCCCGAAGCCCTGCTGCCGGCGGTGGCCGAGGCGGGGGCCGATGTGATCACCGTCCACGTGGAGGCCACGCCCCACGTGCACCGGGCCGTCCAGATGATCCGCGCCCTGGGCTGCCGGGCGGGCGTGGCCCTGAACCCCGGCACGCCGGCGGTGGCGGTGGAGCCGCTGCTGGGTGAGGTCGACCTCATCCTGGTGATGAGCGTCAACCCCGGCTTCGGCGGCCAGGCCTTTCTGCCCCAGGCCCTGGACAAGCTGCGGGCGGTGCGGGCCATGCTGCCCGCCGCCGGCCCGCGGCCGTGGCTGGAGGTGGACGGCGGCATCGACCCCGCGACGGCACCTTTGGCCGCGGCCGCCGGGGCAGACCTGCTGGTGGCCGGCTCCGCGGTGTACAACCAGCAGGCGCCGGTGGGGACGAACCTGCACCGCCTCCGCCAGGCGCTGGCTGCCGCCTCGCCGCCGGCTCCTGCGGCCCCGGACGGCCGGGCTCCCTGAAGGCCAGGCACCCGGCCGGGGTTCCGCCGAATAGCCTGGGGCGGGAGGGAATGCCCATGGCTGTTCGTGTCATCGTGGTGCGCCTGCCCGGCTTTCTGGGCCGGATCTTCCGCCGGGGGCGGCGCGGCAACGCCTGAACGACCTGGGATTTCTTGACGCCGGAGGGGCGCGCCGGCCCGAAACTGGCCGGCGCCACGCTTTTCAGCCGCCTGCCAGGGGTCCTTGCCGCAGGGGCCAGGGTGCACGACGCCGTCCCTCGGCCCGTCCTGGCGGCGGCTCCCAGCCGTTGCGGGCGGGGGCCGCGGCCCCTGCTGCCGTGGCGGGGGTGTTTGTGGCAACATGATGAGCGCTGTGGACTCGACCCCGCCGCGCCCCCCGGCGCCCCGGGCCCACCGGGCGGTGGGCCGCCAGGCGGTGACCCGGCCTGCTCCCGCGCCGGCGACCCCGGGGCCGGGGGCCGCATGGGATGGTGAAGGATGGAACGGAAACGGGACCAAGAACGCGAGCGGGACCATGGTGCCGCCGGTCTTGCCGGCGGCGGGGACGGCGATTACCTGGTGCGGGCGGTGGCCGGCGATGGCCTGGTGCGCGCCCTGGCCTGCCGGACCACCCGCCTGGTCGAAGAGGCCCGGCGGCGGCACGACACCTGGCCCACGGCCACGGCGGCCCTGGGCCGCGTGCTGACCGCCACGGCCCTGCTGGCCGCCCAGCTCAAGGATGACGCCACCGTCACCGTCCGGGTGGCGGGAAGCGGTCCCCTGGGGGCCATCCTGGCCACCGGCGAGGCGACCGGGACGGTGCGCGGCTACGTCCGCAACCCCCACGTGGACCTGCCCTTGCGGCCCGACGGCAAGCTGGACGTGGGGGGTGCCGTGGGGCTGCCGGGGTTCCTGCACGTGACCCGCGACCTGGGCCTGGGCACGCCGTACACCGGAAGCGTGCCGCTGGTTTCAGGGGAGATCGGCGACGACGTGACCGCCTTCCTGGTCCAGTCGGACCAGACGCCCTCGGTGGTGGGACTGGGGGTGCTGGTCGGCTCCGGGGGTAGCGTGCGGGCTGCGGGCGGGTTCATGCTGCAGCTGCTGCCGGGTCATCCGGAGGGGTGGGCCGAGCGGCTGGAACAAAACCTGCAGCAGCTGCAGGGCATCAGCCGCCTGATCGATGCGGGCCTGACCCCCGAAGCGATGATCGAGCGCGGCTTGGCCGGCCTTGCGCCGCGCATCCTGGACCGCCAGCCCCTGGCCTTCCGCTGCCGCTGCGACCGGCAGCGGGTGGAGCGGGCGCTGATCAGTCTCGGTCCCGAGGAACTGGAGACCATCCTGCGGGAAGACGGCGGCGCCGAGCTGCGCTGCCACTTCTGCGGTACCACCTACCACCTGAGCGGCGAGGAGCTGGAGGCGCTGGTGGCCGCCGCCCGGCAGGGCCGCCCGACCCGCCGGGCCGGGCAGGAGGGGGAGTCCCGCCAGGACGGATCGACCTAAAACAAAGGCCGGCCCCTGGCCGGCGCTTCGCCACCACGCATGCAGGTGCTGGGAGGACGGCCGCCGGTGGCGGCCGGCGCGGGCCGCTACCGGCCCGCGATACCGGAGGCCCCGGTGGCCGGGCGGTACCGGCCTCAGACGGCGCGCGCCACCCGGCCCGACTTCAGGCAGGTGGTGCACACGCGGATGCGGCGCACGCCCTGGGGCGTCACGGCGCGCACCCGCTGCAGGTTGGGGACCCAGATGCGCCGCGACTTGCGGTTGGAGTGGCTGACCTGGTTGCCGTAGTCCACGCCCTTGCCGCAGATCTCACAACGACGGGCCATATCGATTCTCCTTCCACTGTCCGCGGCCCCCTTGGGGCGCCGGGCCGGCCGCCCCCGGGGCCCGGCCGGCGGGACGTGCCGCCGCGCCGCGGAGCGGGCCTCCCGGCCGCTGGACACGCCACGGGGCCGCTCCTGTGGCCGCCGGGCCGGCCAGGGCCGCGGGGTGAACGATCAAGCCATGCCGCCGGCTCCCGCCGCGGGGACGGCCTCCACGGCGCCGGCATCGGGGGCGCTCATGGAACGTCCCTTGCATGGAGCCCGAATCACGCAGCCGATTCTACCACAGGCCCCACAGGGCGGCAAGGAATGGGGCGGCCACCGGCGAAGGGGAATGTCCGAGACCCGGCATGGGCCGGAACGGGGAAGCGGGGGGCATGGGGTTGCTGGAATTCCAGACCGATCACGGCCGGATTGCCATCAGCGACGAGGTGATCGCCGGCATCGCCGGCACGGCCCTGGCCCAGTGCGAGGGCGTGGTGGGCACGGTGCCCCGGGGCTGGCGCCAGGGACTGGCCGGCCTGCTGGGTACGGAGGCCCACGGGCGCGGTGTCGAGGTGTCAGGGGGCGACGACGGCCTGGAGCTGACGGTGCGCATCGTCGTAGCGTACGGCGTGCCCATTCCCGAGGTCGCCCGCGCGGTGATGCGGCGGGTGGGGGAGGCCGTGCGCCGGGCTGTGGGAGAAGAGCGGGTGCGGGTGAACGTCCACGTGGCCGGCGTGCGGGTGCCGGCGGGCACCTTGCCTGGACCCTCCGGGCCGGCGGCGCCAGGGGCTGCGGGCTCCCCAACGGTGGCAGGGCCGGGCGGATCCGGCGAGCTGCGGCCGGGCCCGGGGTCCCGCGGCACGAACCTGCGCGGGTGAGGCGATGGTCGGAATGAGGGCCGGTGCGGGGGAGGACATGGCGGCCCGGCGGGAGGGAGGCCCCCCGGAGCCCAGGCCGCACGGAACGCCTGCCGCGGCCGGCGGCGCCGGGCACGGCCCCGACCCAGGGCCCGCGGCCGCGGGGGCGGGAAGAGGGCATGCCCGCCCGGAGCGGCTTGCGGGTGCAGGGGAGCAAGGGGCCGCACGGCAAGGGACGCCCGGGTCCGGCCAGCCTGCGGGTGCCTGGGCCGAGCTGGCGGCGGCTCTGCAGCGGGCCGGCGACTTGCCGCCCATGTTGCCTGCCGCCGGCGCGGCAGCCGAGGTGCAGAGGGCCCTGGAAGCCGCTGCCCGGACCCTGCCCCCGGACCAGAGGGGACCCTTGCGGGAGGCCTACCGCCTGTTCCGCGACTTTGACCGGCTGCCACCCGGCCAGCGGGCGGAGCGGGTCGCCCGCGCCGTGGACCTGGTCGCCCGGGCCGCCGCGCCGGCGGCGGGGGAGTCCCCTGGGCGCCGGATCCCGCTCAACGGGGAACTGGCGCCCGCTGGGGCGCCTTCGCAGGGCCGGCCGCTTCCTCCGGGCGGGCAACCGGCTCCGTCCCCGGTGGCCCCTGCCAGCGGCCCTTCCGCAGCCGCCGGCACGGCTCCCGCGCCGGCCGCGGGGGCCGGGGCCTCCGCGCCCTCGGGACGGCGGTCGCCCCTGGCCGGCAGCGGTGCAGGGGAGATCACGCCGGCCACGCCCCTGGGCCGCCTGCCCGGCGTGGGCCGCCGGCAGGCCCAGCGCCTGGCCCGGCTCGGCCTTCACACCGCCGGGGACCTGCTCTGGCACCTGCCCCGGCGTTATGAAGACCGCTCCACCTGGAAGCCCATCGCCCGGCTGGTGCCCGGTGAGGTGGCCACCGTCCAGGGCGTGGTGGTGGCCGCCCAGCGCGTGCCCACCCGCACCCGGCGGGCCGTGGTGCGGGTGACGGTAAGCGACGGCAGCGGCCGGCTGGACGCCGTGTTCTTCAACCAGCCCTTCCGGCTCCAGCAGCTGTCCCCCGGCCGCGCGGTGCGGCTGAGCGGGCGGGTTGAGGCCGGCTACCGGGGATGGCAGATGGACCACCCGGAGGTGGAGCTGCTGGAAGGCGAGGGCGACGAACCGGTCCACACCGCGCGGATCGTCCCTGTCTATCCCGCCACCGAGGGCCTTCACCAGCGCTGGCTGCGCCAGCTGGCCTGGCAGGTGGTGGGCGCCCTGGCGGGGCGGGTGCCCGAGATCCTGCCCGAGGAGCTGCGGCGGCAGCTGAACCTGGTGGAACGGGCCCAGGCCCTGCGGGACATCCACTTCCCGCCCGATGCCGAAGCCTGGCAGGCCGCGCGCCGGCGCCTGGCCTTCGAGGAGTGGTTCGTCATGCAGGTGGCCCTGGCCCGGGTGCGCAGCCAGCAGCAGCAAGAACCCGGCCGGGCCCACCGGCCCGACGGCCCCCGGGTGGCCCGCTTCCTGGCGGGCCTGCCCTTTGAACTCACCCCTGCCCAGCGCCGCGTGCTGGACGAGATCCGGGCCGACATGGAAGCGCCGCGGCCCATGCGGCGGCTGGTCCAGGGCGACGTGGGCTCGGGCAAGACGGTGATCGCGGCCTGGGCCATGGTGAAGGCGGTGGAGAGCGGTGCCCAGGCGGCCTTGATGGCGCCCACGGAAATCCTGGCCGAGCAGCACGCCCGGCGGCTGCAGCAGCTGCTGGCCCCGGCCGGCATTCCCGTGGTGCTGCTGGTCGGCAGCCAGCCGGCGGCCGACCGGGAGCGGGTGCTCCAGGGACTGGCCACGGGCCAGTGGCCGGTGGTGGTGGGGACCCACGCCCTGATCCAGGAGAACGTCCGCTTCCGCGACCTGGGCCTGGTGGTCATCGACGAGCAGCATCGCTTCGGTGTCCGCCAGCGGGCCCTGCTCCAGGACAAGGGCCGGCTGCCGGACCTGCTGGTCATGACGGCCACGCCCATTCCGCGGACGCTGGCCCTGACCCTCTACGGCGACCTGGACGTGTCGGTCATCGACCAGTTGCCTCCGGGGCGCCAGCCCGTGCGCACCGTGTGGCTGCGGGGGCGCCAGCGCCGCAAGGCGTACGACCTTCTGGCGGCCCGGGTGGCGGCCGGCGAGCAGGGATACGTGGTCTGCCCGCTGGTGGACGACCCCGCCGCCGGGCCGGACCGGAACCCCGCCGGCGCCAGCACCACCGGCACCAGCGGGGCGCGCCGGGATGCGGCCGGAGCCGGCGGGCCGATCGGGGGGGCCACGGGTGCGGCTCCGGGCGGGCCATCAGGCAACGGCGCGGCCAGCGGCCGGCCGGCAGGCCACGGCCAGGGCTCCGGCGGCCAGGGCCCGGGCGGGGAGGAGCCGGCGGCAGGACCCGGAGGGGCTCCGGAGGATGCGGAGCACAAGGCGGTCACCACCTGGGCCGAGTACGTGGCCCGGCGCTATCCCCGGCTGCGCGTGGGGATCCTCCACGGCCGGATGCCCGGACCCGAAAAGGAAAGGGTCATGCGGGCCTTCGAGCGCCGGGCGCTGGACGTGCTGGTGGCCACCACGGTCATCGAGGTCGGGGTCGACGTCCCCAACGCGACGGTCATGATCATCGAAGGGGCCGACCGCTTCGGGCTGGCCCAGCTGCACCAGCTGCGGGGCCGGGTGGGGCGGGGATCCAAGGAGTCCCTGTGCATCCTGGTGGCCGACCCGGCCAGCGCCGAAGGCCAGATGCGGCTGGAGGCCCTCTGCCGCAGCCAGAGCGGGTTCGACATCGCCGAGTTCGACCTCCAGCTGCGGGGGCCGGGCGACTTCTTCGGCACCCGCCAGCACGGCCTGCCCGCCCTGCGCATCGCCGACCCGGTGAAGGACGCGGGCCTGCTGCGCCTGGCCCGGGAGGCCGCCCGCCGCCTGCTGGAGCGGGACCCGGGCCTGGACGAGCCGGCCCACCGCCCCCTGCGGGAGGAAGTGGTGGCCCGTTACGGTGACTTCCTGGCCGAGGCCCGGGCCCTCTGGAGCTAGGCCCGTCCAGGGGGATCCAGGGGCGGCGGGCGCCGGCCGGGCGTCAGGGCCGGCCGGCGGCCCGGGGCCCGGGCGACCGCGCCAGGAGGGCCGTGACCATGCCCAGGGTCCCGGCGCCGGCCAGAACCCCGTACATCACGGAAAACGACCAGGTCTCCAGGACCCAGCCCAGCATCGCCAGCCCGGCGCCGACCCCCAGGTCGATGGCATTGGCCAGCCATCCCGCCGCGAGGCCGCGGCGGTGGGCCGGAGCCCCGCCCACCGCCGCAGCCACCAGCGCCGTGTGGGCGATGCCGTAGCCCGCCGCCAGGACCGCCGCGGCGCCATAGACCGCCGTCACCGGTGCTGCTGCGGCCAGCGCCCCTTCCCCCGCTGCCATCAGGCCAAAGCCGAGGACCAGCAGGCGATGGGCCAGGGACGGCGTGGCAGCGTCCAATCCCCCGCCGCCGGCCCGTCGGTCGAGCCAGCTGCCGGCAGCGTAGCGTGCCCCCATGGCCACCAGGGCGAAGAGGGCCAGCCAGCCGCCCGCCCAGAAGCCGGCCCCCTGGGCATGGAGCACGGTCAGGTTCAGGGCGGCGCCGAAGATCACGCCGGTCAGGGTGCCCAGTACGAGAAAGGATCCAGGCAACGGCAGCCGCCCGGCGCGGGTGGCTGCCCCGCCGGTCGCGACCACCGGTGCGGCGGTGACCGCCGGTGGCCGCCGGGCGTCCCTGGGGGAGGCAGGCCTGGTATGGGCGGCCGGTTGCCCGGCGCCGGCCGCCCGGGACGGGGGCCCCTCCGGCCCGGCGCCCCCGCCGGCCGCGGGGGAGTGGGCCGAGGGGGTAGGACCTGACCCGCCGGCGACGGGAACGGGCGGCCCCCCGGCGGCGGCAGCCCGGTGGCCCGGGCGGCGCTCCGCCGGGTTCCCGGGCTCCGGCCGGCTGCGGGCCGAGCCGGCCAGCGCCAGCAGCAGGGCCATGGCCACGGCCGCTGCGGTACCGGCAAACAGGCCGGTTCGTCCCAGGTGGTGCCACGCCCACTCGCCCAGGTTGGTCCCGGCCAGGACGCCGCCGGTGTCGGCCAGCCCCTGCAGGGCCAGGGCCCGGGCGCGCTGGGCCGGTGGGGCCAGCGCCGCCATCAGGGCCTGGCTGGACACCACCAGGCCCGCCAGGGAGGTGCCCTGGAGGGTGCGGGCGGCGAATTCGGCGGCGGGGTGGCGGGAGACGGCGAAGAGAAGGGCGCCGGCCAGCCCTGCCGCCAGGCTGGCCAGAAGCAGCGGCCGGTGGCCGCGGCGATCGCCCCAGGCGGCCAGGAAGGGCCGCTGCAGCATGGCGGACAGGCCCATCCATCCCACCAGGAAGCCGATCCAGCTTTCGCCGGCCCCGCCGGCGGCCAGGGCCAGCGGCAGGCCGGTGGCCAGCATGTCCAGGGAGATGAAGTACAGCCAGGCGACGGCGGCAATGACGTAGACGGCTGCTGGCAAGAGGGCCACCTCCGGCAAACATCCGCCCACGTTCGCTGCCGCCGTGCCCGGATCCTGCCGGCGCCCGCTGCGGCCCGAGGGGTGGTGGATCCCGCGACCAGGGGTGGGTTCGGCAAACCAGTGCACGCCGGCCGGTCTACTGCGTCGTTGCGAGGTGGCGGGCCCTGCGACCCGGGGGTGGGCATGGCAGCCCCCTCCCGGCGCGCTCAGGCGAAGACGGGGGAGAGGTCGATTTCGTCGATCCGCGGGTGCAGGGCGGCGTTGAGGCCGCTGGCCACCACCGTGGCCATCTCTTCGACGAAGACGTCGATCTCCTTGGGGGTCACCATCAGGTCGCCCACGGCCGGTCCCAGCACCTCTTCGATCAGCCGCCGCTTGTCGGCCTCGGGCATCTGCCCCAGGGTGCGGAAGAGGGTGGACTGGGATTGCAGGGACCGGGTCAGGGCGTCCAGGGTGTCGTAGGCGATGGTGTGGGCGTGGACCACCGTGGGCACCCCGATGGCGATGACCGGGATGCCTAGGGTTTCCCTGGTCACCGCCGCCCGGTGATTGCCCACCCCTGAACCGGGGTGGATGCCCGTATCGGCGATCTGGATGGTGGTCATGATCCGCTCGATGTTGCGGGCGGCCAGGGCGTCCACGGCGATCACCATGTTGGGCCGGATCTGCTGCACGATGCCCCGGATGACGTCACCCGTCTCGATGCCCGTCAGCCCCAGCACGCCAGGAGCCAGGGCGGCCACGGAGCGCAGGCCGCCCTTGAGATCTTCCGGCACGTACTCCTGGAGGTGGCGGGTGACCAGCAGGCGGTGGACCACCTCAGGCCCCAGGGAATCGGGCGTGGCGTTCCAGTTGCCCAGGCCGACGACAAAGAAGGAGGCATCGGGCCGGTCCGGCAGCATAGCCGCCAGCTCCCGGGCCAGCACGTTGGCGACCCGCCCCTGCAGTTCCCGGTCCCGTTTGCGAAAGCCCGGTGATTCGATGGTGACGTACCGGCCGGGGGGCTTGCCCAGGCGGCGCGCCGCCTCGGGGCTCGTGACCGTGACCCGGGTGACCAGGTAGCCCTGGCCGCGCTCTTCCTCCACCTGGACCCCGGGCATGGGATGGGAGGTGCCGATGGCCTCCAGGGCCAGGTCGGTGCGGACGAACCCGGCCAGGTTGCCGGCTCCGCCGGCGCTAAGGGGTGGGGCCGCCGGCCGCGCGTCCCCGGCCGGCGTGCCGGTGGCCGGTGGGGCTGCCCGGGCCGGGCCTGCCGCCATCCCTGGGCCGCTGCCACCCCAGGGTGCCCCGCCCACCCCCGGGCGGGCCGGGTTCCAGCCCGCACCGCGCCGCCGTTCGGCCATCCGCTCCAGGTTGCCGCGTTCACCCTGGACCCTTCTGTCCCGCGGTCCCGTCACCGGGCCATCCCTCCGTTTCCGCCTCTTTAAGGTCTCCCGGGGTCACGGGCCCTTATCCCGGCCCGTCCTGGTTGGGCCCCGCGTCGCTGGGCACGGGGCGCCGGGCCGGGCGGCGCCAAGCCGGCTCCGGGGGAGGAAGACGGCGCCCCAGGGGCCACGGCGCGCGGCGGCCTGCTGCGGGCTCGCCGCCCGGCGCCCCGGATGCCCCGCCTGCAGGCCGAGGGGCCGCATGGAGCGCGGGAGCGCCGCCTTGAAGCGGACCCGCCGCCCGGGGCACGAGCGTGCCGTGCGGGGCGAGGGCGCCAGGCCCGATCGGCTCCCCACGTTCCCGCTGTGGGCCCTGCGGTCTCCCGCTATGGGTCTGTGCCCGCGGTCTGGACGCCGTGCCAGAGGGTGGCGTGCCACCCGCCAGAACCGCCGGGCAGACTATGCCCGTTGATGGGCGGTCGCCACCGGCCGCTTCTTGTTGCGGGCAGCCTGCCCGCAGCCGCTGGCGGGGAGCCTGCCCGCCAGCCGCGCCCCTGGCGGGCGGCAAGCCAGCGACCGTGACGGCGGCCGCCGCCGCCGGCCGTGACCGGGAAGGGAGGTGAGACCGGTGCAGAAGCGCTTGGGCCTGGCCTTTGCCGTCCTGTGCAGCGTGCCCTTCGTCATGGTCCTCAGTAATTCCATGCTGATCCCCGTGCTGCCCATGATGCGCGAGGCCATGGACCGGACCCTGTTCCAGATTGGGCTCATCATCACCGCCTTCTCCGTGCCGGCGGGGCTGTTCATCCCCATCGGCGGCTACCTTTCGGACCGGTGGGGCCGCAAGACGGTGATGATCCCCGGCCTGGTGGGGTTCGGCCTGGGTGGCCTGGTGGCCGGCCTGGCGCCCTTCTTCACCCGCGATCCCTACGGGTGGATCCTGGCGGGCCGGGTGCTGCAGGGCCTTTCGGCCGGAGGGATGTATCAGGTGGCGCTGGCGGCGGCGGGCGACATGTTCCAGGGGGGTGCCCGTACCCGGGCCATGGGCATCATGGAGGCCAGCAACGGGCTGGGCAAGATCGCCAGCCCCATTCTGGGGTCGGCCCTGGCGCTGCTGGCCTGGTATGCCCCCTTCTTCGCCTACCCGGCCCTGGCCACCCTCTCCGCCCTGGGCCTGTGGTGGCTGGTGCCCGAACCGCAGCGCCAGGGAGAAGCGCCGGCGCCGGGGCCCTACCTGCGGCGCATGGGCCGGATCTTCCAGGCCAAGGGTGCTTCCCTGGCCGTTTCCTTTCTGGCCGGCTTCACCGCGCTGTTCATGCTCTTTGGCCTGCTCAGCGTGTATTCCGACTTGCTGGAACGGCCCTTCGGCATCCGGGGATTCGTGAAGGGCCTGGTGGTGGCGATCCCCGTGGCGGTGGCGACCATCACCGCCTACGTGAGCGGCATCGTCCTCCAGGAGAGGCTATCCCGGTACCTCAAGGCGGTGGTGGTGACGGGGCTGGCGATCCTGGCGTTGGGGACGGGGGCCCTTTTCCTGACCCGCCAGCTGGTCCCCATGGTGGTGGCCATCAGCGTCATGGGCCTGGGGTACGGCCTGGCGCTACCCGCCCTCAACACCATGATCACCAGTTCGGTGGAGTCGGCGGAGCGCGGGGGGGTGACCGCCCTCTACGGCACCGTTCGCTTCTTCGGAGCCGCTCTGGGCCCGCCCGCCTTCGGCTTGCTGCTCCCTCTGGGCCGGGCGGCCATGTACCTGGGGAGTGCTGCAGCTGTCGCCGCCGTGCTGGGGCTGGTGGCCGCGTTCCTGCGCCAGGACGTGCTGCTGCAGCCGTTGCCGGCCCGGGCAGGCGACGGGCCCGCAGAGGCCCGAGCCCGGGATGGGGCCCTGCAGCCTCGGGCGGGAAGGCCCCCCCTGGGGGACGGCCGGCCGGCGGTCCGCCCGGGCGGCGTCGGGCCCGGGGTGATGTCCCGGCCCGTCGTGTCTCCGGCCCGCCATGGGCCTGACCCCGCCTCTGGTGCTGGTACGGCGGCGGTGTCCGGACGCGACGGCCTGGCCACGGCCGCGGCCCCCGGCGGCGGGGGGACAGGCCACGCGATACCATCAGGGGTCCCACGCCGCGGGACGGGACGGGGCGGGATCCCGCCCATCCCCCTGGGGCCATGGAGCCGGGTACGCAGCTCCTTTCCGCCCCGGGAGGGGATGAGCCCCGCTTCATGACGCGTGCGCGGCACCCGTCACCCAGACCAAACCACGGTGGAGGAGGAAGGCTCGTGCTCAGCCAGAAGGAGCTTCTCAACCTGCCTGAGCTGCTGAATGCTCACGCGGCCATGATCGAGAAGGCGGAAGCGGAGCAGGCCATGTGCCAGGACGAGCCGCTGCGCCAGATCCTGCAGCGCCACAGCCAGGTCTACCGGCGCCACTACGGGCAGCTCCAGTGGATGCTGGATCGGGCGCGGGGCCAGGGCGCGGCCCGGCCCCCCGCCGGTCACTACCACGGCGATGCCCGCTGGGTTCATGGCAACGGTCAGGCTACCCAGGGCTTCCAGTCCTTTGAACCGTACCGGCCGCCGGCGCCCCAGGGCCACCGGGTCAGCGACCGCACCCTGGCGGTGGGTTGCCTGGAGATGAACAAACACGCCTGCCTGGCGGCCACCTGGACGGCCCTGGAAGCAGCCCACCCCGAGGTCCGGCGGGCCCTGCTGGACATCGCCCGGGATCATGCCGAGATGGCCTTCGAGCTGTTTCAGTACCTCCAGCAGCGCAACTGGTACGCGGTCCCCCAGGCCCCGGTGGACATGGCGCGCCAGGTGGCCCAGGGCTTCCCGGGGGGCTATGCGGGTGCCGCTGCGCCGGGGGCCCCCCGCCCGGCGGGCGCCTGGGCGCGGTAGGCGCCCAGGGGGAGGCGCGGCCACGCCCAGCGAGTCCAGTACATGGAAGGAGAGGCTGCCGCCGGAGCGGGCGGCAGCCTCTTTCCTGCCGCGGCCCGCCCGCGCGGGCGCCGGCCCGGACACCCCGGTACAAAGCAAGCGGCGGGGCGCTGGCGCGTCCCCGCCGCTTGCCGGGAGAGGAGAAACCGGAGGAAGAGCCTTGGGGAGGATCCGTGACGGATTGGCCTCCGCAGCTCTTGCAGTCGATAATATGGAGGAGCCGGGCGGCCCTTATTCACCGCAGGACGGGCGCCGGCCCATGGCAATTTCAGGGAGGACGGGCGGTGCGCGTCACGGGAGGCCGCTGGCGCGGCCGGCTCCTCAAGGTCCCGGCCGGGCGGCAGGTTCGTCCCACCACGGACCGGGTGCGCCAGGCGCTGTTCAACATCCTGGGGCCGGCGGTGGAAGGGGCCCGGGTCCTCGATCTCTTTGCGGGGACCGGCAGCCTGGCCATCGAAGCCCTGAGCCGGGGGGCACGGGAGGCTCTGTGCATCGAGTCCGATCCCCGGGTGGTGGCCGTCCTCAAAGCGAACCTGCGCGCCGTGGGCGCGGGCGCCGACGCCGGCGTGTGGCGGCAGGATGTCTTTGCCGCCGTTGCGAAACTTGCGGGCGGTTCCCGGGTCTTCGATCTGGTCCTGGCCGATCCGCCCTATCGCCAGGGACTGGCGGCCCGGGTGGTGGCCGCCGTGGGCGGTGGCCGGCTGCTGGCGCCCGGCGGCCGGCTGGTGGTGGAGCACGACCCCCGGGAAGCCCTCCCGGACCGGATCGCCGGGCTGGAACGCGCCGACCGGCGCCGGTACGGCGACACCGCCCTGAGCTTCTACCTTGCGCCTGCCAGGAAAGGAGAGTCCCATGACCATCGCCCTTTGCCCGGGGAGCTTTGACCCGATCACCAACGGGCATCTGGACATCATCGAGCGGGCCAGCCGCCTGTTCGACCAGGTGCTGGTCACCGTGTTCATCAACTCGTCCAAGCAGCCCTGGTTCACGCCGGAAGAGCGGGTCGAGCTGGCCCGCCAGGCGACGGCCCACCTGCCCAACGTGTCCGTCGATGCCTATGACGGGCTGCTGGTGGAGTACGCCCGCCGCAAAGGGGCGCGGGTGATCGTCAAGGGGCTGCGGGCGGTCTCGGACTTCGAGTACGAGTTCCAGATGGCGCAGATCAACAAGCAGCTGGCCGGGGAGCTGGAGACCCTGTTCATGATGACCCGGCCTGAGAATGCCTACCTGAGTTCCAGCATCGTCAAGGAACTGGCCCGTTACGGGGTGGATCCGGTGGGCCTGGTCCCTGACGTGGTGCGGCCGGCCTTGGCCGCCCGGGCCGCCGTGCGGAGGAGGCGATGACGGTGGCGGATCACGAGCCCGCCCCGGAACGGGATCTGTACGTGCTCATCCGCGACTTCGAGCAGTTCGTGCATCATGCCAGCCGGGTGCCCCTGACGGGCAAGGTGATCCTGGACGAGGATGACGTCTACTCGTTCCTTGACCACCTGCGGCGCCTGGTGCCGGAGGAGATCGACCGGGCCCGCCGGCTGCTGGCCGACCGGGACCGGCTGCTGGAGCAGGCCCGGGCCGAGGCGGAGGCCATGGTGAAGCAGGCCAGCAGCTACGTGGAGCGCATGGCCCGGGAATCGGAGATCACCCGCAAGGCGGAAGAACAGGCCCGGCGGATGCTGGCCCAGGCGGAGGCCCGCTCGCGGGAGGTGCGGGCCTCCGCCAATGCCTACGCCGCCGACGTCCTGGACCGGCTGGAAGGGATCCTGCGCAAGGCGCTGGCCGCCGTGGCCGAGGGCCGGCAAGAACTGCAGGCCACCCTGCGGGCCGCGGCCCACCCCTCCGGGACGGCGGCCCGGGAAGCGGCTCCCACCCGGGAGGAGGCAGGGGTGGAGGATCCGGACGGCCAAGGGGCCGGCTGGGACGAGGAGGGCGGCGACTAGGCGACGACGCCGGTGCAGCCACGGCGGATCCGCCGCACCGGAGTCGCCGTGACGGGGCGGCCGGCGCCGGACCCGGTGCGGCCCCGGGCGTCAGCGCTGGCCCGACACGGTCCGGGCGCGCAACAGCTGGGTTACCGCAGCCAGGGCAGCGAGACCGCCCACCGCCACCAGGAAGTGGAAGGCTCCCGCCAGCAGCCGGCCCAGCCACGGCAGGGGGCCCGGTGCCGCCCAGGCCAGGGCCGGCAGGAAGGCGGGCGCGGCTACGGGAAACCAGGCCAGCCACAGGGCGGTCAGGGCCCCGGCGGCGACGGCATGGAAGGCCCGCGCCGCGATGTAGGGGCCGATGCTCAAGCCGGTGCCCTGGATGATGGCCGCCACCTGGGCGTGGACGGAAAGCCCGCTCCAGGCGATGACGGCACCGGCGATGACCAGGCGGTCGAAGAGGGGCGCCGGGGCCTGGGCGGCGGCCTGGGTGCCCAGGGTCAATTCGAACAGGCCGCTGATCAGGGACCGGGTCAGGGAAGGATCCAGGCCCAGGGGGTGCAGGACCAGCAGGAACAGGCCGCCTACCGCGGCCAGGATGCCGGCCCGGTCCAGCACCTGGATCACCACCGACATCAGGATGATCAGCCCGCCCACCAGAAGCAGCGTATTGATGGAATCGCGGACCGCGTCCCCCAGCACCTGGCCGAAGGGGCGGCCGTCTTCCTGGCGGGCGCGGACCATGGCGCGCCAGGCCCGGGCCAGCAGCCACCCTTCCTCCCCTGCCAGGGCTTCGCTGCGGTCGCTGCCGCCGCGCCAGAAGCGCAGGGCCAGGCCGGTGGCCAGCGCGCCCAGGTAGTGGCCCGCCATGATGGGTCCCGCCACGGCCGCCGTGCCGAACATGCCCACGGCCACGGCTCCTGCCATGAACAGCGGGTCGGCGGTGTTGCTGAAGCTCATGAGCCGCTCGGCCTCGGTCTTGCTGAGCAGCCCCTGCTGGCGCATCCGGGCCGTGATCACCGCGCCCAGGGGGTAGCCGCTGGCCAGGCCGACGGCGACGACGAAGGCTCCCGTGCCGGGAACGTTGAACAGCGGGCGCATGAAGGGCTCCATCAGCACGCCCATGAAATGGACCACGCCCAGGGCCATGAGGATCTGGGCGCCGATGAAGAAGGGCAGCAGGGCCGGGAAGACCACGTCCCACCAGACCTTGAGTCCGGCCACGGCGGCCGCGAAGGCCGTCTCGGGATACACCACCATGGCGACCACCAGGCCCACCACGGCGGCCACCAGCAAATGGGTAAGGGGTGACTGGCGCACGGGCACTCCCCCGTACCGGACCCGCCCCACTCCCTTGCGCACGGCCCCCCGGGAGCGGAACTGCCGCCGGCGGCCCCGCCGGCAGGACGGGACCGGGATGCCGGCCGGGCCGCCTGCGGGTTCCTCCGGCAACGGGCCCGGGCATGCCCTGAGGTGGGGCGCACCAGCATGTATATGGACGGCCCGGAGGCGGTATACCGGGGTGCCCGGGGGCCCGGCGCGGGACCGGCGAGGGATCCCCGGCGGCGCCGGCGGCCGCGCCTTCACGCCGTTCGGGCCTGCGGGACCGGCGGGCGGGGATCCCGGCCCGGGAAGGCAGGGCGCGGTACAGCCGGGCCGGCCTGGGGGGCCGGCGGGAGCGGGGGCACCGGCGCCGCTACAGACCGACTACAACCCGGATGGAGGAGACGGGCGCGACGGAGGCCACGGATGCAGACGGAGGCGACGGGTGCAGTGGACGGAAAGCCGGCGCCCGGGGGCCGCCCCCAGGGCGGGTCCGGCCGGCAACGGGACGGCGGCGGCCGGGAACCCGGCGGGCCTGCCGCGCTGCCTGGCGTCTCCGGCCCGGGGCCGGGCGGCCGCGGCGGGAGGCCGGTCGATCCCGGCGGCGGGCAGGGCCGTGCCGGTGGGGGAGAGGGCCTCACCGGCGGCCCGGCAGGCCACCCGGGGCCGGCGGCGGCCGGGCCCGGCCCGGCCGGGCCCGCGCCGGTGCCGCGGTTCGTCCCCAGGCTGGGGCGACTTCTGGCCGCCCTGGCCGTGGCCGGCCTGATGGGGTTTTTGGCCGCCCGCCTGCCCACCCCCTGGCTTCTGGTGGAGCCCGGCCTGGCCGTGCCGGTGCCCGTGCAAGTGGTGCGGCCCCCAGGCACGCGCCCGGTGGTGACGACCCCCTTCTGGCTGGTCACCGTGGCGGCCCGCCCGGCCCGGCTGGGCGACGCCTGGACGGTGCTGCGCGATCCCGGGCGCAGCCTGGTCACGGCCCGGGCCCTGGGCGGGGGTTCCCTGGACGAGGTGATGGCCGCCCAGCGCGCCGCCCTGGCCGCCAGCAAGGAGGCGGCCGCCGCTGCGGCCGCGGAGCTCATGGGGGTGGAACCCGGCGCCGTGGCCGGGTTCCCCCTCCCCCCGGCCATTGCCGGTCCCTCCGGAGGCCTGGCCATGGGCCTGGCGGCGGTGGACGCCCTTGCTCCCGGGGACCTGGCCGGCGGGCGGCGGGTGGGCGCCACGGGCACCCTATCTCCCGACGGCCGGGTGGGGCCCGTGGAAGGGGTGGAGCAGAAGTGGCGTGCGGCGGCCATGGCGGGCCTGGACGTGCTGTTCGTGCCGGCTCGGGGACCCGGCCCGGCGCCGGGCAGCGCGCCCATGGTGGTGCGGGTACCGAGCCTGGCGGCCGCCGTGGCCTGGCTTTGCCAGCAGGGGGGCCAGGGCCCGCCGTGTGACTGAAGGGCAAGCGAAACGCGATGAAGGGGGAACCAGGAGGGCCGGCCCCCACCCTGTGAACCGCGCACCCTGTGGACCGGCAGCACCGGGCGCACCGGCCTTTTGACACCCCTGCCGCGCCTTTCTATAATGATCCCGTTGTGTAGCGAGGGACGAGGAACATGGCCGATCCGCTGGTCATCGATGTGGAAGCCCTGACCCGCCAGCGCGGGCTGCAGTCGACGGGCACCGTGGTGGCGCCCATCGAGCCCATTCCCGTGCCGGGCGGCGACATCGCCGCCCATGGGCCCATCCGCTTGCAGTACCGGCTGACCCACACCGGCGAGGGCCGCATCTGGCTGGAAGCGGACCTGGCCGCCAGGGCCAGGCTGACCTGCGATCGCTGCCTGGACTCCTTCGAGGCGAACCTGCACACCCGCTACGAAGAGGAGTTCCTGCCCCGGCCGGCGGGTGCCGGCGCCGGGGAGGAACCCGAGGACGCGGGCGACACGCGGGTCGCCTACTACGACAACCACCAGGTGGACCTGCGGGAGGGGATCCGCCAGAACCTGATCCTGGCGGTGCCCGCCAAGCAGCTCTGCCGGTTGGGATGCCGCGGCCTCTGTCCCCGCTGCGGCAAGAACCTGAACGAAGGGCCCTGCGACTGCCGGGATGAGGATCTGGATCCCCGGCTGGCGGCCCTGGACCAGTGGTTGCGCGAGCACGGCAAGGGGGAGGAAGGGGACCATGGCGGTTCCGAAGCATAAGACGTCCAAGTCCCGCCGGGACAAGCGGCGGACCCACTGGAAGCTGCAGGCCCCGGCAGTGGTGGAGTGCCCGCAGTGCCACCAGCCGAAGCGGCCGCACCGGGTGTGCCCCAACTGCGGCTACTACGACGGCCGGGTGGCGGTGCAGAAGGAATCCTGACGCCGGACGGACCCAGGATCCTGACCGGAGCCGCAGGCGGCCTGGGCCCGGGCTTCCAGGGCCAAGCCGGATGGGCCGGTGGGTGCCATCCGGTTTTGTTTTTTCTTAAGGGTGGTCGTGACCGGGTGGTCGTTACCGGGTTGCCGCCGGGCGGCGCCGGCGCCTGGAAGCCATTTCCCGGCTTGGCATGGCCGGTGGCCTCGCGTATACTGGCGGTGGTTTTGTCCGGGTTATAAGGGCAGGTATTAAAACCGGAGGTTATGACCAGGTGCGAAACACGCGGCCGCCCCTCAGCTTGACGGTGCCCTCCGGTTCGTCCGGGTCCCCGCCGGAAACCCCGGCCGGGTCCCCGCGCCGCGGGCTGCCCGGATCCGCAGGCGGCCGCGACTCCCGCGCCACGCGGCAGGCCCGGCTGGTGCAGGTTCTTCAGGAGAACCCCTTTCTGACCGACGAGGAACTGGCCGAGCGCTTTCACGTCAGCGTGGCCACCATCCGCCTGGACCGCATGCGCCTGGGCATTCCCGCGGTCCGGGAGCGGGTTCGGGCGGTGGCGGAACGGGTCCACGGCCGGGTCCGCGCCCTGCCCCTCCAGGAGATCGTCGGCGAGCTGGTCGACCTGGAACTGGGCAAGTTCGGCATCTCCATCCTGCAGACCACCCCTGAGATGGCCTTTGCCCGCACCCGCCTGGTCCGCAGCCAGTACATCCTGGCCCAGGCCGATTCCCTTGCCCTGGCCGTGGTGGACGCCGAGCTGGCCTGCATCTCCGTCGCCAACATCAAATACAAAAAGCCCGTCCAGGTCGGCCAGCGCCTGGTCGCCAGGGCCGTGGTGCTGCGCCACCGGCGGGACGGGGAGCCGGTGGTGCTGGTGCAGACCCGGGCCGGGGACGAGACGGTCTTCCGAGGCAAGTTCGTCGTCCAGGTGCTGGCGGGTCCGGGGGCCGGGCCCCGCGCGGCCGGGCCCCAGAAGTCCGGGGAGGAACCTGCGGGCGGCGCCGCCACCGGTGACGGGCGAGGGGAGGTGGAGCCATGACGGGGACGGATCCGGGGATCCCGCGCCGGTGGCGGGTGGCCGTGGACGTCATGGGCGGCGACGGCGCGCCCTCGGTGCCCGTGGCGGCCGGCCTGGCGGCCGCAGCCCGGTGGCCGGTGGACATCCTCTGGCTGGGCCCCCAGGAGCGGGTGGCGGCGGAGCTGCGCCGCCAGGGCGCAGGCTCGCCACCGCCCGGCCGGATCGTCCACGCCTCCCAGGTGATCGAGGCCGGCGATTCGCCGGTGGCGGCCCTGCGGCGCAAGCAGGACTCGTCCATCGCCGTGGGCATGCGCCTGCTGCGGGAGGGGGAGGCCGACGCCTTCGTCTCGGCGGGCAGCACCGGTGCCCTGATGGCCGCCGGCAAGCTCATGCTGGGGACCCTGCCGCGGGTGGCACGCCCTGCCCTGGCGGCCGTGCTGCCCACCCTGGACGGCCGCGGTTTCCTCATGCTGGATCTGGGCGCCAGTGCGGAAGCCGATCCCGAGCAGCTGGTCCAGTACGCCGTCATGGGCGCCGTCTATGCGCGGGAGGTGCTGGAGCGGCCCTCCCCGCGGGTGGCCCTGCTGAACATCGGCAGCGAGGCCGGCAAGGGGAACCGGCTCTACCGCGAGACCTATGAGCGCCTGGCCTCCAGCGGGCTCCACTTCGCCGGCAACGTGGAGGCCCGCGAGCTCTTCGCTGGCAAGGCTGATGTGGTGGTTTGCGACGGTTTTACCGGCAACGTCGCCCTCAAGGCCATGGAGGGTGCAGGAGAGGCCTGCTGGAAGCTGCTCAAGGCCGAGGTGGCGCGCCGGCCTCTCGCCCGGGTCGCCGCCCTGCTGCTGCGCCCCGTCCTTCTGGGCGTGCGCCGGCGGCTGGATTACGGCGAGTACGGGGCGGCGCTCTTCCTGGGCCTTGACGGCCTGGTGTTCAAGTGTCACGGCTCGTCGGACACCCGGGCCTTTGCCAACGGCATCGGGGTGGCGGTGAAGGCGTGCCAGGGACGCCTGCTCCACCGCATCGGCGAGTCCATCGGCAAGGAGGACGGTGAAGCCCTTGGTCGCGGCCGGTAGAGGGGTGACCATCGCCGGCATCGGCGCCTGCGTGCCGCCGGTGGTGGTGACCAACGACCACCTGGCTGAGGTGGTGGAGACGGACGACGAATGGATCCGCACCCGCACGGGGATCCGCCAGCGGCGGGTGGCCGATCCGGACACCGCCACGTCCGACCTGGCGGAGGTGGCGGCCCGGCGGGCCCTGGAGGAGGCCCAGGTCCGCCCGGAGCAGGTGGACCTGATCATCGTCGCCACGGTGACGCCGGACATGCCCTTCCCGTCGACGGCCTGCCTGCTGCAGGACCGCCTGGGCGCCACGCGCGCCGCCGGGTTCGACCTGGAAGCGGCCTGCTCGGGATTCGTTTATGCCCTGGCGGCGGGAGCCCAGTTCGTGGCGGCGGGCCTCTACGACACCGTGCTGGTGGTGGGGGCCGAGACCCTGTCCAAGATCATCGACTGGAGCGACCGGCGCACCTGTGTGCTGCTGGGTGACGGCGCGGGCGCGGCGGTCTTGCGCCCGGCGGCTCCCGGCGAGGGCATCCTGGGCCTCTACCTGGGCGCCGACGGCTCGGGGGGAGACCTGCTCAAGCAGCCGGCCGGCGGGTCGCGCCTCCCGGCGTCGCCCGAGACGGTGGCCCGGGGCCTCCACTACGTGCAGATGAACGGCCGGGAGGTCTTCAAGTTCGCGGTCAAGACGATGGGCGACGCCGCCCAGGCCGCCCTGGCCCAGGCCGGCCTGCGCTTTGAGGACGTGGACCTGTACATACCCCACCAGGCCAACTACCGCATCATCGAATCGTCGGCCCGGCGGTTCGACCTTCCCCTGGACCGGGTGGTGGTGAACATCGACCGCTACGGCAACACCTCGGCGGCTTCCATCCCGGTGGCCCTGGACGAGGCCCTGTCCGCAGGCCGCGTGCGGGCGGGGCAGACGGTGCTGCTGGTCGCCTTCGGCGGCGGCCTGACCTGGGGGGCCGCCGTCGTCCGCTGGGGCTATGACCGGCCCGCGGCCCGGCCGCTGGAGATGCCGGGCCGGCAGCCCGAGTACGGCCTGCCCGCCTGGATTCGCGAGCAGGCGGCCCGGGGCCGGGCGCGGCTGGACGGGACGAACCCGGCCCGGCCGGCCGTCGCTCCACCGGCAGCCGGCGCAGCCCTGGACCCGGCGGCGGCCGCCGCCGGCGGGTCCGGGTTCCGACCGGCCCCGGGGGGTGAGCAGGCGCCATGAGCGGCACCGCCGTGGTGTTCCCCGGGCAGGGCGCCCAGTACGTGGGCATGGGCAAGGACCTCTACGAGCAGTTCCCCGAGGCCCGGGAGGTCTTCGCGGAGGCTTCGGCCGCCGCCGGCTTCGACGTGGCCCGTCTCTGCTTCGAAGGTCCGGAGGACCAGCTGCAGCTGACCGAGTTCCAGCAGCCCGCCCTGCTGGCGGTGGGCGTCGCCTGCTGGCGGGTGCTGGCCGCCCGCGGGCTGGAGCCCGCCATGGCGGCAGGCCTCTCCCTGGGCGAGTACGGGGCCCTGGTGGTGGCGGGGGTGCTGGAGCTGGCCGATGCGGCCCGGGTGGTGCGGCTGCGGGGCAAGTTCATGCAGGAGGCGGTCCCGCCGGGCGAAGGGGCCATGGCCGCCCTGCTGGGCCTGGAGGCCGGCACCGTGGAGGACATCTGCCGCCAGGTGATGGACGCGGGCGCCGGGGTGGTGGAACCCGCCAACTACAATTGCCCCGGCCAGATCGTGGTGGCCGGCCAGCGGGCCGCCGTGGAGGCGGCGCTGGAGCGGGCCCGGGCGGCCGGAGCCCGCCGGGCGGTGCTCCTGCCCGTCAGCGCGCCCTTCCACTGCCGGCTGATGGAACCGGCCGCCCGGCGGCTGGCCGGCGTCTTGGCCGAGGTGCCCTTCCGGCCGGCCCGCATCCCGGTGGTGGCCAACGTGACGGCCGAGCCGGTGACGGACCCGGAGCGGATCCGGGAGCTTTTGGTCCAGCAGGTTTACCACCCTGTGCGCTGGGAGCAGTCGGTGCGCCGGATGCAACGGGAAGGGATCACGCGGCTGGTGGAGATGGGGCCCGGCAAGACCCTGACGGGTTTCGCCCGGCGCATCGACAAGCACCTTGACGCCGTCGCCGCCGGCACTGCGGAGGAAATCCTGGCGCTGGTTGCCCGTCCGGAAGGGGGTTTGCTAGCATGAACCTTGATCGCCGGACGGCCCTGGTGACGGGTGGCTCCCGCGGCATCGGGCGGGCCATCGCGGAGGCGCTGGCCGCGGCGGGGGCCCGGGTCGCCCTCAACTACCGGTCCTCGGCGGCCGCCGCCGAGGAGGTGGTCGCCGCGATCCGGGACCGGGGCGGCGAAGCCGTGGCCTTCCAGGCGGACGTGGCCGACGGGGATCAGGCCACGCGCCTGGTGGAGCAGGCGGCCGATGCCTTCGGTGGGCGCCTGGACATCCTGGTCAACAACGCCGGCATCACCCGGGACGGCCTGATCCTGCGGATGAAGCCGGAACAGTGGGACGAGGTGCTGAACACCAACCTGCGCAGCCTGTTCTTCACCTGCAAGGCGGCGGCGCGGGTCATGCTGCGGCAGCGCTCGGGGCGGATCATCAACATCACGTCGGTGGTGGGCCTGACCGGCAACGCTGGCCAGGCCAATTACGTGGCGGCCAAGGCGGGGGTCGTGGGCCTGACCAAGGCCCTGGCCCGGGAGCTGGGGTCCCGCGGCATCACCGTCAACGCCATCGCCCCGGGCCTGATCGCCACCGACATGACGGGCGAGCTGGCGCCGGAGTACCGGGACGCCCTCGCCCAGCGCATCGCCCTGGGGCGGCTGGGCACGCCGGAAGACGTCGCTCACGCCGCCGTTTTTCTGGCTTCCGATGCGGCCGCCTATATCACCGGACAGGTGCTGGTGGTGGACGGCGGCCTGTCCCTGGGGTGAGCCGGCCGGGAGCCCTGCCCCGCGCACCGCGGCGCCGGCAGCGGCGCCCGTCCGGGCCGTCCCGCCGGGCTGCGGTGCCCCCGGCACCGGGGAGGGGAAAGGAGGTGGCAACATGGCGGACGAGGCCCTTTTCCAGCGGGTCAAGGCCATCATCGTGGAGCAGCTGGGGGTCGATGAAGCCAGCGTGACGCCCGAAGCCCGGTTCATCGAGGATCTGGGCGCGGACTCGCTGGACATCGTGGAGCTGATCATGGCCCTCGAAGAGGAGTTCGACCTGGAGATCCCCGACGAGGATGCCGAGAAGATCGCCACCGTGGGGGATGCGATCCAGTACATCGAGTCCCACAAGTGACCACGCCGGGTCGCATCCCCGCGGCGGCCGGTGCGCCCCGCCCTGCGCGGGCGGGGCGCCCGCCGGCCGGAAAGGAGTGGAGGAGCCTTTATGCGGCACCGCGTGGTGATCACCGGTGTCGGGGCCATCACGCCCCTGGGCGTCGGCGTGGAGGCCCTGTGGGAGGGGGTCCTGGCCGGCCGCTCCGGGATCCGGCGCATCAGCCGGTTCGACCCGTCCCCCTTCCCATCCCAGATTGCGGGCGAGGTGCCCGACTTCGATCCCACCGCCTTCATCGACCGCAAGGAAGCCCGGCGCATGGACCGCTTCACCCAGTTCGCCATGGCCAGTGTGGCCATGGCCCTGGCAGACGCCGGCATCGACCCGGCAGCCATGGACGGGCGGCGGCTGGGCGTGGTGATGGGGACGGGCATCGGCGGCATCGAGACCTTCGTGGAACAGGCCGCGGTGATGGCCGAGCGGGGCCCGGACCGGGTCAGCCCCTTCTTCATCCCCATGATGATCGCCAATATGGCGGCCGGCCAGGTGGCCATCCGCTACGGTGCCCGCGGGCCCAACAGCACCCTGGTGACGGCCTGTGCGGCCTCGGCCCACGCCGTGGGCGAGGCTTTCCGGATCCTCCAGCGGGGCGAGGCCGACGTGATGATCACCGGCGGTGCCGAGGCGGCCATCGTGCCCCTGGGACTGGCCGGGTTCTGCGCCATGAAGGCCCTCTCCACCCGCAACGATGCGCCGGAGGCCGCGTCCCGGCCCTTTGATCGCGGCCGCGACGGGTTCGTCATGGCGGAGGGGGCGGGGGCCCTGATCCTGGAAACCCTGGAGCATGCCCGGAAGCGGGGCGCCCGCATCTATGCCGAGATCATCGGTTACGGCACGACGGCCGACGCCCACCACATCACCCAGCCCGCCCCGGGCGGGGAAGGCGGGGCCCGGGCCATGGAGGCGGCCATGGCCGACGCCGGCGTCGACCCCGGGGACGTGGACTACATCAACGCCCACGGGACCTCCACGCCCCAGGGGGACGTGGCGGAGACCCAGGCCATCAAGCGGGTCTTTGGGGATCACGCCTACCGGCTGGCGGTCAGTTCCACCAAGTCCATGACGGGCCACCTTCTGGGCGCGGCGGGAGCGGTGGAGTCCATCCTCACCGTCCTGGCCCTGCGGGACGGCGTGCTGCCGCCCACCATCAACCTGGACGATCCTGACCCGGAGTGCGACCTGGACTACGTGCCCAACCGGGCCCGGCCCCGGGCCATCCGCGTGGCGCTGTCCAATTCCTTCGGCTTCGGGGGTCAGAACGCGTGCCTGGCCTTCCGGCGCTACGAGGCGGGGGCGGAGGAACGTGGCGCTTGATCGCCCGCAGGATGGGTCCACCGCCCCGGCCGGTGGGGCCGGTGCCCCTGTTGCCGGTTCGGCCGCGCCCGCCGGCGCTGCGGACGCCGGCCGGCCGGCCGGGACGGCGCGCGGCGGCGGGATGAACCCGGCCGGGCCGGCGCTGGCCGGCGAGCCCTTCCCTGGGGGAGGGCAGGCGCCCCCCGCGGGGGCGGCGCGGGCGGACGGCGGAGAGACCCGGTTCCCGCGGGCAGGAGACCCGGGCTGGGTGGAGGCCGTGGCCGCCTTGACGGGGGTGGCGCCGGCCCGGCCCGATCCCTTCCTGGAGGCGCTGACCCACGCCTCCTACCGGGCCGAGCATCCCGATACGGCCGGGCCCGACAACGAGCGGCTGGAATTCCTGGGGGACGCCGTGCTCAATCTTTGCGTGACGGACTACATCTTCCGCACCTACCCCCAGCGGCCAGAAGGGGAGCTCAGCAAGCTGCGGGCGGCGGTGGTCCGGGCCGAGACCCTGGCCGCCACGGCGCAGCGCCTGGGCCTGGGGGAACTGCTGCGCCTCGGGCGGGGCGAGGAGGCTACGGGAGGCCGGCAGCGGCCGTCGGTGCTGGCCGACGCCTACGAGGCCATGGTGGCCGCGGTCTACCTGCAGGAGGGGCTGGAGGGCGCCCGGGCCTTCATCCTGCGCACCCTGGGCGACGACATCCGGCGCCTGGCGGAGAGCTCAGGGGCTTGTGACGACCCCAAGACGGCCCTGCAGGAGCTGTCCCGCCGCCTGGGCCTGGGGGAACCGACCTACCGGGTCATCGGTGCGGCCGGCCCCGAGCACGACCCGCGCTACACCGTGGAAGTGCGGGTGGGCGGCCGGCCCCTGGCCCAGGCCGTCGGGCGGAGCAAGAAGGTGGCCGAGCGGGAAGCGGCCCGCATTGCCCTGGCCGGGCTGGAAGAGCCGGCCGGCCCCGGGGGCGCCGCCCCGGAGCCGGAGGGGACCGCCTGACCTCGAGCCGGCACCTGCGGTCCGGGACCGGGCACCGGCCGGAGTGCCCGCCGGTGGCGCCTGCGGCCCGCCTTCGGCCCCGAAGGAGGCAGGGCCGGGTTCCCGTGCGGCCCGGCGGGGTCGCCTGCCCCGCACCCGGCCGGCCCCGAACCACCGGAGTCAGGTGCCGGGCGGGACCCGGTACTGGTGGAGCGCCTTTCGGGCCCCTGCCGCCGGAGTGGCGGAAGGAACCCCCTCCCATCCCGCCGAAACATCCTCCGAGACCTGCCTGCGACGAGGGTCGCCTGCGTTGCATCCGTTCAAGCACAGCCGTTTCCATGGCTCACTCTGGGGGAGGAGTCGCCGTGGTGCAGGTGCTGAGGGTCTCGGCCAACTCGCGGCCCAAGGCGGTTGCCGGGGCGCTGGCCGCGGTGCTGCGGGAAGACGGTGCCGCGGAGGTGCAGGCTATCGGGGCGGGGGCCGTCAACCAGGCGGTCAAGGCCATCGCCATCACCCGGGGGTATGTGGCGCCCAACGGCATCGACCTCGTGGTGATCCCGGCCTTTGCCGACATCGAGATCGACGGCCAGCAGCGCACGGCCATCAAGTTCATCATCGAGCCCCGCTAGCTATCGCCCGGTGCCCCGGGGCCGCGCCCGGGGCCGGGTTCGTCCTACGACCTGCCCGTTGGACCCGGTGCCACGGCAGGTTTTTTTCTGTCGGGGAGGCGGCCATGTACCTGAAACGGCTGGAGCTTTACGGGTTCAAGTCCTTCGCCGACCGCACGCGGCTGGAGTTCGGCCCGGGGATCACGGCCATCGTCGGCCCCAACGGCAGCGGCAAGAGCAACCTGGTCGACGCCGTGCGCTGGGTCCTGGGGGAGCAGAGCGCCCGCCAGCTGCGCGGCAGCAAGATGGAGGACGTGATCTTCGCCGGCACGGCCACCCGCAAGGGAGTGGGGCTGGCCGAGGTGGTGCTCGTCCTGGACAACGAGGACGGCCGGCTGCCCATCGATTACACCGAGGTGACGGTGGCGCGGCGGGTCGACCGGGCCGGGGGCAGCGACTACCTGCTCAACGGCCAGCGGGTGCGCCTGCGGGACGTGCAGGAGCTGCTCTACGACACCGCCATCGGCCGGGAAGCCTACTCGGTGGTGGGGCAGGGCAAGATCGACGAGATCCTCAGCGCCCGGGACGAGGACCGCCGCGGGCTGCTGGAGGAGGCGGCGGGCATCACCCGCTTCAAGGTGCGCAAGAAGGAGGCGCTGCGCCGGCTGGAAGACGCCGAGCACCGCCTGCTCCGCCTGGGGGACATCCTGCGCGAGCTGGAAGACCGCCTGGACGGCCTGACAGAGCAGGCCCGGCGGGCCCACCTCTACCGGCAGTGGCGGGACGAGCTGGTCGACCTGGAGGCCCGCATGGTCACGGCCCAGGCCGTCCAGGCCCAGCGGCGCCTGGCGGAACATGCCCGGCGGCTGGAGGCCGTGCGGCAGCAGGTGGCCGGCGCCCGCCGGCGGCTGGAGGAGGCGGAGGCGGCCCGGGACGGCCTGCGCGCCCAGGCCCGGCACCAGGAGCAGCAGGTGGAGGCGGCCCAGGCGGCCCTGGCCGAGGCCGAGCGGGCCCTGGAGGCGGTGCGCACCCGCCTGGCCGTGCTGGATGAGCGGGCCGCCCAGCTGGCGAGCCGGGAGCAGGAGCTGGGCCGGCGGGCGGAGGAACTGGCGGCCCAGCGCCAGGCGGGGGCTGCGGGTGCCGAGGAGGCTGCTCGCCGCCACCAGGCTCTGCTGGCCGAGCTGGAGGCGGCACGGCAGGCGGAGCAGGAAGCCCGGGCCGCGGTGGCGGAAGCGGGGGCGGCCGTGGCCCGGGCGGAAGGGGCGCTGGCTGCGGCCCGGGAGGCGCACCTGGAGGCCTTGCAGGAACTCAGCCGGCTGCGCAACGAGCAGCAGGCCCGCCAGCGGGAACAGGCCCAGGCTGCCCAGCGGGCCGAGCGGCTGCGCCAGCGCCTGGAGGGGCTTGAGGCCGAGGCCCGGCGCCTGGCCGAGGAGGAGGCCGGCGTCGAGGCGGAGCTGGAGCGCCTGGCGGCGGCCGCCGCGGAGGCCGCCCGCCGGGAGGAGGTGGCGCGCCGCGCCCTGGAAGCGGCCCAGGCGGAGGCCCGGGCCGCCGGCCGGGAGGCCCAGCAACTGCGCCAGCAGGCGGGGGAGGCCTCGTCCCGGCTGCGGGTGCTGGAGGAGATGGAACGGGAGCACGAGGGGTTCTTCGCCGGCGTCCGGGCCGTGCTGGCCGGTCGGGATGGAGGCGATCCGGCTTACCGGGAGGTCATCGGCGCCGTCGCGGAGCTGATCCAGGTGGAGCCGCGCCTGGAGCGGGCGGTGGAGGTCGCCCTGGGGCCGGCCCTGCAGCACCTGATCACGCGGACGGCGGCGGGGGCCGAGGCGGCCATCGAGGCGCTGAAGCGCGCCCGGGCCGGGCGGGCCACCTTCCTGCCCCTGGACACCATCCGCCCCTCGGCCCCGGCCGACGCCGATCGCCAACTGGACCGCCAGCCGGGCGCTGTGGCCTGGGGCATCGACGCGGTCCGGTTCGACCCGGTCCTGCGCCCCGCCCTGGCCAACCTGCTGGGCCGGATCCTGATCGCGGAAGACCTGCCCGCAGCCCGGCGGCTGGCGGCAGCCAGCGGCTACCGGTACCGGATCGTCACCCTGGAAGGCGACGTGATCCATCCCGGCGGTGCCATGACCGGCGGCCATGACAGCCGCCGGCAGGAGTCCGCCGGCCTTCTGGCCCGGCGGCGTCAGGTGGAGGCCCTGCGGCAGCGGGTCCAGCAGCTGGCCGGCGCCCTGGCCCAGGTGGAAGACCGCCGGCGCAGGGCGGAGGACGCGGCCGCCCGGGCCGCTGCAGACCTGGAGGCCGCGCGCCAGCAGCGGCAGCAGGGGGCGGTAAGCCGGGCCCGGCTGGAGCAGCAGCGCCAGGCCGCCGCCCAGCAGCGGCAGCGGCTGGAGCGCACCATGGCCGACGTCCAGGACGAGCTGGAGGAACTGGCCGTCCCGGCAAGGGACGGTGACGGGCTGGCTCCGGAACAGGTGGAAGCGGCCGAGGCCCGGGCCCGGGAGGCCGCCGCGGCGGTGGCCGCAGCGGAAACGGCCCTTCAGCAGGCCCGGGCCCGGCGGGACCAGGTGACCGGCGACCTGGTCCGGGCCACGGCCCGGGTGGAGGGCCTTACCCGGGAAGGGAGGCTGCTGGCCGAGCAGCTGGAGCGGGCGCGCCAGGAGGCCCGGCGCCTGGAACTGGACGAAGACCGGCGCCGGGAGGAGGCGGCCCAGCTGGCCCGGGAACAGGCTGAGGTGGCCGCCCAGCGGCAACGGCTCCAGGCGGCGGTGGCGGAGGGCGAAGCCCGGGTGGCCGCCTGCCGCCAGGCGCTGGCCGAAGCCCGGGACGCCCGGGCCCGGCTGGCGGCCCGGCTGGACGCGGTGGAAGGGGAGTCGGTCGCCGCCCGGGCCGAGCTGGACCGGCTGTCGGACGAGCTGCGGCGGCTGGAGGTGGAGGCGGCCCGGCTGGAGAGCGAGCGGGACCGGCTGGTCGCCCGGCTGGCCGAGGACTTTGGCGTCCAGGAGGTGCCCGACGAACCCCCGGCGGGCTGGCAGGAAGGGGAGCGACGGGTGGCCGAGCTGCGCCGGCGCATGGCGGCCCTGGGCGAGGTCAACCTGGCGGCGGTGGAGGAACACGAGCGGGTTTGCCAGCGGTACGCCTTCCTGGAGCGCCAGTACCGCGACCTGCAGCAAGCCCGCGAGGCGCTGCGCGCCGTCCTGGCCGAGATGGACCGGGAGATGGAGCGCATCTTCCGGGTGACCTATGAGCGGCTGCGGGCGGAGTTCCGCCAGGTGTTCCGGGAGCTCTTCGGCGGTGGCCACGCCGACCTGATCCTGGGCGAGGGGGACGCCCTGGAGGCCGGGGTCCAGGTGGTGGCACAGCCGCCGGGCAAGAAGCTGCAGCACCTGTCGCTGCTCTCCGGCGGCGAGCGGGCCCTCACCGCCATCGCCCTCTTGCTGGCGCTGATCCGGGTGAAGCCCACGCCCTTCTGCCTTCTGGACGAGATCGACGCCGCCCTGGACGACCGCAACGTGGACCGGTTCGCCCGTTACCTGCGGCGGTTCACCGGCACGCAGTTCATCGTGATCACCCACCAGAAGGGGACCATGGCCGCTGCGGATACCCTCTATGGGGTGACCATGCCCGAGTCGGGGGTGTCGCGGGTGGTGTCGGTCCGCTTGGCCGAGGTGGCCGCCGCGGGCGAGGGCGAAGGGCGCGGGGCGGTTCCTGGTGCGGCCGGGAGCGAGAGGGAAGCCCGCCGGCCGCCCGGTGCCGAGGACCAGGCCGGCGGGACCGCCGCGGGCCGGGGGGAGGCGGGTCGAGGCCGGAGCCCCGCGGGTGCGGCCCGCCAGGAAGCCATGGAGGCCGCGGGGGATTGACCCTGGGAGACGGGGGACGCGAACCCCCACGGGGCCTGGAAGAACGCGTCTTCAGAGAGGAAGGTCGGACCGTGATCTGGAGCAAGCTCAAGGCGGGCCTGGCCCGGACCCGGGAGCAGCTGGCCGGCCGGATCCGGGCCGTGGTCCAGGGGGCGGCCCTGGATGAAGCCCTGTTTGAAGAGCTGGAGGCCGTGCTGATTACCGCCGACGTGGGGGTGGCCACCACCCAGCGGCTGCTGGAGCGGCTGCGGGAGCGGGTGCGGGCGGAGGGGGTGCGGGATGCCGCCGCCGTGCCGGGACTCCTGGCCGAGGAGATGCGGGGCATGCTGGAAGCGGTGGCCGCCCCGCCCGCGGCGCCGGGCCGTCGCGCCGGTCCCCTGGTGATCCTGGTAGTAGGGGTCAACGGCAGCGGCAAGACCACCACCGTGGGCAAGCTGGCGGCCCGTTATCGCCAGGAGGGGTGGAAGGTGGTGGTGGGAGCGGCCGACACCTTCCGCGCCGCGGCCATCGACCAGCTGGAGCGCTGGTGCCAGCGGGCGGGGGCCGACCTGGTGCGCCAGCACCCGGGAGCGGATCCGGCGGCGGTGGCCTTCGACGCCCTGCAGGCGGCCCAGGCCCGGGGTGCCGACGTGCTGCTGGTCGACACGGCCGGCCGGCTCCATACCCGGGTCAACCTGATGGAAGAACTCCGCAAGACGCAACGGGTCCTGCAGCGCCTGGATCCCACGGCGCCCCATGAGGTGCTGCTGGTGCTGGACGCCACCACGGGCCAGAACGCCCTGGCTCAGGCACGGCACTTCACCGAGGCCGTGGGCGTGACCGGCATCGTCCTGACCAAGCTGGACGGAACGGCGCGGGGCGGCATGGTGGTGGCCATCGCCGACCAGTTGCGGCTGCCGGTGAAGTGGGTGGGCACCGGTGAGGGGGCCGACGACCTGGCGCCCTTTGACCCGGCGGAGTTCACCCGGGCCCTCTTCGAGGGCACGCCGGCCGGCGCGGAGGCCTGAGGGCTCCAGGACAGCCCGGCAGGGGCGGCCTCACGGCCCGTCAGGCCTGTCGGGGGTGTGTCAAGGATTTTTGCTTGACGCGTCGCAGGGCGTGGCGTACCATGGCTGGCGGTGCAGCCACCGGTTCGGCCCAGGTCGACGAGGAGGCGCGATCATGCCCGACGCCAGGGCTCCGGGCCGCAGGCCCCGATCCACCGGCGGGACGAACCCGGCGGCCGCTGGGGGAGCAGGCTCGGCGGAGCCGGCGCCGCCAGCGGCGGGCCCGGCAGGGGCAGGCGCCGGTGAACGGGCCGGCTGCTGCGGGCCTTCACCGGGCGGAGCGGTAGCCGGTTCCCTGGAGCCCCTGGAGCGGACCTTGCGCCTGCACCGGCTCTACGACCTCTACCGCGGGCTGCTCACGCCGCGCCAGCAGGACGTCTTCGAGCTGTACCACTGGCAGGACCTCTCCCTGGGGGAGGTGGCCGAGCACCTGGGCATCTCCCGCCAGGCGGTGCACGACCTGTTGCGGCGCAGCGAGGCCCTGCTGGAGGAAACGGAAGGCGCCCTGGGGCTGGGAGTGTGGCGGGAGCGGGCGGCCGGCCACCTGGACCGCCTGGAGGCCGCTCTGGGTGCCGCCGCGGCGGCGGCTGGGGCGGGTGGACCGGCCGGGAGGCCTCTTGAGGAGGCGCTGGCCATCGTGAGGGCGCTGCGCCGCGAGCTGGAGGCGGGGCCGGCTCCTCCCGGTGCGAAACCGGGCGGGGCGGAACGGCCGGGGCCGGCACCGGCGAGGTGAGGTGTGATCATGGCCTTCGAGGGCCTGGCGGAAAAGCTGCAGGCGGTCTTCAAACGGCTGCGCGGCAAGGGGAAGCTGACCGAGGCCGACGTGGAGGCGGCCCTGCGGGAGGTACGCCTCGCCCTGCTGGAGGCCGACGTCAACTTCAAGGTGGTCAAGGACTTCATCGCCCGGGTGCGGGAACGGGCGGTGGGCCAGGAGGTCCTGGAAAGCCTCACCCCGGCCCAGCAGGTCATCAAGATCGTCCACGACGAGCTGACCCAGCTGATGGGCGGCCAGCACGCCCGGCTCGACCTGGGCGGCGAGCTGCCCGCCGTGGTGATGCTGGTCGGGCTGCAGGGGTCGGGCAAGACGACCACCGCCGCCAAGCTGGCCCGGCTCCTCACCCGCCAGGGACGCCAGCCCCTCCTGGTGGCCGCCGACGTCTACCGTCCTGCGGCGGTGGAGCAGCTGGTCACCCTGGGCCAGCAGGTCCAGGTGCCCGTCTACGCGCCGGGCACCGACCGCGATCCGGTGGACATCGCCCGGGAAGGGGTTGCCGAGGCCCGGCGCCGGGGCCGGGACGTGGTGCTGATCGATACCGCCGGCCGGCTGCACATCGACGACGCCCTGATGGACGAGCTGGAGCGCATCCGGCAGGCGGTGGCACCGCGGGAGATCCTGCTGGTGGTCGACGCCATGACCGGCCAGGATGCCGTCAACGTGGCCGAGACCTTCCACCGGCGCCTGGGCATCGATGGCGTCATCCTGACCAAGCTGGACGGCGACGCCCGGGGCGGTGCGGCCCTATCGGTGCGGGCGGTGACGGGGCGGCCGATCAAGTTCGTCGGGCTGGGGGAGCGGGTCGACCAGCTCGAACCCTTCCACCCGGAGCGCATGGCCTCCCGCATCCTGGGCATGGGCGACGTGCTCTCGCTGATCGAAAAGGCCCAGGCGGCCTTCGACGCCCAGCAGGCCCAGCGGCTGGAGCGCAAGCTGCGGGAGCAGACCTTCGACCTGGAGGACTTTCTCGAGCAGCTGCGCCAGGTGCGCAAGATGGGCCCGCTGGACCAGCTGCTGGCCATGATCCCGGGGCTGGGCGGCCGGCTCAAGGACGTGACGGTGGACGAGCGGGAGCTGCGCCGGATCGAGGCCATCATCCAGTCCATGACGCCCGAAGAGCGGCGGCGGCCCGAGATCATCAACGCCAGCCGCCGCCGGCGGATCGCCATGGGCAGCGGTACCCGGGTGCAGGACGTCAACCGCCTGCTCAAGCAGTTCGCCGAGACCCAGCGCCTGATGAAGCAGGTGGCGGGAGCCGCCCGGCGGGGCCGGCGCGGTCTGGGCAACCTGCCCTTCCCCCGCTAGCGGGTCCGGTGCCGCCGGGGCCGGGGACCGGGCCATGGCCCGTCCGGCCGGCTGCGCCGGGGCGCCGGAAGCTGCTCCCGTCCAACCGGCCCTGCCGGGGTGACGGAGCGAGCCGAATCCAAGCGTTGCTGCGAGGTGATGCTGCGTGGCGCTGCGCATGCGCCTGCGCCGGATGGGCGCCAAGAACAATCCCTTCTACCGCGTGGTGGTGGCCGACGCCCGCTCGCCGCGGGACGGCCGGTTCGTCGACGAGATCGGGTATTACAACCCCACCACCGATCCGGCCACCATCAAGATCAACGAGGAGAAGGCCATCGAGTGGCTGCGCAAGGGAGCTCAGCCCACGGACATGGTCCGGGTGCTCCTGAAGCGCACGGGCGTGCTGGAGAAGTGGCAGCAGCGGCGGGCCGGTGCCTGACAGGCGGATGCCGCCGGGCCGGCCGAAGGGCGCGGGCGCTCCAGGTGAGCTCCGGCAGCAGGGTTCATCCCCTGCGGCGGGGCGGCCAGGGCCCGGGAGGCGATCGAGGTGACGCAGGATGAAGGAACTGGTGGAGTTTCTCGTCCGCTCCCTGGTGGACGATCCCGACCAGGTACGGGTCAACGAGGTGGCGGGCGAGCAGACGGTGATCCTCGAGGTGCGGGTGGCCCCGGAGGACGTGGGCAAGATCATCGGCAAGCAGGGCCGTATCGCCCGCGCCATCCGCACGGTGGCCCGGGCCGTGGGCGCCCGCGCCGGCAAGCGGGTGGAAGTGGAGATCCTGGACGGGGACGGGCGGGGGACGGCCGCCCGGTAACCCTGGCCGCCATCCTGGCGCCCTGGGGCATCCGCGGCGAGGTCAAGGTCGACCTGCTGAGCGACGACCCCCAGCGCCTGCAACCCGGTTTGGAGGTGCTGGTGGCGCCGCCGGATGGCGGGCCGTTGCGGCCCGAGCGGGTGGAATGGGCACGGCCCCAGGGCCGGTTCTGGCGGGTGAAGCTGGCCGGCTGCCCCGATCGGACGGCGGCCGAGGCGTTGCGGGGCGGGCGGCTGCAGGTGCCGGAGGACCAGGTGCCGCCCCTTCCGCCCGGCCAGTATTACGTCTTCCAGCTGGTGGGGCTCGACGTGGTGGACCCCGGTGGCCGGAAGGTGGGCCAGGTGCGGGATGTGCTGCGCTATCCGGCCAACGACGTCATCGTGGTGGATGGGGACGGGGGACGGGAGTTTCTGATCCCCGCCATCCGCCAGGCCGTGGCGGCCGTCGACCTGGAGCGCGGGCGCCTGGTCTTGGGCGACCTGCCCGGCCTGCTGGACTAGCGAGAGTCCCGGCCCCGGCCATGCGGTCCCGGCACGGCAAGGAGGCGCGGCGTGCGCATCGACGTGCTCACCCTGTTCCCGGAGATGGTGCGGGCGCCCCTGGAGACCAGCATGATGCGCAAGGCCCGGGAGCGGGGCGCGGTGCGCCTGTTCGTCCATGACCTGCGGGACTGGGCGGAGGGCAAGCACCACGTCACCGACGACCGGCCCTTCGGGGGCGGCCCGGGGATGGTGCTGAAGCCCGAGCCCATCTTCAGGGCGGTGGACGACCTGCTGGGTCCCGGCGGGGCCCGCAGCCGCGGCCCGGGGGTGGAGTTCATCCTGCTGGCCCCCCAGGGCCGGACCTTGACCCAGCAGGTGGCGGCCGACCTGGCCCGGCGGCACTGGCTGGTCCTGCTCTGCGGCCACTACGAGGGCGTGGACGAGCGAGTGCGCCAGGCCCTGGTCACCGACGAGATCTCCATCGGCGATTACGTTCTGACCGGGGGCGAGCTGGCGGCGCTTGTGCTGATCGACGCCGTGGTCCGGTTGCTGCCCGGGGTGCTGGCGGAGGGTGCCGCGGAGCAGGACTCCTTCGCCAGCGGGCTGCTGGAGGGCCCCCAGTACACCCGCCCGCGGGTGTACCGGGGCATGGCGGTGCCCGACATCCTGCTGACGGGGGACCACGGGGCCGTGGCCCGCTGGCGGCGGGAGCAGGCGCTGCTGCGGACCCTGGAGCGCCGGCCCGACCTGCTGGAGAGGGCCGAGCTCACCTCCGAAGACCGGCGGTTTCTCGCCCAGGCGGCCGCGCGGCTGGGGAGGAACCGGCCGCCGGTGTGATATAATCCCGCCGTGATCGACGCCGCCGTGCCGGCGCTTGAGCGGCAGGGCGGCAGGTCCATGGACAGGGTGGCAGTTTCACAAGCGGGTGAAGGAGCGAGACGGGATGGACCTGATCAAGAGCCTGCAGCAGGAGTACATGAAGCAGGACGTGCCCGATTTCGGTCCGGGCGATACGGTGCGGGTGCATTTGAAGGTGAAGGAAGGCGGCCGCGAGCGGATCCAGGTCTTTGAGGGCACGGTGATCGCCCGGCGGGGGGGTGGGCTGGACGAGACCTTCACCGTCCGGCGCATCGCCTCCGGGGTCGGCGTGGAGCGGGTGTTCCCCCTGCACTCGCCGGCCATCGAGCGGATCGAGGTCACCCGGCGCGGCAAGGTGCGGCGGGCGCGGCTCAACTACCTGCGCCAGCTGCGGGGCAAGGCGGCGCGGATCAAGGAGAAGCGGTAACGGTCGCCGCGGCGGCCGGTTCATCCAGGGACTGGGTATCCAGTCCTTTTCTCATTTTTGACCGTCCAGGCTTGGCATCCCCCGGTGCAGGGTCGGGGGCGGGCGGAGAGGAGTGACCCCCCAGGTGGCGTCGCGGGGAGGCGCCGCCCGCGAGGTCGTGCAGACCTTGCTGGTGGCGCTGGTGCTGGCGCTGGTCATTCGCGGGTTCGTCATCGAATCCTTTCTGGTGGACGGCATCTCCATGGAGCCTACCCTGCACGACGGCGAGCGCCTGCTGGTGGACAAGTTGACCTACCGCTGGCACCCGCCCCAGCGCTTTGACATCGTCGTCTTCCGCTATCCGCTGGACCCGGCCCGGGATTTCGTCAAGCGGGTGATCGGCCTGCCGGGCGAGACGGTGGAGATCCGCCAGGGACAGGTCTACGTCGATGGGCGCCCGCTGGAGGAACCCTATCTGAAACAGGCGGGCGAGGATTTCTACCCGCCCACCACGGTGCCGCCGGGCCACGTCTTCGTGCTGGGGGACAACCGCCCCCATTCCGATGACAGCCGCAGCGGGTGGACGGTGCCCGTGCGGGATATCATCGGCCGGGCCTGGCTGGTGTACTGGCCGCCGGCGGAGGCGGGGCTGGTTCCCCACCCCTGAAGGGGGGTGCCCGACCTCCGGGGGCGCGGAGCGGCAGGTCTCCGGGCCGGCAGGCCCCTTGGAAACCGGCGGGGTCATGGCCCCCGCGGTAGGGACCGCGCCGGCCGGCGGGCCACCGGCACGCGCATGGGGGCCGCTCCCGGCACGGGCACGGGGTGCGCTGGACCGGCGAGGGGTACCCGGCGGTGGCAAGCCGCCACCGGGAGGGCGCTCGGACCCGAACGCGGGAGGGAGCCCTATGGGCGCTTCCTCCGGTCCCGGGAAGGGGGGGTTGGGGTGGCCGAGGGCGGTGCACTGAAGGGGCATATGGCCCGGGCGCTGCGCCAGGTACGGCGCTACCTGGAGGCGGTGGACGCCGTGGTCGAAGTGGCGGACGCCCGGGCTCCCTTTACCTCCCGTTCCCCCCAGCTGGCCGCCATGATGGAGGGCCGGCTGCACCTGCTGGTCCTGTCCCGGGGTGACCTGGCCGATCCCGCCACCACCCGGGCCTGGGTCGACTGGTTTTCGTCCCAGGGCATTGAACCCTACGTGGGCGAGGGGCCGGGCGACGCCCGGCTGGTGAGCCGGCTGCGCCGGCGGCTGGCCCGGGCGCCGGCGGCCTTCAAGCCGCGGGTGCTGGTGGCGGGCCTGCCCAACGTGGGCAAGTCGACCCTGCTCAACGGCCTGGCGGGGCGGCGGCGGGCGCGGGTGGGCGCCCAGCCGGGGGTGACCCGGGGCAAGCAATGGGTCGACCTGGGCTCCTTCTGGCTGATGGACACGCCCGGCGTGCTGCCGCCGCGCCTGGGCGGCACCCGGCGGCTGGTGCTGGGCGCCCTGGGGCTGGTCGGCCCCGAGCTGGCGGGGCCGGAAGAGGTCACCGCCTTCTTGCTGGAGCGCCTGGGCGGCGCGCCGGCGTTCCGGCAGGCTCTGGCCCGCTGGGGGGTGGAAAGTCCCCGGTCGCCGGCTGCCGGGCCTGGGCAGGTCCCAGGCGGCCCGGGGCAGAACGGGGAGTCGCCTGCCGCCGTGGCAGGGCCGGGCCCTGGGCGGCCCGCGGCCGGGCGCACCTCGGCCGCCGGCGGGGCGGCAACGGGCGCCGATGGGCGGGTTCTGGCCCAGGTGGTCCTTGAGCAGGTGGCGCGGCAGCGGGGCCTGCTGGGGCCGGGCGGGCAGCCCGATGTGCACCGCGCCGCCGCGGTGCTGGTGGCCGCCTTTCGCGCTGGGGAGTTGGGCCGGTTTTCCCTGGAGCACCCCAGGATGCTGGCCGGTACGGGACAGGGCCCGTGAAGGCAGTCCTCCGGGAACCGGGAGGCCGGCAGCCCGCCTCCCGCGGCTGGCAGCTGGACGCCTGCAGCCGGTGGTCGCCACCGCCGGAAAGGGGCGGGCGGCAGGATGGACCCATCGCCCGGCGAAGACTAGAATTGGATAAACATGGAGAACGTTGGATTCGGAATGGAATGCCCATGGCCTCGGGATGGCCATGCAGCGAACATGCAGCCAACGGGACGTGACGGGAGGTGGGGCGATGGGGAGGGCAAGCCCGGCGTGAGAGCTGGTAGCCAGGACCGCCGGCCGGTGCGCCACCCCGCGGCCGCGGAGGGCAGGGTGCCCCTGGCCCGGCTGGCGGCGCGGCTGGAGGAGCTGGAGGATGAGCAGTTGCCCGCCCTGATCCGCCAGCTGGAGTCCGACCCCCGGGCAGGGGCCCGGGTCCTGCTACACCGGGCCCGGCGACGGTGGCTGCGCTGGCAGCAGGCGCGGGCACGGTGGGCCGAGCTGGCGGCGGCCCAGGACCAGGTAGCCGGCGGCCTGCAGGTTGCGGGCGTAGACGAGGTGGGGCGCGGCTGCCTGGCGGGCCCGGTGGTGGCCGCCGCCGTGATCCTGCCTGCCGGTGCCCACCTGCCGGGCCTGGACGATTCCAAGCGCCTGACCGCCGCCGCCCGGGAGCAACTGGCCGCCCGCATCCGCCAGCAGGCCGTGGCCTGGGCCGTCGGACTGGCCACGCCCCACGAGATCGATGCCCTCAACATCTGGCATGCCACCCGCCTGGCCATGCGCCGGGCGCTGGACGCCCTGGCGGTGATGCCCCAGCGGGTGCTGGTCGACGGCCGCCGGCCGGGGGACCTGGGGTATCCCCTGGACGCCCTGGTCGACGGCGATGCGCGGTATGCGGCCATCGCCGCCGCCTCGGTGGTGGCCAAGGTTTACCGTGATGCCTGGATGAGCCGGCTTGACCGGGAATACCCCGCCTACGGGTTCGCCCAGCACAAGGGGTACGCCACCGCCGCCCACCGCCGGGCCCTGGCGCGGTTCGGCCCGTGTCCCGAACACCGCCGCAGCTTTCTGGGGGCGGCGGGACGATGACGGGGCCGGTTCGTCCGCCGGAAATGGGCGGGGTGCCCGGAAGGGACCGGGATCCCGGGGAAGCCGGTGGCCGTGGGGCCGTGGGGATGCCCGGGGAGGGCGGGGGGCCGGAAGGCCCGCCAAGGCCCGTGGCCGGCGGGCCGTGGCGCCCGGAAGGCGAAGCCGCGGCCCCGGACCTGGGGGCCGGCTGCGGGCGGCCCGTCCGGGGGCAGGCGCCGGGTGCGGCGCCTAGCGGCCGCCCGGTGCGGGAGAACCGCCGGGAACTGGGGCGCCGGGCCGAAGAGCTGGCGGCCCGGCACCTGGCCGCCCTGGGCTACCGGATTGTCGCCCGCAACGTGCGCTGCCCGGCGGGCGAGGCCGACTTGATCTGCCGGGAAGGGGGCGAGTGGGTGGTGGTGGAGGTGCGATCCCGCCGCCGCCCGGCCCGGGGCGAGCCGTCCTTCGGCACCCCTGCCCAATCGGTGGACGACCGCAAGTTCCGCCGGCTGGTAACGGCCGGCCAGTGGTTCCTCGCCCGGGCGGGCGTGCCCGAGGCGCCGTGGCGGATCGACCTGGTGGCCGTGACCTGGCCGAGTACGCCGCAAGCCGCGGAAGTCCCGGAGATCACCGTGTTCCGCCGGCTCGAGGGCGGCGCCCAGCGCTGATGCACCCGCAGGTCCCGGGAGGGTTCCGGGCGGGACTCCCGACGGGGCCGGGTGCCTGCGGCCGGTGGAGCAGGGTGAGGGCCGGTCCCGCCGGCCGGAGCCGGCCGGGCAGCCGGCCTGCCGGCACGGGGGCCACGGGGCCGGGCCGGGCCGGGCTTCACCATCCCGGTGGAAAGCGGAACTCCGCAGCCAGTTCGATATCACCCACCGTCACCTCGTCGCGGCCCTCCAGGTCCGCCGCGGTGCGGGCCACGCGGAGAACCTTGACCAGCCCCCGGCTGGAGAGGCCAAGGCTCGCATCCCGGTAGAGGGTGTCCAGCAGGCGCCGGGCCGCCGGTCCCATGGGGGCCCAGCGCGCCGCGTCGCCCGCTTCCAGCCAGCGGTTGACCGGCGGCTGTCCTGGCGGGTGGCTCAGACCCAGCCGGTGGAACCGGAGGGCCTGAAGCTGTCGCGCCGCCTCGACCCGCTCCCGCACGGTCTGGGAGTCCTCCCTCGGGGCGGCGGCCGTGGAGGGCAGGGCAGCACGCCGGACCCGGACCTGCAGGTCGATGCGGTCCAGCAGGGGGCCCGACAGGGCCTGCCGGTACCGGGCCAGCTGCCGCTCCGAGCAGTGGCAGCGGTCACCGGGCTGGCCGCAGGGGCAGGGGTTGGCCGTGGCGACCAGCTGGAAGGCGGCGGGGAAGCGCTCGGCCCCGGCCAGCCGAGCCACGGTGACATAGCCCGCCTCCAGCGGCTCCCGCAGAGCCTCCAGGGTCTCCCGGCGGAATTCGGCCAGTTCGTCCAGAAGCAGCACGCCCCGGTGGGCCAGGCTGGCTTCTCCGGGCCGGGGGACCTTGCCCCCGCCCACCATGGCGGCCACCGGAGTGGCATGATGGGGTGCGCGCAGCGGCGGGCGCTGGATCAGGCCGGCGCCGGGCGGGAGCTGGCCGGCCACCGAGTGGATGGCCGTCACCTCGATGGCCGCCTCGCCGTCCAGCGGCGGCAGCAGGCCGGGCAGGCAGGAGGCCAGCAGCGTCTTGCCGGCCCCGGGCGGGCCCAACAGCAGCAGGTGATGGCCACCGGCGGCGGCCAGTTCCAGGGCCCGGCGGGCGCAGGGCTGGCCCCGCACGGACGCCAGATCGGGCAGGGGCGCGGGTGGGCCTAGAGCGCCGGGATCGTCACCGGCTTCCGGTAGCGGTACCGGCGGAGGCAGGCCCGGGCCGGCCAGCCAGTCCAGCAGGTCGTCCAGGCGCCGGGCGGGCAACGGCCGGATCCCGGGCAAGAGGGCCACCTCCCTCGCGTTGGCGGCGGGGCAGACCAGGTGGGTCACGCCCTGCTGGCGGGCCGCCACGGCCATGGACAGGGCGCCCCGCACCGGCCGCACGGATCCATCCAGCCCCAGCTCGCCGAAGACGGCCCATCCCGGCGGGGGCGCCGGGGCCTGCCCGCTGGCCGCCAGCAGTCCCAGGGCGACGGCCAGGTCCAGGGACGTGCCTTCCTTGGGCAGGTCGGCGGGGCTCAGGCTGACGGTGATGCGGTGGAGGGGGAAGCGCCGGCCCGACGCGCGGACGGCAGCCCGGACCCTCTCTCGTGCCTCCCGCACCGCCGTCGAGGGCAACCCCACGACGACAAAGTGGGGAAGGCCGCGGTCGACCACGGTCTCGACCAGCACGGGCATGGCGCGCCAGCCGGTGCACACCAGACCCAGGATGGTGGATGCGCCACAGGCCCAAGACGACGGAGGGCCGCCGCCCTCCCCGGCCTCCGGCAACCGCCGGCTCTCTGGGGCGGGGAGCACCGCCTCCTCCGTATCCGGCACGGGCCTCACCTCCCCGTTGACCACGGTGCTCATGCGATGTAATTATATGGATTGAAGGTAAAAATTGTAAACCCAGGCGCGGTGGAAAGGGGCCGGGGCATGGGGAGGTACGGGAGGGCGTATACATGCCCCGGCGGCGGAGGTGGGATCCATGGCGCCGGGGCGCTGGCGGTGGACGCTGGCCATGGCGGTGGTACTGCTCTTTGCCCTGGCCTGGTGGGGCGGGGGCCCGGCCCAGCCCGCAGGCCGGCGGCCGCCCGGGCAGCCTGGCGGCCGCTGGGTGGAGAGCGTCCCTGCTCTGCCCGCCTCCCTCGATCCGGCCCGCGCCCGGTCCGAGGTGGAGGTCCGGGTGGCCTCCCTGCTCTATGAGGGCCTGGTCCGCCTGGGACCCGACGGGAAGATCCGGCCGGCCCTGGCGCGGCGCTGGGAAGTGCGCGACGGCGGCCGGCGGTACGTCTTCTGGCTTCGCCCCGGCCTGCGCTTCCACAACGGGAGACCGCTGACGGCGGCGGATGTGGTCTTCAGCCTGACACGGCTGGCCGATCCCAGGCATCCTGCGCCGCGGGCCTGGGTCCTGGAAGGGGTGGAGGGGGTTTCTGAATACCGGCTGGGGCAGGCTCCCGCCATCCGCGGCATCCGGGCGCTGGGGCCCGATCGGGTGGAAATCCGCCTCAGCGGGCCCCGGCCGGCCTTTCTCTACCGCCTGGCCACGCCGGGGGCCGCCGTCCTGGATGCCGAGATCGTCCGGGCGTCCGGCCGCGGTGCCTTCGCACCGGTGGGGGCGGGCCCCTTCCGGCTGGTGGCGCAGGAGGGCCGGGAGCTGCGGCTGGCGGCCTTTCCGGACTACTACAGGGGCCGGCCGTACCTGGACGAGGTGCGGCTGGTGGCCGGCGGTCCCCGTTCCCAGGTCCTCGGCGCCTTCGCCGCCGGCCGGCTCTCCGCCATCCGGCTGCTGCCCCACGAGGTGCGGGAGCTGGCGGCCCGCGGGTGGGCAGGACCCCAGTGGCCGGCAAACCTGCCGGCCACGGTCTGGATCGACGTCAACGGGACCCGGCCGCCCCTGGACCGGCCCGCTGTGCGGCAAGCCCTGGCTTATGCCACCGACCGCGAGACCCTGATCGCCGGCCTGGCTCCCGGAGGCTACCGCCTGGCCGAAGGCTGGCTGCCGCCCGGCTGGCCGGGATTCCGGCCCACGCCGGTGCTACCGCCCTACCGGGTTCTGGAGGCCCGGGCCGCCCTGGAGCGGGCCGGCCTGAAGCCCGGCACCACCCTGCGCTGGCTCCAGCCCGGCGATCCCTTCTGGGCGGCGGTGTCGGGGCGCCTGGACTACTTGCTGGGCCGGGTGGGCCTGGAACTGGATGTGGCCACCGTGGCCTACGCCGACTTTCCCCTGACCGGAGGCCGGCGGGCACCCTATCACCTGGCACCCCGGACCCTGTGGGCCGAGTATCCCGACCCGGAGGCCGTCTTCCTGCCCTGGCTGCTCGGGGCGGAGGGCGGGCCGGCCGCGGCGCAGGATCCGGCGGTCCGGCAGGCGCTGGGTGAGCTGCTGACGGCTTCGGGAGGCCGGCGGGGCGAAGCGGCTGCACGGCTCGACCGCGCCCTGCTGGAGGCGATAGCGGGCCTGCCCCTCTACCACCCCGTGGCGGTCTGGGCGGTGCAGCCGGGAGTGCGCGGGTTCGTCCCCTCGCCCTTCCCGCAGGGGGCCGATCTCTGGGCCGTCTCCCTGGAAGAACCGGCCCGGTAGCCGGAACGCACGCACCGGCGCCGGGGCGCAGGCCGGCCGCGGGGACAAGCCCCATGACACCCGGCCGGAAAGATCCGCCAACCCGGCAAGATCCGCCAGCCCGAGGAGGAATCGCCCGTGGACCCTGCCCACGCATGGATGGGCCTGCTGGCCCTGCCGGGTCTCGGCCGGCAGCGAGCCCGGCAGCTGGCTGCGGCGCTGGGCGGCCCGGTACCGGCCTGGGAGGCCCCCGATGCCGCCTGGCGCGAGGTGGGCGCCGCGCCGGCAGGCGTGCTGGAGCGGGCCCTGGAGGCCCGCCGGCGCATCGATCCCGAGGCGCTGGCCGGAAGTGCCCGAGCCATGGGCATTCACTGGCTTACCTGGGAGGATCCCGCCTATCCGCGGCGGCTACGCGAGGTGGCCGATCCGCCGCTCATCCTTTATTACAGGGGGCGGTTGCCCTCCCAGGCGGTGCCCTGGGTGGCCGTGGTGGGTTCGCGTAGGGCCTCGGCGTACGGGACCCAGGTGGCCTTCCGGCTGGCCGCCGACATGGCGGCGGCGGGCTGGGTGGTGGTGTCGGGCCTGGCCGTGGGCATCGACGGCGCTGCCCACCGGGGGGCCCTGGCCGGCGGCGGGGTGACGGTGGCCGTCCTGGGCCACGGACCCGACCGGGTCTATCCGGAGGAGCACCGCCCGCTGGCGGCCCAGGTGGCGGCCCGGGGCTGGCTGGTGTCGGAGTACCCGCCTGGGACACCGGCGGAGGCCTTCCGCTTCCCCGAGCGGAACCGCATCCTGGCCGGCCTGTGCGACGGCGTGGTGGTGGTGGAGGCCGCCCCGCGCAGCGGGGCCCTGGTGACCGCCGACCTGGCCCTCGATGCCGGCAGGGCGGTGATGGCCGTGCCGGGCCCCGTGACGCGGCGCCAGGGTCAGGGGATCCTGGAGCTGTTGCGGGCGGGGGCGCCGCCGGTGGCCGGCCTGGAGGATGTGAAGGCGGTGCTGGCCGGACAAGGCTGGCCGGACTCGCCTTGGATCGGGGGTGCCAGCTCGTCCTGAAGGCGTCACCAGGAAATGCCACTGCGCGTTGCCCCCCGTCCCGTGCCAGTGCTACACTAAGTTGCAACGCGCCATGGCGCCGGAGTGTGATCCCATTGCCCAGGACGCTGATCATCGTCGAGTCGCCGGCCAAGGCGAAGACGATCAAGAAGTTTGTCGGGCGCGACTATGCCGTCGAGGCCTCCATGGGCCATGTGCGGGATCTTCCCAAGAGCCAGCTCGGGGTGGACATTGACGACCACTTCACCCCCCACTACATCACCATCCGCGGCAAGGGCAAGCTCATCGAGCGGCTGCGGCAGCAGGCGCGCCAGGTGGACCGGGTCCTCCTGGCCACCGACCCCGACCGGGAAGGCGAAGCCATCTCCTGGCACCTCTGCCAGCTTCTTGACATCGACGAGAACTCCCCGTGCCGGATCGTGTTCCATGAGATCACGCGGGAGGCGGTGCGCCGCGCCCTGAAGGAGCCGCGCCCCATCGATGAGAACCTGGTGGACGCCCAGCAGGCGCGGCGGGTGCTGGACCGCCTGGTGGGCTACAAATTGAGCCCGCTGCTCTGGCGGAAGGTGCGGCGCGGCCTCTCCGCCGGCCGGGTTCAGTCGGTGGCCGTGCGCCTCATCGTCGATCGGGAGGAAGAGATCGAGGCCTTCACGCCCCAGGAATACTGGACCCTGGAGGCCGATCTGGAGCGGCTGCCGGGCGGGGAAGCCTTCACCGCCCGTTATTACGGCGACGCCGAGGGAAAGAAGGAACTGCCGGACCGGGCTGCCGTCGACCGCCTGCTGGCCGATCTGGAGGGGCGGCCGTTCTCCGTCCTGGGGGTCGAACGCAAGGAACGGAAACGCAACCCGGCGCCGCCTTTCACCACCTCGACCCTGCAGCAGGAAGCGGCCCGCAAGCTGGGGTTCACCGTGCGCCGCACCATGCGCATCGCCCAGGAACTGTACGAAGGGATCGAACTGCGGGGCGAGGGCGCCGTGGGTCTGGTGACCTACATCCGCACGGACTCGACCCGCATCGCCGACCAGGCCCTGGACGAGGCGGCCGCCTACATCGCCGAGCGCTTTGGCGCCGAATTCTCGGCGCCCCGCAAGCAGGCGGGGCGGCGGGCGGCTCAGGCCCAGGATGCCCATGAGGCCATCCGCCCCACGTCGGTGGCCCGGGAACCCGACGCCATCAAGGACGATCTGACGCCCGACCAGTACAAGCTGTACCGGCTGATCTGGGAGCGGTTCGTCGCCAGCCAGATGGCCCCGGCGGTGCTGGACACCGTCACCGCGGAGATCGGGGCCGGTCCCCACCGCTTCCGGGCGACCGGTTCGACCGTCAAGTTCCCGGGCTTCATGAAGCTCTACGTGGAGGGCCGGGACGAGGGGGGCGAAGGGGAAGGCGAGGAGGCGGAGGGCATGCTGCCCGACCTGGCCGAGGGCGATGCCCTGGCGCTCAAGCAGCTGCGGCCGGAGCAGCACTTCACCCAGCCTCCGCCGCGCTACACCGAGGCCATGCTGGTCCGGGCGCTGGAGGAAAAGGGCATCGGCCGGCCCAGCACCTACGCGCCCATCATCGAAACCATCCAGGAGCGGGGCTACGTGGTGAAGGAAGACCGGCGCTTCCGGCCCACCGAGCTGGGCCGGGTGGTCACCGCGTTGCTGAAGGAGCACTTTCCCGACATCGTGGACGTGGAGTTCACCGCCCGCATGGAGGCCGACCTGGACCGCATCGAAGAGGGCCAGCGGGAATGGGAGGACGTGGTCCGGGAGTTCTACGAGCCCTTCAGCGCCACCCTGGCCCGGGCGGAAAGGGAGATCCAGCGCGTTGCCCTGCCCGTGGAGGAGACGGACGAGATCTGCGAGAAGTGCGGCCGGCGCATGGTGATCAAGCACGGGCGCTACGGCCGCTTTCTGGCCTGCCCGGGCTTTCCCGAGTGCCGCAATACCCGGCCCCTGGTGGAAAAGACCGGCGCCCGCTGCCCGCGCTGCGGCGGGGAGATGGTGCAGCGCCGGTCCCGCAAGGGCCGGGTCTTCTACGGGTGCAGCAACTATCCGGAGTGCGACTTCACCACCTGGGACCGGCCGACGGCGGAAACCTGCCCCGAGTGCGGCACCTTCCTGGTGGAGAAGCGGTCCCGCCAGGGGGTGCGCCTGGTGTGCGCCAACCCCCAGTGCACCTACCAGCGGGAAGGGGCCGCCGAGACCGCCGGTGCCGGTGCCGGGGCGGGGAGGCGTTGAGCATGGCGGAACGAGTCACGGTCATCGGCGGCGGCCTGGCGGGCAGCGAAGCCGCGTGGCAGGTCGCCCGCCGGGGCATTCCGGTGCGGCTTTACGAAATGCGGCCGGTGAAATCCACCCCGGCCCACCACACGGGCCAGCTGGCCGAACTGGTCTGCAGCAACTCCCTGCGGGGGAACCAGCTGGACCAGGCGCCGGGGTTATTAAAGGAAGAAATGCGGCGGCTGGGCAGCCTGATCATGGCGGCGGCCGACGCCAGCGCCATTCCGGCAGGGAGTGCCCTGGCCGTCGACCGGGAGGAGTTCGCCCGGCGCGTCACGGAGGCCATCACCGCCCACCCGCTGATCGAGGTGGTGCGGGAAGAGGTGACGGAGCCGCCCGCGGAAGGTCCCGTGATCATCGCGACCGGACCCCTGACCTCCGACGCCCTCTCCGCGTGGATCCGGTCCTTCACCGGCGAGGAGTACCTGGCGTTCTTCGATGCCGCCGCGCCCATCGTCACCTACGAGTCGTTGGATCTGTCCAAGCTGTTCCGCGCGTCCCGTTACGGCAAGGGCAGCGGCGACGACTACCTGAACAGCCCCATGACCCGGGAGGAGTACGAGGCCTTCTGGCAGGCCCTGGTCGAAGCGGAAAAGCACGTGCCCCACGACTTCGAACAGGGCCTGTTCTTTGAAGGCTGCCTGCCCATCGAGGAGATGGCCCGCCGGGGTCCGGACACCCTCCGCTACGGGCCGTTGAAGCCCGTGGGCCTGGTCGACCCGCGCACGGGCAAGGAGCCCTACGCCGTCGTCCAGCTGCGCCGGGACAACCGCTACGGCACCCTGTACAACCTGGTGGGCTTTCAGACGAGCCTCAAGTGGGGCGAGCAGAAGCGGGTCTTCCGCATGATCCCGGGCCTGGAGAACGCCGAGTTCGCCCGGTACGGGGTGATGCACCGCAACACCTTCATCTGCTCGCCCAAGGCGCTCAAGCCCACCATGCAGGCGCGGAAGCGCCCCGACCTGTTCTTCGCCGGCCAGATCACGGGCGTGGAAGGGTACATCGAATCGGCCGCCACGGGCATCGTGGCCGGCATCAACGCGGCCCGGCTGGTGCGCGGGGAAGAACCCGTCGCCTTTCCGGCCGAGACGGCCCATGGGGCCCTGACCCGGTACATCACCGAAGCGCATCCCGACCACTTCCAGCCGATGAACATCGCCTTCGGCCTGTTGCCGCCCCTGGAGCGGCGGGTGCGGGACCCGCGGCGCCGCAAGCTGCTCATGGCCGAGAGGGCCCTGGCCGCGCTGGAGCGGTTTGCCCCCGCCCGGCTCCCCGAGACGGTACCGGGGCCGGCGGTCCCGGGCGGTGACCCGGCGCCTGTGCCCGGGCGGTGAGACCGTGACCCGGATCCCTGCCGGTTCCCGTCCGGCTGCCGACGTGGTGGAGGCCTACCTGGATCACCTGCGCCTGGAGCGGGGTCTTTCCCCCCGCACGGTGGAGGCGTACGCGGGGGACCTGGCAGGCTGGCTTGAGTTCCTGGGCCTGGAGCCGCCCGTCGGGGCGGCGGCCCTGGCGGGCGTCAGCGGCCGTGACCTGCGCCGCTGGCTGGCCCATCTGGAAGAACGCGGCCTGGCCCGGGCGTCTGTGGCCCGCAAGCTGGCGGCGGTGCGGGGCCTTTTCCGCTACGCCGTGCGGGAGGGCTGGCTGGCCGCCAGTCCCGCCGCCCGTCTGGCCACGCCGCGGGTCCGGCGCCGGCTGCCGCGGGTGTACACCTCGGAGGAAGCCCAGGCCCTGCTGGAGGCGGCGGCCTGTGGCCAGGGTCCGGCGGCCCTGCGGGACCGGGCCATCTTGGAACTCCTCTACGGCTGCGGCCTGCGAGTGGCCGAGCTCAGCGGGCTCGACCTGGACGACGTGGACCTGGAGGGCGGCTGGCTGCGGGTGTACGGCAAGGGCGGAAAGGAGCGGATTCTGCCGCTGGCCGGTCCGGTGGCGGCGGCCCTCCGGGCGTACCTGGAGGAAGGGCGCCCCGGGTTCCTGGAGGGCCGGCGACACCGTCCCTGCCGGCCGGCCGATGCCCAGGCCGTGTTCCTCAACCGGTGGGGCGGCCGGCTCTCGCCCCGCGGCATCCAGGCCATCGTGCGGCGGGTGGGGGCGGTGGTGGCGCGGCTGCAGGCCCACCCCCACCTGCTGCGCCACACCTTCGCCACCCACCTGCTGGACGGCGGCGCGGGGCTCAGGGCGGTCCAGGAGCTGCTCGGCCACGCCAGCCTGGCCGCAACCCAGGTGTACACCCACGTGTCCCGGGCGCGGCTCTGGGCGGTCTACCAGCAGGCCCATCCCCGGGCCCGGGCCCGCCCTGCCCCGGCTGCGCCCGCGCCGGGGGCTGCGGCGCCGGGGCCGGAAGGCCTGGACGCCCCGCCCTCGGCAGGCGCACCCGGTTCCCCCGCCGGGTACGGGCCGGCAGGGGGGCGCCAGGGGCCGCGGCCGGGATCGTCGCCGTCCGGGTAGTCCCCGTCGCCGGGGTTCCCGGCACCGCCCGGGCGGGGTGGTCGCCGCCCGCGGCGGGCAACGGATCCGCGCCCTTCGGCAGGGCGGACCGGCACCGTCACCAGGCCCCAGCGCGAGCCGGAAGGCCGGCGGGCCAGAGCGAGGGATCAGCGCATGGGCGAGGGGCAACCCCGCTTTCACGGCACCACCATCCTGGCCGTGCGCCGCAACGGCCGGGTGGCCATGGCCGGCGACGGCCAGGTGACCCTGCAGCAGCACATGGTGATGAAGCACCGGGCCCGCAAGGTGCGGCGGCTCTACCACGGGCGGGTGCTGGCCGGGTTCGCGGGCAGCGTGGCCGACGCCGTGGCCTTGATGGAGCGCTTCGAGGGGAAACTGGAGGAACACGGCGGCCAGCTGGTCCGGGCGGCGGTGGAACTGGCCAAGGACTGGCGCACCGACAGGCTGCTGCGCCGCCTGGAAGCCCTGCTGGTGGTGGCCGACGCCGACCACCTGCTGCTGGTGTCGGGGTCGGGGGAAGTGCTCGAGCCCGACGACGGGATCGTGGCCGTGGGTTCGGGCGGCGGTTTTGCCCTGGCGGCGGCCCGGGCCCTGGCCCGGCACACCGGCCTGGATGCCGCCGCCATCTGCCGGGAGGCGATGCGCATCGCCGCCGAGCTCTGCGTCTACACCAACGACCAGCTGGTGATTGAGGAGCTCTAGCCGTGCTCTCGCCGTACTCTCGCCGTACTCCAGCCGCACGGGCCCGGGCCGGGGGCCGGCCCGATCCGGGCGGCCACCCGCCAGGGGGAGGGACGACCGTGGAACGGGGAGCCGTCCAGGGCGCTGCGTGGGAACCCGACCGGCTGACCCCCCGCCAGATCGTGGCGGAGCTGGACCGGTACATCGTCGGCCAGGCGGAGGCCAAGCGGGCGGTGGCCATTGCCCTGCGCAACCGCTGGCGGCGGCAGCAGCTGCCGCCGCACCTGCGGGACGAGGTGGCGCCGAAGAACATCCTGATGATCGGCCCCACCGGGGTGGGCAAGACGGAGATCGCCCGGCGGCTGGCCCGGCTGACGGGAGCTCCCTTCATCAAGGTCGAGGCGACCAAGTTCACCGAAGTGGGCTATGTGGGCCGCGACGTGGAGTCCATCATCCGGGACCTCTTGGAGACGGCCATCCGCATGGTCAAGGCGGAGCGGGTGGCCGCCGTCGAGGACCGGGCCCGGGCGGCGGCCGACGACCGCCTGCTGGACGTGCTGGTTCCGCCGCCCCGGCGGCGCCCCCAGCGCGCCGGGTCGCCCTGGGAGATGCTGCTGGGGTCCCTGGGGGCCGGGATGCCGGGTCCGGCCGAGCCCGCCCGGCCCGAGGAAGAGGAGGACTGGCGCCGGCGCCGCCAGGAGGCGGCTGCGCGGCTGCGCAGCGGGCAACTGGAGGACCAGGTGGTCGAAATCGAGGTGGAAGACCAGGCGCCGCCCATGGTCGACATCCTGGGCGGGCCGGGTCTGGAAGAAGTCACCCTGAACGTGCAGGACCTGCTCAAGGACTGGCTGCCCCGGCGCAAGCGCCGGCGCCGCCTGCCGGTGCGGGAGGCCCGGGAGGTGCTGGCCCAGGAAGAGGCCCAGAAGCTGATCGACATGGACCAGGTGGTGGCCGAGGCCATCCGGCGCACGGAGCAGGCGGGCATCGTCTTCATCGACGAGATCGACAAGATCGCCGGCCGGGAGCGGGGCCACGGGCCCGACGTCTCCCGGGAAGGGGTGCAGCGGGACATCCTGCCCATCGTCGAGGGCTCCACGGTGATGACCCGGCACGGCCCGGTGCGCACGGACCACATCCTGTTCATCGCGGCGGGAGCCTTCCACATCGCCAGGCCCTCGGACCTGATCCCCGAGCTGCAGGGCCGGTTCCCCATCCGGGTGGAGCTCCAGCCCCTCACCCGGGACGATTTCAAGCGCATCCTGACCGAGCCGGACAATGCCCTGCTGCGCCAGTACCAGGCCCTGCTGGCCACCGACGGGGTGGAGCTGGAGTTCACCCCGGACGCGGTGGAGGCCCTGGCGGACATGGCGGCCCGGGCCAACCAGCAGGCGGAGAATATCGGTGCCCGGCGCCTGCACACCCTGCTGGAACGGCTGCTGGAGCCGGTGGCCTTCGACGCCCCGGACGCCCTCCAGGGCAAGGTGGTGGTGGATGCTGCGTTCGTCCGCCAGCGGCTGGAGGGAGTCCTCCAGGATCAGGATCTGAGCCGGTACATCCTCTGATGGGGCCTGCCCCCTGGTGGTGGCGCCGGGGGTCCCGGGGCCGGCCGGGGAGCCGGCCGGCGAGCTCCAGGCGGTCTGCGCGGGCGAAATCCTGACCGCCCACCGCCTGGGGGCGAGCGAAGGAGCCAGGGCAAGCGATGCCTGGCTGGCAAAACCCACCCTGTCGCAAGAGGGACCCAAAACCAGGACCCGGGTCCCAAATTTTTTGTCGCCGATAGAAGGAATGACCAGTTCCGGTGCAGAATCATGTCGACCAGTGCCGGCTGGAAAGCCGCTACAACTGGATAAGCTTCGGGGGTGAGCCGCGGTTTCTGTCCCGGTTGAAACGGCCAGAGCCCGGCCACCCCCCGCGGCAGCGACAAAGGCACCCCTGTCGAAAGGCAGGCTCGCAAAGTCACGGGTCTACGGCCCCGCTGGGGCGGGGCTATGACGGCCGGACTGCCGAACGCCGCACGGTTGAGTTTGCTCAACCCTGGCGTCCGCCCGTGGTGCCCCTGCGCGCCGCGGGCGCCTTTCTTTTCCAGCGGCGGGAGGGGGTGGACCCGTGTGGGGGCGCATCAACGATGAACTGGCTGCCGGGCTGGAGGTTCTGGCCCTCCGCCAGCGGCTGCTGGCCCAGAACGTAGCCAACGCCGAGACGCCCGGCTACAAGCGGTATGACCTGGACTTCGCCCGGGCCCTGGAGGCGGCGCTGACCGGCCGCGGGCCGGCGGGAGGCCAGGCCGCGGGGTGGGCAGCCGGGGCCGGTGAGGCCGGTGGGGCCGGCGGGGTAGAGCCGGCCGGGGCCGCCGCACCGGTCACCGGGGCCGGGGGGATGGGGGCCGCCGGCGCGGGCGGGGTGGCGGCCGGGCCCGCCGTGCCCGGTGGCCCGCTGCCCCTGGCCGTCACCCACCCGGGCCACCTGCCGGGCCGGTGGGCGTCGGGGGATCCGGCGGCGGCGGTGTACCGGGAGACCGGTTCCTCCCTGCGCAACGACGGCAACAACGTCGACCTGGACGTGGAGATGGCGCGGATGGCCGAAAACGGCGTTCACTACCAGGCCCTGGTGCGGCAACTGTCCGATCGCATCGCCCTGCTGCGCACGGTCATCGCCGAGGGGAGGCGGTAAGCGGTGCCGGGCGGGATGTTCAGCACCTTCGACATCGCGGCCAGCGGCATGACGGCCCAGCGGCTGCGCCTCGACCTGATCGCCAGCAACCTGGCCAACGTGGACTCCACCCGCACCCCCCAGGGCGGGCCCTACCGCCGGCTGGTGCCGGTCTTCCAGGAGCGGGCGACGCCCTTCGCCCGGATCCTCCGGGAACGGGGTGCGGTGCCGGGGCCGGTTCCGCAGGCGGGTGCCGCGGCCGGCTGGGCACGTCCCGCCGTGGCCGGCGTAGCGGGCGGGCCGGTGCCGGCCGTAGCCGGTCGGGGAGTGGCGGGTCCGGGCGGGACCGGAGCCGCCCCCGGCGGGGTCCAGGTGGCGGCAGTGGTCGCCGATCCCTCGCCGCCCCGGCTGGTGTACGACCCGGCCCATCCCGATGCGGGCCCGGATGGTTACGTGGCGTACCCCAACGTGGACCCCCTGGCGGAGATGGTCAACCTGCTGGCGGCCACCCGGGCCTACGAGGCCAATGTGGCGGTCTTCGCCGCGGCCCGCACCCTGGCCCTGCGGGCCCTGGACATTGGCCGCGGCTGAACGGCCTTGCGGCTACCGGACGCCCCTGGGGCCGCCAGGGTCCCGGCAACTCCGCGGCTTCGACGGAGGAGGTTTGAGCCATGAACCCATGGGGAGTCCAGCCCTCCGGCAACGCCGCCTGGCCCGGCCCATCCACGGCTACCGGCCTGGGCGGGACCGCCGGCTCGTCCGGAAGGGCGGCGGTTGCCGCCGCGGGCGACGGTACGGCGGCCGGTTCCACCGGGCCGGGTGGCGTGGGAGCCAGCTTTCTGCAGGAGCTGGCCCGAGCCCTCCAGCAGCTGGAGGGAGCGGCCGGCGAGGCCGACGCCATGGCCCGGCGCCTGGTGACGGGCCAGGTCCAGGACCTGTCCCAGGTCATGGTGGCCAGCGAGAAAGCCCGGCTGGCCATCGAACTGGCGGTGCAGCTGCGCAACAAGGCGCTCGAGGCCTACCAGGAGATCATGCGCATGCCCGTGTGACGGGCACGGCCCTGCGGCGGCAGGCGGGATGAGCGGAACGGGGCCGGAAGGCAGGGTCGCGGTCGGTCGAGGAGGCGGCGGAATCCTTCATGCCCCTGGCACAGGTGCGGCAGATTCCCCAGCAATTCATGGCCTGGTTCCGGCAGCTTAGGCCGGCAGCCCGGTGGGTGGTGGTCTCGGCGGCGGCTCTGGCCCTGGCCGGCCTGGTGGCGCTGGCCCTGGCAGGGCGCAGCGGGCCCCAGTGGGCCCCCCTCTTCACTCAGCTGGACCCCACCGACGCCGCGGCCATCGCCGGCCAGCTTGAGGAGCAAGGCATCCCCTTCCAGCTGGCCCAGGGCGGCCAGGCCATTCTGGTGCCGGCGGAACAGGTCGACCGGCTGCGCCTGGACCTGGCCGCCCAGGGACTGCCGCGCCAGGGGACGGTGGGCCTGGAGCTTCTGGAGAACATGCCGATGGGCGCCACGGAGTTCGAGCGGCAGGTGCAGTACTTGCGGGGGCTCCAGGGCGAGCTGGCCCGCACCATCGGCCGGCTGGAGGGGGTGGAGGCGGCGCGGGTGCATGTGGTGCTGCCCGAGCGCAGCCCCTTCGTCAGCCAGCAGCGGCCTGCCACCGCGGCGGTGCTGGTCCAGCTGAAACCAGGGGCAGAGCTCGAGCCGGAGCAGGTGCGGTCCATCATGCACCTGGTCGCCTCGGCGGTGGAAGGCCTGAAGCCCGAAGACGTGACGGTGGTGGATACCACCGGCCGCCTGCTCTCGGCCGGGGTCGAGCCGGCCCAGGAAGGGAGCGCCGTGGTGCCGGGTGACCGCTTCGAGGTGGAACGCCGCTTCGAGGCGGAGCTGCAGCGCAGCCTCCAGACCCTGCTGGAACAGGTCCTGGGTCCGGGCAACGTCATCGCCCGGGTCAATGCCGAGCTCAACTTCGACCAGCAGGTGGTGGAACGTCACCTCTTCGAGCCCCCGGCCGACGGCGGCCAGGGCATCCTGCGGTCCATCCAGGAGCTGCAGGAAACCTTCACCGGCCGGCCCGCACCGGGCGGGGTGCCGGGGGACAGCAACATCCCCACCTACCCCCAGGTGGGCGGCGGCACCGGCGACTACCAGCGCAGCGAGCGGACGGCCAACTACGAGGTCAACCAGGTGGTCGACCGGGTGCAGGTGGCCCCGGGCGCGGTAAGGCGCCTGTCGGTGGCCGTGGTGGTCAATGGCGATCTCACCCCCGAGCGGCGGCAGGCCCTCCAGCAGGCGGTGGCCGCGGCCATCGGCAGCGACCCCCAGCGCCAGGACCAGGTCGAGGTGGTGGCCATGCCCTTCGACACCACGGTGGCCGACCGCCTGCAGCAGTCCCTGGAGGAGGAGCGGCAGGCCCGGGAAGCGACCCGGCGGATGGCCCTGCTGGCCGGCGCGGCCGGGCTGGCGCTGCTGGCCCTGGTCCTCCTGGTGGTCGCCTGGCGGCGCCGGCGGCTGGCCCGCCGGCTCCTGGAAGCACAAGCCGCCGGTCACGGGTTGCCAGCCGCGCCGGGGAGCACCGCCGGCACGGTGGCGGCCGGTCCGGCCGGGCGGGGCACCGCGGCCGTACCCGGCCCCGGCGGGCCCGTTCCGGGACCGGCCGGGGCCGCGGCGACGGGTGCCAACGGCAGGGCGGCGGAGGCCACGGTCCTCGAGCAGGTCAGCGAGCTGGTGAAGAACCAGCCGGAGCACGTGGCCCAGGTGATCCGCAGCTGGCTGGCCGAGCGGTCCGCCAACTGACGGCGGCGGCAGCCGGGACGGCCAGACCCGGCGCGGGCGGGGAAGGAGGCGATGGCCATGGCGACAAGGCAGGTTGCGGTGGCAACGGCCGGCACGGCGGCGGCCGGGGGTACCCCCCGGGGTGGAATCAGGGCCCCGGCAGCGCCGGTCGCCGGGGAGGTGGCCGAGGGTCTGGAGGGCGGGATCGCGGCGGAGCCGGGGGCCGGTGCGGCGGCCGCCGGTGCCCGGCCTGCCCTCCGGGAGGCGGCCCGCGACCTGTCGCCGCGGCGCAAGGCCGCCATCCTGATGATCTCCCTGGGACCGGAGCTGGCCGCCCGGGTCTTCCGCTACCTGCGGGAGGAGGAGATCGAACAGCTCACCCTGGAGATCGCCAACACCGACCGGGTCGCTCCCGAACAGCGGCTGGCGGTGCTGGAGGAGTGCCGGGATCTGGCCCTGGCCCACGCCTACATCGCCCAGGGCGGCATCGACTATGCCAGGGAGCTGCTGGTGCAGGCCTTGGGCCACCAGCGGGCGGCGGAGGTGATCAACCGCCTCACCTCGACCCTGCAGGTCCGGCCCTTCGAGTTCGTGCGCCGGGCCGACCCGCTGCAGATCCTGAACTTCATCCAGCAGGAGCACCCCCAGACCATCGCCCTGATCCTCGCCTACCTCCATCCGGAGCAGGCCGCCGTCGTCCTCAGCGGCCTGCCGCCCGAGCGCCGGGCCGACGTGGCCCGCCGCCTGGCCCTGATGGAGCGCACCTCGCCCGAACTGATCCGCGAGGTGGAGCGGGTCCTGGAACGCAAGCTGTCGTCGGTCCTGGGCGAGGAGGGCACCGTCGCGGGCGGGCTGCAGGCTGTGGTCCAGGTGCTGAACAACGTGGACCGCGGCACCGAGCGCAGCATCATGGAGGTCCTGGAGGTCACCGATCCCGAGCTGGCCGAGGAGATCAAGAAGCGGATGTTCGTCTTCGAGGACATCGTGCTGCTGGACGACCGGTCCCTCCAGCGGGTGCTCCGGGAGGTCGACCTCAACGAGGATTTGCCCCTGGCCCTCAAGGCCGTCAGCGAGGACGTCAAGCAGAAGATCTTCCGCAACCTGTCCCAGCGGGCCGTGGAGATCCTCCAGGAAAACCTGTCGTACCTCGGGCCCGTGCGCCTCCGCGACGTGGAAGAGGCCCAGCAGAAGATCGTCAACATCATCCGCCGCCTGGAGGAAGAGGGCGAGATCGTCATCGCACGGGGTGGCCAGGATGAAGTGGTCGTCTAGGGTGGGAGACGCCCGGCGGCCGGTTCCCGCCCGCTGGCCGGTGCTGGGGCCCCTGCCCGGCCCCGGCACGGCGGCCCCCGGGCTCCGGCCGGTGAACTGGCAGCCCGTGGGCCCGGCGGGCGGGACGGTGGCCCCCGCCGCTGCGGGCGAGGCCGCTGCCCCAGCGGAGGCCGCACCGGCTGCCGGACCGTTGCCGGCAGCTGCCCAGGCGGCGGCCGGCCGGCGGGCCCGCCGCTGGCTCCGGAGGGCCAGGCGGGCGGCGGCCGCCCACCTGGAGAAGGCCCGGCGGGAGGCTGACGCCCTGTGCCGTCAGGCGCGGGAGGAGGGCTTCCGCCGGGGCGAGCAGGAAGGCCGGGCGCGGTGGGAGACGGCCTGCCGGCAACTGGAGGAACAGGCAGCCCGCCAGCGGGAGGAACTGGCCGCCGCCTACCGGCAGCTGGTGGAGGCTTCCGCAGGGCCCGTGCTGGAGCTGGTCCTGGTCCTGGCCCGCCGGGTGGCGGGCGAGGCCCTGGCGGTCGATGCCGCCGCCCTGCGCCGCCAGATCGAGGCGGCCCTGGCCCGGCTGGGGAGCGAGGGGGCCCGGGTGCTGGTGCATCCCGAGAGCCTGGCCCGGCTGGAGGAGGCGTCGCCCCTGCCCGCTGGCGTGGAGCTGGTGGCCGACCTGACCCTGGCGCCCGGCGACTACCGGGTGGACACACCCCGGGGGCTCATCGACGGCCGGGTGGAGGCCCAGATGCAGCGCCTCGGTCGGGCCCTCCGGGAGGCCCGGCCCGGGGGCGGGGCGGGCTCCGGGTCGGATGTCACCGCCGGCGAGGAGGCCGCCGGGGTCCGGACCGATGCCGCCCCGGAGGGGAGGGAAGGAGCATGACGGTGCCGGCCGCCCCGACCCGGCCCGGTCCCCCGGGCCGGGTCGGAGCTGGGGCTACATCGGGTCCTGGCCTTCAAGGCGCGCAGGGGACCGGTGGGCTCCTGGACTGGGACCGGCTGAAGGCGGCCGTGCAGGCGGCCGAACCTCGCCCCTGCCAGGGCTGGGTGGAACAGGTGGTCGGCCTGGCGGTCGAGGCCCGGGGCCCCGTGAGCTCCCTGGGGGAGCTTTGCTGGATCGACCGGCCGGGACGGCCGCCGGTGCCGGCCGAAGTGGTGGGGTTTCGCGGCGCCCGCACCCTGCTGATGCCCCTGGGTGATGCCCGGGCCATCCGGCCGGGCAGCCGGGTGGAGGCCACGGGCCAGGGGTTCCGGGTGGCCGTGGGCGAGGGCCTGCTGGGCCGGGTGCTGGACGGGCTCGGCCGGCCCCTGGACGGCGGGGGTCCGGTGGCGGCGGAAGCCTGGTACCCGGCGGAAGCCGACCCCCCGCCGCCCCTGGCCCGCCGGCCCATCCGGGAGCCCTTGCCCGTGGGGGTTCGCGCCATCGACGCCCTGCTGACCTGCGGCCGGGGCCAGCGGGTGGGCATCTTCGCCGGCAGCGGCGTGGGCAAGAGCACCCTCCTGGCCATGATGACCCGGCACACGGCGGCGGACGTGGTGGTGGTGGCCCTGATCGGCGAGCGGAACCGGGAGGTGCGGGACTTCGTCGACCACCATCTGGCCGGTAGCCGCCGGCGCACGGTGGTGGTGGCGGCCACCGCCGACCGGCCGGCCCTGGTGCGCATCAAGGCGGCCCAGGTGGCCACGGCCATTGCCGAGTTCTTCCGCGACCGGGGCCGCCACGTGCTGCTGGTGATGGATTCGGTGACCCGCTACGCCATGGCCCTGCGGGAGGTGGGCCTGGCCGTGGGCGAGCCGCCGGCCACCCGCGGCTACCCGCCGTCGGTCTTCGCCGCCCTGCCGCGGCTGCTGGAGCGGGCGGGGACCGGGGACCGCGGCAGCATCACCGGCTTCTACACGGTGCTGGTGGACGGGGACGACTTCAACGAGCCCGTCGCCGACGCGGTGCGGGGAACGCTGGACGGCCACATCGTCCTTTCCCGCCAGCTGGCCGAGGAGGGCCAGTTCCCCGCGGTGGACGTGCTGGCCAGCGTCAGCCGCCTGATGCCGGAGCTGGTCGATGCGGCCCACTGGGCGGCGGCCCAGCGGCTGCGGCGGTGGCTGGGCGCCTACCGGGAGGCCCGCGACCTGGTGGAGATCGGCGCCTACCAGCGGGGCACCAACCCCGATGTCGACCGGGCCCTGGAGCGCATGCCGGCCATCCGGGCCTTTCTCTCCCAGGGGCGCGACGAGGCGGCTTCCTTTTCCGAGGCGGTGGCCCGGCTCCAGGAGGTGGCCGGCGGGGACGCCGCCGGCGAGCAGCGTGCCTGAGGATCCAGGAGCAGCAGCAGGGGTGGGGGGATGGCCATGGCAAGCGGGGAGCCGTTCCGCTTGCAACGGGTATGGGATGTACGCCGCCTGGAGGCCCTGGCCCGGCTGGGGGAGTGGGGTCGCTGGCAGGCCCGGGCCCGGCAGGCGCAAGAGGAAGCGACCCTGCTGGAAGCCCAGCGGCGGCAGGCGGCGGGCGAGCTGGCGGCCGTGGGACCGGCCCGGCCGGCCTTGGAGATGGTGGCCCGCTGGCGGGAGCTGGAGCAGCTGGGACGGCGCTGCCAGGCGGCGGCCGGGCGGGCCCAGGTCCTGCGGCGGGAAGCCGAAACCCGCCAGCAGGCGGCCGTCGCGGCCCGGCGGGAGGAACAGGCCTACGAGCGACTCCACGACCGGCACCAGCGGCGGCAGCGCCAGGAGGCGGCGAGGCGGGAGCAAGCCCATCTGGACGAGGTGGCGGGCCGCCGGCCGGCGAGGGAGGAGGTGACGGGCCATGACCCGTGGTGATGGGCCGGTGGCGGTGCCGGTGCGATGGGGGTCTGCCGCCGCAGGTGCCGCGGGAACGGGGGCGGCGGTCCCGGGTGGCATTCGTACCGCCGGGGGCCCCCAGGGGCAGGCGGCGGGCCGGCGGCCGGGAGAGGTATTCGCCGAGCTGCTGGACCAGGCCCGGGCCGGGCGGGGCAGTTCCCCTGGTCCGGCGGGCGGTACGGCTCCCGCCGGCTCCGGCAGTGCGGGATCTGGAGAGGACAGCGGCCGTGACACCCGCCGTGCCGCCGGCGGAGAGGTCATGGGGCTGGTCGTGCCTGCCCTGTTTCCCCTGAGTCCCATGCCGGCCCCCGGCGACCAGGTTGGGGCCGGCCTCGAATCCCGTGCCCGGGGTCACGGGACCGAGGCGGTTGCGGTGGAAGGGTGGTTCGGCACCCGTGAAGCTGCCGGGCCGCGGCCGGCAGGGCTACCGGCGCGGGGGGGTGCAGCGGGCGGATTCGAACCCCGGGAGGCTGCCGCCAGGTCCGGTACGGCGCCGGAGGCCGGGACGGAAAGCGAAGGCAGCGGCCGGCTGGGGGTCGCGAAGGCGCAGGACAGCGGTCCTGGCGCCGGGCACAACGGCGCCCCCGGTGGGGCACCGGGGGCGGGAGGGGCCGAAGGAGCGGGGCGTGACGCCCCGGCGACAGGGGGACCGGATCCCACTGCCGCCGGCGGGACGGCGGCAGGCCGGAGCCCGTCTCCTGCCCCCGAGGCCGGCAGCGCCTCCCAGGGCAAGGCCGGCCCGGCGGAATCCGCAGGGCCCTCGACCGGCCGCGCCCAGCCCGTCGCGGGGACCACCGGGGCGGCCGCCACCGCCGCTTCCGGCTCCGGCACGACCTCGGGCCCCACCGCCCCGGCTGCCGGCCCGGTGTCGGGAACCGGGGCGATGGTTGGGGCAGGGGCGTTCCTTGAGCCGCCGGGAAGCGGAACGCCGGTTTCGGCGGCGGGTGGCCCGGACGCGGCCACGGGTCCGGGTGCTGCCGCCGGCGGAGCCGCCGGACCCGGCGGCGTCCCGGGTAGCGGCCGGCCGGAGACGCCGGCGCCGGCCCCGGCCTTGTTGCCCGGACAACCCGGTGGCGGGCTCCTGGCCGGAGGCGGCGAACCGGCGGCAGGGGATGGCAAGGCCGGGACCACCTCGCCGGCGATGACGGGTGCGATGGCTGCCGCGGCCGGCGGGGCACCGGTCCCCGCCGCCGCGGGGCCGGGGGCCGGGGCGGAAGCTTACGGCGCAGGGTGGCCTGGGCCGGCCTCCGGCCAAGCGGCGGCCGTAGCCGGCATGGCGAGCCTGCCTGCGGGACAGGGTGGGCCGCTGCTGCCGGGGACAGCCGGGGTCGTGGTGCCGGCGTCCCAGGGGACCGGCATCCCCGAGGGCACGGCCGCGGCGGGAGCGGCCGGCCCGGGCCGGCCGCTCCCGCCGCCGGGGAGGGGTGAAGGGGAGCCCCTGGCGCCTGCGGCTGCGGCGGCCAGGGGGATGGCATCGCCGGCGGCGGCCGCGCTGCCGGGAGCGGCCGGTGGCGGCCCCGTGGACGCCGGCCGGTGGGCGGCGGCGGTGGCCCGCTGGATTGAAGGGCTCGAGTGGCACCGGGCCGGCGACCGGCACCGGTTGCGGCTGGAACTGGCTCCGGCCCACCTGGGACCCCTGCACGTGGAGGTAGCGGGGGACGGCAGCGCGCTGGCGGCCCGGCTCACGGTGTTCCACCCCGACACCCTGGCCCTGGTCCAGCGTCACCTGGACGAACTCCGCCAGGCCCTGACCGCCCGCGGCTACCAGGTACAGGGTCTCGAAGTGGGGCTGGCGGCCGGCGGGACTCCCGGTCAATCCGGGCAGCAGGGGCCGGGCGGCCAGGGTGGCCAGGGCACGGCCTGGGCCTGGGCCGCAGGCGGGGTCCCGAGCGCGGCCGGCCCCAGCCCGAGGGACGTTCCTTCTGCCGGCCCGGGCACGGCGGCCTTCCCGGGAGGGGGCGGCGGGCGGCTGGACGTCCGGATCTAGGACGTGGGGAGGTGGGGACGTGGCCGGGATGGCCATCACCAGCAGCACGGCGCAAGCGGCGGCCGCGGCGGCGGGTTCCGGCCCGGGCAGCGCCGGCGGCGCGGCCGGCCGGGCCGGCCCGGGCGGTCCGGGCGGCCTGGCACCCGACGCCTTCTTTCGGTTGCTGGCGGCCCAGCTGCGCTATCAGGACCCGCTGCAGCCCATGCAGGACACCGCCTTTGTGGCCCAGCTGGCCCAGCTCACCCAGCTGGAGGAGACCCGGGCCCTGCGGGCGGCCCTCAGCGGGCTTTCGGCCCTGCCCCTGCTGGGCCGGACGGTGGAGATCACCACCGCCCAGGGGACCCGGACCGGCACGGTCACGGGGGTGCGGATGGATCCTGCCGCACCGGGCCTGATGATCGACGGCCAGCCCGTGGCCTGGGCCGACGTGCTGGCCCTGCGCCTGGCGGGTGAGGCGGAGCCCGCGGGCGGGCCGCCGGGGCGCCCGGTGACGGCGTGAGGCGGCGGGCACCGGCGGGAGAGCGGTGAGGAACGGGCCCGCCTGGGGCCGCCGGAGGCCCCGGCGGGAGCCGGGGCCGGCCACGGGGCCGGGCCGGCCGCGTGGGGGAAGGCCCGGCAGGGGGATGACCTTGAGGGAGGGTGAGGCGCCATGATGCGCTCGCTGTACGCCGGCATCTCTGGGCTTCAGAACCACCAGCTCCGGATGGATGTGGTCGGCAACAACATCGCCAACGTCAACACCGTGGGCTACAAGTCGAGCCGCGTGACCTTCAAGGAGCTGTTCAACCAGACCCTGCGGGGGGCCTCGGCGCCCGCCGGGCCGGCCCGGGGCGGGACGAACCCGATCCAGATCGGCCTGGGCACGGCCCTGGGCGGGATCGACGTGATCCACCAAGCCGGCAACCCCCAGGTGACGGGCGTGGTCACGGACATGGCCATCCAGGGCGACGGGTTCTTCGTGCTGCAGGACGCCACGGGCGGCTACGCCTACACCCGGGCCGGCGACTTCCGGCTGGATGCCGAGGGTTACCTGGTGAATGCCGATGGCCTGCGGGTGCTCGGCTGGCAGGCCCAGGGCGGTGTGCTGCCGGCCCGGGACGCCCTCAACCTGGGCGCCGTCCGCGTCCCCGTGGACCTGGCCGTACCGGCCCAGGCCAGCACCCGGGTGACGTGGTCCAGCAACCTGGATGCCACGGCACCCACGTCCAGTCCCCTGACCCAGGCCATCGACGTCTACGACTCGCTGGGGAATTCCCATACGCTGATCTTCACCTTCACCCGTACCGGGCCGAACCAGTGGTCGTGGGACGCCGCCGCGGCCGCCGACCCGGTCACCTCCCTCGGCTCGGGCACCCTGACCTTCAGCAGCGCGGGACTTCTCACGGCCGGCAGCCCGGGCACCGTGAACTTCAACCCGCCCGGCGCCGACCCCATGACCCTGACCGTCGACTTTGCCGGCTTGACCCAGTACGCCGGGCCGTCCACCGCCGAGGCCACGGCCGACGGTTATCCCGCCGGGCAGCTGACGTCCTTCAGCGTCGATGCATCGGGCACCATCACCGGCACCTTCTCCAACGGGATGACCCAGCCCATCGCCCAGGTGGCGCTGGCCGCCTTCGCCAACCCGGCCGGCCTGCTGCGCGACGGCAACCTCTACTGGGAATCCAACAACTCCGGGGTGGCCCGGATCGGGGAGGCGGGCATCGGCGGGCGCGGCTCCATCACCCCGGGGGCCCTGGAGATGTCCAACGTCGACCTGTCCCGGGAGTTCGTCGACATGATCGTGACCCAGCGGGGCTTCCAGGCCAACTCCCGGGTCATCACCACCTCCGACGAGATGCTGCAGGAGCTGGTCAACCTCAAGCGGTAAGCCGGCCGGCTGAGAGCCCGGCCCGCCGGATGCCGCGGCGGGGACCCGGCCTCAGCGGCCTCAGGTGACGGGAGGGAGCCCCGGTGGTGCCGGTGACCCGCCTGGACGGCCGGGAAGTGGTGGTCAACGCGGAGCTGATCGAGACCCTGGAGGCCACGCCCGATACGGTGATCACGCTGACCACGGGCCGGCGCCTGGTGGTGCGGGAACCCGTGGAACGGGTGATCGAGCGGGTGGTGGCCTACCGGCGGCGCATCCTGGCGCCGGCCGGGGGACCGGGAGGGGCAGGGGCGTCCTGCGCCCCGGCCTCGCCCGCCCCGGCCGCCGGGTCCACCGGGCACGAGGACGGTGACCCCAGGTGAAAGGCAAACTCCGGTTGCTGTTGATCGTGGTGGTGACGGCGGTGGCCGCCGCTGCGGGCACCTGGTGGGCCGCCACCCGGGCGGGGGCGGGGGAGCCCCCGCCCCCGCCGGAGCCGGTGGACGTGGCCCTGGAGCCCTTTACCACCAACCTGCGGGACGGTCGGGTGGTGCAGGTGGCCCTGGTCCTCCGGGTGGCAGGGGAAGAGGCGGCCCAGGCGCTGGAGCACGGCCGCACGGCCGAGGTGCGCCATCAGGTCTACCGGGTCCTGCGCGGGATGACCGCGGCCGACCTGGCCGGAGCCGGCGGCATGGACCGGCTGCAGCAGGCGCTGCGGGCCGTCCTGGCGGGACAGGGCGGCGGGTCCGGCCCCGGGGAGGGCGACCCGGGGGCGGGGTCCGGCCTGCCTGCCGGATCCGGGCCCGGTGGACATGCCCCCGGGGGCGGGTTGCCCATTCAGGACGTGTTGATCACGGACCTGATCGTCCAGTAGGGGCCTGCAGAGCACGGGCAGGAGGAGGGCTGCGGGTTGAACCAGGGCGTGCGCCGCAAGGGCAGCCGGAGGACGCCGGTGGTCCGGCTCTATGACTTCCGGCGCCCGGACAAGTTCTCCAAGGAGCAGTTGCGCACCCTGGCCATGGTGCACGAGAACGTGGCCCGGCTGGCAACGGGCTTCTTGTCGGGCCAGCTGCGCACGGTGGTCGAGGTGGCGGTGCTGGAGGTGGAGGAGACGACCTACGGTGAGTTCATCACCGGGCTCTCCAACCCCACGGTGCTGGCGGTCTTCAACCTGCCGCCCCTGGAGAGCAGCGCCGTCATGGACGTGGAGCCCTCCATCGCCTTTCCCATGGTGGACCGCCTGTTCGGCGGGCCGGGCACGGGGGCGGCCACCGGCCGCGGCCTGACGGAGATCGAGACGGTGGTCATGCGGGCCATCCTGCAGGGGCTTCTGGGATCCGTCGCCGAGGGGTGGAGCCAGCTCGTCCAGGTGCAGGGCGAACTGGTCACGGTGGCGGCCAATCCCCTGTTCGTCCAGGTTCAGGCGCCCAACGAGATCGTCGTGCGGGTGGTGCTGTCGGTCCGGTTCGGCCAGCAGTCCGGAGCCTGGCGGATCTGCCTGCCTTATCCCCTGCTGGAGCCCCTGCTGCCGCGGCTGGCCGTGCACCAGTACTACGCCCGGGAGACCCGCAGCCAGGCGCGGTCCCGGGAGCGGTGGGAAGAAGGCTTGCGCCAGGTGCCGCTGCCGGTGCAGGTGGTCCTGGGGCGGGCTCAGCTGACGGTCCGGCAGCTGCTGGACCTGGCGCCGGGGCACGTGCTGCCGCTGGATACCCGGGCCGGAAGCCTGGTCGACATCCTGGTGGGCGGCCGGCTCAAGTTCCGGGGCCTGCCCGGGCAGCACGGGCAGCGGCTGGCGGTGCAGGTGGTGGAACGGGTGGTAGAGGAGGAACGCGGCCATGGGCACGGGCGAGTGGGAGATGCTGTCGCAGGAGGAAATTGATGCCCTGTTGCGCAGCCTGGCCGAGGAGGGGAGCGGGGCCGGCCCCGCCGGCGGCGACGACCCGGCGCGGGGCGCCCCAGGCGGTGCGGAAGGCGCGTCCGGAGGTGCTGCCGGATCCGACGCCCCTCCCCCCGCAGCTTCCGGGTCCGCCGGCGGGGCATCGGGGTCCGTTGAGCCCCAGGAGGCCTCCCCCATCGCGACGGGCCCCTCCGCCGGAGCCGGGGAGGCCACGGGCAGGCGCCCATCCGCTCTGCCGGCCGCGACCCCGTCGGCCACCTTCCAGGAGGAGGCGCTTCCGGCGGGCAGGCCGGGCGCGGAGGGGCCGGCCGGTGCCGGCCGGGGTAGTGGCCCGGCCCAGGCGGCGGCCGCAGCCGAGCCGGCCCCGGCGGGCATCACGGGGGCCGGTAGCCGCCCGGCGGCCGGGTTCTACCCCCTGCACGGCGGTCCCGAGGCCGGCGAGGGCTGGCCGCCGGAAGGGGAAGGCGGCGCCGGGCCGGCCCTGGCCCGGGGAACCTTGGATCTTCTGCTGGATGTCCCCCTGCAACTGACGGTGGAGCTGGGCCAGACCCAGCGCACGGTGCGGGAACTGCTGGAGATGGCGCCGGGCACGGTGGTGGAACTGGACCGACTGGCGGGCGAGCCGGTGGACCTGCTGGTGAACGGCCGCCTGATCGCCCGGGGCGAGGTGGTGGTGATCGATGAGAACTTCGGCATCCGCATCACCGACATCGTCAGCCCCGGCGAGCGCCTCCGTCGCCTCCGTTGAGGGGGTGCCGGGGGAGGGCGTTCGGGGGGGACCGGAGCCCGCGGTGGTGGTCATCGACCCCGCCGCCTTTGCCCGGCGCCAGGTCCGGGCCCAGCTGGCTCCCCTGGGGTGCGTGGTGCTGGAGCTTTCCGGGTCCGAACCCGAGCCCGTGGTCCGCCGCCAGCTCCAGCGGGCCCGGGTGGTCCTGGCCGAACCGGCTCCGTGGGGCCGGGACGCCGGCCGGTGGCTGGCTGCCCTGAAGGCGATGAATCCCGCCGCCACCCTGGTGGTGTGCACGGCCCTGACCACCCGGGCGGCCGTGGTGGCCTACCGGCGGGCGGGAGCGGCCGACGTGGTGGCCAAACCGTGGGATCCGGCCCGCCTGCAGGCCGCGGTGCGGTTTGCCCTGGCGGCCCGGGGGCCGGCGGGAAGGCTGGATCCCCGCGCCAGCCGGGGCGCCGCAACGTCGCCGGGCGGGGAGTCGCCGGGCCGGGCCTGCCAGGGGGCGGGGCCGGTCCAGGGGGAGACCGGGGGGACGGGGGAACCTTGTGGACAGGCCTGATCCAGTTTCTCGTTGCTTCGCTGCTGGTGATCGCAGCGGCCGCGTGGGGGAGCCGGGCCCTGGCCCGGTGGTTGAAGCCTGCTCAGGGGGGGCGCGATCTGGAAATCCGGTCCGTGGTGTCCCTGGGCGGCCGGCGGGTCCTGTGCGTGGTGCGCTGGCACGGGGATGAGCTCCTGCTCGGGGTGACCGACCAGGGCGTGAGCCTGCTGGACCGGCGGGCGGCCCGGGAGGATGAGCCGGCATGATGCCCCAGGTGAACGTCACCCTGCAGCCGGCCACGGGCCCGGAAGGCCTGGGCGCCGCCCTGCAGATCCTGCTTCTGCTCACCGTGCTGTCCCTGGCGCCGGCGCTGCTGGTGATGATGACGGGCTTCACCCGCATCGTGGTCGCCCTGTCCTTCCTGCGCGGCGCCCTGGGTACCCAGCAGGCCCCGCCCAACCAGGTGCTGGTGGGGCTGGCACTGTTCCTGACCGTGTTCGTCATGGCACCGGTCTGGCAGCAGGTCTACCAGGACGCCTGGATACCCTACCGGGACGGCCGGATCGGCCAGGTCGAGGCCCTGCAGCGGGCGCAGGAACCGGTGCGGGAGTTCATGTTCCGCTACACCCGGGAACGGGACCTGGCCCTGTTCCTGGAACTGTCGGGGCGGGGGCCGGTGGCGTCGCCCGACCAGGTCCCGACCTACGTGCTGATTCCTGCCTTTGCCATCAGCGAGCTCAAGACGGCCTTCCAGATCGGTTTCATCCTTTACGTACCCTTTCTGGTCATCGACATGGTGGTGGCCAGCACCCTGATGTCCATGGGCATGTTGATGGTTCCGCCCATGCTGGTGTCGCTGCCGTTCAAGATCCTGCTGTTCGTGCTGGTCGACGGCTGGAACCTGGTGGTCCGGTCCCTGCTGGCGTCCTTCGGCATGCCGGGCTAGAGGCCGGGCTGGAGACCGGGCCAGGGCACGGCCCGTGGTCCCCCGTACCGGCGGCTGGGCCGGAGAGGGGCCGGGGGAGCCGCCGGGCGGGTCCGGTAGACGAGGGGGAAAGGGATCATGACCGACGCCATGGTGCTTACGGTGGGGCGGGAAGCCCTGTGGACGGGCCTTCTGGTGGCCGCCCCCGTGCTCCTCCTGACGGTGGCCGTCGGGGTGGCGATCAGCATTCTGCAGGCGGCCACCCAGGTGACGGAGCAGACCCTGGTCTTTGTTCCCAAGATCCTGGCGGCAGCGGCGGCCCTCCTGCTCTTCGGGCCGTGGATGCTGGCGACCCTGGTGCGCTACACGGTGCAGCTGTACGAATCCATCCCCGGCGTCCTGGGATGATCCCGGCCGGGGACCGGGGATGCGGGGGAGGGGCCGTGCCCCGCGGCCGTGGCGGCGGCCCGGCCGGCCCCGGCCCAGCAGCCGGGGCCGGTGACCGGCGGCGCCTGCCCGTAGCCCGGGGGTGCGCGGCGGATAGGACCGGCGGCGGAGGTGATCCGGTGGACCTGGCGGCCATCGCCACCACAGAACTCAACCGGTTCCTGCTCTGCCTGGGCCGGACCAGCGGCCTGGTGGTCGCCTCGCCGGCCTTCGGCGGGGGCCTGGTGCCGGCGCCTGCGCGGGCGCTGCTGGCGGTGCTTCTGGCCCTGGTGGTATACCCGGTGATGCCGCCCGCCCGGCCGCCCGCCACGGCCCTGGGTTACGGGGCCGCCCTGCTGGCCGAGGTGGCCGCGGGGCTTGCCCTGGGGCTGGTCACCGCCCTGGTCTTCGCCGCCGTCCAGCTGGCGGGCCAGCTGCTCGACCTGTCGGCGGGCTTCGGCCTGAGCGGGGTCTTCGATCCCGTCTCGAGCCAGTCCATGCCCGTCCTGGGGCACTTTCTCTACCTGGTCATGTGGGTTCTGCTGCTGGCCACCGACGGCCACCACCTGATCCTGCGGGCCCTGGCTGACAGCTACCGCCACCTGCCACCGGGGGGAGCCGGCCTGGCCGGCGGTGCCCCGGTGCTGCTCGACCTGGCGGGCTGGATGTTCGCCACCGGCCTCCTGTTGAGCCTCCCCGTCCTGGCCGTGCTGGTGGCCGTGATGGTGGCGCTGGGCCTGGTGTCCCGGGCGGTGCCCCAGCTCAACGTGTTCATCACGGGCCTGCCGGTGCAGGTGGCCGTGGCCCTGGTAGCCCTGCTGGCCGCCCTGCCGGCGCTGGCCGGAGCCCTGGCCGGCCTGGCCCGGCCTCTGGGCGAGTTCCTGGCCCGGCTGCTGGAGGCGATGGGCCCATGACCCCGCCTGCCCTCGTGCGCCCGGCGGGCCCGGCGGTCCCGGCCGGTGTTTCCGCGGCGGCCCGCCTCGATCCCAGGGCGGCCGGGCGGGCCGGCCGGGAGAGCGGCGGGACCGCCTGGCCAGCCCGAGGGGCAGCCGCCGGGGCAGGGGCCCCCCTCCGCCGGATCCGGCTCCAGCTCTTTGCCGGCGAGCGGGTGCTGCCCCCGTCCCCCCGGCGACTCAGGGAGGCCCGCCGCCGGGGCCAGGTGGCCCGCAGCGCGGACCTGCCGGCAGCCCTGGTGCTGCTGGCGCTGGCGGCCCTGGCGGGCACGCTGGTGCCCCTGGCCGCCCGGCAGGTGGCGGGGCTGGCGCGGCGGCTGTGGGCGCCATCCCCGGCCCCGCTGCCGGGGGACTGGACGGTGGCCCAGGCGGCGGATCTGGGGCGGGTGGTGCTGCTGGGAACCCTGGCCGCCGCCGGCCCCCTGGCCCTGGCGGGCTGGGTGGTCGCGGCGGCGGCCGGGTTCGTCCAGGCAGGGGGGCTGTTTCAACCGGGTCTGGCCGCTCCCCGCTGGGAGCGGGTGAACCCCCTGGCCGGCCTGCAGCGGCTGGTGTCCCGCCGCGCCCTGGTGGAGCTGCTGAAGGCGCCGGTCAAGCTGGCGGTGATGGCCGCCGCCCTGGGACCCGCCTTGCTGGGTGCCGGGATGCAGCTGATCACGGCCACGGGAGCGCCGCTGCCGGCGATGCTGGGCCTGGCGGGCCGGTCCCTGCAGGGGTTGCTCTGGCGAGGGGCCCTGGCCTACCTGGTGGTAGCCCTGGCTGATTACGCCTACCAGTGGTGGGAGCACCAGCAGTCCCTGCGGATGACGGTCCAGGAGTGGAAGCAGGACCAGAAGGAAGCCGAAGGCGACCCGGTGCTGCGCCAGCGGATCCGCCAGCGGCAGCGGTACCTGGCCCGCCGCCGCATGCTCCAGGAAGTACCCCGGGCCGACGTGGTGGTGACCAACCCGACCCACGTGGCCGTGGCCCTGCGCTACGACCCGGCCCGCATGGGGGCGCCGGTCGTGGTGGCCAAGGGGGTGGACTTCCTGGCCCTGCGCATCCGGGCCCTGGCCGAGCAGCACGGCGTGCCCGTGATGGAAGAACCGGCCCTGGCCCGGGCCCTCTACCGGGCGGTGGAGGTGGGGCGCGAGATCCCCGCTGCGTTCTACGTGGCCGTGGCGGAAGTGCTGGCCTTCGTGTGGCGGCTGCGCGGCAGAGCAGGGCCCGCCGGCGGCCAGGACACCGCGGGGCCGGGACGCGGGCCCGGTCCCGCGGTCCCGGCCGGGGTGCCCTCTCCCGGGGCCGAGGGGAGCGGGGAGGGGGCCCGGCGGGCGGCGGGCCCAGGCGGGTGGGGCTCCGGCGAGCCGGGCGCCGGGGAGCCGGGCCGCCGGCCGCCGGTTCGTCCCGGCCGAGGGGAGGTGAGGTGAGATGGCCCGCCCTTTGACGGGCAGGGCAGGAGGCCTGGCGGCTGCCGGGCAGTGGCTGGCCGGTTCCGCCGACGCGGTGGTGGCGGGACTGGTGGTCACCATCGTGGTGATGATGGTGGTGCCCCTGCCCACGGCGCTGCTGGATCTGCTGATCGCGGCCAACCTGACCTTTGCCCTGGTGGTCCTCCTGATGACCATGTACACCCAGGAGCCGCTGGAGATCGCCGTCTTCCCGTCGTTGCTGCTCCTGGCCACCCTCTTTCGCCTGGCGCTGAACGTCTCGTCCACGCGGCTCATCCTGCTGCAGGGTGACGCGGGGGCCATCATCCGCCAGTTCGGGCACTTCGTGGTGGGCGGCGACCTGGTGGTCGGCCTGGTGGTCTTCCTCATCCTGGTGGTGATCCAGTTCGTCGTCATCACCCGCGGGGCCGAGCGGGTGGCGGAGGTGGCGGCCCGCTTCACCCTGGATGCCCTGCCGGGCAAGCAGATGAGCATCGACGCCGACCTGGCGGCGGGCCTGATCGACGAGCAGGAGGCCCGCCGCCGCCGGCAGCAGGTGGCCCGGGAGGCGGACTTCTACGGCGCCATGGACGGTGCCAGCAAGTTCGTCAAGGGCGACGCCATCGCCGGGCTCATCATCACCGTGATCAACCTGGTGGGGGGCGTGCTGATCGGCGTCCTGCGGGACGGCCGGCCGGCGGCCGAGGCGTTGCAGGTCTACTCCCTGCTGACGGTGGGCGACGGGCTGGTCTCCCAGATCCCGGCCCTGCTCTTGTCGACCGCCACCGGTATCGTGGTGACCCGGGCGGCGGGGGACGACCACCTGGGCGGCGAGCTGCGCCGGCAGGTGTTTTCCAATCCCCGGGTGCTGGCCGTGGCGGCGGTGTTCCTGGTGCTGCTGGGGCTGGTGCCGGGGCTGCCCAGGGTGCCCTTCTTCGTCCTGGCGGGCATCGCCGCCGCCGGGGCCCGGGGGCTGCAGCTACAGGCCCGGCGCCAGGCGGAAGAAGAGGCCGCCCGGGCGCGAGCGGAAGCGGCGGCAGCACGGGCGGAGCCGGAGCCCGTCCACGCCGTGCCGGTCGACCCCATTGAAATCGAGCTGGGGTACGGTCTGCTGGCCCTGGCGGACGAGGGCCGGGGTGGCGACCTTTTGGCCCGCATCGCCGCCATCCGCCGGCAGATGGCCCAGGAGCTGGGCGTGGTGGTGCCCCTGGTGCGGGTCCGGGACAACGTGCTGCTGGAAAGCCATACCTATGTCATCCGCCTGCGGGGGGCCGAGGTGGGGCGGGGCCGGCTGCTGCCCGACCACTACCTGGCCATGGCCACGGGCCTGGAAACGGAACGGGTGGAAGGGATCGAGACCACCGAGCCGGCCTTCGGCCTGCCGGCCCTGTGGGTGCCGGCCGAAACCCGCCAGCGGGCCGAGCTGGCGGGTTACACGGTGGTCGATCCGGCCTCGGTCCTGGCCACCCACCTGTCGGAGCTCTTGCGGCAGAACGCCTACCGGCTGCTCACCCGGCAGGACACCCGCCAGCTGCTGGACGGGCTGCGCCAGGTGGCCCCGGCCCTGGTGGACGAGCTGCAGCAGCACCTGAGCCTGGGCGAGATCCAGAAGGTCCTGCAGAACCTGCTGCGGGAGGGCGTGGCCATCCGCGACCTGGTCACCATCGGCGAGGCCCTGGCCGACCAGGCGCCCGTCACCCGGGACACCGACCTCTTGACGGAGTTCGTCCGGCACCGCCTGGCGGCCCAGATCTCCGAGTCCCTGCCGGTGCGGGACGGCCGGCTGCGGGTCCTGGCCCTGGACCCCGCCGCCGAGCAGGTGATCCGGGAGGCCCTGCAGCAGGCGCCCGGCGGCACCCATCCTGCCGTGCCCGCCGACTGGCTGGGACGGCTGCTGCGGGCGGCCCAGGCCGAGGTCCGGCGGGTGGCCGCCCAGGGGGTCGAACCGGTGGTGCTGTGCGCCCCCGTCATCCGCCTGCACCTCTACCGCATGCTGGAGGCGGCGGTGCCCCAGCTGGTGGTGGTCTCCTATAACGAGCTGGTGCCCCATCTCCAGGTCGAGACGGTGGGGGTGATCCGGCCGTGAAGATCAAGCGCTTCCGGGCCCCCGACATGCGCACGGCCCTGGAGCAGGTACGGGCCGAAATGGGGCGCGACGCCGTGATCCTGCAGTCCCGGTCCGTCCGGGGGCGGGGGATCTGGGCGTGGCTGGGGCGGGGCCGGCGCTGGGTGGAGGTTACCGCCGCCTGGGACGGGACCGGGCCGGAGCCGGGGGCCGGGGGTGGAGAGGGAACGGGTACGGGATTGCCCGGCCCGGCCCCGGTCGAGGAGGTCACGCCCGTCCGCCTCCCGGTGCCGCCGAGCGGCCTCCGCATCGACGTGGCGGTGGGGCAAGGTCCCCTTTTGCCCCCCCTGGGCGGGGCGCCGGTCCCGGCCGGCCGCCAGGGGCCGCTTGAAGACCGGTGGCCCGAGACCGGGGCCGGGCCGGGGAGAGTAGAGCCCCCAAGGCGGGCGCAGGCGGTGCACGCCACGGAGGGGCACCCCCGCCACGAGGGGCCGCCGGCCCGGGGCGCCCGGCCCTTGCGGTTCCCTCCCGCGGCGCGGCCCCTGGCGGGGGTGGTCGCCGTGCTGGGACCCACGGGAGCCGGCAAGACCACCACCGTGGCCAAGCTGGCTGCCCGGGCCGTGCTGGACGAGGGCCGGGACGTGGCCCTGCTGGCGGCCGACACCTACCGTCTGGGGGCCACCCGCTCCCTGGCGGCCTACGCCGAGCTGTTGGGCTTGCCGCTGGCTGTGGCCTACTCCCCCGGCGAGGCAGCGGCCTGGGTTGCGGGCCTGCCCTGGGAGGAGCCCGGCGGCGGCCTCGCCCGGGCGACGGCGGCAGCGCCGGCGGTGGCGGCGAGCCGCGGCATCACCGGGGCCACGGCCGGGGACGAGGCGCCGGAGCTGCACGCGGGGGGCGGTGGTCCGGCCGGCCCCGGGGCCCGGCCCGTTCCTCCCTCCGGGGGGTCGGGGGACGGTCCGCTGGCGCTGGTGGACACGGCCGGGCGCAACCTGCTCTTGCCCGAGGTGGCCGCCGAGCTGGCCACCCTGCTGTCGGCGGTACGCCCCTGGCGGGTGCTGCTGGTCCTGCCGGCCACGCTGGCACCGGCCGAGGCGGCCGCACTGGTGGCGGTGGGGCGGCAGCTGGGGGCCACGGATCTGGTGCTGACCAAGCTGGACGAGTGCCTCGACCCGGCCGCCGCGCTGAGCCGGGCCGCCCGCTGGGGCCTGCCCCTGGCCCTGGTGGGCTGCGGGCAGCGGGTGCCCGACGACCTCCTGCCCGGTACCCAACAGGTTCTGGCGTCGTGGCTGGGCGCCCGCCCAGGGCAGGTGGCGGGGACAGGGGGAGGGTCAGGCCATGGCTTCAGCGGCACCGGGGCTGGCTGAACAAGCGCGGGCGGTACTGGTGGCCAGCGGCAAGGGTGGGGTCGGCAAGAGCAACCTCAGCCTCAACCTGGCCATCGCCGCCCGCCGGCTGGAACGGAGGGTGCTGCTCCTGGACGCCGACGTGGGGCTGGGCAATGCGGAGATTCTGGCCGGCGTGTCGGCACCCCTGCACCTCGGCGACGTGCTGGCGGGCCGGTGCACCCTGGAGCAGGCGGTGGTGGGCGGCCCCGGGGGTGTGGACCTCCTGGCAGGGGGCCACGGCCTGGGCGAGCTGCCTCCGGTGGACGGGTTGCGGTGGCGGCATGTGCTGGGCCAGCTGGCGGGCCGCCGCTGGGACCTGGTGGTGATCGACGGCGGTGCGGGGGTGGGAGGTCCCGTGCGGCCCCAGCTGCTGGCGGCGCGGGAGCTGCTGGTGGTGACCACGCCCGAGCCCACCGCCCTGGCCGACGCCTACGCCGTGATCAAGCTGGTGGCGGCCGGGGGGCAGGGTCTCCCGCCCCGCCTCTGGGTGGCCGTCAACCAGGTGCAGCGGGCGGCGGAGGGGCAGGCGGCCTTCGCCCGGCTGGCCAGCGTGTGCCGGCGGTTCTTGGGCGTAGAGCCGCACCTGCTCGGCCTGGTGCCTCATGATCCCCGGGTGCGGGAGGCCGTGCAGCGGCAGGTGCCCCTCCTGCTGGCGGCGCCCCACAGTCCTGCTGCCCGCGCTGTGGAAGCCATGGCCCGCCACTTGCTGGGATGCCCTCCGCCCGCCGCCGGAGGCTTGCTGGCCTACCTGGCCCGGCTCTGGCCGGGCCGCGGGGCGCCTCCCGGCCGGGAAGCCGCCGGCGGGCCGGTCCCGGGCTAGCCCGGGCCGGTGCCACCGGACGGCGAGGCGGGGCAAGGAGTGGGGGAGTGGGATGGACCGGGTGGAGCCTTTGCCGCTGGAGACCAACCATCCGGTGGAGGTGACCTTCGTCGGCGAGGCGCCGCCGGGCCACGGTCCGGGGCCCTACCGCACCCACGTCCTGGGGACGGCGGCGGAGGGGCTGGTCCTGGCCCTGCCCATGGCCCGGCAGCGCTGGGTGCTGCCCCGGCCCGGCCAGGCGGTCAAGGTGGTGTACCGGGACCCCCAGGACCGGGAGGCGGCCCGGGGCCTCTTCGGCTTCGTCAGCGCCGTGGCCGGCGCCCGGGTGGAGCCGGAGCCGGAGCTGGTGGTGGCCTGGCCCCGGCGGGTGGAGCGGGTGCAGCGGCGGCAGTGGGTCCGGATCGACCTGCGCCTCCCGGTGCGCATCGAGCGGCGCGGCGATCCGGCCCAGGTCGTGGAAGGCCGGACCTTGGACGTCAGCGGCGGCGGTTGCCGGGCCCAGCTGTCCCGGCCCGTGCCCCCGGGCGAACTGGTGCGGGTCGACCTGGCCTTCCCCGGCTGGGCCGCCCAGGCCACGGCCCGGGTGGTGCGGGTGGAACCCGGCGACGGGCCGGTGGTGGGCCTGGAGTTTGTGGAGATCGACCCGCGGGTGCAGGACCGGATCGCCGGGTTCATCCTGGCGGAGCAGGCCCGGCGGCGCCGGGTGCTAGGCTGAGCCCCGGCGCCGGAGCGGCCCGGGGTCCGGACCGGCCGGGGGAGGAAGCCGGAGGGGGGAGCAGGGTGTCCGCGGAGTTGAAACAGCGGCAGGAGCGGGCGGAACTGTGGCGGCGGTACCGGACGGCGGCGGATCCCGAGAGCTGGGAAGCCCTGATCCGGGAGCACCTGCCTCTGGTCCGCTACCTGGCGGGGCGGCTGGTCGTCCACCTGCCCCCCCAGGTGGAGCTGGACGATCTCATCAGCTACGGCATCTTCGGCCTGATGGAGGCCATCAAGCGCTACGACCCTTCCCGGGGGGTGAAGTTCGAAACCTACGCCTACACCCGGATCCGCGGCGCCATGCTGGACGGCCTGCGGGCCATGGACTGGGTACCCCAGGGCCTGCGCCGGCGGGCCCGGGAGGTGGAGGCCTGCTACCGGCGGCTGGAGAACCGGCTGGGCCGGCCTGCCGAGGATGCCGAGGTGGCGGCGGAGATGGGGCTGACGCCCGAGGAATTCGGCGAGCTCCTCAAGGACCTGGCCCGCACCACCGTGATCTCCCTGGACGACGTGCTGCGCAGCGAGTCCGACGACCCGGCGGCGGTGCTGGACCGGCTGGCCGATCCCGGGGCGGCCGACCCCCTGGCGGCCGCCACCCTGGCCGACCTGCGCCAGCGCCTGGCCCAGGCTCTGGCGGTCCTGCCCGAGCGGGAGCGGCTGGTGGTCACCCTTTACTATTATGAAGGCTTGACCGTCAAGGAGATCGCCGAGGTCATGGGGGTCAGCCCGTCACGGGTTTCCCAGCTGCACACCCGGGCCATCCTGCGCTTGCGGGCCCGCCTGGGTGAGGACGGGGGGTGATGGGGTGAGCATCGGCGGGCTGGACGGGCCCCACGCCATCCAGTCGGCGGCCGAGGCGCAGCGGCTGCAGCGGCAGCCGGCCGAGGCCGGACGCGGGGAGGAACAGGCCCAGCGCTTTGCCGCAACCCTGGACGAGGCCCGGCGCCGCCGCCAGGTGAGCGGGGCCGGCGCCGGGGAGGCGGCAGGGCGGGCCGGGCACGACCCAGGATCTGGCGGTTCCGGGGCGGCCGGTGCCGGTGGCCGGCCCCGGCGCCCCGGGGAGGGTGCGGGCGGGCGCTCGGGAACGGGTCACCGGGGGAATGGCCGGCGGTCCGGCGGCAGGGGCCGGCCGGCCCCGGGCCCGGATGAGGGGGAGGCGTCGGGCGGGGCCGAGGGCGGGGCGGCGATCCCGGCTCCCGCCGGCCCGGTGCCCGGCGCCAGGGCCGAGCCGGCGGCCGCCGGCGGAGGGGCTCTCGCGCCCGCAGCGGCCCGGGGGGACCGCCCGGTGCCCGAGGATCTTCCACGGAAGGGCCTGAAGCTGGATCGCACGGTGTGATCCCCAACCGGCGGGGCGGGCGTCCACGACCCTGCCCCCGCCGCCCGTTCCCTGCCCGTCGCCCGGCCACCGGGTCCGCCCGGCCGGGTCGACCTCGCCTGGGCCGGCCGCATAGGTCGGGACAAGGCTGGCATACTATGCCAGGCAGGGGGTGAGGGGATGCGCGGCTTCTGGCTGGGCTTCACCTGCGGCCTGCTGGTGGCCGCCCTGGTGACGGCGGCCGGGATCCAGCACCTGGTACGCCGGGGCCTGACGGTGGAGGTGGAAGCCGGGCCCCTGGCCGCAGCGGCCGAGGCGGCGGTTCAGGAGGCCGTCCGCCGCCAGCTGCCGGCCGTGATGAACCCCCTCAAGGAGCAGCTGCCTGCCGCCATCGCCGCCCAGCTGGCTTCCCGGCTGCGGGAGGCCGGCATCATCGTCTACGGGGTGCGGCTGGAGCTGCCGCCCGAAGCGGCGGCCGCCCTGGAGCGCCACCTGGAGGAGGAACTGCGCCGGCAGCTCAGCGCCCAGCTGGATCCGCAGCAGCTGGCCGCCTGGTCCGCGCCGTGGAGCCGCCAGCTGGGGCGCCAGCTGGTGGACGGCCTGGCCACCCACTTGGCCCAGCAGCCGGTGCCCGTTCGCCCGGTGAACCGGCTACCCCTGGCCATCCCAGTTTACATCCGCCTGAACACCGGCTCCCCGCCACCGGCCTACGGTGCGGCGGGGCCCGCGGCTCCTGCCGGCCGCAGGCCCCCAGGCAGCACCCGGGGCGGGGAGGCGCCGTCTGCCCCGCCGGCCTCCCGGCCGTGGTCCTCCTGGTCCTGGTCACTCGCCCCCGGTTCCACCCCGCAGGGCGGGGCGCCCGACCTGATGATCGGGGCGGCGGCGCCCGCCGGCGGTCCCCATCCCCTGCGCTAGCCCCTTCGTTGGCGCACCGGAAACCCTGTGATATACTACCGAACGGCTTGCGCCCGGACACCGCCGGTGGACGGCAGCAGCCCCGCAGTGCCTGCCGGGGCTGCGGGACCGCACCGGGAGGCCGGTGAACCGGTCGCAGGCACATCACACGCCCCCGGAGGGGTGCGGCGGTGCCGGCTGGCGGCGCAGCGGCGCGCCGGTTCCGCACTCCGGCGAGGGGGGCGGAGGAACCAACCGCGAGGAGGTGAGGCCGGTGCCGGTCGTGGCCATGAAGCAACTGCTGGAAGCGGGCGTGCACTTCGGCCATCAGACCCGCCGGTGGAATCCCAAGATGCGCCCCTACATCTTCATGGAGCGCAACGGGATCTACATCATCGATCTGCAGAAGACGGTGCGCCTCCTGGACGAGGCGTACCACTTCGTCCGCGAGCTGGTCGCCCAGGGCGGCCGCATTCTTTTTGTGGGGACGAAGAAGCAGGCGCGCGAGGCCATCGCCGAGGAGGCCACGCGCTGCGGCGAGTTCTACATCAACGAGCGCTGGCTGGGCGGCACCCTGACCAACTTCGCCACCATCCGCACCCGCATCGACCGGCTGGCGGAACTGGAGCAGATGGAAGCCGAGGGCCACTTCGACCGGCTGCCCAAGAAGGAAGTGGCGCGCCTCTTGCGGGAGAAGGAGAAGCTGGAGAAGTACCTGGGCGGCATCAAGGGCATGAAGGACCTGCCCGACGCCGTCTACGTGGTCGACCCCCGCAAGGAGAAGATCGCCGTCTCCGAGGCGCGCAAGCTGGGCATCCCCGTGGTGGCCATCGTCGACACCAACTGCGATCCCGAAGAGGTTGACTACGTGATCCCCGGTAACGACGACGCCATCCGCGCCGTCCGGCTGATTACCGGCAAGATCGCCGACGCGGTGCTGGAGGGCAAGCAGGGCGTCCAGGTGGTCGAGGCCTGACCCCGGGCGGCCGGCCACCCCGGGCCTGCTGCCGGCGGCGAGGGCCCAGGTGGGGCCCGGCCGGTGCGGCGACGGGACGTGTCACGCCGGCCGGCGAGAGGGCGGTCACGGCTCGTGAGGCAAGCGGACCCGGCCGGACGAACCGGCGGGGCCGGAACCGGCGCAGGCCCGCCGCCGGGGCAGCGCCCCGGTTCCGGCCCGCCGTCCGGCAGGGTGAGGAAGGAGGCCATCCATGGCGGTTAGCGCAAAGCAGGTGGCGGAACTGCGGGCGCGCACCGGCGCCGGCATGATGGACTGCAAGAAGGCCCTGGAGGAGGCGGGCGGCGATCTGGACAAGGCGGCCCAGCTGTTGCGCGAGTGGGGCATGGCGGCCGCCGCCAAGAAGGCCGGCCGGGAGACGGCAGAAGGCCTGGTCCACGCCTACATCCACGGCCAGGGCCGCATCGGCGTGCTGATCGAGGTGAACTGCGAGACGGACTTCGTGGCGGCCACCGACGACTTCCGGCAGCTGGTCCACGAGCTGGCCATGCAGGTGGCGGCCACGGCACCCCAGTACGTCCGGCGCGACGAGGTGCCGGCCGAGGTGGTGGAGCGGGAGCGCGAGGTCCTGCGCCGCCAGGCCGAAGCCGAGGGCAAACCGGCCCCCATCGTCGACAAGATCGTCGAGGGGCGGCTGGACAAGTTCTTCAGCCAGGTCTGCCTGGAAGAGCAGCCGTACATCCGCGACGACTCCATCACCGTGGGGGACCTGATCAAGCAGGCGATCGCCAAGCTGGGTGAGAACATCCGGGTGCGGCGGTTCGTCCGCTTTGAGCTGGGCGGCGCCTGAGGCCCACCGTCCCGTGCAGCAGGTTCCGCCTGGTGCCGGGCGCGGACCCGGCGGCGGTCGGAGAAAGGTCGGGGAGCCGTGGAGCGCAGCGACAGCGAAGGTCAGCCGTCTCCGCCGGCGGGGCTCGGTGGGGCGGGAACCGGTCAAGCCCCAGGTCGCCCCGAAGGCGGCCCAGACAACCGTTCGGACAACGGGTTGCCGCGCCCCCGCTATCGGCGGATCATGCTGAAGCTGTCAGGTGAGATGCTGGCCGGCGGCGGGTTCGGCATCGACCCCGATGTCGTCGACTCCATCGCCCGCCAGGTGCGGGAGGTGGTCGACCTGGGCGTCCAGGTGGCCATCGTGGTAGGCGGGGGCAACATCTGGCGGGGCGTGCAGGGCAGCGCCAAGGGCATCGACCGGGCCACCTCCGACTACATGGGGATGCTGGCCACGGTGATCAACGCCCTGGCCCTCCAGGACGCCCTGGAGAAGCACGGTGTCGACACACGGGTCCAGACGGCCATCGAGATGAAGGAGGTGGCCGAGCCTTATATCCGGCGGCGGGCCATTCGCCACCTGGAGAAGGGCCGGGTGGTGATCTTCGCCGCGGGGACCGGCAACCCATACTTCTCCACCGACACGACGGCGGCGTTGCGGGCCGCCGAGATCGAGGCGGAGATCTTCTTCAAGGCGACCAAGGAAGACGGCATCTACGACGCGGACCCGCGCCTTGACCCCAACGCCCGCAAGATCGACGAGATCGACTACCTGCAGATGCTCAACCGCGGCTTACGGGTGATGGATTCGACGGCCACGTCCCTTTGCATGGAGAACAACATCCCTATCCGGGTGTTTAACCTCAGCGTCCCGGGCAACGTGCGCCGGGCCGTTCTGGGCGAGAACATCGGTACATACGTCAGGGGGGAGCCCCGGTGATCGAGGACATCCTCCGGGAGACCCGGGAACGGATGGAGGCGCGGGCGGAGAACTTCCGCCGGGAGCTGGCCGGGGTCCGGGCGGGTCGGGCGACGCCGGCCCTGCTGGAGAAGATCCGGGTCGACTACTACGGCACGCCCATGCCCATCCACCAGCTGGCCACCATCACGGCGCCGGAGCCGCGGATGTTGGTGGTCCAGCCCTGGGACAAGGGTGTGATGGGCGAGATCGAGCGGGCCATCGCCAAGTCGGACCTGGGTGTGAACCCCTCCAGCGACGGCCAGGTCATCCGCATCGTGCTGCCGCCGCTGACGGAGGAAACCCGCAACGAGCTGGTCAAGCGGGTGCGCAAGATGGCGGAGGAAGAGCGGGTGGCGGTGCGCAACCTGCGCCGCCAGGCCAATGAGGATCTCAAAGACCTGGAGGACGAGGGCTTTTCCGAGGACGAGATCCGTCGCGCCCAGGAGAAGGTCCAGGAGCTGACGGACCGGATCATCGCCCGCATCGACGAGCTGCTGGCCGCCAAGGAGAAGGAAATCCGCGAGGTGTGACGCCGTTGCAGGACCTGGTGGGCCTGCCCCTGGCGGAAGCGCGCCGGCGCCTGGCAGGGGCAGGTCTTTCCGTTACCGTCGCGGTGACCGCCGCGCCGGAGGAACCGGCCCGGCGCCGGGCCCGCCAGGTGGGCCCCCGGCTGACCCTGTGGCGGGTGGTGCGGGCGGAGGCAGGCGAGGCGCCCGGCCAGGTGCGGCTCCTGGTGGCGGCCTTTCCCCTCCCCCCCCTGCCGCGGGCGGACCTGGAGGCCGCCCTGGGCGAGGCGGCCGCCGGGAGCTGGGGGCCGCCCAGCGGGGGTTCCCTGGATGCCGGTGCGCCCGGCGGGGCAGGCGCCGCCGCGGGGGACGGGGGCGCAGGCCCGGTCAAGGCGGGCCCCGCGGAGACGGCCGCCCCGCGGCCGGGTGGAGCCGGAACCGGCCCCGGGGCGCCGCGCTCCGGTTGGGGCGCGGCGAGTGCCGCGGAGCAAGGGAGCGGGGCCGGGCGGGACGCAGCCGGGAGAGAAGGAGAGGGAGCCGGTGACCGATCCCGTTGAGCGGCAAGGCCGGGCAGCGCCCCGGCCGGAGGAGGTGGAACTTCACCTCCGGATCGACCGGGTGCGGGCTCTGGGCCGGATGCCGCGGCACGTGGCCATCATCATGGACGGCAACGGTCGCTGGGCCCAGCGCCGGGGCTGGCCGCGGGTGGCCGGCCACCGGGCCGGAGTCGAGAGCGTGCGGGAGATCGTGCGCTTCGCCGGGGACATCGGCCTGGAGGTCCTGACCCTCTACGCCTTCTCCACGGAGAACTGGCGGCGGCCGCCGGCCGAGGTCCGCGCCCTGATGGGCCTCCTGGTGGAGCACATCCGCCGGGACCTCAACGAGCTTCACCGCAACGGCGTGCAGATCCGGGTGATCGGCGACCCCGCGGGGCTGCCGGCGCTGCCGCGGCGGGAGGTCTTGCGGGCGGTGGAGACCACCCGCCACAACCGCCGCATGGTGCTGGTGCTGGCCCTCAACTACGGCGCCCGCTGGGAGCTGGCCCGGGCTGCCCGGCTGGTGGCCGAGCGCGCCGCCCGGGGCGAGATCGACCCTGCGGCCATCGACGAGACGGTCCTGGCGGCCCACCTGCAGACGGCGGACCTGCCCGACCCCGACCTCTTGATCCGGCCCAGCGGCGAGTGGCGTATCTCCAACTTCCTGCTCTGGCAGATCGCCTACAGCGAGCTCTGGTTCACCCCCGTGGCCTGGCCCGATTTCCGCCCCGTGCACCTGGTGGAAGCCATCGAGGACTTCGCCCGGCGGGAGCGGCGCTTCGGGGGCCTGGGTCCAGGGGCGGACGCCAGGACCCGGGAAGAAGGGTGGCCCGGCCTGGCCGGTCACCTGGCCGGCGAAGGGGAGCGTTCCTCCGGCCGGCCGGGGGCGACCGGCGCGGCGGGCCCGGCTGGCCCCGCGGCGCCGCAGCGGGCAGCGGGCCCGGCGGCGGGGCCGGACGCGGCTGCCGGGGAGGGGGCGGTGCCCGGTGGGGACGGTGCGGTGCTGCAGGCCGGCCGCCCCGCAGCGGGCAACGGTGACGGCGCCGTGTCGGCCGGCGCCGGACCCGGGGCCGGCGCCGGCGCCGGCAGCCGGGCGGCGAGGGGCGGGAGCTCCCGGCCGGGAAGCGGTGGGGGTTCCCGGCCCGCAAGCGGCGGGGGCGCAGCCGCTCCATGCTGAAGGCGCGGGTCATCACCGCCGTCCTGCTGTTGCCGCCGGTGCTGTGGGCCGTCGCCCGGGGCGGGCTGGCCCTGGCCTCCCTGCTGGCCGTGGTGGGCCTGCTGGCGGGCTGGGAGGCGGCGGGCCTGCTGGCGGCAGGCACTACCGGCGGCCGGCGGGCCGAACCGGCGGATCGCTGGCTGCCGGCCCGCCACCGGGCTGCGCAGCCGGCCGCGGCGGTGCGGGGTGCCTGTGCGCTAGGCGGGGCCCTGCCGAGCGTAAGCTTGGCCCTGCTGCCCGGGCCGGCCATGGCCGCCATGGCAGCGGGCGGGGCTGCGGCGGTCATGGTGGCCGCCCTGGCGGCCGCCATGACCGCCGGGTTCCGCCGCGGGAGCCCTGGGCCCGGCGGGGCCGCGCCTGCGTCCGCCGATGCCGGGCAGGGCGGCCCCGTCTTCGCCACCGCAGCCCGGGCCGCCCTGCTGGGGGCGGCCGTCACCCTCTGGGTCGGGGTGCCCCTGGCCCATGCCCTCTGGCTGCGCCGGGCGGGGGTGGCCTGGTTGCTGGTGCCGCTGGTGATCCTGTGGGTCCAGGACATCGCCGCCTTCTTCGTGGGCCGGGCGGTGGGCCGCCACCGCATGGCACCGCGCATCTCCCCCGGCAAGACCTGGGAGGGGGCGGCGGGCGGCCTGGCGGCCGGTCTCCTGGTGGCCATCGCCCTGGCCGGCCTTCTGGATGTGCACCCCGCCGGCCTGGTTCCGGCAGCCGCGGCCGTGGCCGTCGCAGGCCAGGCGGGTGACCTCTTCGAATCCTACTGGAAGCGGCGGGCTGGCCTGAAGGATTCGGGCGCGCTGCTGCCGGGCCACGGCGGCATGCTGGATCGCATCGACAGCCTGCTGCCGGCTCTGCTCCTCTTCAACTGGTGGATGCAGCCGTGGCGGTAGCCGGGTCGGAGGCCGCCCTGGCCGCCGGATTCCTGCCAGGGACGGCCCTGTCCGGGACGGGGTGGAAGGCCGCCGCAAGGACCGGGGGAGACCGAGGGGCGAGGGGAGGCCGCGGGCAGGTGCGCAACGGCCGTAATTCGGGGCCACCGGGGCCACCGGGTCCCGCGCGGCCGCAGGAGCTGCGGCCAGCGGAGCCGGGGCGGCGGCAGCCGGCGGGAAATCCAGGGGGGAGGCGGAAGGACCGTTGAAGAGCGGAAGGCCGGTGGTGGCGGCGGGCCGGGGGGCGCCGGAACCGGCCGCGGCGCCCGCTGCGGGCACCGCCCAGCCGCCCCTGTCGGAACCGGTTTGGGGTGATGCAGGGCCGTCCGGCTCCGGTGGAGGAGGCAGGCCCCTTGCGGGCCGGCGGCGGGACCGCGGCACGCCGGACGAAGCCGGCGCCGAGACGGGCGTGGTGATCCTGGGCAGCACCGGGTCCATCGGCCGGCAGGCGGCCGACGTCATCGCCCGGATGGCGGGCCGCCTGCGGGCCGTGGGCCTGGCCGCGGGGCGCGACGGGGCCCGCCTGCTGGAACAGGTGCGCCGCCTCAGGCCCGAAGTGGTGGCCCTGGAGGATCCGGAGGCCGGCCGGCGGTGGCAGCCGGTGCTGGAGCGGGAAGGGGTCCGGGTCCTGGTCGGACCGGGCTCCGCGGAGGTCCTGGCCACCTGGCCGGGCGCCCGGCGCGTCCTTTCCGCCATCACCGGCGCCGCCGGCCTGCGCCCTACCCTGGCGGCCCTGGAGGCGGGCCGGGACGTGGCCCTGGCCAACAAGGAGTCCCTGGTGGCGGCAGGAAGCCTGGTCACCCGGCTGGCCGCCGCCCGGGGCGCCCGCCTGCTGCCGGTGGACAGCGAGCACTCGGCCCTCTTCCAGTGCCTTCAGGGTCGCCGGCCCGAGGAGGTGGAGCGGCTCATCCTCACGGCCTCGGGCGGTCCCTTCCGCGGCTGGAGCCGGGAGGCCCTCGCCCGCGTGACCCCTGCGGAGGCGGTCCGCCACCCCAACTGGTCCATGGGGGCCAAGATCAGCGTGGACTCGGCCACCTTGATGAACAAGGGCCTGGAGGTCATCGAGGCCCACTGGCTCTTCGGCCTGCCCGCCGACCGCATCGCCGTGGTGATCCACCCCCAGAGCATCGTCCACGGCCTGGTCGAACTGGTGGACGGGGCGGCGGTGGCCGTTCTGGCGCGGCCCGACATGCGCCAGCCGATCCAGTACGCCCTGTGTTATCCTGAACGTGGACCCCGGCTGGTGGAGCGCTTGGATCTGGCCGCCGCGGGCATGCTGACCTTTGAAGAGCCGGACACCGGGACCTTCCCCTGCCTGGCCCTGGCCTACCAGGCCCTGCAGGCAGGGGGAACGGCCCCGGCCGTGCTCAACGCTGCCAACGAAGAGGCGGTGGCCGCGTTCCTTGCGGGGAAGCTGCCCTTTCCGGGCATCGCCGAGACGGTGGCGGCGGTGCTGGACCGGCACCGGCCCCAGCCGGTGACCGGCCTGGACGACGTGCTGGAAGCCGACGCCTGGGCCCGGGCCGAGGCGCGGGCCCTGCTGGCAGGGGCATGGGAAGCGGGGCGGGCGGAATAAGAACGGGCCGGGGCGCCTTCCGCTCCCCGGGGCAGGGCCGGCGCAGGCCTCCCGCGGGCGGGGACCCAACGGGTGAGGGCAGGTGAGACCCCCTTGACGGTGATCTGGACGATCGCCGTCTTCGCGCTGCTCATCGTGATCCACGAGCTGGGCCACTTCTGGGCGGCCAAGCGAAGCGGCGTGCTGGTCCACGAGTTCGCCCTGGGTTTCGGGCCCCGGCTGGCCTTTGTGCGCCGGGGCGAGACGGAGTACAGCCTGCGGCTCCTGCCGCTGGGCGGGTTCGTCCGCATGGCGGGGATGCAGCCCGACGAGGAAGGGCTGGAGGACGTCCCGCCCCAGCGGCGCTTTCTCGGCCGGCCCCTGGGCGATCGGGTGAAGATCATCGCCGCGGGGCCGCTGATGAACGTGGCCCTGGCCATCGCGCTGTTCGCCCTGGTCTTTGCCGTCATCGGCGTGCCCGTGGCGCGGCCCGTGGTGGGGGAAGTGGTGCCGGGCTACCCGGCGGCGGACGCGGGCCTGCAGCCCGGAGACCGCATCGTGGCCATCGACGGCCGGCCGGTCGACTCCTGGGACCAGGTGGTGGCCGCCATCCAGGGCGCGGCCGGCCGGCCCGTTGAGCTCACCATCCAGCGCCAGGGCCGGGAACTGGCCGTCCAGGTGACGCCCCGGCCCGATCCCCGGCGCCCGGGAACCGGTGTGGTCGGCATCCGTCCCCTGGTGGAGACGGTGCGAACCGGGGTGGTGGAAGCCGTCAGCCGCGGCGCGCAGGCGACCTGGCAGGTGGCGGCCGGGTTCGTCACCGCGCTGGTCCACATGCTGACAGGTCGCGGCGGGTTCGATGTGATCGGCCCCGTGGGAATCGGGCAGCAGATCGGCGAGGCGGCCCAGGTGGGACTGAGCCAGGTGGTGTTGCTGGCGGCCATCCTTTCGGCCAACCTGGCGCTGGTCAACCTGCTGCCCGTCCCGGCGCTGGACGGGGGCCGGCTGGTGTTCCTGGCTGTGGAGGCGGTCCGCGGGCGGCCGGTGGATCCGGAGCAGGAGAACTTGATCCACTTCGTCGGCTTTGCCCTGCTGATGCTGCTGGCCATCGTGATCACCTACCGCGACCTCTTGCGACTGAACGCGTCGTGACCGCTCGGGGGTGGCCGGCAGATCGCCGGCGGGCCGGCCGGGTGCCCCGCAGCAGGCGGCCAGGCCGCCCGGCGGCGGGCGACCCCAGCGGGCGGTCGGACCCGTCGCCCCGGCAGGGCGGTCCCGCAGCGGGTGATCGGAGGCCGGCGTCCCGGCCGGGCGGGCGCGCTGGTTTGACCGGAGGAAGGAGCCCCATGATGGAACTCGGCCCCAAGCCGCGCCGGCGAACGCCCACCGTGTGGGTGGGCCCGGTGCCCATCGGCAGCGACCACCCGGTGGTCGTGCAGTCGATGACCAACACCGACACCGCCGACGCCGAGGCCACCGCCGCCCAGGTCATCGAGCTGGCCCGGGCGGGCAGCGAGGTGGTCCGGATCACCGTCAACCGGGAGGAAGCGGCCGCGGCCGTGCCTCGCATCGTGGAGCGGGTGCGGGCGGCAGGCTATGCCACGCCCCTGGTGGGCGACTTCCATTACAACGGCCACGTGCTGCTCACCCGTTACCCCGAATGCGCCCGCGCCCTGGACAAGTACCGGATCAACCCGGGGAATGTGGGCGCCCGGCAAAAGGATCGCAACTTCGCCCAGATCATCGAGGTCGCCCTGAAGTATGAGAAGCCGGTGCGCATCGGGGTGAACTGGGGTTCCCTGGACCAGGACCTGCTGACGGAGCTGATGGATGCCAATGCCCGCCGGCCCGACCCCCGCAGCGCCCGGGAGGTGCTTCTGGAGGCCATGGTGGAGAGCGCCCTGCGCTCGGCCCGGTTTGCGGAGGAACTGGGCATGCCCCACGACCGAATCATTCTCAGCGCCAAGGTCTCCGAGGTCCAGGACCTGATCGCCGTCTACCGCACCCTGGCCGCCCGCTGCGACTACCCCCTGCACCTGGGCCTTACCGAGGCCGGCATGGGCATGAAGGGCATCGTGGCCAGCACGGCGGGCCTGGCGGTGCTGCTGCAGGAGGGGATCGGGGACACCATCCGCATTTCCCTGACGCCCACGCCGGGCGGCGACCGGGCGGAGGAGGTGCGGGTGGCCCAGCAGATCCTCCAGTCCCTGGGCCTGCGCACCTTCCTGCCCCAGGTCAGTTCCTGCCCGGGCTGTGGCCGCACCACCAGCACGTTCTTCCAGGAGATGGCCCGGGACGTGCAGGCCTACATCCAGCGGCGCCTGCCCGAGTGGCGCCGGCGCTATCCCGGCGTGGAGACCCTGAAGGTGGCGGTCATGGGCTGCGTGGTGAACGGCCCCGGGGAGAGCCGCCACGCCGACATCGGCATCTCCCTGCCGGGGACCTTCGAAGAGCCCACCGCTCCGGTCTTCATCGACGGCGAGAAGTACACCACCCTGCGGGGCGACGACATCGTGCCGCGGTTTCTCCAGATCCTGGAGGACTACGTCGCCCGCCGCTTCGGCCGTGACGGGGATGGAAAGCGGGCAGCCGCTCCGGCCGGCCGGGAAGCGGCGGCTCCGACCCGCCGCGGCGAGGAGGACGCCGGCGGAGTGGCCGCAGGATCCGCAGCCCGGAGCGAGGCAGGACGCCCCGGCAGGCCCGCCGCCGGTACCCCGGCCGGCAGCGCCGGTGGCCGCGCCGCCGGCACGTAGGCCGGCCGCACCGGCGAACCCGCCGCCGGCCGAATCTTGTTCGGTCCCCAGGGACATGGTAGGAATAAGAGGAGAAAGGTGGCAGGACAGGCCCTGGGGCGCTGGGCCGGAGGGTCTCCCAGGCCGAGCCCGGCCGTTGACGTTCCGGGTCACAGGTGCCGGCCTTTCGTCCGACGCGGGCGAAAGGCTTTTTTGGCGCCCGGGTGCCGGCGGGGCGGCGGGTGTCGCGGGAAAGCCCCGGACCGGGACCGGTGCCCTGGGGACGACCCCCAGGGCCGGGGCCAGGGTGCCCCGGCGGCCCCGGCCGCCCCAGCCTGCAACCAAGCCTGCAACCAGGAGCCGCGATGCAAGACGGGAGGCGGAGCCCATGCGGTGGACCCGGCTGCTGATTCCCACCCTGCGGGACGACCCGGCCGAAGCGGAGATCGCCAGCCACCGCCTGATGTTGCGGGCGGGATTGATCCGGCGGGTGACGGCCGGCATCTACGAGTGGCTGCCCCTGGGCCGGCGGGCGGTGGTCAAGGTGGAGACCATCGTCCGGGAGGAGATGAACCGGAAGGGCGGCCTGGAGGTCGGCCTGCCCATCGTCCAGCCGGCGGAGCTCTGGCGGGAGACGGGCCGCTGGGCCCAGTACGGCGAGGAGATGTGGCGCCTCAAGGACCGGCACGGCCGCGAGTACTGCCTGGGGCCGACCCATGAGGAGATCATCACCGACCTGGTGCGGGCCACGGTCAGCTCCTACCGGCAACTGCCCCTGTTGCTCTACCAGATCCAGAACAAGTACCGGGACGAGATCCGGCCCCGCTTCGGCGTGATGCGCGCCCGGGAGTTCATCATGAAGGACGCCTACTCCTTCGACGTCGATGCCGAGGGGCTGGAGCGCAGCTACCAGGCCATGGACGACGCCTACCGGCGCATCTTCAGCCGCTGCGGCCTGGTCTTCCGGCCGGTGGCGGCCGATCCGGGCGCCATCGGCGGCTCGGGCACCCACGAGTTCATGGCCCTGGCGGACTACGGGGAGGCCCTGATCGTATACTGCGATGCGTGCGGTTACGCGGCCAACGTGGAGAAGGCCACCAGCCGCCTGGCCCCGCCCGTCGACGAGGCGCCCCGGCCCCTGGAGAAGCGGGCCACGCCGGGCGTCCGCACCATCGCCCAGCTGGCCGAGGCGGAGGGCATCCCGCCCCAGCGCCAGATCAAGATCCTGTTCTACTGGGCGATCTACGACGGGCGGGATCCTCAGCTGGTGGCGGCCCTGGTGCGCGGGGACCGCGAGCTCAACGAGGTGAAGTTGAAGAACGCCACCGGCGCCCTGGACGTGCGGATGGCCTCCCGGGAGGAGGTGCTGGAGGTGGCCGGGGCCCCCACGGGGTCGGCGGGGCCGGTGGGCCTCAAGGGCGTGCCCGTGCTGGCCGACGAGGAAGTGATGGCCCTGCGCAACACCGCCTGCGGCGCCAACGAGGAAGGCTACCACTTCTTCAACGTCAACCCGGGCCGGGACTTCACCCCCGACCGGGTGACGGACCTGCGCCTGGTGGGCGCGGGCGACGCGTGTCCCGAGTGCGGCACGCCCATGGCCGCGGCCCGGGGGATCGAGGTGGGCCAGATCTTCAAGCTGTGGACCAAGTACAGCGAGGCCCTGGGCTGCACCTTCAAGGACGCCGACGGCCAGGAGCGGCCCATGGTGATGGGCTGCTACGGCATCGGCATCACGCGGACGGTCGCGGCGGTCATCGAGCAGCACCACGACGAGAAGGGCATCATCTGGCCCATGTCCGTGGCGCCGTACCACGTGGTGGTGGTGCCGGTCAACTATGCCGAACCCGACCAGCGCCAGGCCGCCGAGCGGGTCTACGGCCAGCTGCTCGAGGCGGGCGTGGAGGCGGTGCTGGACGACCGGGACGAGCGGCCCGGCGTCAAGTTCAACGACGCCGACCTGATCGGGTTCCCCCTGCGGGTTACCGTGGGGCCGCGCGGCCTGGCGGAGGGCAAGGTCGAGGTGGTGGAACGGGCTACCGGCCAGGCCACGCCGGTGCCGGTGGACCAGGCGGCGGCCGAGGTGGCTCGCCGGGTCCGGCAGGCCCTGGATGAGCTAAACCGGCGGGACGGCTCGGTGGGCAAGCGTTAAGGGGGCCCGCACCGGAGAGCGGAGGGATACGGCAGGCCCTGGGCCAGGGCGGGCGGCAACCGGGTCCGGGAGGCGAAGGAGGGCGGCCATGCGGCCGGAAGCAACCTGGGTCGACCTGCAAAACCTGGCCCTGTCCCTGGCCCTGGGCCTCCTGGTAGGCCTGGAGCGACACCGGGCGGGCAAGGAACTGGGCATGCGCACCTTCGCCTTCACCGCCCTGGCCGGGACCCTGGCGGCCTCCACCGATCCGCCCTACCGGTTGCCCTTCATGCTGGGCGTCCTGGCCTTCACCGCCCTGGTGGTGCTGATCAACAGCTGGCAGAACCTGCGCGCCCACGAAAGTGTCGAGATCACCACCTCCGTGGCCCTCCTGCTCACCGCCCTGAACGGCATCCTGGTGGGCCGCGGCCAGATCTTCACGCCCGTGGCGGCCACCATCCTGATGCTGCTCTTGCTTTCCTGGAAGGAGGAACTGGTGGGCTGGACGGCCCTGATCTCCCGGGACGAGGTCCACGCGGCGATCTACCTGGGGGTGATCTCCTTTGTCATCCTGCCCGTCCTGCCGGACGAGCCCGTCGACCCCTGGGGCCTGTTCGATCTGCGCCGGGTGTGGCTCATGGTGGTGCTGATCTCGGCCATCGGGTTCGCCAACTACGTGCTCCTGCGGGTCTACGGCGCGCGGGGCGTCACCTACACGGGCTTCCTGGGCGGGCTGGTCAACAGCACCGCCACCGTGGCCGAGATGGCCCTCAAGGTCGGTGCGAACCCGCCGCTGGAGCGGTTTGCCTTCCGCGGCGTGATGCTGGCCAAGGCGGCGATGTTCATCCGCAACGGCCTGGTCCTGGGCCTTTTCGCTCCGGTGGCCCTGCCCTACGGCCTCCTGCCCGTGGGGCTCATGCTGATCCTCGCCCTGGTGCTGGCCATCCGGGCCCGGGTGCCGGCCGGGGAAGAAGCGCCGGAGGTCCGGCTGACCTCGCCCTTTTCGGTGCGGGCGGCCCTGGAGTTCGGGCTGGTGTTTCTGGTGCTGAACGTCATCGCCACCCTGGGCCAGCGCTACCTGGGCACCGCCGGGTTCTACGGCGTGAGCTTCCTCGGCGGCCTGGTGTCCAGCGCCTCCAGCGCCGCCACCGCCGCCAACCTGGCCGCCCAGGGGCGGATCGCGCCGTCCCAGGCCGCCTACGGCACCGTTCTGGCCTCCCTGGCCAGCGCCGTCATCCTGGTGCCCATCGTCCAGCGGGCGGCCCGGGGCACCGCCCTGGGCCGCCAGATCCTGATCACCATCATGGGGATGGTGGTGGCGGGGGGGCTGGGCTTGCTCCTGAACCCCCTCTTCCTGGCGGCCACCGGCCTGGCGCCGTAGCGGCCGGCCCATGGCGGGGCTTGCCGCGGCATGATCAGGGCCCGGGCCGGGGTCACGCCTGCGGCGACCTCGTGCAGACACGCGACCGCGGGCTGGGGTGACGCCAGCCGGAGCTTGGTGCAGTCCCGGGCCCGGCTGCCCGGGGTGTCGGTCCACCGGAGCCTGCAGTCCCGGGCCACGGCTTTCTTGCCGGCCCCTGGGGCCTGTGGTATACTGGCCCCAAGGTAGCGCCCTCAGGGCGCTGGTCTTGCTTCTGGGCAGGTGCGCCCGGCCCCGTGGCCGGCGCGGGCGCCCGTTGCGGGGTCCGGCGGTAGGCCGGAAGGTGGCCGGTTCGTCCCCGCCGGGCCATGCCGCCAACCAGCGATGGTCCCGGAAGAGTGGGTTCTGCACCCACTCTTTTCGATCGTTATGGGGCGGTGTCGTGTAAACCGGGTGGCGGGACCGGCCCGCCCGCTGGGGAACGCCCGGGGGATGCCGGGCGGCCGGGGCAGCCCGGTCCGGCGGGCCACCCGCGGGGAGGCGACAGGGTGAGCAACCGCAAGGTGGAGGCGGCCGTCGCCCAGCTGGCGGAGCCCCTGGCCGAGCAGCGGGGGCTGGTCCTGCTGGACGTGGAATACCGCCGGGAGGGCGGGCGCTGGTTCCTCCAGTGCGTGGTGGACCGGGAGGGCGGCGTGACCATGGATGAGTGCGCCGCCTTCAGCGAAGCGCTGGATCCGGTGCTGGAGGGTGTGGAAGGCCTGGCCGAGGACGTGGTGGTGGAGGTCATGTCCCCGGGCCTCGACCGCACCCTGCGCAACGATCGGGAGTTTGCCTGGTTCCGGGGGCGCGAGGTGGAGGTGACCACCTACCGCCCTGTGGACGGCCGGCGGCGATTCCAGGGTCGCCTGGAGGGACTGGAAGACGGGCACGTGGTGGTCACCGACCAGGAGGGGATCCACCGCATTCCCCGCGACGCGGTGGCCAAGACCCAGCTGCAGGTGCGGATCTAGACCGTGGACGCTGAACGCGTCACGGTCCCCGGCCAGGGCGACGGGTCCGGTGTCAGGGGAAAGGAGGCGCCTGGCCGCCCATGAATGCGGAATTCATTGAGGCGCTGGAGGATCTGGAGCGGCAGAAGGGCATCGACAAGGATACGCTGCTGGAGGCCATCGAAGCGGCGCTGGTGGCGGCCTTCCGCCGCCATTTCGGCACGGCCCAGAACGTGGCCGTGCGCATCGACCGGGAGACGGGCGAGATCCGGGTGGTGGCCCGCCGCGACGTGGTCGAGGAGGTGGAGGATCCTTCGACCCAGATCAGCGTGGCCGAGGCCCGGGAGATCGACCCCCGCTACAAGCCCGGGGACGTGGTGGAACAGGAGGTCACGCCGCGGGACTTCGGCCGCATCGCTGCCCAGACCGCCAAGCAGGTCGTCCTGCAGCGGATCCGCGAGGCCGAGCGCGACCTCATCTACGAAGAATTCATTGCCCGCGAGGGCGACATCGTCACCGGCGTGGTCCAGCGGGTGCAGGGGCGCAACGTCTTCGTCGACCTGGGCCGGACCGAGACGGTGCTCTTTCCGTCGGAGCAGATTCCCGGCGAGCGCTACCGGCCGGGCGACCGGATCAAGGTGTACATCGTGGAGGTGCGCAAGACCCCCAAGGGGCCGCAGATCCTCATCTCCCGCAGCCATCCCAACCTCATCAAGCGCCTCTTCGAGCTGGAGGTGCCGGAGATCCACGACGGCATCGTGGAGATCAAGGAGGCGGTGCGGGAACCCGGCGTCCGGGCCAAGGTGGCCGTCGACACCCGGGACGAGCGGGTGGACCCCGTGGGGGCCTGCGTCGGGCCCCGGGGCGCGCGGGTCCAGGCGGTGGTGGCCGAGCTGCGCGGCGAGCGCATCGACGTGATCCGCTGGGCGGACGAACCGGAACAGTTCGTGGCCAACGCCCTGTCGCCGGCCAAGGTGACCCGGGTGATCCTGGAGCCGGAAACCCGAGTCGCGCGGGTGATCGTCCCCGACCACCAGCTCTCCCTGGCCATCGGCAAGGAAGGCCAGAATGCCCGCCTGGCCGCCCGGCTGACGGGCTGGAAGATCGACATCCACGCCGAGTCCCAGGCGGCCGAGTGGCTGGCCCGGGAGGACGACTGGGACATCGACGCCGTGCTGGCCGGAGCCGGCGGGGAGGGTCAGGAGGGCGCCGGTGACGACGACCTGGACGAGCTGTTCGGCGCCGGGGCCTTCGGCGATGCCGGCGATGGCGGCGGCGCGGGCGGCGAGAACTGGGACTGGTGGTCTGGTGAGGGTGGCCGCGGGGATGATCACGGCGCCGGGGCCGCTGAGGAGTGGGCCGGAGAGGACGGCTCCGGCGGTTGGGATGAGACCGGCGACGGCGGCGACGGCCGCTGGGAGGAAGGCGACGGGGCGGCAGGCGGCTGGGACGGCGAGGGCCCGGCGCAGGACCAGGATGGCAGCCCGCGGGCGGAGACGCCCGGCCCGGAATCGAGGTGACGGTCCGTGCCAAGGCACATTCCGCAGCGGACGTGCATCGGCTGCCGGGCAGTCCGGCCCAAGCGGGAGTTGCTCCGGGTGGTGCGTACCCCGGAGGGTGAGGTGGCCTTCGACCCCACCGGCCGCCGGGCCGGGCGGGGAGCGTACCTCTGCCCCGACCCGGCGTGCCTGGACCGGGCCCTCAGGGCGCGGGAGCTGGGACGGGCGCTGAAGACCGATCTGGACGCTGCCACGGTGGAGGCCTTGCGGCGCCAGCTGGCGGAACTGGTGACGGGAGCGGATGCCGGTGCCGGGCGGTAAGGGTGATCCGCGGGGACTCATCGGGCTGGCCCGCCGCGCCGGCCGGTTGGCGGCGGGGGATCACGCCGTCCGTCACGCCTTCCAGCAGGGGCGGGCGGCGCTGGTGGTGGTGGCGGCCGACGCAGGGGCTGCATGCCACCGCCGCTTTGCCCGGCTGGCGGCCCGGGATGCCGTGCCCCTGGTGGTGTGGGGCGGGAAAGGCGAGCTGGGTGCGCTGACCGGCCGGCCCCAGTGCGCGGTGCTGGCCGTCACGGACAAGGGACTGGCTGCAGCCCTGCGGGAACGGCTATCGGCCGGGGCCGGAGGAACGGGCGCAGAATCGGGGGGTGAGCCGTTTGTCACGCAGCATTCGCATCTATGAACTGGCTCGCAAGCTGGGTGTGCAGAGCAAGGAGATCCTGCGCATCCTGCACGACGAGCTGAACATCGACATCCAGAACCACATGAGTACCATCAACGACCAGGTGGCGCGCCGGATCACCCAGATTCTGCGCGGCGACTCCGGGCCCGCAGGCCAGGGATCGCAGAACGGGGGCACGGCGAGGTCCGGCACCGGGCCGGCTGGGGGTCCTGGAGGATCCGGTACCGGGACCGGCGGGGCAGCCGCGGGCCGGGGCACGCCACCAGCAACCGGCGGCAACGGCGGGCGCGCCCCGGCCACGGCCCAGGGATCCCGGCCGGGGATGCCGCCGGCCGCCCGGCCGGGCGGGCCGGCAGCCGGTTCGGGCACCCGGCCCGCCGGCGCAGGGGCGGGCAGCACGCCGGGGGCCGGCAGGCCAAGCGGGATGCCGAACCCGGCGGCCGGTGGCCGCCCGTCCGCCGGGGTGCGGCCGGGTGATGCCCGTTCCCAGGGGGCCGCGCCCGGGGCAGCGGCGGGAGCGGGCCGGCCGGCAGGCCCGCAGCCCGTTGCCGGGAGGGCGGGTGCGCCCGGCGGTGCGGGCAACGGCATGGGCGCCCGGCCTGCGGCTCCCTCTCGGCCCGGTGGCGGGCCGGGGGCACCGGCCACAGGCTCCGGGGGGCCGCGCCCCGGGGCACCAGGGACTGCGGCAGGCCCGGGGGCCCGGCCTGTGGCCCCCGGGCAGGGAGCCGGGCCGGGCGGAGCGTCGGCCGCCGGAGGGCGGCCGGCAGCGCCGGCGGGAGCGCGTCCGGGAGCCGGTGCGCTCCCCGGAGCAGCGGCCGGGGCTGGCGGCGCGACGCAGACCCGGCCGGGTGCGCCCGCGGCGGGCGGCGGAGCCCCGACGGGCGGGGCGGCGGCCCGGGCCGGCGGTCGGGGGGCTGGGGCGGCCGGTACCGGAGGGATGCCGCCCGCCGGTCCTGCCCGGGGCGGGCCGCAAGGATCCACCGGAGGCGGGGCCGCCGGCTCGCGCCCCCAGGCTCAAGGAGGCCCGGCCGGGCCCGTGCCGGGACGGGGGCCCCAGCCGGCGGGAGCCCAGGGCCGGGGCGGTCCCGGGGGCGGGCCTGCGCGGGGCGAGCGGCGGGATGACCGCCGGGGCGACCGGCCCGGGCGGCCCGGCCGCCCCGGCGAGGGCCGCCCGGGCGATGCCCGTGCCGGCGGGCCGCGGGGTGGCGCCGCCGGCCGGCCCGGCGGGGGGAGGCCGGGCGGCCCCCGGCCCGGCGGCGGCCGCCCGGGTGGCGGGTTTGCACCCCCGCGGCCCGGTGGCGGGCGGCCGGGCGTGGCCGGCAGGCCGGGTGCCGGCCGGCCGGCGGCCGGTGCCCGGCGCGGGGCCAAGCGCAAGGAATACGAGCGGGACGAGCGGGAGTTCCTGGACGACGAGGACGACGGGCGCCTCTTCGGCGGCCGTAAGGAGGAGCGGCGCCGGCGCCGGGCCCAGGACGATGCCACCCACGAGATCCGCCACGGCTCCCGGGTGGGCGGCGAGGTGACGCTGACCGGTGCCGTGACCGTGGGCGCCTTTGCCGAGCTGCTGGGCCTGACCCCCGCCCAGGTGATCCAGACCCTGATCGGCATGGGCGTCATGGCGGCGATCAACCAGGAGATCGATGCCTCCGTGGCGGCCAGGGTGGCCGAGAAGTTCGGCTTCACGGTGAAGATCCAGGAGCCCGAGCCCGAGCTGGCCAGGAAGGCCGACCCGGCGGCCGCCGAGGAGGATCCTAAGCGGCTGAAGCCCCGCTGGCCGGTGGTGACGGTGCTGGGCCACGTGGACCACGGCAAGACGTCCCTGCTGGACCGCATCCGGAGCACCCGGGTCACGGCCCAGGAGGCGGGCGGCATCACCCAGCACATCGGCGCCTCGGTGGTCGAGGTGGGCGAGAAGAAGATCGTCTTCCTCGACACCCCGGGCCACGAGGCCTTCACCGCCCTGCGGGCCCGCGGCGCCCAGGTGACGGACATCGCCGTGCTGGTGGTGGCTGCCGACGACGGCGTCATGCCCCAGACCGTCGAGGCCATCAACCATGCCCGGGCGGCGGGCGTGCCCATCGTGGTGGCCATCACCAAGATCGACAAGCCGGAGGCCAACCCCGACCGGGTCCGGCAGCAGCTGGTGGAATACAACCTGGTGCCCGAGGAATGGGGCGGCGACACGGTCATGGTCGAGGTGTCGGCCCACACCGGCCAGGGCATCGCCGAGCTGCTGGAGATGATCCTGCTGGTGGCCGAGCTGCAGGAGCTCAAGGCCAACCCCGACCGGCCCGCGGTGGGCACCGTGATCGAGGCCAAGCTGGACCGCGGCCGCGGTCCGGTGGCGACGGTCCTGGTCCAGACGGGCACCCTGCGGGTGGGCGACGCCTTCGTCTGCGGCACGACCTACGGCCGGGTCCGCGCCCTGTTCGACGACCGCGGCCGGCCGGTGGAGGAGGCGGGCCCCTCCACGCCGGTGGAGGTGCTGGGCGCCTCGGAGGTGCCGGAAGCCGGCGACCGGCTGGAAGTGATGGCCGACGAGCGGGAGGCGCGGGAGATCGCCACCCGGCGCCAGGAGGAACGGCGCCAGGAGGAGATGCGGGCCGCCCGTGGCCTGACCCTGGAGCAGTTCTCCCAGCAGGCCGGCGGCGACGCGGGCGAGCGGGAGCTGCGCCTGATCGTCAAGGCCGACGTGCAGGGCTCGCTGGACGCCCTGATCCCGGCCCTGGAGCGCCTCTCCACCGACGAGGTCTACGTCCGGGTGCTGCACACCGGCCTGGGCGCCATCAGCGAATCCGACGTGATGCTGGCCGCCGCCTCGCGGGCCATCGTCGTCGGGTTCAACGTCCGGCCCGATGCCAACGCCCGGCGGGCGGCGGACCAGGAGAACGTGGAGATCCGGACGTACCGGGTCATCTACGAGCTGCTGGATGACCTCAAGAAGGCCCTGCAGGGCCTGCTCAAGCCGGAGATCCGGGAGGTCGTCCTGGGGCAGGCGGAAGTCCGCGCCACCTTCAGGGTGCCCGGGGTGGGAACGGTGGCCGGTTGTTACGTCACCGACGGCAAGATCGCCCGCAACGCCCGGGTCCGGGTGATCCGCGACGGGACGGTGATCTACGAGGGCCGCATCGCCTCCCTCAAGCGGTTCCAGGACGACGTGCGCGAGGTGGCCCAGGGCTACGAGTGCGGCGTGGGCATCGAGCGTTTCAACGACATCAAGGAGGGCGACGTCCTGGAGGTGTTCCAGGAGCAGGAGGTGGCCCGGGCCCTCTGATGCCCCGCCGGCCAGGCAAGGTGCCTGGATCGTCCGTCATGGGCCCCGGGTCCTGGGTTCGGGGCCGGGAGGTGGCGGCATGGCGGCCTTCGTAGGCCTGTGCCAGGTGACTCTGACGGTTCCGGGCAGCACGTCCCTCAAGGACAAGCGCCGGGTGCTGCGCAGCATCGTGGACCGGTTGCGGCAGCGGTACGCCCTGGCCGTAGCGGAAGTGGGCTCCCAGGACGCCTGGCAGCGGGCGGACATCGCCTTCGCCTGCGTGAGCGGAGAACCGTCCCGCTGCGAAGCCATCCTGGCGGAGTGCGTCCGCTGGCTGGAGACCCGGTCCGACATCGAGCTGGTGCACGTGGAGACCGAAATCCTTTGACGCCCCCGCCGGCTCGTCCGGGCTTCAAGGGCCCGCTGGATGGAACATCCCGCCGGCCCGGAGTCCAGGGGAGCCGGGAAAGCTGCCCGGCCGCAGGCCGGTCGGCCGTACCGGCCCTGCGGGCGGAGGCGCGGGGCAGCGGGCAGGTGATGGGCGTGTCGGCGAAGCGCCACCAGCGGGTGGCCGATGCCATCCAGGAGGCCCTGGCGGAGATCCTGCGCCGGGTCAAGGATCCGCGGGTGGGGATGGCCGCGGTGACGGGCGTCGACCTGTCCCCCGACCTGCGCCACGCCCGGGTCCGTATCAGCGTCATTGGCGACGAGGCGGAGCGCCAGAGGACCATGGAAGGGCTTGAACACGCCCGCGGCTTCATCCGTTCCGAGCTGGGCCGGGCCGTGCGCTTGCGCCACGTGCCGGAGCTGGACTTCCGCCTGGACGACTCGGCCGCGTACAGTGTCCGGATCGCCCAGATCCTGCGGGAGATTCGCCCGTCCGATGACGTCCCCGCTCCCGGTCCGGACCGGGGGGAGGCGTCCGGCGAGGAGGAGGCGCATTGATGGCCGGCGTGATGGACGGCCCGGCGGGGCCGGAGGAACCCGGCGCGGCCAGCGGGCCCGCCGGCGCCCCGCTGGGGCAGGTCGTGGAGGCGCTGCGGGCGGGACGGCGCTTTGCCCTGTTCCTCCACCTCTCACCCGACGGGGACAGCATCGGCTCGACCCTGGCCCTGGGGCTGGCCCTGGAGCGCCTGGGCAAGCGCACGGTGTGGGTGGGGGCGGACCTGCCCGGCGACGCCTACCGTTTCCTTCCGGGAAGCGAGCGGTTCCGTCTCTGGAACGAGGTGGAGGAGGACTGGTCCCAGTACGATGCGGCGGTCCTGCTGGACTGCGCCGACCTGGACCGGGTAGGGCCGGCCCGCTCGGCCATCGAGCGCATCGGCCGGGTGATCAACGTCGACCATCACCCGTCCAACCGGCGGTACGGCGACATCAACTACATCGAACCCGGGGCGGCGGCCGTGGGGGAGATCACCGCCCGGCTGATCGACACCCTGGGCGTGCCGCTGGACACCGCCATGGCTTACGGGCTCTATACGGCCATCCTGACGGACACCGGCTCGTTCCAGTACGAGAACACGCGGCCGGAGACCCTGCGCCTGGCCGCCCGCCTGCTGGAGCTGGGCGTCGAGCCCCAGCGGGTGTCCCAGTCGGTCTTCGAGCAGCGGCCCCTGCGTGTCCTGCGGCTGCTCCGGGAGGCCCTGGGTACCCTGGAGGTGGGTGCCGGCGGCCGCCTGGCCTGGATGACCGTCTCCCGGGCCATGCTGGACCGGGCCGGGGCCCAGCGGGGGGACACGGAGGGGTTCGTCAACTACCCGCGCTCCCTGGCGGGGGTGGAGGTCGCCCTCCTCTTCCTGGAGGAGCCCGACGGCCGGGTGCGGGTCAGCTGGCGTTCCAACCGGGAGGTCGATGTCAGCCAGCTGGCGGCCCGCTTCGGCGGGGGCGGCCACGCCCGGGCGGCGGGGTGCACCCTGGCCGGACCGCTGGACCGGGCCCGGGTGCAGGTGCTGCAGGAGGTCGCCCGCTACCTGGAAGAACAGGCTGCCGGGACCCGCGACGAGGGAGCCCGGGGCCGGGCGGGTCCGGGCGGGGAGGGGCGCCTGTGACCGGCGCCGGCCGCAGCCGCCGCGCCGCCGGTTCGCCCGGTGGGGTCGTGCCGGTGCTCAAGCCGCCGGGCATGACCTCCCACGACGTGGTGGACTGGTGCCGCCGCCTCTTCGGCCTCCGCCGGGTGGGCCACGCCGGCACCCTGGACCCGGCCGCCGCGGGCGTGCTGGTGATCTGCCTCGGGCCGGCCACCCGGCTGGCGGAGTATTTGAGCGAGGCTCCCAAGGCGTACCGGGCGGAGATCTGGCTGGGGGTCACCACGGACAGCCTGGACAGCGAGGGGCAGCGGGTGGAACCGCCCGGGCCGCCGCCATCCCGGCCGGCCGCTGAGCTCGACGAAGGCATGGTGCGGCGAGCGCTGGCCGCGCTCAGCGGGCCCCAGCTGCAGGTGCCGCCGGCGGTGAGCGCCGTCCGCCAGGACGGCCGGCGAGCCTACCACCGCCACCGGGAGGGCGAGGCGGTCGAACTGGAGGCGCGGCCGGTGACCGTCTACCGGTTCGAGCTGCTGGCGTGGTGGCCCGGTCCGGTGCCCCGCCTGCTGGCCGATGTGGTGTGCAGCAAGGGCACCTATGTGCGTGCCCTGGCTAGGGATCTGGGCCGGGCCTTGGGCGTGCCCGCCCTCCTGGGGGCGCTGGTGCGTACGGCCCAGGGCGCCTTCCGCCTGGAGCAGGCCGTGACCCTGGAAGCTCTGGCCGCGGCGGCAGGGGAGGGGCGTGACCAGGCGGCCGGGGCCATCCCCGGGGAAGGAGAACGTCCTGCCGGGGCCGGCGCCCATGGTCCCATCGTGCCGCCGGCCCAGGCCCTTGCCTTCCTGCCGGCCTGGGTGCTGGATCCGGCCGAGGCACGGCGGGTGGTCCAGGGCGGGCGCCCCCGGGCGCGCAGCCGGCCGTGGGATCGGCCGCCGGAGGCTGGCATGGCCATGGCGGGGGACGCCGGCACCGGGGGAGGCGCCGCGACCGGCGCCCCGGCCGGGACCCCCGTTCCCCGGCCGGAAGGCGGCAGGGCCGAGGCCGCGCCGCCGGTGACGCCGCTCCCCCAGGGGACCGCGACCCCTCCGGTCCCCCGGGTTCCGCCGGTTCCGGCCGGGGCCGGGACCCGGCGGGCACCGGGGGCGGGCGGCGGGGCGGCAGCAGGCCGGGTGCGCCTCCTGGACGAGGACGGGCGCCTCCTGGCGGTGGCCCGGCTCCAGCGGGCTGGACCGGGCTGGGCGGCTGTGCCGGAAAAGGTTTTCCCTCCGGAGCTCCGGTAGCGGGGCCGGGAGGGGAGGCGGGGGTGCCGGCCGGCTGCGCCGCCAGGTCGGCGGGGCGGCGCCGCTCCCCGGTGGCCGGGCGGCCGGATCCTGAGGGCGGAACGCATCGTGACGGGCTAGGAGAGTGGGCATGGAGGTCATCCACGGAATCGCCGACTGGCGGGAGGCGCAACCCACCTGCGTAGCCATTGGAACCTTTGACGGCGTCCACCGCGGCCATCAGGCTCTGCTGCGCGGCGCCGTGGCCGCTGCCCGGGCGCAGCAGGCGGTGGCGGTGGCCCTGACCTTCGACCCGCACCCGCTGGCGGTGCTGGCGCCCGACCGGCTGCCGCCGCTTCTGGGGGCCCTGGACGACAGGCTGGCCCTGTTTGCGTCCCTGGGCATCGACCGGACGCTGGTGGCCCGGTTCGACCACGCCCTGTCTCAAACGACGGCCGAGGACTTCGCCCGGGAGGTGCTGGCCGGGAGGCTCCAGGCCCGGGCCGTGTTCGTCGGATACAATTTCCGGTTCGGCCGGGGCGGCCAGGGTACGCCGGCCGACCTGGAGCGCTGGGGAAGCCAGTGGGGATTCTGGACCCACACGGTGCCGCCGGTACGGGTCGGCGCCCAGCTGGTATCCAGCAGCTGGGTGCGCAGCCTGCTGGAGATGGGACAGGTCGAGCTTGCCGCCACCGCTCTGGGACGGCTGTATTCCGTGGCCGGGCGGGTGGTGCGGGGCGAGGGCCGCGGTGCCGGCCTGGGCTTTCCCACGGCCAACCTGGAGCTGGTGCCGGGGCTGGCCCTGCCCGCGGCAGGCGTCTACGCCGTGTGGGTGCGCACGGCCCGGGGCCTGGAGCCCGGGGTGGCCAACCTGGGCCGGCGCCCCACCTTCGGCGGCGGCGCCGTGCGCCTGGAGGTCCACCTGCTGGACGGGGCAGGGGACCTGTACGGTCAGGTCCTGCGGGTGGGCTTCGCCCGCCGGCTGCGGGAAGAGCGCCGGTTTCCGGGTCCTGAGGAGCTGGCCCGGCAGATTGCCCGCGACGTGGCGGCGGCCCGGGAGGCGCTGGGCACCCCGCCCGAGGGGGATCCCTTGCTGGGGGTGGCGCCGCGGCAGGGTGCCACGCCCGTGCCGGGGCCGGAGGAGCTGCCCCGCTAGCGGCGGCGGGCCGGGCGGGACGGGGCCGTTTGCCAACACCCGGCGCCGTTGTTACAATCTTTTCGACCTTGCATGCAGCCGGGCGCGCGCCCGCAAGCCGGGTGCCGGGAGCCGGCGCGGGTCCCGGGCGGCGATCCTCCGGCGAGGCCGGCCGTTCCTCCGGCGGCGGCCTGGCCGGGCGGGGATGCCCGGACCCAGGGAAAAGGAGGAACCCCGATGGCCCTGAGCCAGGAGCGGAAGCAGCAGCTGATCAAGGAGTTCGCCCAGCACGAGCAGGACACCGGTTCCCCCGAGGTCCAGGTGGCGATCCTGACCGAGCGCATCAACGAGCTGACCGAGCACCTGCGCCGCCACAAGAAGGACCACCATTCCCGCCGGGGGCTGCTCAAGATGGTGGGCAAGCGCCGCCGCCTGCTGCAGTACCTGAAGAGCCGCGATGCAGAGCGCTACCAGGCCGTCATCACACGCCTCGGCCTGAGGCGGTAGGTTTGCCGGCAAGAGCGGGCACCCGCCCGCTCTTGTCCTTTCCTGGAGGGGAGGGCCTGACGACTTGACAGTAGAGATCCAGACAGGCGACGGGAAGAAGGTCTTCCGTACCGAACTGGCGGGCCGGCCGCTGGTGGTGGAGATCGGCCAGCTGGCCCAGCAGGCCAACGGCAGTGCGCTGGTCCGCTACGGCGACACCGTCATCCTGGCCACGGCCACGGCGTCCAGGGAGCCGCGCCAGGGCATCGACTTCTTTCCCCTGCGGGTGGACTGGGAGGAGCGGCTGTACGCGGCGGGGCGCATCCCCGGTTCCTTCTTCCGCCGCGAAGGCAAGCCCAGCGAGCGCGCCATCCTTTCAGGGCGGCTGACGGACCGGCCCTTGCGGCCGCTGTTCCCCAAGGGGTACCGCAACGACGTGCAGATCATCGTCACCACCCTCTCCTACGACGATGACTGCTCCCCGGAGATCGCCGGCATCATCGGCGCCTCGGTGGCCCTGGGGATCTCCGACATCCCGTGGAACGGGCCGGTGGGGGCCGTGGAGGTGGGCTTGCTGGACGGCGAGCTGGTGATCAACCCCACCGCCGCCCAGCGGGAACACAGCCGCCTTGACCTGACGGTGGCGGGCACCAGGGACGCCATCAACATGGTGGAAGCCGGCGCCTACGAGGTGCCCGAGGCGACCATCCTGGATGCCATCTTCCGCGGCCACGAGGAGATCCGGCGCCTGGTGGAGTTCCAGGAGGCCATCATCGCCCAGTGCGGCAAGCCCAAGGCCGAGCCCGTGCTCTACGAGCCCGACCCCAACGTGGCGGTGGCGGTGCGCACCCGGTACACCGAGCGGTTGCGGGCGGCCATCAACCATCCGGACAAGCAGGCCCGGGAACAGGCCGTGGACGAGGTCAAGAAGACCGCCCTGGAGGAGCTGCTGGCCGAGTTTCCCGAGGCCGAGCTGGACATCAAGCACGTGCTGGATGACGTCCTCAAGGAGATCGTGCGGCGCCAGATCCTGGACGAGGGGATCCGGCCCGACGGCCGCCGCCCCGACGAGATCCGGCCCATCCACGTGGAGGTGGGGCTTCTGCCCCGGGCCCACGGCTCGGGCCTGTTCCAGCGGGGCCAGACCCAGGTGCTGACGGTGGCCTCCCTGGGCGCCCCGGGCGACCGGCAGATGCTGGACACCCTGGGCCAGATCGAGGAGTTCAAGCGCTACATGCACCACTACAACTTCCCGCCCTACAGCACGGGGGAGGTGGCGCCCCTGCGGGCGCCCAGCCGGCGGGAGATCGGCCACGGCGCTCTGGCCGAGCGCGCCCTAGTGCCGGTTCTTCCCGACGAGCTGGACTTTCCCTACACCATCCGCCTGGTGTCCGAAGTGCTGAGCTCCAACGGGTCCACCTCCATGGCCAGCACCTGCGGCAGCACCCTGGCCCTGATGGACGCAGGCGTGCCCATCAAGGCGCCGGTGGCCGGCGTGGCCATGGGCCTGATCAAGGAGGGCGACCGCTTCGCCGTCCTGACGGACATCCAGGGCATCGAAGACCATCTGGGCGACATGGACTTCAAGGTGGCCGGCACCCGGGAGGGCGTCACGGCGATCCAGATGGACATCAAGATCGCCGGCGTGGACCGGGCGGTGCTGGAGACGGCCCTGGAGCAGGCGCGGGCAGGGCGGCTGTTCATCCTGGAGAAGATGCTGGCCGTCATCGACAAGCCGCGACCGGAACTGTCGCCCTACGCGCCGCGGATCATCATCATGCAGATCCCGGTGGAAAAGATCCGCGAGGTCATCGGCCCCGGCGGCCGCATGGTGAACCGCATCGCCGACGAGTGCGGGGTCAAGATCGACATCGAGGACGACGGCAAGGTCTATATCGCGGCCCAGACCCAGCAGGGTGGGCAGAAGGCGAAGGAGTGGATCGAGCAGATCGTCGCCGACGTGGAGGTGGGCAGCGTCTACCTGGGCAAGGTGACGCGGCTCATGACCTTCGGCGCCTTCGTCGAGATCCTGCCGGGCAAGGAGGGGCTGGTCCACGTCTCGCGCCTGGCGCCGCAGCGGGTGCCCAAGGTGGAGGACATGGTCCGTCCCGGCGATACGGTGCTGGTCAAGGTGGTGGAGATCGACGACCTGGGACGGGTCAACCTCTCGCGCAAGGACGCCATCGAGGAACAGCCCGAGAAGAAGCACATGGAACAGCTCAGCGGCCCGCGGGCCCACGACTTCGACGAGCCGGTGGCCGTGGCCGGGCCGGGCGAGCGGCGAGGTCCTGCCGGCCGCAACGGGCGGCCCGGAGGCGGGCCGGGGGGCGGCATGGGCGGCCCCCGCGGGCGCCGGCGCCGGTGACCGCCGGCCCGGCCCGGGAGGCCGGCTCCGGTGGTGCGCGGGCCCAACCAGGTGAAGCTTCCCCGTGGCGGGAAGCTTTTTCTTTGACCGCACAACCCCCGGCCGGGGGAGGGGAAGGAGGTTGGGGATGAACGGAGGGCACGGTGTGCCGGCGGCCGGCGCCTGGGCCGGCACGCCCTACCGCATCACCACACTGCCCAGCGGCCTGCGGGTGGTCAGCGAGACGGTGCCGGGCGTGCGCTCGGTGACGTTGGGCATCTGGTTCCGCACCGGGTCCCGGTTCGAGCCGGAGGAGCAGGCCGGGATCGCCCACCTGCTGGAGCACATGGCCTTCAAAGGAACCGAATCCCGCAGCGCCCGGGAACTGGCCGAAGCGGTGGACCGGGTGGGCGGGCAGATGAACGCATATACGTCGAAAGAGGATACGTCCTTTTACATCAAGGTGCTGGATGAGCACTTCGGCCTGGGCATGGAGATCCTGGCGGACATGCTCCTGCACTCCCGGCTGGACGGCGACGAACTGGAGAAGGAGAAGCGGGTCATCCTGGAAGAGATCAAGATGTACGAAGATGACCCGGAGGACGTGGTCCACGACCTGGCGGTGCGGACCCTGTGGCCGGGTCATCCCCTGGGCCGCCCCGTGATCGGGTTCGAAAGCACGGTGGGGGCCGTGGACCGCGACGCCTTGGTGGATTTCTGGCGCCGGCACTACGAGCCCGGCCGCACCGTCATCGCCGCAGCCGGCCACATAAGCCACCAGCAGGTGGTGGAGGAGGTCCAGCGCTGGTTCGGCGGCTGGGTCCGGGCCGGGGAGCGGGCCCGCCAGGCACCTCCCGTGCCCCAGGCGGCTGACGCCTGGCGGCAGAAGCCCGTCGAGCAGGTTCACCTGTGCGTGGTGGCGCCGGCGGCCGCCTACGGGAGCGACGAGATCTACCCCGAAATGGTGCTGTCCAGCATCCTGGGCGGTGCCTCCAGCTCGCGCCTCTTCCAGGTGATCCGGGAGGACCACGGCCTGGCCTACTCGGTGTACACCTATCACGGCGGTTATTCCGATGCGGGCGTCTTCGGCATCTACGCCGCCACCAGCCCCGAGACGGCGGCGCGGGTGCTGGAGCTGGTGGGCCGGGAATGCCGCAAGGTGCGCCGGGAGGGGGTCACCGCCGCGGAGCTGGCCCGAACCCGGGACCAGATCAAGGCCAACCTGCTGATGGGGCTGGAAAGCACGGGCAACCGGATGAACCGGCTGGGCCGCACCCTGCTGATGCTGGACCGGGTGGTGACGGTGGAGGAAGTGGTCCGCCGGGTGGAAGCGGTCACCGCCGAGCAGGTGGCCGCCGCGGCGGAACGGCTTCTGGATGCGGACCGCTGGGTCGTGGCAGGCGTGGGGCCGGCGGAATCCCTGCCCCTGCGGGAGTGGCTGGCATGACGGGCGGCGGCCACCACCCGGCCGGCGCCGCGGGGGGAGTGCCCGTGGCGGTGCGCCGCGTCCATCCCCGGGCGCAGTTGCCCCGCTACGCCACCGAGCTGGCCGCCGGCTGCGACCTGGTGGCGGCGCTGGATGAACCGGTCCGCATCCCGCCCGGGGGCACCTGCCGGGTGCCCACGGGCCTGGCCATCGCCCTCCCGCCCGGCTACGAGGCCCAGGTCCGGCCGCGCAGCGGATGGGCCGCGCGCCATGGCATCACCGTGCTCAACGCCCCCGGTACCATCGACGCCGACTACCGGGGCGAGATCCAGGTGCTGCTGGTCAACCTGGGCAGGGAGCCCGTGACCATCGCGCCGGGCGACCGCATCGCCCAGCTGGTGGTGGCGCCGGTGGTGCGCGCGTATTTTGTCGAGGTGGAGAGCCTTCCCCCGACCCCCCGCGGGGAGGGGGGCTTCGGCAGTACGGGACGGTGAGGGCGGTGACGACAGCCGGCGGCCGGCACCGTCCGGCACGGGCTGCACACGGTGGGGCGGCCGGGAGCGGGGCCCGGCCTGCAGCACCGCGCAGGGGATCCGGGGCGTGCCCCGGACGGGCTGCCGGACGGGTTGCGGGTGGCCCTGGCGCGGCCCGGTTCCGCGGGGAAGGCCAGGGTCCTGACGGCCGCCGAGGCGAGCATGGGCGATGGGGCGGCTATACCGGCCGGGAGGCGGGGCACCGTGGGCTCCGGGGGGCGGGGCACCGTGCGCTGGACGCACCTGGCGGGCAAGGAGATCATCGACATCACCCACGCCCGGCGCCTGGGGCGCGTGGCCGACGCCGACCTGGTGTTCGACCCGGCCACGGGCCAGGTGGTGGAGCTGCGCCTGGCCGGACCGCCCCGCCCCTTCTGGCGCGGCGGGCGGCGGGTCCTGGTGATCCCCTGGCCGGCCATCCGCCGCATCGGCGAAGATCTGGTGCTGGTCGAATTGCCCGCCGCAGGAGACCCCGAGGCCGGCGCGCGTGACCAGGGTGGTGCGCATTAGCCCGGGAATCGGGGTGCAGGCTACCACCGGGTGCCCTGCACCGGGCACCGGAAGGGGGTAGCACGGTTGGCCAAGACGGTCATTGGTTCCTTTGACAACCGGCAGCAGGCGGAAGCGGCCGTGGAGGCCCTCAAGGCGCGGGGCGTGAAGGAACAGGAGATCTCCCTGGTCTCCCGGCGGGAGGGCGGCCGGGACGCCGGTAACGGCGATCCGTCCTTCACCAACCAGTCGCTGAGCGAGGGCACGGCCTGGGGCGCCGGCCTGGGCGCGGGTGCCGGCCTTCTGGCTTCGGCCGGCGCGCTGGCCATCCCCGGCATCGGTCCCCTGGTGGCGGCCGGACCTCTGGCGGCCACCCTCTCGGGCGCGGCGGCCGGCGGCCTGGCGGGCGGCCTGGTGGACTGGGGCATTCCCGAGGCCGAAGCCCGGGAGTTCGAGAACAAGGTGAAGCAGGGCAAGACCCTGTGCGCCGTGCGCTGCGAGGACGCCCAGGTCAACGACGTGGCCCAGGTGCTCCGCCAGCACGGCGCCGCCGACGTCAAGACCCATCCTGCTGCCCGCTGAGCCGCAGCCTGGCGCACGGAGCCCGGCCGTGGACGTCGCCCGGCCCTGCCGGTCCCTCGAGGAGCGCCGCGGCGTTCCGGGGTTTCCCGCCCCGGGACGCCGCGTTGCGTATAATGGAGGAGATTGGGACGGAGCCGCTGGAGTGCCCTGTGGTGATCCCGCGCCTTGCCCTGGGCGGACGGATCCCGTGGCGCAGCGGCTGCGGAGGGATGGGTATTGGTGCGCGTGATCGTGTGTGGCGCCACCGGGCAGACGGGCAGCGCCATCACCCGCGGGCTCCTGGCCGAACCCGACGTCCAGCTGGTAGGGGCCGTGGCCTCCCACGGCGCCCCGGACGTGGGCGTCGAGGTGGGCGCCGGCCCGGCAGGCGTCCCCCTGGACACCGACCTGGCCGCCGTGCTGGCCCGCACGGAGGCCGATGTCCTGGTCGACTTTACCGTGGCGCCGGTGGCGGAGCGGCACCTGCGCCTGGCGGTGGAACACGGCGTGGCCCCGGTGGTGGGCACCACCGGCCTGTCCGCCGAGGTGCTGTCCGCCCTGGAGGAAGCCTGCCGCCAGCGGGAACTGGGGGCCGCCGTCATCGCCAACTTCTCCCTTGGAGCCATGCTGCTGGCCCAGCTGGCCGCCCTGGCGGCGGAGCTGCTGCCGGACCTGGAGATCATCGAACTGCATCACGACCGCAAGCGGGACCGGCCTTCGGGGACGGCCCTGCGCCTGCGGCAGCGCCTGAAGGCGGTGACGGGCCGGCCTGCACCCGTCCACAGCGTGCGCCTGCCCGGTCTGGTGGCCCATCACCGGGTGATCCTGGGGGGCCGCGGCGAGGTGCTGACCATCGCCCACGACAGCCTGAGCCGCGACTCCTTCGTGCCCGGCGTCCTGCTGGCCGTCCGGCACGTGCGCGAGCTGGCGGGCCGGGTGGTCTATGATCTGGAGGAACTGGTGGCCCTGCCGGCGCGCCGGGGCGGCGAGCCGGGCCGTGGTGCGGTCCGGCGGCGGGGGTGATGGGGGTGAAGGCAGCGGAGGCGGCACCCGTGGCCGCGGTGATCACCACCGACGAGCGGCAGGTGGCCTGTGCCCGGGAGCTGGCCGCCCGGGGATGGGCGGTGCGCTGCTGGGGACAGCCCGTGGAGGGCCTGCCCGGCGGGGCCGGCGCGGAGGCGCTGGCCGGTGCGGCGGTGGTGGTCGGGCCCGTGACGGGCGGTCCTACGGTGGGCCTGATGAACACGGTGGGCGCCGCCTGGCTCGAGCCGGCGCGGTGGCCGCTGGCTCCCGGTGTCCTCTACGTGGGCGGGCGGCCCGGTCCCGCCGTCGAGGCGGCGGTGGGCGCCGTGGGCGGCCGCGTGTACGATATCCTGACCGACGCCGCCTTTGCCGAAGCCAACGCCTGGCCGACGGCCGAGGGGGCCGTCCTGCGGGCCCAGCAGCTGGACCGGCAGGTGGTGGGCGGCCGGACCGCGGTGGTCGTGGGGTATGGGCGCTGCGGGCGGGCCCTGGCCCGGCTGCTGCACGGCTTCGGCTGCCGGGTGACGGTGGTGGCCCGGCGGGAAGAGGCGCGGGCCCAGGCGGCGGCGGCCGGGGCGGCGGCGGTGGCTTTCGACGGACTGGCGGCTGCCCTCCGGGACGCCGAGCTGGTCTTCAACACCGTCCCCGCCCCGGTGCTGGACGCTGCCGCCCTGGGGGCCCTCCCGCCGGGCGCCCTGGTGATCGACATCGCCTCCCATCCCGGCGGCGTGGACTGGGAGGCCGCCCGCCAGCGGCAGATCCGTGCCTACCTGGAGCTAGGCCTGCCGGCCCGGTTCTTCCCCGTCACGGCCGGCCGCATCCTGGCGGAGCGGGTCATGGCGGTGGCCTCAGGTCAGCTAACCTGACGCGAACGAGCCCAATTCCACCCGGCCGGGGTGACCTCCTTGCCCGGGACGCCATAGGGTGCCCATGAGGGGCCCGGACACGGGTCCCAAGCGGATCACGCCCGCGGCGGGGAGGGGTCGGGCAGTGCTCGAGGGACGGCGCGTGGGTTTCGCGCTGTGCGCGTCCCATCACAATCTGGACACGGTCCTGGGGTGGGTGGAGCGGTTCGTGGCCGAGGGGGCCGATGTGTACCCCATCGTGTCCCATTCGGTGGCCACGGTGGCCACCCGCCACGGGACGCCGGAGCAGTGGCTGGCCAGGCTGGAAGCCGTCACGGGCCGCTCGCCCTGGCGGACCATTCCCGAGGTGGAACCCATCGGGCCGGGGCTCCTCCTGGACGTGCTGGTCATCGCGCCCTGCACCGGCACCACCCTGGCCAAGCTGGCCAACGGCTTCAGCGATTCGGCGGTGCTGATGGCGGCCAAGGCCCAGTTGCGCAACCAGCGGCCTGTGGTCCTGGCCATCTCGACCAACGACGGCCTGGGGCTCAACGCCCGCAACCTGGCCACGCTGCTCAACGCCAAGAACGTCTACTTCGTTCCCTTTGGCCAGGATAATCCCGGCGAAAAACCGAACTCTCTGGCGGCACGCTTCGACCTGTTGCCCCAGACGGTGGCCGCGGCGCTGGAGGGGCGACAGCTCCAGCCCTTGCTGGTAACGCCCCGGTAGGCGCCGGCGGCAGGCGCCGCGGGGCGAAAGCGCGGGGGTCCGGCGCGATGGCCGGGCGTGGGTGACCATGACGGAGGAGGGTGGAGCAGGGTATGGGCTTTCGGGTTGCTGTGGTGGGGGCTACGGGACTGGTCGGCCGGCAGGTGCTGCGGGTGCTGGAAGAACGCCGCTTCCCGGTGGAGGAACTGCGGCCCCTGGCCACCTCCCGCTCGGCCGGGCGCACGGTGGAGTTCGGCGGCACCACCTGGGAGGTGGGCGAAGCCACGGCCGGCGCGCTGGCCGGTGCCGATTTCGCCTTCTTTGCGGCCAGCGGCGACGTCAGCAAGGAGCTGGCTCCCGTGGCCGCCCGGGCAGGCACCGTGGTGATCGACAAGTCCAACACCTTCCGCATGGATCCGGAGGTTCCGCTGGTGGTGCCTGAGGTCAACGGCCACGCCCTGGCCCGCCACCGCAACCTGATCGCCAGCCCCAACTGCTCCACCATCCAGCTGGTGGTGGCGCTCAAGCCCATCCTGGACCGCTTTGGCCTGGAACAGGTGGTGGTGTCGACGTACCAGGCCGTCTCGGGCACGGGCGCCGCCGCCCTGGAAGAGCTGGAGGCGGAGGTCCGGGCCGACGTGGAGGGCCGTGCCCACGGGCCCCAGGTCTACCCCCAGCCCATCGCCTTCAACGTCCTGCCCCATTGCGACCGCTTCGAGGCGGAAGGCTCCACGCTGGAGGAATGGAAGCTGGTCCGCGAGACCCGCAAGATCCTGGAGCAGCCCGACCTGGCGGTGACGGCCACCGCCGTGCGGGTGCCGGTGCGGGTGGGGCACAGCGAGGCCGTGTGGCTGAAGACCCGGGAGGAGGCCACCGTGGACGACCTGCGGTCGGCTCTCCAGGCAGCGCCCGGTGTGGTGGTGCTGGACGATCCCGGTGCCGCCGCCTATCCCACGCCGCTGCAGGTGGCAGGCCGCGACGAGGTGTACGTAGGCCGGCTGCGCCGCGATCCCGCCGTGCCCCGCGCCTTCTGGCTCTGGATCGTGGCCGACAACCTGCGCAAGGGCGCCGCCACCAACGCCGTGCAGATCGCCGAGGCCCTGGTCGCCGCCCGGGCCCCCTCGGGGCAGTAGGGGTGCCGGCGGCCGCAGGAGCCGGCACCGGCTCCACGGCGCGGCGACCGGCACCATTCCACGGTTCACGATTTCACGGTCAAAGGAACGGGAGCACCGTGCGCACCATCGTCCAGAAATTCGGCGGCACGTCCCTACGCGGCCCGCAGGAACGGGCAGCGGCCGCGCGCCATGTGGTCGCCGCCGTCCAGGACGGCCTCAAGCCAGTGGTGGTGGTGTCCGCCATGGGCCGGCGGGGCGATCCCTACGCCACCGACACCCTGCTGGAGCTGGCCCGCGGCGTGCACCCGCGGCTGGCCGAGCGGGAACAGGACCTGCTGATGGTTTGCGGCGAGATCATTTCGGCCGTGGTCTTCGTCCAGGAACTGCGGGCCCGGGGCATCCAGTCCGTGGCCCTGACGGGCGGCCAGGCGGGCATCGTCACCGACGGCCAGTTCGGCGATGCCCGCATCCTGCGGGTTGACCCGGCCCCCCTGCGCCGCCTGCTGGAGCGCGGCCTGGTCCCGGTGGTAGCCGGGTTTCAGGGCATGACCGAGGACGGTCGCGAGTTCACCACCCTGGGCCGGGGCGGCAGCGACACCACCGCCGCGGCCCTGGGCGTGGCCCTGCGGGCCGAGGTGGTGGAGATCTACACCGACGTGGACGGCATCAAGACGGCCGATCCGCGCCTGGTCCCCGAGGCCCGCACCCTGAGCACGGCGACCTACGACGAGATCGTGCAGATGGCCCATGAAGGGGCACGGGTGGTGCATCCCCGGGCGGTGGAGTTGGCCATGCGGGGCAACGTGCCCCTGCGCATCCGCAGCACCTTCAGCGACGATCCGGGCACGCTGATCACCCGGCACTGGGAGGTCGACCAGGTCTGGCCCGACCTGCGCCAGGTCCGGGCGGTGACGGGCATCACCCACATCCCCGGGCTGACCCAGATCACCCTCCACACCACCGCCGAGGACGACCAGGCGCTCAACGTGCGGCTCTTCCGCAGCCTGGCGGACCGGGGGATCAGCGTCGACATGATCAACGTCTCGCCCCGGCGCAAGTCCTTCGTGGTGCGGGACGAACGGGCCGGGGAGGCCCGCGCCGCCTTGGAAGAACTAGGGCTGGAGCCGGAGCTGCGCCCGGGGTGCGCCAAGGTGACGGTGGTGGGAGCCGGGATGCACGGGGTCCCCGGGGTCATGGCCCGGGTGGTGGAAGCCCTCAAGGCGGCCGGGGTGTCCATCCTGCTGACCGTCGACTCCCACATGACCATCTCCTGCCTGGTGGACGGCGATGACCTGGGCCGGGCCGTGCGTGCCCTTCACGAGCACTTCGGCCTGGGATCGGTCGAGCCGCTGCTGGACGGGCCCGAACGGGCGCCGCGGGAGCAGGCGCCGGCGGCGACCCGGGGCGGGCGAGACCGGGCCCCCGGTACCGCGGCGGGTCAAGGCGGGGCGTAGGTCTTTCCAGTTCGTCACTCAGGGAAGGGAGGGACCGCGGGTGGCCGATTACGGCTCGGTGATCACCGCCATGGTCACGCCCTTCGACAGCGAGGGGCGGCTCGACGTCGCCCGGGCGGGCGCCCTGGCCCGCCGCCTGGTGGACGCCGGCTCGGACGGCATCGTGGTGGCGGGCACCACCGGGGAATCGCCGACGTTGACCGAAGACGAGCGGGCGGCCTTGCTGGCGGCGGTGCTGGATGCTGTGGGCGACCGGGTCTTCGTCTGGATGGGGACCGGGACCAACGACACCGCCACCAGCATCCGCTTGTCGCGGGCGGCGGAGCATCAGGGCGCCCACGGGGTCATGCTGGTGGCGCCGTATTACAACAAGCCGCCCCAGGCGGGCATGCTGGCCCACTTCCGGGCGGTGGCCGAGGCAACGTCCCTGCCGGTGATGATCTACAACGTGCCAGGGCGCACCGCTTCCAACCTGGAGCCGGCGACCCTGGCCCGGCTGGTGGAACAGGCACCCAACGTGGTGGCGGTGAAGGAGGCCAGCGGCAACCTGGACCAGGTGGGTGAGGTGCGCCGCCTGCTGCCGCGCCCCTTCCGGGTGTATTCAGGCGACGACAGCCTGCTGCTGCCCATCCTGGCGGTGGGCGGGGATGGGGTGGTCAGCGTGGCTTCCCACCTGGTGGCGCGGGAGCTAAGGCAGCTGGTCGATGCTTTCCGGGCCGGCCGGGTCGACGAGGCCGCCGCCATCCACCTGCGGCTGCTGCCCCTGTTCAAGGGCCTGTTCTGGACGGCCAACCCGATCCCGGTGAAGACGGCCCTTCGCTGGGTGGACTTCGATGCCGGGGGGTTCCGCCCGCCGCTGGTGGAGATGCCGGTAGAGATGGCGGGTCGCCTGCGCCGGCTGCTGGTGGAGCTGGAGCTCTTGCCTGCCTGAACGGTCGAACCGGCGCCGCCGCCGCGGCACCGCCCGGGCGGCGGCCCGGTCCGGACCCGGGCGGGCTCCGCGCCGCCGACCGCCGGGACGAGCCCGGCGCCCGCCCCGGCACCCTGGCGCCCCTTGCCGGGGCCGGGTATAATAGCGGCAGCGGATTCGGGTTCGGGATGCCACCGCGCCGTGGCGCGGGGCATTTCTTTGTGTATCGCTGGATCGCGAAGTACCCCCGCTGCCCGTTCTGCGGGCCGCCGCGCAGGGCGGGGCGGGGCCTGGCGCAGGAGGTGGACGAGCATCGCGGCACAAGGTAAGGGATCCGCGGTCACGATGGTGCCGCTGGGCGGGCTGGGCGAGATCGGCAAGAACATGATGGTGCTCGAAACCGAGCAGGACCTGATCGTCATCGACGCGGGTCTGGCCTTCCCCGGCGACGACATGCCCGGCGTCGACGTCGTGATCCCGGACTACACGTATCTCATCGAACGCCGGCAGAAGCTTCGCGGTATCTTCCTCACCCACGGGCACGAGGACCACATCGGCGGGATCCCCTACCTGCTCAAGGAGATCCAGGCGCCCATCTACGCCACGCGCCTCACCCTGGGCCTGGTGGAGCGCAAGCTGGAGGAGGACAAGCGGGCCCTGCCCCCCCGGTCGCGGGCCATCCGGCCGGGCGAGAGGGTGAAGGCCGGCGCCTTTACCGTCGAGCCCTTCCTGGTGAACCATAGCATCCCCGACTCCGTGGGCTTTGCCATTCGCACCCCGGTGGGCCTTTTCATCCATACGGGGGACTTCAAGTTCGACCAGACCCCCATCGACGGGCGGGTAGCCGATTACCAGCGGCTGGCGGCCTACGGGGCCGAAGGCGTTCACGTGCTCATGATGGACAGCACCAACGCCGAGCGCCCCGGGGTCACCGGTTCGGAGCGCCAGGTGGGCGAAGCCCTTGCGAACGTCTTCCGGCAGGCGCGGGGGCGCATCCTCATCGCCAGCTTCGCCAGCCACCTGCACCGCTTGCAGCAGGTCTTCGACCTGGCGGCCCAGTTCAAGCGGCGCCTGGCGGTGATCGGGCGCAGCATGGAGAACGCCGTGGAGGTGGCGATGAAGCTGGGGTACCTGCGGGACACCGGCGGCGTCCTGACCCCGGCCGAGAAGATCGGCGAGCTGGCGCCCGAGCGGGTGGTGGTGCTGATGACGGGCAGCCAGGGCGAGCCCCTGTCGGCCCTGGTGCGCGCCGCCACCGGCGAGTTGCGCAAGCTCGAGCTGATCCCGGGCGATACGGTGGTCATCGCGGCCAACCCCATCCCCGGCAACGAGAAACTGGTGCAGCGCACCGTCGACAACCTGTTCCGGCGCGGCTGCCAGGTGGTGTACGGGCCCCACGCCGGGGTGCACGTGTCCGGTCACGGGTCCCGGGAAGAACTGCGGCTGATGCTCAACCTGACCCGACCGCGGTTCTTCATCCCCGTCCACGGCGAGTACCGGCACCTGCTGCACAACGCGGAGCTGGCGCGCTCGGTGGGGATCCCGGACAACCACATCCTGATCGGCGAGAACGGCAGCGTCTTTGAGGTCACGGCCAGCACCGCCCGGGTGCGGGGCAAGGTGGCGGCGGGCGCCGTCATGGTCGACGGCCTGGGCGTGGGCGACGTGGGCAACGTGGTGCTGCGCGACCGGCGCCAGCTGGCACAGGACGGTGTCCTGATCGTGGCCATGGTGCTCAGCCGGGAACAGCGCAAGGTGGTGTCGGGTCCGGACCTCATCACCCGCGGCTTCGTCTACATGCGCGAATCGGAAGACCTCTTGTCGGAGGCGCGGGAGCGGGCCGTCAAGGCCATCAACGGCATCGACGAGCAGGACATCACCGAATGGTCCACCATCAAGGCCGCGGTGCGCGACGCCCTGGGGAAGTTCCTTTATGAGCGCACGGGCCGGCGGCCGGTGATCCTGCCCATCGTGCTGGAGATCTGACGGTCCGGCGACACCGGGCGAGGGCTCGGCGGCGCAGGGGCAGGCGGCGGGATCCACCCGCCGCCTGCCGCCTTTCCGTGGGCTGGTGGGGCATCCCGGCGGCCATACTACACGCCGAGGAGGGATACCCTTGCCTGGACCGGACCAGCGCTTCCGGGCGACCCAGCCGGGGCCGCCCACCACGGTGCCGTACACCCCCGTGCCGGGACCCGCCCCCACCCCCGGCCGGGGCCCGGGAGGCGACGGAGGAACCGGCCCCGACCAGCCGCCCATGGACGAGGCGGCGGCCAACATCAAGGAAATGGGCACGGACCGGGTGCCCCAGTCGCCGCCGGACATCCACGTGCTGACCATCGTCGGGCAGGTGGAGGGCCATCTCCAGCTGCCCGCCCAGAACAAGACCACCAAATACGAGCACATCATTCCCCAGCTGGTGGCGGTGGAGCAGAATCCCGCCATCAAGGGGCTGCTGGTGATCCTCAACACCGTGGGTGGTGACGTGGAGGCCGGCCTGGCCCTGGCGGAGCTCATCCGCTCGCTCTCCAAGCCCAAGGTGTCCATCGTCCTGGGCGGCGGCCACTCCATCGGCGTCCCCATCGCCGTGGCGGCCGACGTGAGCTTCATCGCCCCCACGGCCACCATGACCATCCACCCCATCCGCCTGACGGGCCTGGTCATCGGCGTCCCCCAGAGCTACGAGTACCTGGACAAGATGCAGGAGCGCATCATCCGCTTCGTGGTGGAGAACTCCCGCATCAGCCGCGACCGCTTCCGCGAGCTGATGTTCCGTACCGGCGAGCTGGCCCGGGACATCGGGACGGTGCTGGTGGGCGAGGACGCCGTCCGGGAGGGCCTCATCGACGAGGTGGGGGGGCTGGCCCAGGCCGTTCAGCGGCTCAACCAGCTGATCGCGCAGAGGAGCGCCGGCCGGGCTGGCGAGCCGGCAGCGGCGGGTGGAGCCCCGGAGGCGGGGGCCGGCGGCCCGGCCAACGGGCTCGCGCCGGGCGGTCCGGGCCCTGTGGGGCCGGGCGCCTGGCCTGCTCCCCCGGTACCGGCCCCGGCGCCCGCCTGGGGTGGGGGAGCCCCGGCGGCGTGGGGCACGGGAACCCAGCCGGCGGTGAACCCGGGGTGGAACCCGCCCGGCGGGGCGAGCGGGCGGGCCCAGGGCACGCCCTGGGCCCCGGTGGGCCCAGCGGGCGGGCGCCGGTACGGCCGGTAGCATCATCCGCCGGTCAAGGTGCAGCGGCCGTCCAGCCCGGGCGGGCCGCTGCTGCGCAAGGAGGGCGGCCGCCGGCGCGGCAAGAATACGGGCCCGCGCCACCGCTCGGGTCGGACGCGGGCCCGGGCCCCGGCAACAACGCCCTCACCGGTTAGCCTGAATCCCCCGGCGGCTGTTCATTCCGGCGGCGGTTCGCCCGAAAGGAGGATGGTCGTTGCTGCTCTACACCGTCGTTCCCCTCCACCAGGTGCTGGAGGGCTGGGATGCTCCCCGGCCGGAGCCGGTGGAGCTCCAGATCAACGGCCGCACGGTGCTGGTCGAACCCGACTCGCCCTACGGGGGCCGGATCGTCCGGCTCCTGTCCTGCGACCCCAAGGACTTCCTCGATCCCGCGTACCAGCCCGGACGCCGCGTCTTGTGGTGGGGGCCCCGCTGACGGCGGGGCCCCTGGCTTTTAAAATGGGGGAAGCGCCACCGCGGGGAGGAGTGGACGTGGAGCTTTCCCTCTGGAACGCCGTTCTGCTGGGCGTGGTGCAGGGTTTGACCGAGTTCTTGCCGGTTTCCAGCAGTGGCCACCTGGCGGTGGCCGAAGATCTCCTGGGGCTGCAGCTGCCGGGGCTGGCCTTCGAAGTGGTGGTCCACCTGGGTACCCTGGCGGCGGTCCTGGTGGTGTACGGGGCGGACCTGTGGGCTGCCCTGGCCGGATTCCTGCGCACCGGCGGGGGATTGGCCGGGGGCCGCCGGCCAGGCAGCGCGCAGTGGTGGCAGGGGCTGGATCCCGGCACCCGGCTGGGCTGGCTGGTCATCGCCGGGACGATCCCGGCGGCCGTCGCCGGCCTGGCCTTCGAGGGCTTAATTGAAGCGGCTTTCGAGTCCCCCGTGGTGGTGGCCGCCTTCTGGATCTTCACCGGCGCCCTGCTCTGGTGGGCCGGCAGGAGGCCGCCGGGCGGCCGGCCCCTCGCCCGGGCGACCCTGGCCGATGCGGTGGTGGTCGGGCTGTTTCAGGCGCTGGCGCTGTTTCCCGGGGTCTCGCGCTCCGGCAGCACGCTGGTGGGCGGCCTGGTGCGGGGGCTCGAGCGGGAGGAGGCGGCCCGCCTCTCCTTTCTGCTCTCGGTGCCGGCCATCCTGGGCGCGGCGATCCTCCAGCTGCCCGACCTGGTGGCCACCGGCGGCGGTGCCGGCTGGGCGCCGCTGCTGGCCGGGGCGGTGGCGGCCGGCGTCACCGGCTACATGGCCATCCGCTGGCTCCTGCGCTGGCTCATCGCCGGCCGGTTGCCATGGTTTGCATACTACTTGTGGGCCGTCGCCATTCTTCTCTTGTTCTACAGCGGCTGGCGGGGCTGAACCAGCTGGCGGGGCTGACGCCCGGACAGGGGGGGCCGAGTGCCCCGATCGGGCGTAGGAAAAACCCGGCTGCGGCCGAAATGCCTGTCCAGGAGGGGGGAGGCGGATGGCACGGCGCAGGGCGCGGCGCAAGGCGGCATCCGGCGAGGCCGGTCCCCTGCGGGCAGAAGTCGGGGGCATCGTGCTCCTGGTGGCGGCGGCCGCCACGGCCCTGGCCCTGGCGGGCGGCCCGGCGGCAGGCGGCGTGGTGGGGAGCCAGCTGGCGGCAGGCCTGCGCTGGTTCCTGGGCCGGGCGGCCTGGGTCCTGCCGCCCCTGATGGCCTGGCGGGCCCTGGTGGCCCTGCTGGCCGCGCCGGCGCTGCGGGCCCGCTCCCGGCAAGCGGGACTGCTGCTGGCCGTGGTGCTGGTGGCGGTGGCCGTGGCCGAGCCCTGCGGGGACCTCTGGTCCACCCGCTGCTACCGCTCCGGCGGCGGCCTGGTGGGTACCGCCGCCGGCTGGCTCCTGGCCCGGGCCTTCGGCGCCACCGGCGCCCTGGTGGCGTGGGCGGCCCTGGCGGTGCTGGCCTTCCGGCTGATCAGCGGCGTGCCCCTGGCCACCTGGGCCGCCCTGGCCGGCCGGGGCCTGGCGGCGGTGGCCCTGCAGGTGCGGGAATGGGCGGCGGCCGCCTTCTTCAGCCCCGACGGGGATGAACCCGGGCAGGCGGCGGCCGTGGCACCCGGGGCGGCCGCCGGCCGGATGGCGGCGGCCGCCCGGGACCCCGAGACAGGCACCGCCGAAGCCCGCCCGGTGGAAGACCTGGCCGGGGCGGCGGCTTCCGCCCCGGGGGCGGGCCGGTCGCGCTCCGGAACGGCCGCCGCCGGCCCTGCTGCCGCCCCGCCCGGCGACGGCATCCGGGGCGGGCGGGCGCCCTGGTGGCACCCGCGGCGCTGGTGGGCCGGGGGGCGCGCCAAGCCATCACAAGGCGATGGGGCGGTAGCCTCCTTGCCTCCGGCCACCGGGCCGCAGGGCGCCGTTGCCGAGGAGCCCGCCGTGCTGCTGCCGGGACTGGAACGGCTTCTCGAGCGTGCTTTCCAGGACGGAGCCGGCGTGCTGGAGGAAGTCTCCGGCGCCGGCGCCGTGCCGGAGGGTGCCGGCGGGGCGGGAGCCGGGCACGACGGCGGGGCTTCCGACCCGTTGCCCCGTTCAGGACCCGGCGAAGGGCGGCTTGCGAACGCCGGCGGCCGGGACGAGGCGGGCGAAACCGGCCCCGGCGGCGGCTCCGGCGGGGGAGGCGGCCCGCACCAGCCGGGTGCGGGCAAGGCACCGGCGGGCGGGGAGACCGGTTCCTCCGCTGCACCGGAGCCGGCGGGCGGTCCCTCGACCGCACCGGATCCGGTAGTGCCCCAGTCCTTCCGCCTGCCGCCCCTGGAGCTGTTGAGCCGGGGCCGGCAGGGGGCCACCGCCCGCAGGCAGCGGGAAATCCTGGAGAAGGCGGCCACCCTGCAGGAGACCCTGGCCAGTTTCGGCGTGCAGGCACGGATCGTCGACGTGGCCGTGGGGCCGGCGGTCACCCGCTTTGAGGTGGAACCGGCCCGCGGCGTCAAGGTCAGCAAGATCCAGGCCCTGGCCAGCGACATCGCCCTGAGCCTGGCGGCGCCCGACGTGCGGATCGAGGCGCCCATTCCGGGCAAGGCGGCGGTGGGGATCGAGGTCCCCAACCGGGAGATCGTGGCGGTCCAGCTGCGCGACGTGCTGGAGACCCCCGAGTTCGCCCGGTCGCGGTCGAAGCTCACCGTAGCCCTGGGCCAGGACATCGCGGGGCAACCCGTGGTGACCTCGCTGGACAGGCTGGTGCACGTCCTCATCGCCGGCGCCACGGGCTCGGGCAAGAGCGTGTGCATCAACGCCCTGATCGCCAGCCTGCTCTTCAAGGCGCGGCCGGACGAGGTCAAGCTGCTCCTGATCGACCCCAAGGTGGTCGAGCTGAGCGGGTACAACGGCATCCCCCACCTGATCGCGCCGGTCATCACCGACGCGCGCAAGGCGGCGGGAGCCCTCCAGTGGGCCGTGCGGGAGATGGAGCGCCGGTACGAGCTCTTTGCCCGCACGGGCGTCAGGGACGTGACCCGCTACAACCTGCGCGCCGCCCAGGAAGGGGAAGAGCCGCTGCCCCTGATGGTGGTGGTGATCGACGAGCTGGCGGACCTGATGATGGTGGCCCCCGTGGAGGTGGAGGACGCCATCCAGCGGCTGGCGCAGATGGCGCGGGCTGCGGGGATCCACCTGGTGGTGGCGACCCAGCGGCCGTCGGTGGACGTCATCACCGGCGTCATCAAGGCCAACATCCCGTCGCGCATCGCCTTTGCCGTCTCGTCCCAGACCGACTCCCGGGTCATCCTGGACCTGGCCGGGGCGGAGAAGCTGGTGGGGCGCGGGGACATGCTCTTCATGCCCGTGGGGGCGACCAAGCCCGTCCGGGTGCAGGGCGCCTACATCTCCGAAAAGGACCTGGAGGCCGTTCTGGCCTTCCTGCGGCGCCAGGCCCAGCCGGCCTACGACCAGGAGGTCCTGCGCGCGGAGGTGCAGGCGGGCGACAACCCGGCAACGGAGGAAGACGACGACCTGTTCGTCCAGGCGGTACGGGTGGTTCTGGAAGCGGGCCAGGCCTCGGTCTCCCTGATCCAGCGCCGCCTGCGCGTCGGTTATACCCGGGCCGGGCGCCTCATCGACATGATGGAGGAACGCGGCTACATCGGCCCCCACCAGGGGGCCAGGCCCCGCGACGTGCTGATCACCTGGGAGGAGTTCCGCCGCCGCCACGGCGATGCCGGCCTGCCGCCGGGGATGCCGGCCGGCGGCTAGCCGGCCGGGCCGGTTCGCGGCGCCGGGGAAGGCCTCGTACGGTGGCTGCCGGCGGGCGTGATGCCGGTCGGGGAGGGATCGCCCGGCGGCATGCCCGTGACACCCGGCGGCGTTCCCTTCCATTCTTACGACACAATGCCGCGCGGCGCCCGGCTCAACGGCCCGAGCCTCATGGCCATACTACGGCCGGAAAGCGAGGTGAGGGCCATGCGGAATCGCGCCTGGGTCTGGGTGCTGGTGGCCGTGCTGGTGGGCGCCGGCATCTGGATGGCGGCCGGTGGCGATCGCAACCCGGTGGCCAAGCCGCGGGCCGACCGGAGCAACGACAACCTGCAGCTGCCCGCCAAGCCGGCGCCGCGGGCCAAGGTGCCGGGCCAGCTCTTCATCCTTGGCTTTTACGACGAGACCGAGGAGGCCCGGGGCGAGGACATCCTGGCCACCCTGCGCCGGCACCGCAACCAGATCGAATACCTGTCGCCCTTCTGGTACAGCGTGCGGGCCGACGGCTCCATCGTCGACCGCAGCGACCGGGACCTGCGGGACTTCGCTGCGCGGGAAAACATCAAGCTGATGCCCCTCTTCAACAACCATGAGGGGACCGATGCCTTCCTGCACGACGCCGGCGCCCGGCGCCGGGCCGTGACCAACATCGTCCACCTGGTTCGCCAGCATGGTTACGGCGGCGTCCAGATCGACTTCCAATTGCTGGAGCCCCAGAGCCGCCAGGAGCTGACGACCTTCCTGAGGGAACTTCGCCAGGCCCTGCCGGAAGACAAGGCGATCACCGTGTCCGTCATCCCCCACCGCCATCAGGAGGACAGCGCCCAGCACAGCAAGGACGCCTACAGCTACAAGGGCCTGGCCCAGTATGCCCGCATCGTCCTGATGGCGTACGACCGGCACGGCGAGCTGACCGGCCCCGGGCCCGTCTCGCCTCTGGACTGGGTGGGAGAGGTGGTGGCCGCCGCCCGGGAGGACGGCGTCCCGGCCGACAAGATCTGGCTGGGGATTCCCGCCTACGGCTACGACTGGGCGGAGAACCGCGACCGGGCCACGCCCGTTCCCCTGCGAGAGGTGCGGACCCTGACCCGGCAAAGGGACATCCAGGTGCAGCGCAACGAAGACGGGATCCCCCACTTCACCTACGTGGACGAGCGGGGAGTCCGCCACACCGTCTGGTACGAGGACGAGGTCTCCGTGGCCCGCAAGGTGCGCCTGGCCCGCCGCCACAACCTGTACGGCGTGGCCATCTGGCGCCTGGGATACGAGGATGAACCGTACTGGCGCATGCTGCTGCGGGAGACCGGCCGCACCGGCATGGACATGACGCCGGACCGGAACCGGCAGCGGGAAAGCGAGAACAAGGATCCCGACGCGGATCCCGGGGAGATCCAGGAGGGGCATCCGGGCAACGACCCGGACGGCAACGGCGGGACCTAGGCCCCACCGCTCCCCGTACCCGAAGGGAAAGGGCCAGGGGCGGAGCACCAGGCTCCGCCCCTGCTGCGGCCGTTTCGCGGGAAACGCCCCTCACCATGAGCGCCGGGGTGGCCGGGTCACGCTCCACAGCCAGTAGCCGACGAACAGCACGAACCCCCACGGCAGAATCCAGTTGCTCAGGATCGAAAGCAGGGTGACCATGGCGGGCCTCCCGTCTTCAGGGTTCGCCCCCATTCTAGCCTTGCAGCGGCCCCTGCCGCAACGCACCCGCCGTGGCCGGCAGGAAGGCCGGCTGCAGCGGCGGCAGGCCGCGCAGCACGCGCAGCACGTCTTCGGCCACCGAACGGGCGATTCGCTCCTGCGCCTGGACCGTCAGCCCTGCGATATGGGGCGTCAACACCACGTTGGGCAGTCCCCGCAGGGGATCACAGGGACCCGGTGGTTCCAGGGCCCTTACATCCAGGGCCGCCCCGGCCAGATGGCCGCTGCGCAGCAGGTCCGCCAGGGCCGCCTCGTCCACCACGCCGCCCCGGCCGGTGACCACCAGCCGGGCTCCGGGTTTGAGGGACGCCAGCAGGGACCGGTCCAGCAGGCCACGGGTATCGGCGCGCAGCGGCAGGAGGACGACCAGGTAATCCGACCAGGCCAGCAGGTCCTCCAGGGGCCGCCAGTGGATGCCCAGGGCTTGCCATTCGGGATCCTCGGGCCCCCGTCGGGGATGAAAGGTGGCCACGGCCCCCACCAGGGGCCGGAGCAGGGGCACCAGGGCCCGGCCGATCCGGCCAAGGCCCAGGATGCCGACCCGGGTTCCGGCCAGCTCGTCCCCCAGCAGGGCCTGGCGGGCCCAGAGCCCCGAGGCTCCCATGGCCGTGGCGGCGGGCAGCCGCCGGGCCAGGGCCAGCATCTGGGCCAGGACGAACTCGGCCACGGCCCGGGCGTTGCCACCGGGGGCGTATACCACCGTCACCCCGTGGCGCGCCGCCGCCTCGCCGTCGATGTTGTCAAGTCCTGCACCCAGGCGCCCCACCACCCGCAAGCGTGGTGCGGCCTCGAGGAGCGCGTCGTCGACCCGGAGCTGGTTGCGGACCACCAGGCCGGTGGCGTGCTGCAGCAGGCGCAGCAGGCGCGCCGGGTCGCGGGCCAGCCCGGGGTCGTAGACCACCCGGCAGCCTGCCCGCTGGAGGATCTCCACCGCCGACCCGGGACAGAACTCGGCCACCACCACCGGTCCCGCCAGGGACTCCGGCACCGGCACGCTGGCCACGGCTCTCACCCCTGGGGAAACCGGACGGAGCGCAGGTCGGGCCGCCCGAGCAGGGCGGCGCGCAGGGTGTCGCCGCGCAGGCCGTGGCGCAAGGCCTCCAGGGCCAGGACGTCCGCAGGCTGCACGTTGCCCAGGTTGACGCCGGGCCCGAAGCGCAGGATCAGGTCCTGTTGCTGGTGGACCTGCGGCGCCTCGAAGACCAGCACGTAGGGGTCGGGCAGCCCGCGCACCAGGGCCTCCAGTTCGTCTTCATCCACCCGGCCCTGCGCATCGTAGATCACGATGCCCTTGCCCGACTCCCGTGCCTCCACGATGACCTTCTCCACCCCCGCCTCAAGGTCGTCCAGCACCTGCTGGTGCAGGCGCAGGGTGGAGACCCGATCGGCGGGATGCTTCTTGCCGACCTCGCTCACCACCCCCAGGCCCTCCGCGAGCAAGGCGCGGATCAAGTCGCGGCGCACCTCGGGGGCGATGTCCACCGTGCCGTCGGACACCTCCACGTGGGTGAAGCCCACCTCCCGAACGGCCTCGAGAAAGGCCCGGAAGCGTCCCTGCACCAGGGCCACCTCCAGGAACGTGCCGCCCGGGTAGACGGCAATGCCGGCCGCGCGGATCCGCTCCACCTTGGCCTTGAGCACCGCCGGGGGGTAGCAGGCGGGGGTGCCGAAGGCCAGCTTCCAGTAATCGATGCAGTGCCCGGCCACTTCGATGAGGTCCGCCGTGGCGCGGGGCCCCAGCCCTTTGTCGAGGATCATGGTCAAACCGCGCTGGCGGGGCTTGGGAGGTCGTCCCGCCAGGGGGGGCGAGACCACGCCGTTCCAGGGCGCAGGCAAGCTCATGGGTTTTCCTCCTCCGCCGCCCGGGCCGGTGTCCCGGACGGCCACGGCCTTTGCCACGCCCATCCTATGGCGGCGCCGGCCGCGCCGTGACGCCGCCCCGGCCGTTAGAACGGGGCCGCCCCGCACACACTACTGCCGGCGGGCCCAGGGGCGGCCGGCCGGTGAACCGATGGACGTCAACCTGGGGGCACTGCTCAGCAACCTGTTCTGGTTCGTCCTGATCCTCTGGTCCCTGCTGCCCCTGCTGCGGCAACGGCGCATTGCCGACCGCCGCCTGCAGGTGATCCGCCAGCTGGAACGGGAGCGGGGCTCGCGGGTCATCACCCTGATCCACCGCCAGGAGTCCCTGAGCCTTCTCGGCATCCCCCTGACCCGGTACATCACCGTCGACGACTCGGAGCAGGTTCTGCGGGCCATCCGCTACACCCCGCCCAACATGCCCATCGACCTCATCGTTCACACGCCGGGCGGCCTGGTGCTGGCGGCCGAGCAGATCGCCGAGGCCATCCGGCGGCATCGGGGCCGGGTGACCGTGATGGTACCCCACTACGCCATGAGCGGCGGCACCCTCATCGCCCTGGCGGCGGACGCCATCTGGATGGACGAGAACGCCGTGCTGGGTCCCGTGGACCCCCAGCTGGGCGGCTACCCCGCGGCCAGCATCCTGGCCGCCATCCGCCAGAAGGGCCCCGACAAGGTGGACGACAAGACCTTGATGCTGGGTGATCTGGCCGAAAAGGCCATCACTCAGGTCCGCCAGACCGTCCAGCGGCTGCTCCAGGACCGCCTTCCGGCCGGGGACGCGCGGCGCATCGCCGAGGCGCTGACGGAAGGCCGCTGGACCCACGACTTTCCCATCGGCTGCGACGAGCTGCGCGCGCTGGGGCTGGAGGTGCGCTGCGAGCTGCCGGACCTGGTATACCGGCTGATGGAACTCTACCCCCAGCCCGACGGGCGGCGCCCTTCGGTCCAGTTCATCCCGGTGCCCTATGCCGAGCGGCCCACGCGGTGAGTCCCGCCGGGGGCCCTGCAGTAGAGGTTCGGCGCCGGAGGGCGGCTGCGAGGGGCCGATTCCAGAGAGGGGAGGCGATGGTGTGAACACCGAAGGACCGGAACATCACCACGGGCCGGAGCTGCACCGCGGGAGCGCAGGCCGTTCCGCCGGGCGGGGCAGGCAACCGGCCGCCGGGCCGCCTGCTCCGGCGGGCGAGTCCGGGGCTGGGAATCCCGGCCGGCCGGCGGTGGCCTTCGACCGCGGCGCGGCCGCAGGTGACGGTGGAAACGCGGAGGGCCGGGAAGCGCCGGCAGGACGCACCCCCGTCCAGTGGGACGCCGGCGGGGGCCCTGCCGGTGGCAGCCAGCATGCCGGCCCCGCCGGGGGCGGCCCGTCCGGCGGAGGTGGCCCCGCCGGCCCCCGGGGGGTGGGTCCCGGGGGCAGGCCGCCGGGTGGTGGCGGCGGTCCCTGGGGCGGTGGCGGCGGGCGCGGTGGAGGCTGGTGGGCGAGCCTGGGCGGGTGGAACGGGATCTGGGACAAGCTGCGCACGGACCGGCGCTGGCAGGTCGGCGCCGTGACGGCGGGCCTGTTCCTCCTGATCCTGGCGACCCTGCCGGGGGAGCCCGGACCCCAGGGGCAGCCGCCGCTGCGCAAGCCGGCCGGGGTGGCGCGCCCCGAGGTACTGGGATTCTTCGAGAACGGGTGGTCCCCCGTCTTCGGCGATTCCTTCCCTTCGGTGAAGAAGCGGCCCGATCTCATCGACAGCATCAGCCCCTTCTGGTACTCCATCCGTTCCGATGGGAGCCTCTGGCCCCAGGAGATTCGCCAGGAGGTCATCGATTTCGCCAGGGCGCAAGACATCTTGCTGATCCCGCTGTTCAACCTCCTGCAGAGCGGGGGCAACGAGGCCGGGTTCCTGGTCGACCCGGCGGCCCGTTCCCGGGCCGTGCAGGCCATCGTGCGCGAGGTCCAGCAGCGGGGCTATGACGGGGTCAACATCGACTTCGAGCTGCTGCCGCCCGACGCGGAGCCTTTGATGTCCGATTTCATCCGGGAGCTGGACGCGGCGCTGCCGGAGGACAAGCGGCTGGACATCGCCGCCTTCCCCAAGGTGGACGTAGATCCCTCGGTCCACGGCGGGCACAACTGGCAGGTGTTTGCCCGGCACGCGGACCAGGTGATCCTCATGGCCTACGACCGCCACTACCTGGGCAGCCAGCCGGGTCCCGTGTCGCCGGCCGGCTGGGTGGAAGCCAACATCAAGGAGATGCTCAACGCCGGGATCGCAGGGAACAAGATCCTGCTGGGCGTGGGGGCCTACGGGTACGACTGGCCGGCCGGGGCCGGTCCCGGCAACGAGGCCAGTTCCACCCCCGTGCCCCTCTGGCAGGTCAAGCAGATCATCGACCGCCACGGCGTGCGGCCCCAGTGGGACCGGGAGAGCCAGAACCCCCACTTCACCTATACCGGTGAGGGAGGCCAAGAGCGCGAGATCTGGTACCTGGACGAGCGGGTGCTGGAGCAGCGCATCGATCTCGTGCGGAAGTACAGCCTGGGTGGCATTGCCATCTGGCGGCTGGGGTACGAGGACGACGCCTTCTGGAACGTGATCGAGAGGGCGTACGGCCCGCGCCGGTAGCGCCGTGAGGAGAATCGCTCCTTGCTGTGCCCGGCCTTGCCGTGCCCGGCGCCCGCCCGAGCCGGCCGGCCCGGCCTTCCGCCCGGCGGTACCCCAGGACGGCAGGACACCCCCGGCCCTTTCCGAAAGTAGGTATGGAATGGGCACGCCGGCGGGCCTTCGGGTCCGCCCGGCGTGTTGCGATGCCCACGGGGGTGGCGCCGTTGGACTTTGAGCTGTCGGAGCAGCAGCGGCTGGTGCGGGAGATGGTCCGCGACTACGCGGCGCGGCGCATCGCGCCGGGGGCGGCGGAGCGCGACCGGACGGGGACCTTTCCGGCGGAGCAGTTCCGGGAGCTGGGTGAGCTGGGGATCCTGGGCCTGCCCTTTCCCGAAGAGGTGGGCGGCTCCGGCGGTGACACCCTTTCCTTTGCCATCGCCGTCGAGGAGATCGCCCGGGCCTGCGCCTCCACCGCCCTGACGGTGGCGGCCCACGTCTCCTTGGGCTGCACGCCCCTCTACCTGTTCGGCAGCGAGGACCAGAAGGCCCGCTGGCTCGCGCCGGCGCTGCGCGGCGAGAAGATCGCGGCCTTCGGCCTCACCGAACCGGAGGCCGGCTCCAACACGGCGGCCATCCGCACCCGGGCGCGGCAGGAAGGCGACCGGTGGGTCATCGAGGGCACCAAGATCTTCATCACCAACGGCAGCCGTGCGGATTTCGTGGTGGTGGCGGCCGTCACCGACCCCGAGGCCGGGCGCGACGGCATCAGCAACATCCTGGTGCCGCGGGAGGCGCCGGGCTGGCGGGCGGTGCGCCGGTACGAGAAGATGGGCCTGCACGCGTCCGACACGGCGGAGCTGGTCTTCGACGGTTGCCGCGTTCCCCTGGACCACCTGGTGGGGGAGCGGGGAAAGGGGCACCAGCAGTTCCTCCAAACCCTGGACGGTGGCCGCATCGGCATCGGCGCCCTGTCGGTGGGCATCGCCCAGGCCTGCCTGGACGCCGCCCTGGAGTACGCCCGCCATCGCCGGCAGTTCGGCCGGCCCATCAGTAAGTTCCAGGCCATCCAGTTCAAGCTGGCGGACATGGCGACCCAGCTGGAAGCCGCCCGCTGGCTGGTGTACCGCGCCGCCTGGCTGCGGGACCAGGGCCGGCCCTACCGGCGGGAGGCCGCCATGGCCAAGCTGTTCGCTTCCGAACTGGCGGTGCGGGCGGCCCTGGAGGCCATTCAGATCCACGGCGGCGCCGGCTACACCCGGGATTTCCCCGTGGAACGGTATCTGAGGGATGCGAAGCTGATGGAGATCGGCGAGGGCACGTCCGAGGTCCAGCGCCTGGTCATCGCCCGGGAGCTGGGCTGCTAGGGTGGCGGTGCGGGCGGGACCCTGCCTATGGCCTTCTTCCGGCAGGGGCGCCCTGTCCAAGACACCTGTCAGGGAAGGGGAGGAACGGGATGGACTGGCCGGCGCAGGTGACCGTGCGGGAGGTGGGGCCCCGGGACGGCCTGCAGGCCGAGGTCCGGACCCTGTCCACGGAGGAAAAGGTCCGCCTGATCGATGCCCTGACGGAGGCCGGCTTCGGCCGCATCGAGGTGACGTCCTTCGTCCACCCGGGGGCCATCCCCCAGCTGGCCGACGCCGAGGCGGTGATGGCCCGCATCCGGCGCCGCCCAGGGGTGATCTACAGCGCCCTGGTGCCCAACCGGCGGGGTGCGGAGCGGGCCCTGGCCTGCGGCGTCGACGAGATCAGCCTGTTCGTCTCGGCCAGCGAGACCCACAACCGCCACAACGTCCGCCGGTCCATCGCCGAGTCCCTGGCCGGGTTCGTCCCGGTGGCGGAGCTGGCCGCCGCGGCGGGGGTGCGCCTCTCGGGCTATGTGGTGACGGCCTTCGGGTGCCCCTACGAGGGGGATGTGCCGGAAGAACAGGTGGAGCGTATCGTCGCGGCCTACCGGGATCTGGGTGCGGCCGCCGTATACCTGGGGGATACCACCGGCATGGCCAACCCGGCCCAGGTCGCAAGGCTTTGCCGCCGGTTGAAACAGCGCTTTCCCGATCTGGAGCTGGGGCTTCACTTCCACAACACCCGCGGCGCGGCGCTGGCCAATGTGGTGGCCGGGCTGCAGGCCGGCATCACCGTGTATGATGGGGCCGTTGGGGGCTTGGGAGGCTGCCCCTATGCGCCGGGGGCCACGGGCAACGTGGCCACCGAAGACCTGGTGCACATGCTGCACGAGATGGGGATCGCCACGGGGGTCGACCTGGACCGCCTGCTGGCGGCGGCCCGGCTGGCGCAGGAGCTCATGGGCCGGGAGCTGCCGGGATTTGTCCTCAAGGCCGGCAGGCGTAGCGATCTGGTGCGCTCGGTCCAGGCGCGCCAGGCGGCCCGGGAGGCGGAGGGGTAGCGGGGCGGCGCCGGCTGTCCGGGTCTCGCACGGCGTCCCCCCAGGGCTCCTTTGAGCCCTGGAACATCGCCGCGGGTTGAAGGAGGCGAAAGGGTTCCCATGGGGTTGGTTGAATCCCGGCGCGCCCGCCGGGGGCGGCGGTGGAGGGCTGCAGCTGCGGTGGTGATGCTGGCGGCGAGCCTGGCGACGGTGCTGGGAGCTGGGACGGGCCTCCCTGTCGCCGGGGCCCAGGCCGGTGCACCGCAAGGCAGCCCGCCTGCGGCCGGCGCGGGCGGTGAGGCCGGCCTCAAGATCCAGGCCCGTTCCGCCCTGCTGGTGGACGCGACCACCGGCCAGGAGCTTTTCGCCCAGAATGCGGACGAGCCCATCCCGCCGGCCAGCCTGGCCAAGATCATGACCCTGGACCTGGTCTTCCATGCCCTGGAACAGGGCCAGATCGCGCTGGATCAGGAGGTGCCCGTCAGCGAGGCCGCCTGGCGGCTGTCGGTGCAGGCGGGGCTGGGCGGGCCGTCGGCCATGTTCCTGGAGGTGGGGGAGCGGGTCCGCATCGAGGACCTGATCCGGGGCGTGGCCATCGCCTCGGGCAACGACGCCAGCACGGTGCTGGCCGAGGCGGTGGCGGGCAGCGAGGAAGCCTTCGTCCAGCGGATGAACCAGCACGCCGCCGAGATCGGCATGAAGAACTCGGTGTTCAGCAACAGCCACGGCCTGCCCGGGGGCGAGCAGCACGTGACCGCGCGGGACATGGCCCGGCTGGCCCTGCATGTCCTGGCGGAGCACCCCGACATCCTCAAATACACCAGCATGAAGTATTTCGAATGGAAAGATTTTGATCCCCAGCCCAACTACAACCGGCTGCTCTTCCGCGACGACCGGGTGGACGGCATCAAGACCGGCCACCTGTCGGAAGCGGGCTACCACCTGGTGGCTACGGCCCGGGAGGGTGACCGGCGCCTGGTGTCGGTGGTGATGGGAGCGGCCAGCGACGCCTTGCGGGTTGGAGAAAGCCAGCGGCTCCTGGACTACGGGTTCCAGCAGTTCACCAACACCCGGGTGGCCTTTGGCGAGAACGGGCGGCAGGTGGTCCCCGTCTTCAAGGGTGCCCGGTCCCAGGTGACGGTGCAGCCGGCGGCGCCCCCGGTGGTGACCGTACCCAAGACCGCCGCCGGGGAGGTGCGCAGCCGGGTGGAGTTGAAGGAGCCCCTGGTGGCGCCTCTGGAGCGAGGGCAGCGGGTGGGGACCCTGACCATCGAGGATGCAGAGGGCCGGGTGCTGCGCCAGCTGCCCCTGGTCACGGCCGACGCCGTGCCGCGGGGCGGGTTCTTCCGGGTCATGTGGGACAGCGTGCGCCTGCTCTTCCGCAACCTCTTCGGCTGAGGGCGGCGGTCCCTGCGGGGGCCGACGGGAAAGGGTGCAGGCGGCGAATGGGAGACGGTGAAGGCGGAGGGATGGTCGTGAGGGTCACCGTGGCCCAGGTGGGCCGGTTTGAAGGCCAGGAGGTGGAACTGGCCGGCTGGGTGTACAACCGCCGGTCCAGCGGGCGCATCGCCTTTCTGTTGCTGCGCGACGGCACGGGCGTCATCCAGTGTGTGCTCACCCGCGACGGGGCGGGGGAGCAGGGGCTGGAGACCTTCGAGTCCCTGACCCAGGAGTCGTCCTGCCGGGTGTGGGGCGTGGTGCGGGCCGACCGGCGGGCGCCAGGAGGGTACGAGCTGGATGTGACCCGCCTGGAGCCCGTGCACGTGGCGGAAGACTATCCCATCAAGCTCAAGGAACACGGTGTCGACTTCCTCATGGATCACCGCCACCTGTGGATCCGCACGCCGCGGCAGAATGCCATCCTTCGGGTGCGGGCGGCGGTGATGCAGGCGGCGGCCGCGGTGCTGGCTGAGGAGGGGTTCGTCCGGGTCGATGCGCCCATCCTGACCCCCTCGGCGCCTGAGGGGACCACCAACCTGTTCGAAACCGACTACTTCGGCGAGAAGGCTTACCTCTCCCAGAGCGGCCAGCTCTACATGGAGGCGGCCTGCATGGCGCTGGGCAAGGTGTACTGCCTGGGCCCCACCTTCCGGGCCGAGCAGTCCAAGACGCGCCGCCACCTGCTGGAGTTCTGGATGCTGGAGCCGGAGGCCGCCTTCTTTACCCACGAAGACAACGTGGCGCTGCAGGAGCGGCTGGTGCGGGGGATCGTGCTGCGCGTGCTGGAAGAGTGCCCTCGGGAACTGGAGACCCTGGGCCGTGACCCCGAGACCCTGCGCCGGGAGGTCGAGGCGCCTTTCGCCCGGATCAGCTACGACGACGCCCTGCGCATCCTGGACCAGCGGGGCCTGGCCCTGCCCTGGGGCGAGGACTTCGGCGCCCCGCATGAGACGGCGCTCAGCGAGCACTTCGGACGGCCCGTATTCGTCGAACGGTTTCCCACCCGGGTCAAGGCCTTCTACATGGAACCCGATCCGGAGCGGCCGGAGGTGGCCCTCTGCGCCGACCTGCTGGCCCCGGAGGGCTACGGGGAGATCATCGGCGGCAGCCAGCGCATCAGCGACCTGGACCTGTTGCTGCGCCGGATCGACGAGCACGGTTTGAACCGCCAGGCTCTGGCCTGGTACATCGACCTGCGCCGCTACGGTTCGGTTCCCCACTCCGGGTTTGGCCTGGGCATCGAGCGAACGGTGGCCTGGATCTGCGGCCTGGAGCACGTCCGCGAGGCCATTCCTTTCCCGCGCTTGCTCAACCGGCTCTATCCTTGACGGGGCCGGGCGGCACGGGCGGCGCAGGAGGCGGGGCGGCGGCGGGCCCCGCCGCAGGTGGCCCCCGGGACGGGCCGCCGGCCGGCCGGAGGTGCACCGGCGCGGCGGGCTCCGTCCCGGGCTCAGGGGGACCAGGCCGGCGGCTGCCGGTGCGGTGCAGCCAGGAGTTGGGGACGTTGCCAGCGGGCGGACAGCGGGCGGCAGGGCACGGGGGTGATGGAGTGACCCTTGAGGAGATCGGGCGGCAGCTGCGGGAGGCCCGCGAGCGCAAGGGGTTGACCCTGCACGATGTGCAGGTGGCCACCAAGATCCGGCGCAAGTACCTGGAGGCGCTGGAACGGGGCGACGATTCGGAGTTGCCCCCGGAGGTGTACACCCGCGGATTCATCCGGGCCTACGCCAGCCTGGTCGACCTGGACGGGATGGAGCTGGCCCGGGCCTACAGCCAGTGGAAGCAGGGCCGGGGCACGGCCGGCGGCCAGGAAGGGGAGGCGGGAGCGCTGGAACCTGCCGGGGTGCCCGGAAGCCGGGGTGAAGCGCCGGAACCCCCAGACCGCCCGCCGGCGCCCGCCGAGGCCCCCCGCGATGCCTCCGGCCGCATCCAGGAAGGGGTCCGGGAAGGGCGCCGTCCCCCCGCGGAAGCGGAACCCGGCGGCCGCCGGCGGCCTCCATCGCCTCCCTCCGCGCCCCCCCGCCGGCCCGCTGGCGATCCTGAGGCCTTGACACCACCCCCGCTGGTGACACCCGGGCCCCGCCGGAGGGCGGCGGCCCGGGGAGGCGGGCGGGGAAGGGGGACCGGCCCGCGGGCGCTGGCGGGCACGTCCCGGGCACCGCGCCCGTGGGGACGGTGGCTGGCCGGCCTGGTGGCCCTGGCGGCCGTGGTGGCCGTGGTGCTGTACATCGCCGGTGCGCCCGACACGGCCGAGAACCCCCGGCCGCCGGTCAGCCGTAGCCAGCCGGGCCAGGCTCCGGGCGGGCAGCCGGCCGCTCCCGGCAGCGACGGCGGCGGAGCGGCGGCCCCTGGCGGCGGGGGGGCCGGGCCCCAGGCTCCGGCGGAACCCCCGGCTACCGAGCCGACCGCGCCCCAGGTCATGGTGCGCCGGGATGGGAACGACGTCTATTACGCCATCCGCCTGGCGGAACCCGGCGGCGGGGCCCCGCCGGCTGGGGGGGCCGGGGCACCCGGGGCCGGGCCCGCGGGGGAGGGGCCGCAGGTAACCCTGACGGCCCTGGACCGGGTCTGGGTCCGGGTGCGGGATGCCGGTGGCCAGGTGGTCTTCGAGCAGCTGATGCAGGCCGGGCAGCGACACGAGGTGCCGCTGGGTGAGGGCCTGGTGATCCGGGTGGGGTATCCCCGGGGGCTGGCCCTGCAACTGGGAGACGCGGAGCTGGACGTTCCCGACGAGCAGTCGCCTCTGAACCTGCACCTGGAGCCGGCCGCGTAGGGGCAGCCCGCATGGGCGGTGGAACCAGCGGCGGCAGCCCGTCTGGGCGGGACCACCGGCGCCGGGCCAGGACCGCCGGCCGCGGCGGGGCTGCGACCGGTCTAGCCGGCTCAGGCTTGCCATACCCATGGGGCGGGAGCAACCCCCTGGGGAGGCAGGCACCGTGAGGCACGCCGGTTTTTCACCGCCGCCTTGTACGGAAATCCCGGGCCCGATCCCTTCCGCACCCGCGCGGGCGGCCGGTGGGGCGAGCCGGCCGGCGATCCGGCCCCCGCAGAGGGGGCGCCCCCGGCCGGCGGCCGGGCTCCGGCGACCGGACCCCAGCCGGCCGGTGGTGCTGCGGTGGGGGCCGCGGGCCCTTGTGGCCCTGCTTGCCCTGCTTCTGGTGGGAGCGGTGTCGCTTCCGCCCGGGCCGGCCCGGGCCTCCAGCCTGTGGCCGGGCCGGCCGGCCGTGGCTCCCGTGGAGCCCGAGCCGGCCCTGGACGCCGTGGCGGGCGAACCCGGTACGGCGATCCGGCCCGTCACCGTGCCGGTTGCAGGTGCGGGCGGGAGCCGGCCCCCCCGGCGGGCGGAGGTCTCCTACCCGCTGCAAGGGTCGCCCTACCCGGTGCCGGAGGGCGTGGCACCCCTGTGGCGCGGGGTGGTGGCGCCGCCGCCGGCCACCGGCGCGGCGGCTGCCGTGCTGATGGATCAAGCCAGCGGCCAGGTCCTCTTCGCCCACAACCCCCACCAGCGCCGGGCGCCGGCCAGCACCACCAAGATCCTCACCGCCATCGTGGCCCTGGAGTTCGGCAACCTGGACGACGTGGTCACGGTGAGCGAGCACGCCGCCGCCACGGAAGGGTCGACCATGGACCTTGTGGCCGGCGAGCGGTACAGCCTGCGGGAACTGCTGTGGGGTTTGATGCTGGAGTCCGGCAACGACGCCGCGGTGGCCATTGCGGAGCACATCGCGGGCAGCGAGGCGGCCTTTGCCCGCCTGATGAACGAGACGGCCCTGCGGCTCGGCCTGCGGGACACCCACTTCACGAACCCCCACGGCCTCCACGACCCGGCCCACTTCACCACCGCCTACGACCTGGCCGTGATGACGCGCTACGCGCTGGCCAACGACTACTTCGCCCGCCTGGTCTGCCAGCCGGAGAAGGTCCTCTGCCGCGGCGACGGTGACTGGGTCCGCATCCTTTCGTCGACCAACCGGCTGCTCTGGTATCACGAGTGGATCCGCGGGGTGAAGACCGGGACAACCGGCGCGGCCGGGCCGTGCCTGGTCAGCTCGGGGGAGCTGGAGGGGCGTCGCCTGATCGCCGTCGTGCTGGATTCGGGGGATCGCTGGGCGGACAGCCAGGCCCTGCTGGAGTGGGGGTTTGAACAGTTTGCACCGGCCCAGGGCGGCCGCGCCGGCGACGGGGTGGGGCAGGTGGCCGTGGCGCGCGGGCGCCAGCCGGCGGTGGAAGCCCGCCTGGCGGGCGACCTGACGGCCCTGGTGCCGCCGGGGCTTGTGCCCCGGGTCCGGCGGGTCCTTGAGCTGGCCCGGCAGGTGGAAGCGCCCGTGGCGGCCGGGCAACGCCTGGGCACTGCGTCCCTGGTTCTCGACGGGGTGCCCCTGGCCCGTACCGCGGTGGTGGCGGCTGCCGGTGTGGACCCTGCGCCGTGGTGGCGCCGCTGGTGGCCCTGGTAACGCGGCTCCCGGGCCTGGAACGGAACCGCGGTAAGAGGGGGGACGCTGGGTGTTCATCACCCTGGGCCGTTCAGGCCGCGCGTGGCTCCTTTTCCTGGCGGGTCTGGCGACGGTCCTGGGACTGGCGCGGCTTACCCTTCCCTGGGAACGGCCACCCCTGGACGGCATGGACGCAGGTCCGGGCCGGCCCGTGGCGGCTCCCGCCGGCGGGGAGAGGGCGGCCGTCACCCGGGGTCCGGAGGAGGGACGGCAGGTGGCCCTCACCTTCGACGTGCTGGAGGGCGAGAGGGTGGTCGTGCAGGTGCTGGACGCCCTGGCCTGGCGGCGCACCCCGGCGACCTTTTTCGTCACCGGCCTGTGGGCACGGGCGCATCCCGACCTGGTGCGGCAGATGGTGGCGGCCGGTCACGAGGTGGCGCTGCGCCAGCCGCCCCGGCCCGGGGCAGGGGCGGGTCTGGAGGGTGGGCCGTCCGGACCGGGCCCCGGCCGGGGCAGCGGCCGCCCCGGACCGGCAGGGGGCGGCCCCGATCCTGGGCTGTACGAAGAAGCGACCCGGCTGGCCCGGCTCTCTGGGCAGCCCGTCCGCTACGTGCGACCGGCACAGGTGGGGCTGGTGGAGCCGGCCGGCGCTCCCGGCCCTGGCGGCGGGCCCGCCGGCAGGCCCCCGCAGGGGGTGCGGCCGGTGCTCTGGAGTCTTGACCTGCAGGACTGGATGAACCCCGGCACCGACTACATCGTCTACCGGGCCGGGCAGGCCCGCCCCGGGGACATCCTGCTGCTTCAGGCCAGCGATTTTGCCCGCCAGACGCCACGGGCGCTGCCCCGGGTCCTGGACCAGCTGGCCCAGCTAGGCCTCCGGCCGGTGACCCTGAGCACGCTGCTGGGGGAGGGCGACGCCGCGACGCCCTGAAGACCGGCCACAAGCGGCCCGCTCAGAGGGCCCGCGCCTGGACCTGACCGCCGGCGGCCAGCTGCTGCCGCAGCCGTTCCAGCCGGTGACCCAGGGGGCCCGCGGGCAGGCCGGGGCGGGAGGGGCCGGAGGCTCCCCGCCACAAGCGTTGCCGCCGTTGCCAGAGCCGCTCCGCCTGGGCCAGGTACCGGGCCGCCTGGGGGAGGTCCCGCAACCGCAGCCAGAGCTCCGCCAGGTCGACCCAGGGGTCGAGCGGAGCCAGCGGGTGCTGCGGGTCGCAGAGGCCGGCCAGCAGGGCCACGGCCTCGGCCAGGCGGCGCTGGCGCCGGTAGAGGGGTACCAGCCGCCGCGCGACGGCCGTCACGGCCGCCCGGCTGGGGGCCAGGGCCAGGGCACGTTCGTACCAGGTCGTGGCCGTGGCCGTATCGACCCGCTCCCACTCCCGGCCCCCGGCCAGGGCCTCGTCCCACCGCTCCAGCGTGGCGGCTCCCACCGCGAGCCAGCCGCCGATCCAGGCCGCTAGACCCACCAGGGACAGCAGGTCCAGCCGGTTATGCCGGAGGACGGGGGCGAGCAGGTCCACGGGGCCGCCGCCCCGCAAGAACTGGCCGTACCGCCCGGGAATCTCGGCCCCCGGGATGTCGCCCGTGCGGAGGAAGCCCAGCAGGCGGTGCTCCAGGGCCCGCAGGTTGACCCGGGAGCCCGGGCCGGCCCACAGGCGGCGAGCGGGGTAGAGCAGGTCGAAGTGGGCCTTGAGGGGCGGAGCCGGGCGGCGGTGCCATTGCCACCGGGTCTCCAGCATGGGCCAGTCGAAACCCCGGCCGTTGAAGGTGACCAGCCAGGGCCGTTCCTCCACCCGGCGGGCCAGGGCAGCCAGCCATGCCGCCTCCGTCCCCGGCTCCAGGTCGGGGACCAGGTACTGCTCGAGGTAGAGGGCGTAACCGGCCGCGGCCGGGGTGCCGCCGGCGGGCACCGGGTCCGGGCGGCGGGGGGCCGCGGCGGCTGCCCCGGCCCGTCCTTCGCGGCCGGCCCGGTACGCCGCCGGCGAAGGTTCGCCGCCGTCCGCGGCGGCCGGGGCCGGACCAAACCAGGCCAGCCCGGCCAGGAAGGGCCGGTGGCCGGCGGCCACGGCAAGGCCCGTGGTCTCCAGGTCCAGGAACAGCAGCTGGCCGGGACCGGGAGGGGCGGCCTGGCGCCGCCCGGCGGGGCCCGCCACGGCGGCCAGCACCTCCAGGGACCGGCCAAGGTCCGCAAACCATGCCGCGGGATGACCGTGGCCGTGGCGGTGGTGGGCCGGGTACACCACCTGCCAGCGCCAGACCGCGCCGTTCCCGTCCTCGATGGGCTGCAGGCCGGCCGCCTCGGGAGCGGGGCCGCCAGATCCAGGCGGAGGATCCGGCGCCTCCCGGCAGCTTGTCCTGCCGCCGTCCAGGTCCCTGGTGCGGCCGCCGGCCGGCGCCGCCGGACGGCCACCGGCGCCGGGATCGGCTGGCCCACTCCCGGCGGGGCGGCCGGCTTGCTGCGGGTCGCCCGTGCCGCCGGTCCCGGCCGGGCCGGCGGCACCGCCCCCTTCGGCAGCCCGCCGCCCGCCGGCCGCGCCGTCTGCCGGCCCTTCCTCCGCGTCCGCTCCCTCTCCCGCGTCCGCGGGCGCAGCCTGGGGCTGGGCCTTCAGCACCAGCCGGCCCGCGGCCCGCAGGGCCCGCAACTGCTCCAGCCGGCTCACGGCCGCACCGCCTCCCCGGCCAGGCGGGCCAGCAGCCGGCGGGCCGCGGCCTTGGCGCCCGGCCCGCTCTCGGTCTCCGGCCCCACGCAGGCGGGGCAGCCTCCCTGGCAGGGGCAGGCGTCCACGGCCTCCAGGGCCGCTTGCCAGAGCAGGGGCAGGATGTCATACGCCTTGTCGGCCAGGCCGACCCCGCCGGGATAGCTATCGTAGAGGAACAGGGTGGGGCGGCCGGTGAAGGGCGAGCGCAGCTGGGCCACGGTGCCCAGGTCGCGCCGGTCGCAGAGCAGGTAAAGGGGCGCCAGGTGACCCAGCAGGTGGGCGATGCCCTGCAGGCCGGCCTGCAGGGCGGCCGGATCCAGGCCGGTCGGTTCGTCCTCCAGGGCCAGCCAGCAGGCGGTGGTGTGCATCTCCAGCTCCGGCAGGTGGATCCGGCCCCAGCCCACGTTCTCGTGGGTGAAGAGCTTGATCTTCTTGAACAGGGTGGCCCGGGCGATGACGGCCACCTCCCCCCGGGCGGCGGTCCCGCCGGGAGCCGGGCGGCTGGCGAAGGTGTCCAGCACCTTGAGGTCGACGGCCAGGTGGGCATCGGTGTAGTAGTCGACCTGGACGGGCCGGACGTAGGCCTTGTTTTCGGCGAAGTCCAGGCGCTCCACCTGGTACTGCTGCCCCTCGTGGATGTAGATGGCCTGCTCGTGGACCAGCAGGGGCGCCGAGAAGCGGTCGACCTCCCCGATGACCCGGGCTCCCCGGCTGGTGTCGATGATCACCACATTATCCTCCGCCGCCGAGCGCAGGCTGATCTCGTGGGCGGGGAAGGTGTCGCTGATCCAGTGCCAGCGGTCGCCCGCCCGGTGGACCAATCCCTGCTCTTCCAGGAAGGTCAGGACGTCGTCCACGGGCTGGTCGCCGAAGCGCTCGCCCGCCCGGAACGGCAGCTCGAAGGCCGCGCACTGGATGTGGCTGACCAGGATGTAAAGGTTGTCGGGATGGATGAACGCCGCCTCCACGGGCTGGTCCAGCAGGAAGCGCGGGTGGCGGGCGATGTACTGGTCCAGGGGGCTGGAGGAGGCCACCAGCACCGCCACCGCCCCGCCGTGCCGCCGGCCGGCGCGCCCCGCCTGCTGCCAGAAGCTGGCCACGCTGCCGGGGTAGCCCGCCAGGACCGCCGCCTGCAGGGACCCGATGTCGATGCCCAGCTCCAGGGCGCTGGTGGCCACCACCCCCAGCACCTCCCCCGAGCGCAGCCCCCGCTCGATCTCCCGCCGCTGGTTGGGCAGGTAGCCGCCGCGGTAGCCCCGCACCCGGTGGCCCTGCTCGCCCATGGCCCGGCGCAGGTAGGTGAGCAGCACCTCCACCGACAGCCGGCTGCGGGTGAACACGATGGTGGCGATGCCGTTCTTCAGAAACCGCTCGGCCCAGCGGCGCGCTTCCTGCAGCACGCTGCGCCGGATGCCCAGCTGGGCGTTGACCACCGGCGGGTTGTACACGATCACGTGCCGCTCCCCGCGGGGGGCGCCGCTTTCGCCGATCACCCGGACCGGCCGCCCCAAGAGCCGGGTGGCGTGGTCGCCGGGGTTCCCGATGGTGGCCGAGCAGGCGATGATCCGCGGCCGGGAGCCGTAGAAGGCGCAGACGCGGAAGAGCCGGCGCAGCACGTTGGCCACGTGGCTGCCGAACACGCCGCGGTAATGGTGGAGCTCGTCCACCACCACGTACTCCAGGTTCTCAAAGAGGTTGACCCAGCGTGTATGGTAAGGAAGGATGCCCGCGTGCAGCATGTCCGGGTTGGTGATCACCACCTGCCCCGCAGCCCGGATGGCGCGCCGCGCCGCTTCGGGCGTGTCGCCGTCGTAGGTGTAGGCCTTGAGGTCGAGGCCCAGCTGGTCGATGGCCTCCTGCAGGGCCGCATACTGGTCCTGGGCCAGGGCCTTGGTGGGGAACAGGAACAGCGCCCGGGCTGACGGCCGTTCCAGCATGCGCTGGAGCACGGGCAGGGTGTAGCACAGGGTCTTGCCGGAGGCGGTGGGCGTCACCACGACCACGTCCTCGCCGGCCAGGCTGGCGGCGACGGCTTCTGCCTGGTGGCTGTAGAGCTGCGCGATCCCACGCCGGTCCAGCCAGTCCACCAGCCGCGGGTCCAGGGCCTCCGGCGGCGGTGCGAAGCGGCCCGGGCAGGCCGGTTCCACCTCCCAGGCCTGGATCCCCGCGACCCAGGCGGGGTCAGTGCGCAGCTGGTCCAGCACCTGGCTCAGGTTCAAGGGCACGGAGGCCACCTCCAGCGAATATCCGTTCGCTGCCGGGAGCGCCTTCCCTGCCGCCGTGGCGCCCAGGGCATCCCGCAGCCGGCCCCCGGGGCCGGTCACGGCCGGCGGGCAGGCTTCCCCCCGCCCCCGGCGAAGAAGGGGAAGGCGGCCCCCCCAAGACCGGCGGGGGCGACCAATGTTTACGAGGGGAAGGGACCGGCCGGTGCAGATTCAGCCCCTGGAACAGCTGGAATGGGTATATCCCGATTTCTTCGTTCATTATCAGCGGGATTTCGAGCGGGTTCGTCCCTTCTTTCACTACAACCCCCAGGACGAGTCGGCCTTCGCCCGCCGGGCCCAGGTCCTGGAGCGGCTTCCCCACCGGCCGCCCCGGGAGGCGGTGGCCCAGGCGCTGGCGGCCTACAACGCGGCCCTGGATGCGGAAGAACCGGCCCTCGAGGCCGCCCGCGGGCTGGCCGATCCGCGGGCCCTGGTGGTGGTGGGGGGCCAGCAGCCGGGCCTGGCCACGGGGCCGCTTTACACGGTGTACAAGGCGCTGGGCATCATCCGGTGGGCGCAACGGCTGGCCGGCGCCCTCAACCGGCCGGTGGTCCCCGTGTTCTGGCTGGCCACCGAAGACCATGACCTGGCCGAGTGCAACCAGCTCCACATGCTGGACGACCGCGGCCGGCTCCACCGGCTGGCGCTGCCCTTTCCGGCCGCCAGCGCCGGCGGCCAGCCGCCGGTGGGTACCCTGCCCCTGGTGCCGGCCGCCCGCGCCCTGATCGCGGAGATGGCACGCCTGGCGGGCGTTCCGGCGGGCCACCCGGTGGTCAAGGTACTGGAAGACGCGTGCCAGCGCTCGCAGAACCTGGGCCAGTGGGTGGGCCGCCTGCTGGCGCGCCTGTTCTCCCGGGACGGGCTGGTGATCCTGGATCCCATGGATCCGGTCCTGCGGTGCCTGAGCCGGCCCCTGTTCCAGCGCGCGGTGGTGCGGCGGGAGGCGATCCACCGGGAGCTGGCGGCGGCAGCCCAGCGGCTCCAGCGGCGGGGCTACCGGCCCGGGCTGGACGTGGACCCTGCCCATGCCAACCTGTTCTACTTCGATGGGCGCCGCCGGGCCGCCCTGCTCTGGCAGGACGGCCGCTTCGCCGACCGGCACGGCCGGCTGGCCTTCAGCCCGGCGGACCTGGCGCGGGAACTGGAGCGCCGGCCCGAGGCCTTCAGCCCCAACGTGGTGCTGCGTCCCCTGGTGCAGGACTGGCTCCTGCCGGTGGTGGGCTTCGTGGTCGGACCCGGCGAGGCGCTCTACCTGGCCCAGCTGCGCGATGTCTACCCCCTGTTCGGCCTGGAGATGCCGGTGGTGCTGCCCCGGCCCGGCTTCACCCTGGTCGAGCCGGCGGCGGTGGAACGGCTGGGACGGTACCGGGCCACCGTGGGCGAGGTACTGGCCGATCCGGCGGGCCTGCGCCGGCGGGTGCTGCAGGAGCTGGATCCGGTGGGCATCGACGACCGGTTCGCCTCCCTTAGGCAACAATTCAAGGACCTCTACGCCGCCCTGCTGGACGATCTGGAGCGGGTGCGGCCCGAGCTGCGCTCCCTGGGCCAGGACAACCTGGGCCGGATCCTGATGCAGGTCGACTACCTGCACCGCAAGACCTGGCAACATCACCGGCGGCGCCAGCGGGAGGCGGGCCGCGACCTGGACTGGCTGGAGGGCAGCCTGCGCCCTGCCGGCCAGCCCCAGGAGAGGGTGCACAACGTCTTCCCCTATCTGATGCGCTACGGCGAGCGCTGGCTGCGATCCCTCCTGCGGGCGCCCTGGCCGGGAGGGCACCAGCTGGTGTTCCTCGATCCCCCCGGGGACGAACCCGGCACCCTGCCGGCGATCCCTGCGTCGGCCCATGCTCCGGGCATGCCGCCGGAACGGGCAGCGGGCGCAGGCCGCTACGCCGGCGCGCCGGACGCCGGCTGCATCGACGCCTCCGGCGCGGGCCGCATCGGCGCCTCCGGCGCCGGTCGTATCGCCAGCCCGGTGCCGGCCGCCCCCCGGGCATGGGCGGCGGAAGGCAGCCCTGCCGCCGGCCGGGAGCCGGGTGCAGCGCCGGCACCGGGACCGGCAGGGGGCTCTGGGCGGTGACAGGGCGCGGGGCGGCGGTGCCGGGCCCGGGCGGCACGCCCACCTGGCCGGCCACGGCGGCGGATCCGCCCGCCTTCCGCTCGGTGACCCGGGAGGCCGAGGTGGAGCTGGAGATCCGGCGCTCCCGGTTCATCGCCCGGGTGGCCCCGGTGGCGGGCCGGGAAGGGGCCGAGGCCTGGCTGGAAGAGGCCCGGGCCCGCCACCCCCGGGCAACCCACAACGTGCCCGCCTTCATCGCCGGGTTCCGGGGCGAGTGGCGGTGGTGCAGCGACGCCGGTGAGCCTTCCGGCACCGCCGGCCGTCCCGTGCTGGAGGTCCTGGAGCGGGCGGGCCTGGTCCAGGTGGCCGTGCTCGTCACCCGCTACTTCGGCGGGGTGAAGCTGGGGGCTGCAGGGCTGGTGCGGGCCTATGCCGGTGCCTGCGCCGCCGCCGTCCAGGCGGCCGGGCCCGTCACCTACCGGCGGGGCCGGCGCGGGCGGCTGGAATTGCCTTATGCGGCCTACGGCCCGGTCCGGGCCTGGCTGGAGGAACAGGCCATCGCCATCCTCGACGAGTCCTTCGACACCGGCGTCTCCCTGGACTTGTGGGTGCCGGAGGATCTGGAGGCCCAGGTTCCCGCCCAGGCGCGGGAACGGTCTGCCGGACAGGCCTCCTGGCAGCCCGGGCCGTGGGAGTACCGTGCGGCCGAACCCGCGTAGGGCGGCCCCGCGGGGGGCAGGGTGTCGCCGGCCCGGGACCGCCGCAGGTGCCCCTAGGGGGAGGTCGCCTACCGTACCCGCCGGGCGTCCGCTGCGGCACCCGCCGGGCACGGGCCCGAGCACCCCCGCAACACCCGCCGCCCCAGGCATGCCCTCTGCCGATGTCGGACCCAGGAGCCCGCACCCGATGCCCCCGACGCCACGCAGCCCGTCGCCCTGCATGGCGGCAGGGTGGCAGGCGGTCCCGGTGATGCCGGAGTTTGTGCCGGCCGCCGCGGCGCCGGCCACCGGGCCAGGCGCCCCACAGGTGGTATAATGGAACCTGCCTGTTGACGGTTTGTTGACCTCTCTTCGTGCCTTTTACGCTGCTTGACCGCGATCCAGCGCCGCTTCTCGTACCCGGTGCGGCGGCCTTCGCCGCTTCTGAATCGATGCACCCCGGTGGGAACGGGATGTTCCCCGGTTCGTTGATCACGGCATCGCCCGGAGCGGCTGCTGGGGCGACGATGGGGTTGAAGCGCATGTTTGGACGACCGCTGGAAATCCGCTGGGTGGCCCTGACCGCGGCCATCACCCTGGGGGTCCTCCTGCTGGCCAGCCTGTTCTACCAGGAACAGGCCAAGGCAGCGCCGCTGGAGCGGGATCTGGCCGGCGTGCCCGGGGTGGCGGCGGTGACGGTGGAACGGGACGCCGGCCGCTGGCACGTGCGCGTCCAGCTGGGCAGCGTGGACCTTTTCCCCGCCACCTACCGGGAACTGCGGGAGCGGGCCGACCGGCGGCTGGGTCCCGGCCAGTATGACCTGGAGTTGGCCGACCGCCGGACGCCCGAGCTGGAGCAGGCGTTCTACGAGGTGAGCTACTACGTGGAGGAAGGGCGCAGCCGGGGCGACTATGCCGAAGCCGCCCGCCAGGTGGAAGCCGCCGGCCGGCGCCTGGGCCTCGACCGCGCGCGGCTGTACGTCGACGCCGAGTTCCTCTACCTGGAGCTGGCTCGCGGCGAGGGTGTCCTGTATTCCGTCATGCCCCTGCGGCCGGAGCAGGAGGTGACGGCCCGGTGAAGGACCGCTGGCTGGAGATCGCCGTCGGCGTGGGGGCCGGGGTGCTGGCCTTCTTCCTCCTGCGGCTGCCCCTGGCCCAGTGGCTGCCCCTGCTGGTGCTGGCCGGCGTGCTGCTCTACGTGTTCCGGTCGGGCCTGTTGCCGGCAACGGGGCGCGGGCCGGCGGCGCGGGCCGTCGAGTCCACGGGCGTCACCTTCGACGACATCGGCGGGCAGGCGGCGGCCAAGCAGGAGCTGAAGGAGGCCCTGGAGTTCCTGCGCCGGCCCAAGGAGGCGCAGCGCTTCGGCATCCGGCCCATCAAGGGCATCCTGCTGGCGGGGCCGCCGGGCACCGGCAAGACCCTGCTGGCCAAGGCGGCGGCCACCTACACCGACTCGGCCTTCCTGGCCACCTCGGGTTCGGCCTTCGTCGAGGTGTACGCGGGGGTCGGCGCCCAGCGGGTGCGGGAGGTCTTCGCGGAGGTGCGGCGGCTGGCGCGGCGCCAGGGCAAGCAGAGCGCGATCCTGTTCATCGACGAGATCGAGGTGCTGGCGGGCAAGCGGGGCCGGCACACCTCGCACCTGGAGTACGACCAGACCCTGAACCAGCTGCTGGTGGAGCTGGACGGCATCGGATCCGATGACGACGTGCAGGTGCTGGTCATGGCGGCGACCAACCGGGTCGACCTGATGGACGATGCCCTCTTGCGGCCCGGCCGCTTCGACCGCATCGTGCGGGTCGAGCTGCCCGACCGGGAGGCGCGGGAGCAGGTGCTGCGCATCCACATGCGCGGCAAGCCCCTGGCCGCGGACGTCGACCTGGGCCAGGTGGCCCAGGAGACCTTCGGCTTCTCCGGCGCCCACCTGGAGAGCGTGTGCAACGAGGCCGCCATCCTGGCCATGCGGGCGGGAGCGCCGGCCATCACCATGGAGCACCTGCGCGAGGCCATCGAAAAGGTGATGATGGGCGAGCGCCTGGACCGGCGGCCCGGGGAGGAGGAGCGGCGGCGGATCGCCGTGCACGAGTGCGGCCACGCCCTGGTGGCCGAGCTCCTGCGCCCCGGTTCGGTGGCCAGCGTGACCATCGCCTCGCGGGGGCAGGCGCTGGGCTACGTGCGCCAGCGCCCCGACGAGGACCGGTTCCTCCAGACCCAGGACCAGATGGAGGACACCATCTGCATCGCCCTGGCCGGTTCGCAAGCCGAGAGGCTGCTTTTGGGCCGGCCCAGCACCGGCGCCGCCGCCGACTTCCAGCAGGCGGTGGAACTGGCCCGGCGCATGGTGGAAGACGGCATGACACCCCTGGGGGTGGTGGCCCGGGACGTGTTGCCGCCCGCGGCGCTGCACCGGGCGGTGAGCCGGGTGCTGCGGCGCCAGGAACTGCGGGCCCGGGCGCTTTTGGGCGAGTTCAGCGACGGGCTGCGCGCGGCGGCCGAGGTCCTGCTCGAGCGCGAGCGGCTGACCTCGGCCGAGTTCCGGCGGCTGGTGGGCCTGCCGCCCCTGCCGGGCGGCGCCGCGGGCCGCACCGCGGAGGAAGCCGCCGGCGGCGGCCCGGGCCCGCGGGACGGCGGACCGGCGGGTGGCGGCCCGGGGCCGGAGGGGCCCGGCGGGCCACAGGACGGCAGTTCCGGCCGGGACGAACCCGGCCCCCGGGGCCGGCGCGGCGCGCCGCAGGACACGGCCGGCGATTGAAGGGACGGCCCCAAGGGCAGAGCGCCGCGGGGGCGGGTCGGTCGCGGGGATCGGCAGGGGGCGACGGATGGACATGGACGGGACAGCGCGGGACGGCACGGGCACGGGCGGGGCCGGCGCCGGGGGGACCGGGGCCGGGAGCGGCCTCAACGCCGAGATCGTCTGCGTCGGCACGGAACTGCTGCTGGGCGAAACCATCAACACCCACGCCGCCTTTCTCTCCCAGCGGCTGGCGGAGTACGGCATCGACGTCTACCACCATGTCACCGTGGGCGACAACCCCGCCCGCCTGGAGGCGGCCCTGCGACAGGCCGCCGGCCGGGCGGGCGTCGTCATCGTCACCGGCGGCTTGGGCCCCACCGGCGACGACCTCACGCGGGAGGCCATCGCCCGGGTGACGGGCCGTCCCCTGGTCCTGGACGCCGGTGTGCTGGAGGGGATCGAGCGCTACTTCGCCGCCCGGGGCCGGTCCATGGCCCCGGGCAACCGCAAGCAGGCGCTCTTCCCGGCGGGCAGCGCCATCCTGCCCAATCCCAACGGCACCGCGCCGGGATTCGTCCTGGAGTGGGACGGCGGCCGCTGGTTCGTCGCGTTGCCCGGGCCGCCCCGGGAGCTGCGCCCGATGGTGGACGGCCCGCTGGTCCCCTACCTGGAGCGGTGGAGCCGCCGGGCGGGGGGCATGCGCCTGGTGCGGCGGGTGCTCCGGGTCGCGGGGCTCGGGGAGAGCGAGGTGGAGCACCGGCTGGCGGACCTGTTCGCCCGGCAGCAGCGGGTGACCCTGGCCACCTACGCCAGGGACGGGGAGGTCCACGTGCGGCTGGCGGCCAAGGTGCCCCTTCCTCCCGGGGCAGAACCCGGCGGCGGGCCGGGGCGGGACCCCGGAGCGCCCGCCGCCAGCGCGGGCGCGGCGCCATCACCGGAGGCGGCCGCCGCCTCCGCCCTGGCCGAGCTGGAGGCGGTGGCCGCGGCCATCCGCCAGCGGCTGGGCATCCACGTCTACGGCGAGGGTGACCAGACCCTGGAGGCGGTGGTCGGGGAGCTGCTGGGGCGGCGGGCCGAGACGGTGGCGGTGGCGGAGTCCTGCACCGCCGGGCGGGTGGCCGACCGCCTCACCGCCGTGCCGGGAAGCTCCGCCTATTTCCTGGCGGGCGTGGTGGCGTACGCCAATGCCGCCAAGGTGCTGGCCCTGGGGGTCAGCCCCCACGACCTGGCGGCCCACGGCGCGGTGAGCGAGGTGGTGGCCCGGGCCATGGCGGCGGGCGTGCGGCGCATGTTCGGAGCCCACTGGGGCGTGGCCACCACGGGCATCGCCGGTCCGGGCGGCGGCACGCCGGAAAAGCCGGTGGGCACCGTCTACGTGGCCGTCGCCGGCCCGGGAGGAAGCCGGGTGGAACGCCACCGCTTCCTGGGCGACCGCGACACCGTCAAGGCCCGCTCGGCCCAGGCGGCCCTGCTGCTGCTCTACCGGGCCCTGGTGGAAGGCCTGGAGGCCGGGAACGCCGGGGCCGCGGGCCCGGCCTGACGGGCCGCACGCCCCGGCGTCCCGCCGGGGGTCCATGGCCGGGCCGGCCCGGCGCGGCCCATCGTGCATCCCTCCCGCGGTTTCCCTCACAAGCCCTTCCCGGACGTCGGCGGCCCATCGAGCCGGACGGAACCGCCATCCCCCGACGGTGCCGGAACCCCGCTACCGGCCCTCCCGCCCGGTCCCCGGTGCGGCCCTCCCTGCCAGGTGCGGCCACCGGTGTCAATGGGTGCCGGCGCGCCGAAAGGGTCACGGTAAGCATGGCACGGTGCCAGAGTCGAGGGAAGGGCGCCCGGCTCGCCCAGGTCCGGACCTCCCGCTCCGGGGCCGGGGCCGGCGGGTACCGGCCCGGCCCCCGCGACCCGGTGAGGCGCGGCCGCCGGGAGGCTGGCGGAGGCCGCCGGCAGGTCCGGCGATCCTGCCGGGCGGGTGCTGCGGGATGGCTGTGGTCTGCGGCGTCCGGGTGGCCGGGTGCCGCCGCCCACCGGCCGCGGGCCGGAGCGGCGGGGCGCTCGTGAGGGGAGGGGCGGGCTTGCCGGGCACGGAAGGGCATTCCCCGCGGCCTGCGCCATTGCGGGTCTTGCGCCTGTGGCAGCGGCGCCTGGTCCTGATCCTGGCGGCTGCCGCTGCGGCCTACCTGGCCATGGTGGCCGGTTCGCCCGCCCGGGTCAGCCTGGGCCCCTTCGGCGTGGCCCTGGCGGCCCGCCCGGCGTGGCAGGGGCTGACCGAAGTGGCCATCCCGCCCCTGGGCCGGGTGCGCGCGGCCACCCACGCCGCTCCCCTGGAGCTCGAGGTGCGGCTGGAGACCGTCGATATCCCGACCCTGGGCCGGCTGCTGGAGCACCGGGGCACCCGCGGCCTGGTGGACAGCCTGCGCCAGCAGGTCGGCGGAGTGGCGCGCCGGTTTGCCCTGCGCCTGGTCCTGCTGGGTGCCCTGGGCGGCGGGCTGGCCGGGTTCGTCCTGGCCCGGCGGCGCTGGCGCCGGATCGGCGTGGGGGCGGCGGTGGGCCTGCTGGTCGGTGGCGGCCTGGTGGTGGCAACCCAGCAGACCTACGATCCCGGCGCCTTCCGCCAGGCGGAGTACAGCGGCGCCATCACCGCGGCCCCCTGGCTGTTGGACGTGTTCACCCGCACCCCGGCCAAGGTGGAGGCCTTCAGCCGCCAGATGGAGGTGCTGGTGGGCCGGCTGAACGACCTCTACCAGGGGATCGAGGTCCAGCAGGCGGTGGTGCCCCAGGACGAGAGCCTGCGGGTGCTCATCGTCTCGGACTTGCACAACAACCCGGCGGGGGTCCGGCTGATCCGGGAGATGGCCGCCAGCTTCCGCCCCGACCTGATCCTGGACGCGGGCGACGTGGCGGACTGGGGCACCGCGCCGGAAGCCCGCCTGGTGGCCGAGCTGGCCGATCTGGAGGTTCCTTACTACCTGGTGCCGGGGAACCACGACTCCCCCCAGTCGCTCGGCGCCCTGGCAACCCAGACCGGCGTTCAGATCCTGGAGGACGGGCTGGTCACCCTGCCCGGCGGGCTGCTCCTGGCCGCCAGCCGGGATCCGGCCAGTCACCGCGTGTCCCCCGCCATGGGTCGGCCGGCGGAGATCGAAGCCCAAGTGGGGGCGCTGGAGAGCCTCCTCCAGGCGGCGCCGCGGCGTCCGGACATCCTGGTGGTCCACAACCCCGTGGTGGCGGGCCGGTTCCGGGGCCGGGTCCCCGTCCTGGTCAGCGGCCACACCCACGTCCAGCGGGTGGACGACACCCCGCAGGGCCTGTTCCTCAACCCGGGTTCCACGGGGGCCGCCGGCCTGCGCGGCCTCACCGCGCCGCGGGAGATCCCGTACGGCCTGCTCTTGCTGACCCTGGTGCCGGCGCCGGGCGACGCTCCGGGCTGGGTACCCATCGCCGTCGATGCGGTCGAGGTCTTTCGCCTGGCGTCCACGGGCTTCACCCTGCAGCGCTACGTGGTGGACGGCCGGCCGGATGCCCCTGTCTCCTTCCGGGAACGGCCGTCCCTGCCCCTGGAGGAGTTGCCCGCGGGCGGCGGTGACGGCCCCTGACGCCCGGACCGCCCGCCGGACCGGCCGTCGCCCCCGGATCGACCTGCCATGGCCCGGGGGTCCTGGCCAGGTGCCGGGCCCGGCCGGCCGGCTCGTCTCAGCGGCTGTCCGGCGTCCTGCCGTCCACCCGGCCGGCCATCCCACCGGCCACCGGGCCGGCCCCCGGCCGGCCGCGTAGCCTCCGCTGCCCCGCACCCCGCCACCCCGGACCGCCTCGGGATGCAGGTTGCCTCCGGCGCAGGATTCGACGCCGGCATGTCAAACTATTGTTCGGTGCCGGGCCGGCGGTGGCCCGGATCCCTGCCGGGCACGCGCCCGGCAGGGATCGCGCGGGCTCACGGTCCGCCCGGCCCGGGAGCCGCCGGGGAGGTGCGCGGTCTTGCCGCAGGGCCGCTCGCCGGCTCCGCCAGCCCGTGTCCGTCTGGAGGTGGCGGCCATCGACAGGAACCGGCAGTCCGTGCCGGCGGAGGGGACGAACGCGGCCGCCCGGCGGCCGGTCGCGGCCGCTCGTGCGGACCGCGGGCCCCGGCCCATGCCGGCCCGCACCGCGGCCGGTGGGGACGGCGAAGACCACTGGCGGCTGTTCATCGCCGTGCCCGTGACGGGCCCGGTGGCCGGGGCGCTGCAGGCCTGGATGGCCGCGGCCCGCCGCCAGCGGCCCGGGCTCAAGTGGGTCCGTCCCGGGGACCTGCACATCACCTTGCGGTTTCTGGGGAACCGCCCCGTGGCCAGCATTCCCTCCCTGGTGGCAGCCGGGGCGAAGGCGGCGCGGGAGGCGGCCCCGCTGGACGTGGAGGTGCGAGGGGTCGGCGGCTTTCCCGCTGCCGGCCGGGCCCGCACGTTGTGGGCCGGAGTGGGCGAGGGAGCCGCCGGGCTGGCCGCCCTGGCGGCCAGCCTGGAGACGCAGCTGCTGGCGGTGGCGCCCGACCTGGATCCGGTGCACCAGCCCTTCCAGGCCCACATCACCCTGGCCCGGGTCCGTGGCGGCTGGATCGACCTCGACCGCTGGCCCCATGCCGTGGCGGTGCGGGAACAGGACTGGGGCCGGCTTCCCGTGCGGGCCATGGTCCTGTTCCGCAGCCAGTTGCATCCTGGCGGGCCGGTGTACACGCCGCTGCACCGCTGGCCCCTGGGGGAGGCGGCGGCCGCCGGCCTTGACGAGCCCCCTGCCCCACGGTAAGGTAGAAACTGGAAATCCGTGGCGGGATTCGGCAGGCCGTTACCTGCGGGCACGGGTGCGGCCGGAGACGGAGGCGACGCCCATGATCGAGCGGGAGCGGGCCCTGGAGATGGCCCTCAACCAGATCGAGAAGCAGTTCGGCAAGGGCTCCATCATGCGCATGGGGGAAGCCTCGGCGCGCCTGAACGTCGAGGTCATCCCGACAGGCTCCCTGGCTCTTGACATCGCCCTGGGGGTTGGCGGCATGCCCCGGGGCCGGATCATCGAGATCTTCGGGCCGGAGGCGTCGGGCAAGACCACCGTGGCCCTCCACGTGGTGGCGTCCGCCCAGCGGTCCGGAGGGGTGGCCGCGTTCATCGACGCCGAGCATGCCCTGGATCCGGTCTATGCGGAAAATCTCGGGGTCGACATCAACAACCTGCTGATCTCCCAGCCGGACACCGGCGAACAGGCCCTGGAGATCGCCGAAGCCCTGGTGCGCAGCGGCGCGGTGGACGTGATCGTCATCGACTCGGTGGCCGCCCTGGTGCCCCGGGCGGAGATCGAAGGGGAGATGGGCGACGCCCACGTGGGCCTCCAGGCCCGGCTCATGTCCCAGGCCCTGCGCAAGCTCACCGGAGCCATCGCCAAGTCCAGGACCTGCCTGATCTTCATCAACCAGATCCGGGAGAAGGTGGGGGTGATGTTCGGCAATCCCGAGGTGACGCCCGGCGGGCGGGCGCTGAAGTTCTACGCCTCGGTTAGGCTGGATGTGCGCCGGGTGGAGACGCTCAAGCAGGGCGGCGAGATGATCGGTATTCGCGCCCGGGCCAAGGTGGTGAAGAACAAGGTCGCCCCGCCCTTCCGCCAGGCGGAGTTCGACCTGCTCTACGGCAAGGGCATCTCCCGGGAGGGCGACCTGCTGGACATCGCCACCCAGCACGGCATCATCGAGAAGGCGGGCGCCTGGTATTCCTACGGGGACACCCGCATCGGCCAGGGCCGGGAGAACGCGCGGGAGTACCTGGTGCAGCACCCCGAGGTGGCCGATGCCATCGAACGGCGGCTACGGGAGCTGCTGAGCCTGGGTGGCATCCGGGCCGCCACGGCCAACGAGGACGAGTGAAGGCACCTGGGAGGAGGGCCTTACGGCGGGCGGCCTCGCAGGCGCCCGGCAAGGAGGAGGGACCGCATTGGCCGGCGCGAGACCGGTATCCGGGGGCGCGGGGGAGGCCGGAGACGAGCCGGCCGGGAGCGCCGGAGCGGGCGGGGCCGCCAGGTGGGACCGGCCGGCGGGGGGCGCCGGCGCTGGCGGCGGCGAGGGACTGGGCCTGGACCAGGCCCTCGCCCTGGCCTTGCGCTGGTTGGGCTTGCGGGCGCGTACGGCCAGGGAGATCGCCCGGCGGCTGCAGGAACGGGGTTTCCCGGAGCCGGTGGTGGCGGCTGCTCTGGATCGCCTGCGGGGTTGGGGCTACATCGATGACCGGCAGCTAGCCCGGGACCAGGTGGAAGGGGCGCAGGTTCGACATATCGGACCCCTCCGCCTGCGGGCCGAGCTTCTGCGCCGCGGGATCGCGCCGCCCCTGGCCGACCAGGTCCTGGCCGAAGGATGGCCGGAAGGGGCCGAGCTGGAACAGGCGCGCCAGCTGGCCCGCCGCCGCTGGGCGCAACTTGAGGGGAGCCTGGCCCGCCGCCAGGGCGCGGAGGCCAGCCTGCAGGCCAGGGACCGGCCCGGTAGCGACGCGCGCCGGCGGGCCGCGGGGCGGCTGTACCGGTACCTTCTGGGCCGGGGGTTTCATGCCCAGGTGGCGGAGAGGGTGGTGCGCGAGCTCTTAGGTGACCTTCAGGACGGGGCGGGCGGGAGGGCCGGCGCCGATCCCTGACGCGGGCGCCCGGGAGCAGCGGCCCGGAGGCGGGCCCGGTGGCCGGTGGCCGGACGGCCACCGGTGCAGTGCTGGATGGGGGGCGATCCGCGCGGCCTGCCGCTCGGGTCTTTTTTATCAGCTCCTGCAGCGAGCCCGCCTGGCCCCCGGCCGCCGGCTGCGGAGGGGACGGCCGGTGGCACCCGCCCGGTCAGGGAGCGGCAGGGAGGCCTGGCCGCGGTTCCCTTGACATGGCTTTCCCGCAGCCCCTAGAATGAATTATCGGGATGACTCGAAAACGCGACCACGCATCCGCCTTTTGACGAAAATCGGCGATAATCATGAAATATGTCCGAAACCTGGGCGTAACAACGAACGGATTGCCGGTCCCCGTCCCGGCCCCCACGGGGTTCGGGGCGTGCGTCGGAGTGGTCAGCGCGCCGAGCCGGGTCCCCGAACTCGGCTTTTTTGTTACAGGGACCCCAGCGGCGGCGGGGACCGGGGGACTGCTGGTCGTGGCCCGAGGGAGTGAAAGGGATGGTGTCGACAGCCATCGTCGTCCTGATCGTGCTCGTCACCGTTGTCATCGCCGGGGCGGCGGGCTACGTGATCCGGAAGCTGGTGGCCGAAAGCCGGATCGGGTCTGCCGAGGCTCTGGCCCGACAGCTGGTGGAGGAAGGGCGTAAGGAAGGCGAGGCGCGCAAGCGCGAGGCCCTGCTGGAGGCGAAGGAAGAGGTCCACAGGCTGCGGACCGACTTCGAGCGCGAAACCCGGGAGCGGCGCCAGGAACTGCAGCAGCTGGAGCGCCGCCTCCTCCAGCGGGAGGAGGCGCTGGACCGCCGGGCCCGGCAGCTGGACGAGCGGGAAGAGCTCATGCGGGCCCGGGAGCGGGACCTGGACCGGGCGGAGGAGCTGGTGGAAGAGCTCCGCTTGCGCCAGATGACGGAGCTGGAGCGCATCGCCGGGCTGAGCCGGGAGGAGGCGCGGGAGTACCTGCTGGCTCAGGTCCAGCAGGAAATGCGCCATGACCTGGCCGTGATGATCCGCGAGATGGAGGAAGAAGCCCGGGCGGAAGCCGACCGGCGGGCCCGGGAGATCATCGCCACCGCCGTCCAGCGCCTGGCGGCGGAGTACGTGCCGGAGCTGACCGTCTCGGTGGTGGAGCTGCCGGGAGATGAGATGAAGGGGCGGATCATCGGCCGGGAGGGCCGCAACATCCGCCACTTTGAGGCACTGACCGGCGTCGACCTGATCATCGACGACACGCCGGAAGCCGTGGTGATCTCCTGCTTCGACCCCATCCGGCGGGAGATCGCACGGATGACCCTGGAGAAGCTCATCGCCGACGGCCGCATCCACCCCGCCAAGATCGAGGAGATGTACGCCAAGGCCGTGCAGGAGATGGACCAGCGCATCCAGGAGGAAGGCGAGCGCGCCTGTTACGAGGTGGGCGTGCACAACCTGCACCCCGAGCTGGTCAAGCTCCTCGGGCGGCTGGCCTTTCGCACCAGCTACGGCCAGAACATCCTGCAGCACTCCATCGAGGTGGCTCACCTGTGCGGCCTGATGGCGTATGAACTGGGGGCCGACGTCAACGTGGCCCGGCGCGCCGGCTTGCTGCACGACATCGGCAAGGCCCTGGACCACGAGATGGAGGGCACCCACCTGACCATTGGCATGGAGATCCTGCAGAAGTATCATGAGTCCGAAGAGGTCATCCATGCCATGTCCTGCCATCACGGCGACTTCGAGCCCAGGACCATCGAGGCCGTGATCGTGACGGCGGCCGACGCCCTGTCGGCGGCCCGGCCGGGTGCCCGGCGGGAAACCCTGGAGGCTTACATCCGGCGGTTGCGGCAGCTGGAGGAGATCGCCAGCAGCTTCGAAGGCGTCGCCAAGGCCTACGCCATCCAGGCCGGGCGCGAGGTCCGGATCATGGTCCACCCGGACAAGGTGGATGACGCCGAGGCCTACCTGCTGGCGCGGCAGATCGCCAAGCGGATCGAGCAGGAGCTGCAGTACCCGGGCCAGATCAAGGTGACGCTGATCCGGGAGACGAGGGTGACGGAGTACGCGCGTTGAGGCGAGGCGGCCCAAAGGGCGGCCGGGGGCCGCCCTTTGGGCCGCGCAGGCAGCCGGGGTGTGACAGGGCGCGCCGAAACGGCGGGCGGGGGCCCGCCGTTTCGGCGCGCCGCGGCTTTTCAACCCAGAGCCAGGATAGGGGGCACGGGCGTGCGGCTACTGTTCATCGGCGATGTGGTGGGCCGGGCGGGGCGGCGCATGCTGCGGGACCACCTGGAGACCCTGATCGAACAGCATGCCATCGAGCTGACGGTGGTCAACGGCGAGAATGCCGCCGGCGGGTGGGGCCTGACCCCGGACACCGCCGAGGAGATCTTCGCCGCGGGGGCCGACGTCATCACCCTGGGCAATCACTGGGCCGATCGCAAGGAGATCCTGCCCTACCTGGACCGCCACCCGCGGGTGCTGCGCCCACTGAACTGGCCCGGTCGCCCGCCGGGCCGGGGGATGGCCGTGGTGGAGGGGCGCAGCGGCTGCCCGGTGGCGGTGGTTTGCCTCATGGGCCGGGTCTTCGCCGACAGCCTGCTGGACGACCCCTTCGCCGCGGCCGACCAGGCGCTGGCCGAGCTGGCCGGCCAGGCCACGGCCATCCTGGTGGACTTCCACGGCGACGCCACGTCGGAGAAGCAGGCCATGGCCTGGTACCTGGACGGGCGAGTCTCGGCGGTGCTGGGCACCCACACCCACACGGCCACGGCCGACGAGCGGGTGCTGCCGGGGGGCACGGCCGCCATCACCGACGTGGGGATGACGGGACCCCGGGATTCCGTCATCGGCTTCCGGCCCGACCTGGTCATCCAGCGGTTGCGCACCCAGCTCCACGTGACCCTGGAGGTGGCGTCCGGGCCGCGCATGCTGTGCGGCGTCATCGTGGACGTGGACCGCGACACCGGCCGGGCTGTGGCCATCGAGCGCATCCGGCTGGAGGATTCCGGCTGAGGGCGCGGGCCGCCGCCGGTCCGCCTCCGGCCGGGCCGTTCCCCGGCCGCTGCCGCGGTACGGGCGCCGCCCCGGTAGGGGCCGCGGCCGCGGTGCCGGGGATGCACGGTGCGGCAGGATGGTGCCGGCCACGGCATGAGGCGTGCCCTGCGCACCGGCATGGTTGCGGAAGGAGGGGCCTGCCCGCTGGAGCGGGCCCCTGCCGCCCCCGGCCCGCCCCAGCCGGCCCTACCGGCCGAGGCGGATCCGGCCGCTTGCCTGCCGGTTCGACCCACCCATCAGGAGGCGAAAGCCATGTCCTATACGCCCTACGGCCCCATTGTGGATGCCCATGTCGACACCGTCCTTGATCTGGCCGCCGGTCGCCGGCGGCTGGGCGAGCGTTCCTACCAGGGCCATGTGGACCTGCCCCGCCTGGAAGAGGCTGGCGTCGGCGTGCAGGTCTTCGCCCACTATATCGAACCCGTTTACAAGCCCCATGCCGCCCTGATCCGCTTCATGGAGCTTTACGACGTGTTCCTCCGGGAGGTGGCCCTCTACCCCGACCGGATCACCGTGGTGACCACCGTCGCAGAGCTGGATCGCGCCCTGGCGGCGGGGAAGGTGGCTGCCATCATCGGCATCGAGGGGGGCGAGGCCCTGCAGGGCCGGCTGGGCATCCTGCGCCTGCTCCATCGCCTGGGGGTTCGGTTGATCGGCCTGACCTGGAACGAGCGCAACGACCTGGCCGACGGAGCCGGCGACGCCCGCAGCGGGGGCGGCCTTTCCCAGCTGGGGGAGCAGGTGGTGCGGGAGATGAACCGCCTGGGCATGGTGGTTGACGTGAGCCACCTCTCCGATGCCGGCTTCTACGATGTCCTGGCCGTATCAAGCCAACCCGTGGTGGCCTCCCACTCCAACTGCCGGGCCCTTTGCCCCCACCCGCGCAACCTGACCGACGACCAGATCCGCGCCCTGGCCGCCCGGGGGGGCGTCATGGGGATGAACTTCTTCGCCCGGTTCCTCCGGCCCGAGGGCCCCGCCACCATCGACGACGTGGTTCGACATATCGAACACATCGCCGCCCTGGTGGGCCCCGCCCACATCGGCCTGGGCTCGGATTTCGACGGCATCAGCGAGACACCCCAGGGGCTGGAGGACGTCACCCGCCTGCCACGGCTGGTCGAAGCGCTGCTGCGACGCAACTGGAAGGAAGAACACCTGCGCTGGATCCTGGGTGAGAATTTCCTCCGGGTCTTCCGCCAGGTGTGGTCGGCGGGTGAGCCGGCCTACCCGGTGCCGGAGGACCCGGCCGGCGGAGCCCGTGGAGGGGAACCTTGACCCGGGGAGGGGATGGCATGACCTTGGGAGGGAATGGCATACGCATGCCGGAGGTCGCCTTTCGCGTGGTGCCGGTGACGGAGGTGGCCGCCGACGCCGTGGTGGTCAACCTGTTTGAGGGGGTCACGGTGCCGGGCGGCGCCACGGGGGCGGTGGATCAGGCGCTCCACGGCGCCATTCAGGAAGCCATCGCCGCCGGCGCCCTGCGCGGCCGGCTGGGGGAGGTGCTGGTGCTGCCCACCCTGGGCCGGCTTCCCGCCCGCTGGGTGGTGGTGGCGGGCCTGGGCCCGCGGGAGGAGTTCGGCCGCGTGGCAGCCCGGACGGCCTCTGCCACCGCGCTGCGGGCGGCGAAGAAGCACGGCTGCCGCTCGGTGGCCACCATTGCCCACGGTGCCGGCATCGGCGGGCTGGATCCGCAGCTGGCCGCCCTGGCCACGGTGGAGGGTGCCCTCCTGGGCCTGTACCGCTACCAGCCCGTAGGGCCGGTGGGGCGGCCCGGTGAGGGCGGTGAGGCAGCAGGAGGCGGCAGGGGCGCGGCAGGGCTGGGCGGTGCCCCGGCCCATGGAGGCAGCAGGGAAGGAGCCGCGGGGTCCTGGGCCGGATCCGCCGCCCGCCAGGCGGGGCCCGGCGCCCCGGCTGGGGCAGGCCTGGAGACAGCTCACGAAACGAGCCACGCCCTGGGCCTTCTGGGGGGTGCCGTCGACCCCACGGGGCGCCGCGGCGGCCGGCCCCTGGGACGGCGCGCCCGGGCCGGGGACGAAGGCGATGGGGCCGGCGTGGAGCGGATCTGGCTGGTCGACCGCAGCGGCGCGCAGCAGCAGGCGCTGGAGCGGGGCCTGCAGGAAGGGCGCATCCTCGCCGAAGCCGTCATCACCGCTCGCCAGCTGGGCAACCGGCCGGCCAACGACCTGACGCCGGCCCGGCTGGCCGAGGCGGCCGCGCGCCTGGAGGAGCTGCCCGGCGTGCAGGTGACCGTCCTGGACGAGGAGGAGCTGCGGCGGCGTGGCTTCGGGGCCATCCTGGCCGTGGGCCAGGGCAGTGCCCAGCCGCCGCGGCTCATTGCCATCGACTACGTGGGGCCGGGGCGGGATGGATCGGAACCGCCCGACGCCGCTTTCGTGGGCAAGGGCGTCACCTTCGACACGGGCGGCATCTCCCTCAAGCCCCGGGAAGGCATGGAGGACATGAAGTTCGACATGATGGGCGCGGCGGCGGTCATCGCGGCGCTGGAGGCCGTGGCCCGGCTGGCCCTGCCCGCCCGGCTGCTGGGTGTGGTGGCCGCGGTGGAGAACATGCCCGGCGGCCGCGCCTTCAAGCCCGGTGACGTGATCACCACCTACGACGGCACCACCGTGGAGGTGAACAACACCGACGCGGAGGGGCGCCTGATCCTGGCCGATGCCCTGGCCTACGCCCGCGAGCGGGGTGCCCGGCGGCTGATCGACCTGGCGACCCTGACCGGCGCCATGGTCATCGCCCTGGGGCATCACGTGGCGGGCCTGTTTGCCAACGACGATGCCTGGGCAGCGCGGGTGCTGCGGGCCGCCGGCGCCGCCGGCGAGCCCCTGTGGCGGCTTCCCCTGGTGGCGTCCTATCGGGAGCGGCTGCGCAGCGAGTATGCCGACCTGCGCAACACCGGCGGCCGGCCCGCCGGGTCCATCACCGCGGCCCTGTTCCTCCAGACCTTTGCCGGCGACACGCCCTGGGCGCACCTGGACATCGCTGGGGTGGCCTGGTCCGACCGGGTCGAGGGCGATCACGGCAAGGGCGCCACGGGCTACGGCGTCCGCACCCTGGTGGAACTGGCCCGCAACCTGGCGGCGGGGGGACGGGCATGACGCCGGAGCGGGGTGGGGCCGACCTGCACACCCACACCACCGCCTCCGACGGCACCGTCACTCCCCGAGAGCGCATCCGCATGGCCCAGGAGGCGGGGCTCGAGTTCGTCGGCATCACGGACCACGACACCCTGGCCGGCCTGCCGGCGGCCCGGGAAGCGGCGCGGGAGGCCGGGGTGGTTCTGGTGCCGGGGGTCGAACTCAGCACCGACGTCGACCTGGGTAGCCGCCGGGTTGGCGTTCACATCCTGGGGTACTGGGTCGACGAGGCCGACGAGCCCCTGGTGCAGCTGCTGGCGCGCCGCAGGGCCTCGCGGGAGCAGCGGCTGGCCCGCATGCTGCAGCGCCTGGCGGAGGCCGGGATCGTCCTGGATGAGGCGCGGATTCGGGCCATGGCCCAAGGGGGCGCCATAGGGCGCCCCCACGTGGCCCGGGCCCTCGTGGACGCCGGGGTGGTGGCCACGGTGGCCGAAGCCTTTGAGCGGTACCTGACGCCGGGCAAGCCGGGCTACGTGCCCCGCGCGCCCCTGGCGCCGGAAGAGGCCATCGCGGCCATCCGGGCCGCGGGGGGCGTGCCCGTCCTGGCCCATCCGGGCCTCCTGCCCGCCCGCCTGCACGGCCTGTGGCCAACCTGGAAAAAGGTGGGCCTCGAAGGCGTCGAGGTCTATCACTCCAAGCACAGCCCCGAGCAGGCCGCCGCGTTCCTGGCGCGAGCGAGCGAGCTGGATCTGGTGCCCACCGGAGGATCCGATTGCCACGGACCCCAGCCGGGCCAGCCCGCCCTGATGGGGCAGGTGCGGGTTCCGCGGGAGTGGGTGGAGCGACTGGCCGCCCGGGCGGCCGATCCAAAGTGCACCCTCTAGACGCAGCCTGCTGATCCGGCCGCACCCTCTCGACGCACCCTTCCGAAGCCGAGAGATCGCCTCCGGGCGCCCGCCGGCCGGCGGCCGAGGCAAGCCCGGGGCCGGGCCCAATGCCGGGGCCAATGGGCCTGATGCATGGACCGGCCGGCGCGTGCATAATCCTCCCCTGGGAGGTAAGGCCCGTGAAGCGTGAGGCCCGATGGTCCAAGCCCCCCGACGGGCCGCGGGGCGCGCCACCGCTCCGCCGGCCCGGTGGAACGGCCCGGGGGTCCGGCGCCGGAGGACCGCCTCCGGCGTCCCGGCCCGCGGAACGGGTTCCGGTACCCGCTCCGGAAGAACCGGTCCCGGCGGGCGCCGGGCAGGCGGGCGCGGCGGCGGGGCCGGGCGGTGCCGGCGACTGGCAGGTCCGGATTCTCTTGCTGGAGCGGCGGGTCGTGACCCTGCGCCGCAGCCGCCGGGTGCTGCTCGAGCTGCTGGCGACCCAGCAGGCGCGTTACGAGGCGGAGGTCAGCCAGCTGCGCCGCCGGGTGGACGAGCTGGAGCGGCAGCGGCAGCGGCTGCTGGCCTTCATCCGCCGGCGGCGGGTCCTGCCGGGAAAGGCGGCGGCAAGCGGCGGGCCGCAGCGGTGAACATGGACTCCGGACCCGCAAAGCCGCAAAGCTCGCACCGCACCGTCAGGTCCGGCTCTCCGCCGGCCGCGGTGGCCAGCGCCGGTCCTGCCCGCCACTCCTCCACCTGACCCGTGTGGGCGTTCTTCCGCACGGACCAGGTCAGCGGCCACAGCAGGGTAAAGGAGGCCCGGTTGCCGGTGCAGCGCGGGCACGCATAAGGCGGCCGCCGGGTCAGGGCGGGCAGGGCCGCCTGCCAGGCGGCGGTGTCGCCGGACGCCACCGCAGCACCAGGCCCCGTTCCGGCCGCCGGAGGCGCCCCGCCGGCGTGGGAGGCCTGGGAAAGCCCGCCTTCAGGCATTGCGCCGGGTTCCACCCCAACCACCTCCATCCTGGATTCTCCATTTCCTAGAATGCCCCTGGATCGCCCACCCAAGCCGGCAGGGGAACCCGCACCGGCCGGAGGGTCGTGGCGGCACCGCAGCTTCCGTGGCCAGGGTGCGGCGTGCAACAGCGTGCATCGGCCTGCATCGGCCTGCAACGGCCTGCATGCCGTACCAGCCGCTGCATTGCCCACGGGTGCCCGCAGCGCCCATAATGAACGAAGGTACAAAGGAGGAAACGAGCCATGGAAACCCTGCCCCTGATCCCGCGGCCGGGGGCGGCAGGCACCCAGGACTACCGGGTGCTGCAGGCCCAGTGGGCCACCCGTTACGGCGCCTACCGGGACGAACAGAACGTCTGGCGCCTGGCCGACGGCCGCACCCTGGCCGAGTCGATCTTCGGCAAGCCCCACCCTGCGTACAAGATCCTGACCTGGGGCTGCCAGATGAACGAGCGCGACAGCGAGATCCTGGCCGGCCAGCTGGAAGAGATGGGCATGGTCCCGGCCGGCCTCCTGGACGACGCGGACCTGATCCTGCTCAACACCTGCGCCGTGCGGGAGACGGCGGAGGAGAAGGTCTTCGGCACCATCGGCTACCTGAAGGTGCTCAAGCAGAAGAACCCGGACCTGATCCTGGGCCTGTGCGGCTGCATGGCCCAGGAGGAGGCCACCATTCGCCGCATCCAGCGGTACTATCCCCACGTGGACCTGGTGTTCGGCACCCACAACGTCCACCAGCTGCCCCAGCTGATCGAGCGGGTGCGGCGGGAAGAGGGGATGGTGGTCGACGTCTGGCAGGCGGCGGAGGGCGTGGTCGAACACCTGCCCTCGCGGCGGGCCGGGGGCGTCAAGGCGTGGGTCAACATCATCTATGGTTGCGACAAGTTCTGCACCTTCTGCATCGTGCCCACCACCCGCGGGCGCGAGCGCAGCCGCCGCCCGGAAGACGTCATCGCCGAGGTGGAGTACCTGGCCGCCGAGGGGTACAAGGAGGTCACCCTGCTAGGCCAGAACGTCAACTCCTACGGCAAGGACCTGGGCATCGGGTTCGATTTCGCGGACCTGTTGGCTCGCCTGGACCAGGTACCGGGGATCCGCTGGATCCGGTACACCACCTCCCACCCCCGGGACTTCACCGACAAGCTGATCCGGACCATCGCGGAGTCCGACAAGGTGACGGAGCACTTCCACCTGCCGGTGCAGTCCGGATCGAACCAGGTGCTGCGCTGGATGAACCGGCGCTACACCCGGGAGTACTACTTGCGCCTGATCGAGAAGATCCGGGAGGCGGTGCCGGACGCCTGCATCACCACGGACATCATCGTCGGGTTCCCCAAGGAGACCGAGGAAGACTTTCGCCAGACCCTGGACCTGGTGCGGCAGGTGGAGTACGACAACGCCTTCACCTTCATCTACTCGCCCCGGGAGGGCACGCCGGCCGCCCGCTGGCCCCAGCTGCCGCGGGAGGTCAAGCAGGAGCGCCTGGAGCGGCTGATGGAGGTGCAGTACGAGATCAACCTGCGGAAGAACAAGCGCCTGGTGGGCCAGAGGGCCGTGGTCCTCATCGACGGGCCCAGCAAGAAGAACCCGCAGGTCCTCAGCGCCCGCACCCGGACGAACAAGCTGGTGCTGGTGCCCGGCGACGCCGCCTGGGCCGGCCGCTTCGCCCGGGTGGAGATCACCCGGGCCCAGACCTTCACCCTGGAGGGGCGGCTGCTGGAGCTCTTGCCGGACGACGCGCCCGAAATCGGGCGGCACGGGCAGTTCTCGCCCTACGGCGCCGCGGCCCAGGGGGCCTGACCCGGGCGGGGTCGCGGCGGGCGGCGCGGCCGTCTAGGGCAGCTGTGGCCGTAGCCGGCTCCGGCGCCGCGAACCGTGGCACGGACCGCGGCGCGCGCGGTGGTGGGGACCGGGGCGCAGGCCGCGGGCCAGCCGGGCGACGCCGCCCGGGGGCGGCCATGGGCCGCAGCCGGCCCGGCCCGGGCCCCGGCGGGCTTTGTCCCGATTCCGCGCAGGCAAGGGGCGCCGCTTGGCGGGAGGCGAAGCGCTGCGGTGGGGGTGGCAGGCTCCAATCATGGCGCAGGCTGACGAGCCCCAGCGAGGCAGGTCGGGCCGGGAAACCCCGATGATGCGGCAGTACCGGGAGTGGAAGGAGCGCTACCCGGACTGCATCCTGTTCTTCCGCCTGGGCGACTTCTACGAGATGTTCGGCGATGATGCCCGCCTGGCCGCCAGGATCCTGGACATCACCCTGACCTCACGGGAGACGGCCAAGGGCGAGCGGGTGCCCATGTGCGGCGTGCCCTACCACGCCGTCGACCAGTACCTTCCGCGCCTGGTGGAAGCGGGTTACCGGGTCGCCATCTGCGAGCAGGTGGAGGATCCGCGGCTGGCCCGGGGGCTGGTGCGCCGGGAGGTGGTGCGGGTCGTCACCCCCGGCACCCTCTGGTCGGCGGCGGGAGGGGACGAAAGCCGGTACGTGGCCGCCCTGGCCCTGGACCCGGGCCCGGTGGCCGGCACCCCGGCCACCGGGCGGCGGGAGGTTGGGGGGCCAGGCCAGCAGCCCGAGGGGGCGGCAAGGCCTGTCGTGGCGGGCACCGTCCAGGCCGCTGCCGAATCCGCCCAGGTGACCGGGGACGACGCCGGGGATGGGGCGCCTGCCGGCCGGGATGCGGTGGAGGCCGCCCGGGTCCCCGCGGGGCCTGTGGCGGAACCGACCGCCCGTCACGCTCTGGCGAGGGGGGCGGGCGCTGGTGGGGCCATGGCAGGGGCCGGGGACGAACCGGCCGCGACCGGGCCCCGGGCCGGCCCGGCGGCCCCGGCCCGTTTGGCCGGCCCGGTGGCCCAGGACCCTGTGGCCCAGGACCCTGGTGATGGCACGGTCCCGGCCCTGCAGCAGGCAGGAAGCGGCCTTGAGGCCGGGAGCGCTGGCGGGGGCCCGCAGGTTCTGGGGCTTGCCTACGCCGACGTGTCCACGGGCGAGTTCACCATCGCCCAGCTGGCCGGGGACGACCCCCTGCGCCTGGCCCTGGACGAGCTGGCCCGGCTGCAGGCGGCCGAGTGCCTGCTGGGACCGGGGCTCGAGGGACCTGGTGCCGCCAAGCTGGAGCAGGCCCTGCGGGAGCGAGGCTGCACGGTCACCCGGACTCCGGCCGGCCCCTGGCGCCTCCGGGAAGCCGCCGCCGCCCTGGCGGCCCAGTTTGGCCGGCCGGCGGTCGGCCAGGCCCGGGCGGAGACCGGGGCCGCCGCCGTCAGCGCGGGTGGCGGGCTGCTGGCCTACCTCCGGGCCACGCAAAAGGTGGACCTGGAGCACCTGCGCCGGCTGCGGACCGATGCCCTGGGTCAGTGGCTGGCCATCGACGCCAACAGCCGCCGGAACCTGGAGCTGGTGCGCCGGCTGCGGGACGGCTCCCGCCAGGGCACCCTGCTGGACGTGCTGGACCTGACGGAGACGGCCATGGGCCGGCGACTCTTGCGGCAGTGGATCGAGCGGCCCCTGGTGGACCCTGCGGCCATCTCCGCCCGGCTCGATGCGGTGGAGGCCCTGGTGCGCGACCCCTTCCTGCGCGCCGGGCTGCGGCAGCTGCTGGCCGGCATGCAGGACCTGCCCCGCCTGCTGGGCCGGGTGGGCTACCAGCAGGCCAACGCCCGCGACCTGCTGGGCATCGCCCGCGCCCTGGAGCGGCTGCCGGACCTGGCGGCCCAGCTGGAGGGAGCCGCCGGGGCCGGCCCCCTGGGCCGGCTGGAGGCCGTCCGTCAGGCCCTGGATCCCCAGCTGGCCCGCCTGGCCGCCCGGTTGCGAGGGGCGCTGGTGGACGATCCGCCCGCCGGCATCACCGAGGGCGGGCTGATCCGGGACGGGTTCCACCCCGAAGTGGATGCCCTGCGCCAGGCCATGGCCCAGGGCCGCCACTGGATCGCGGCCCTGGAGGCCCGGGAGAGGGAGCGCACGGGCATCAAATCCCTGAAGGTGGGCTTCAACAAGGTCTTCGGGTACTACATCGAGGTGACCCGGGCCAACCGGCACCTGGTGCCTCCCGACTACGAGCGGCGGCAGACCCTGGCCGGCGCCGAGCGTTTTGTCACCCCGGAGCTCAAGGCCATGGAGAGCCGGATCCTGGGGGCGGAGGAACGCCTGGCGGCCCTGGAGCACCAGCTGTTCCTCGAGCTGCGGCAGGAGGTGGCCGCGGCCATCCCCCAGCTGCAGGCCACCGCCGACGCCCTGGCCGAGCTGGACGTGCTGGCGGCCCTGGCCGAGGCCGCGGCCCGGTACGGCTACGTGCGGCCCCGGCTCGGTTCCGGCCGACGGCTGCGGATCCGGGCGGGGCGGCACCCCGTGCTGGACCGGACGCTGGAGGGCCGGTTCGTCCCCAACGACATCGATCTGGACGGCGAAGAGGAACGGGTCATGCTGATCACCGGCCCCAACATGGCCGGAAAGAGCACCTTCATGCGCCAGGTGGCCCTCATCGTCATCATGGCCCAGATGGGCAGCTTCGTGCCGGCCGCCGAGGCGGAGATCGGCCTGGTGGACCGGATCTTCTGCCGGGTGGGGGCCAGCGACGACCTGGCCTCGGGCCAGTCCACCTTCATGGTGGAGGTGGCGGAGACGGCCCTGGCCGTGCACCACGCCACCCCCCGCAGCCTGATCCTGCTGGACGAGATCGGCCGCGGTACCAGCACCTTCGACGGCATCGCCATCGCCCGGGCGGTGATCGAGTACATCCACGACCGCATTGGGGCCCGCACCCTGGTGTCGACCCACTACCATGAGCTGACGGGCCTGGCGGCCACGCGCCCCGGCATCCGCAACTACCACGCCCGGGTGGTGGAGGAAGGGGACAGCATCCGCTTCCTCTGGCGCATCGCGCCCGGCGGCGCCGATCGCAGCTACGGCATCAATGTGGCTCGGCTGGCCGGGTTGCCGGTGGAGATCGTGGAGCGGGCCAAGGCCATCCTGGCGGAACTGGACCGGCGGGCCGGGCCGCGGCAGCTCTCCCTGGCCGACCTGATGGCGAGCCCCGTGGCGGCTTCGCCGTCCCGGGACGAACCCGGCACCGGCCCCGCCGACGTGGCCGGCGGGGCTCCGCCGGCGGGGGTCCCCGGCTCCGGCGGTGGCGGCAGCCTGCCCGCCGGGCCGCGGCCGGGCGCCGCGGCGGGGGAGGCCGGCGGGATGGCAACGACCGGGCGGGCCGGCGGCGAGGCGCCGGGGACCGCGGGCCTCGGGCCGGGCTCGCCGGCGGAGGCACCGAGTGGTGCCGGGGCGCCGCCGGGCTGGTCCCAGGCCGCCGCCGCCCGGGAGCCCGGCACGGGGGAGCCTCCCGGCCCGGCCGGGGTCTCAGGGACCGGGCCCCGGGACCCCGGTGCGGCCCCCGAACCTGTCGCCCCGGCCGCCACCGCCACCGGGGCGGGGGCCGGGGCGCCGGCCGCCGGGGGGATGGGGGCCCCCGCCGTCCCGCCCGCAGGGGAGCGCCTGGCGCGGGTCTGGCTCGAGCAGCTGGCCCGCCTGGATCTGGTCCGCCTGACGCCGCTGGATGCAATGAACCTGCTCTACGCCTGGCAGCGGCGGCTGAAGCGGCTCGCGGAGGGCGGCGAATAGGAGGAGGCCCATGGGCAGGATCCGGCGCCTGGATCCCCAGGTGATCAACCAGATCGCCGCCGGCGAGGTGGTGGAACGGCCCGCCTCGGTGGTCAAGGAGCTGGTGGAGAACAGCCTGGATGCCGGCGCCCGCCGCATCCGCATCGACGTGGCGGAGGGCGGCCTGCGCTCCATCACCGTGTCCGACGACGGCTGCGGCATGGACCCCGACGATGCCCTGCTGGCCGTGGAGCGCCACGCCACCAGCAAGATCAGCCGCCTGGACGATCTGGTCCGCGCCGGCACCCTGGGCTTCCGGGGCGAGGCCCTGGCGGCCATGGCCTCGGTGGCCCGCCTGGAGCTGGTCACCCGGCCGCCGGCGGCGGAGGGCGGCTTCCGGGTGGTGGTCGAAGGTGGCGCCGAGCGCAGCGCCGGGCCCTGGGCCAGCCCACCCGGCACCCGGGTGACCGTGCGGGACCTGTTCTTCAACACGCCCGCCCGGCGCAAGCACCTCAAGGGGCCCGTGGCCGAGTTCGGCCGCATCGCCGACGTGGTCACCGCCCACGCCCTGGCCCGGCCCGACGTACGCTTCGAGCTCTGGCACAACGGCCGGGAGGTGCTGCGCACCTCCGGCAGCGGCGACCCGGCGGTGGTGGTGCTGGAGTGCTTCGGGCCGGACGTGGCCGCCGGCCTGATCCCGGTGGCGGCCGCCGACGACGCCTGCCGGATCGAGGGTTACGTGGGGGCTCCGCGCATCGCCCGGGCCAGCCGTGCCTGGCAGTTTATCAGCATCAACCGCCGGCCCGTCGAGGTGTCGAGCCTGCGTTTCAGCCTGGAGAACGCCTACCGCCACCTGCTGCCCGCCCGCCGCTACCCCGTCGCCGTGCTGGCGGTGACGGTACCGGGTGAGGAGGTCGACGTCAACGTCCACCCCGCCAAGCTGGAGGTGCGCCTGGTGCGGGAACGGGCGGTGGCGTCCCTGCTCTACCGGGCGGTGGAAGGTGCCCTGGCCGAGCGGGACCTGCTGCGACCGGCGGCGCCGGGACCGTTCCCTGAGAACGGCGGCGAGCGGCCCACCCCCCGCGGGGGGCGCCGGGGGGGCCGACAGGGGCCCTGGCGTCCGGGGGCGCCCCGGTGGGTCCGGGGGGCGTCCTGGGCGGTTCGGCCGGGGAGTGGGCCGGCTCCCGAAGCGGCGGCGGAAGCCGCGGCGGCCTATGGGGGTGCCACGGCCGCCTGGCTGGAGGCCTTCCGCCGGGGGGCGGAACCCCAGGGGACCGGGGCGGCACCCGGGCCGCGACCGGAACGGGCCGCCGAACCAGCGGGGACGTCCAGGCCAGGGCCCGAGCCGCCCGGCGAGGGGCCGGGGGGTCCGGGGGCCAGGACGGGTGCCACAGCAGGTGGAACGGGCAGCCCGGCGGCAGGGACCCGGCCGTTTGCCCGGGAGGCGGAGGTGCCGGCCCTCGCCAGGCCCGAACCGGGGCCCGCGCACCCCGGGCCGCAAGACCGGGATCTGCTGCTGCGCCTGGAGCCCCTCGGCCAGGTGGCGGGGACCTACCTGGCCTGTGCGGGACCCGACGGCCTGTACCTGGTCGACCAGCATGCCGCCCACGAGCGGATCTACTTCGAGCGGTTTCTGGCCCAGGGGGCCAGCCAGCCCGGGGTGCCCACCCAGCTGCTGGCCGTTCCGGTGGTGCTGGACCTGCCTGCCACGGAATACGCGCTGTTGCTGGAGCAGGCCGGCGCCGTGGCCCGCCTGGGCTTTCAGGTTGAGCCCTTCGGGCCCCGCTCCGTTGCCGTGCGGGCGGTGCCGGCCGCCCTGGCCGACCGCCCGGCCCCGTCCTTGCTGGCCGACCTCCTGGCGCGGCTGCTGGCCGAGGCGGTCCGGGGCGGCGGGCAGGAGGCCCCCATCCTGGACACCGACCGGGCAGCCCGGATCCTGGCGGCCTGCAAGGCGGCCATCAAGGCGGGGGACCGGCTCCACCCCCAGGAGATGACCCAGCTCCTGGCCGATCTGGCCCGCTGCCGGCAACCCTATGCCTGTCCCCACGGCCGGCCCACGGTGATCCGGCTGGGGGTGGAAGAGCTGGAGCGCCGGTTCGGTCGCCGGGGCGGGGGGTGAGGCGGCGTGCTCATCGTGATCGTGGGACCCACGGCGGTGGGGAAGACGGAACTCTCCCTGCTGCTGGCCGGCCTCTTGCCGGTCGAAGTGGTTTCCGCCGATTCCACCCAGGTCTACCGGGGCCTGGACATCGGCACCGACAAGGTCGATCCCGCCACCCGGCGCCGCATCCCCCACCACCTGATCGACATCCGCGATCCCGATGAGCCCTACAGCGTGGCCGATTTCCGGCGGGACGCCACGGCGGCCATCCAGGCCATCTGCCGGCGGGGGAGGTACCCGGTGCTGGTGGGGGGGACGGGCTATTACGTCACCGCCCTGCTGCGGGGCTACGACTTCGAGCCCGTTCCTCCCGACCCGGGCCTGCGGCGGCGGCTGGAAGAAGAGTACGAGAAGCTGGGCCCGGAGGCCCTCCACCGGCGGCTGGCCGCCGTCGACCCCCAGCGGGCCGCGGCCATCCACCCCCGCGATCGCAAGCGGCTGGTCCGGGCCCTGGAGATCTGGCACCAGACCGGCCGGCCGCCCAGCCAGTTCGCGCCGCCGCGCTCGGGGCCCCTCGCCTTCGCGGCCCGCTGCTACGGCCTGACGGCACAGCGGGAGGACGTCTACCGCGCCATCGCCCGGCGGGTCGACCGCCAGTTGGCCCGGGGCCTGGTGGAGGAGGTGCGCCGGCTGCTGGAAGCGGGGTACGACACCCGGCTGCCGGCGCTGCAGGCCCTGGGCTATAAGGAGATCGCGGCATACCTGCGAGGCGAGTACGACCTGGCCGAGGCCCGGCGGCGACTGATCCGCAACACGCGGCACTATGCCAAGCGGCAGTGGACCTGGTTCCGCCACCAGCTGCCGGAGGTCCGGTGGTTCGACCGCCGGGAGTGGACCCTGCCCCAGGTGGCCCGCTTCATCGCGGCGGAGGTGGAGGCGCTGGCGCCGTCCGGGAAGGTGCGGGCTCCGGAGGCACCGGCGAGGGACGACCCGGGCCAGGCTCCTGCCCCGGGCCGTTAAGGCCGGGCGGGGCCGGGTTGCGGGGGTCGTGGCGGGCCCGGGTCCGGTGGTCGCAGACGGGACAGATGCCCCGCACCAGGGCCTCGGCCCGCAGGGCCAGGGGCGCTTCGGCGCAGCCCAGCCGGTAGCCTTCTTGCCGGCCCCGCCGCCGGCCGGCGGCATACCCGGCGGCCAGCGCCAGGACGAGCAGAGCGGCCCCGGCCAGCACCTCCGCCACCCCCGTTTCGGCCAGAGCCGGCACGGCCGCCGCCATGGTCACGGCGTTCCCTCCTCGCGGGCCGGAGGGCTGCCCCCGGATCCACCGGGTTCTGGGGGTGCCCCGGAGGCCACGGCGCCGGTACCGGCCTGGGGGTCCCGGGTCGGGTTCGTCCGGCCCCGCCTCCCTGGGACCAGCGGCCCGCGGCCGGCCAGCCCGGCCCCGGTGGCTGCGGCCCAGGCGGCCACCGCCCGCAGGGGGTCCCAGGCGGCCGCCACCAGAGCCAGCCCTAGCCCGGCCAGCAGCGCCTCTTCCGGGCCCAGCCGGGCCGCCCAGTTGCGGGCGGGTCCCGCCCCGGTGGCCTGCCCGGGCGCCGGGTTACCCCCTGGGGTCCGGGCCCGCTCCCGCCGCAGGTCGATCCAGTCGTCCACCAGTTGCACCGAGCCCACCAGGGCCAGGGCGGCCAGGGTGTCGGGAAGGCCCGCGGCGGCCACCGAAAGGGCCACCGTGGCCGCCGTTTCCTGCCAGGCGCGCAGCCCCAGGGGCAGCCGGGTGCCGCTGCCGTGGGCCATCCCCCAGGCGTAACTGGCCCAGAAGAGAAGCAGCGCGTCCCGCAGGGAGAGGGCGGCAGCGGCAGCCAGGGCAGCCAGGGCGTAGGCGGTGGCGGCGGGTCCCAGCCGGGCGGCGGCGTTGGGCCGGCCCGTCCAGGCATCCTCCTCCCGGTCCAGGACGTCGTCCATCAGCTTCACCGCCACCCCCACCAGCAGCACCGCCAGCACCCGCAGGCCCTCGGCGGGGCCCGCGGGCGGCAGCCATCCGGCCACCAGCCCGTCCTGCCAGCGGGCCAGCAGGGGAAGGAGATCAGACGTGGCGGGCGACAAAGCGCCTCACCTCCCGGAAACCGGTCCGCTGAAGGGCCGAGACCGGCAGCACCGGCCGGCCGCTGAAAACCCGCCGGATGGTGGCCAGCCCGCCGGGCGCGGCGGGCAGGTCCATCTTGTTGGCCAGGATGGCGTAGGGCGCCCGCAGGGGCAGGTAGCGGGCGATCTGGACCTCCACCTCGGCGATGGCGCTGCGGCCCTGCCGCCCCACCCGGTCGGCATCGATCACGTGCAGCACGGCATCGGCCAGCCGCAGCACCCGCAGGGTCTGGGCCACCGCCAGCCGGACCTGGCGGTCCTCGTCGATGCCGTCCAGAAGGCCGGTGGAGTCGGTGAGCACCACCACCCGGGCCCGCTTGCGGCCCGGCACCGACACCGTCAGCGACTGCAGGCAGCGGGTGGTGTGGGGTTCGTCCCCCACCAGCAGCGGGCGGTCCCGTTCCAGGTGGCAGGGGCGGGTGAAGGTGCCGCCCTCGGCCGCCTGGACCGTCATCTCCGCCCGTTCGACCCCCAGATAACGGGCGAAGTTGAGCAGGAACAGGGTCTTGCCCGCGTTGGCCTGTCCGATGATCAGCGCCGTCCTCACGGCCACCCCTCCCCGGGGCCCGGGGCCGGGTCGAAATCGGCCGCGGTGAGGCGCATGAGCTCCTCCCGGCCGGCCGCGGGCCGGTCCAGCAGCCGGACGGCCTGCCGGCGGATGGCCCGCTCGATCAGGTTGCGGACCGTGCGGGCGTTGCCGGACCGCTCGCCGTAGCCCGGCGGCAGGGACAGGAGGATCTCCCGCAGCCTTTGCTCGGCGCCGGGATCCAGCCGGTATTGCCGCTGCCCGGCCAGCTGGTGGGCGATGGCCACCAGTTCGTCCACGGTATAGTCGGGAAAGGTCAGGTGGATGGGGAACCGGGAGCGCAGGCCCGGGTTCACCTGGAGGAACCAGGCCATCTCCTGCCGGTACCCCGCCAGGATGACCACCAGCCGCTGCCGGTGGTCTTCCATCTGCTTGACCAGGGTGTCGATGGCTTCCTTGCCGAAGTCCTTCTCGCCGCCCCGAGCCAGGGAGTACGCCTCATCGATGAACAGCACCCCGCCCAGGGCCTGGTGGATGACCTGGCGCGTTTTCTGGGCCGTGTGGCCGATGTACTCGCCCACCAGGTCGGCCCGCTCGACCTCCACCAGGTGGCCCTTTTCCAGCACGCCCAGGGCCCGGAAGAGCCGGGCCAGGATGCGGGCCACGGTGGTCTTGCCGGTGCCCGGGTTGCCGGTAAAGACCATATGCAGGGTCAGGGGCTCGTTGATCAGGCCGGCGCGGGCCCGGCGCTCCCGCACGGTGACGTACGCCCGGATCTCCCGGATCACCCGCTTGACGTGGTGCAGGCCGATCAGCGCGTCCAGTTCGGCCAGGGCCGCTTCGATTTCCCGCTCTCGCTGTCGTTGGTCATCCGTGGTGTCCGGAGCCGGTTCCCGCTCCAGCTGGTGCAGGTAGACCACCGCCTGGGGCGGGGTGATGCGGCCGTCCTCAATCCAGCGCAGCACCTCATCGGGGGAGGACGGCTGGGGCGGTTGGGGGGACGGCGACCGCCCGTTGGCAGGCGGGCGGCTAACGACGACGCGTTCCATGAAACCACCTCCGGCCCGGCATCGTTCCAGTCTATTCGGGGCGCCGGTCGGCCGTGTTCGTCTGCAGGTGCTAGAATGCCGGTAGGCTTGGGCGAACGCCGGTGGGCCTGGCCGGGATCGCCCCTTCAACGCCCCAGGGGTCCGGTGCCAGGAACAAGGTCGGCTTTGGGCCCCGGCGGCCAGGGCCAGCCTTGGGCCAAATGGGCGCAGGCGGATGGAGGGAGGAGCCGGATTGACCGCGGACACCACCGTCGCCGGTCCTCGCCGGCAGCCGGAAAGGGCGCTGCTGGTGGGCGTGAGCTGGGAACGCGGCGGGCGCCTCTCTGCCGAGGAGCGGCTGGCCGAGCTGCGGGAACTGGCCCGCTCCGCGGGAGCGGAGGTGGTGGGGGAGATCCGCCAGCGCCGGGACCGGCCGGAACCCGCGACCCTGATCGGCCCGGGCAAGGTCCAGGAGGTGGCGGAGGCCCGCCAGCGCCTGAACGCCGACGTGGTGATCTTTGACCGGGACCTGACCCCCGCCCAGCAACGGAACCTGGAGCGGGCCATCGGCGGCAAGGTTATTGACCGCACCCAGCTGATCCTCGACATCTTTGCCTCCCGGGCGCGGACTCGGGAGGGCCAGCTGCAGGTCGAACTGGCCCAGCTCCAGTACCTGCTGCCCCGCCTGGCCGGCATGGGCGAAGCCCTCTCCCGCCTGGGCGGCGGGATCGGCACCCGGGGTCCGGGCGAGACCCGCCTGGAGGTCGACCGCCGCCGCATCCGCCGCCGGATCGCCGATCTGCGCCGGCTGCTGGCCGAAGTCCGCCGCCAGCGCCAGACCCAGCGCAAGGGGCGGCGCCGGGCGGGGCTGCCCGTGGTGGCGCTGGTGGGCTACACCAATGCCGGCAAGACCACCCTGCACGCCGCCCTGGTACGGCGGTTCGGGGCCGCCCCGGCGGGTGCAGTGGCGGCGGGTCGCGACCGGCTGTTCGACACCCTGGATCCCACGGTACGGCGGGTGGAGTGGCCCGGGCTCGGACCTGTGCTGGTGGCCGACACCGTGGGGTTCATCCACGACCTGCCGCCCCACCTCATCGCCGCCTTCCGCGCCACCCTGGAGGAGGTCCTGGAGGCGGACCTGTTGCTCCACGTGGTCGACGTTTCCCAACCCCGGTGGCCCGTGGATGTGGAGACCGTGGAGGAGATTCTCAAGGACCTGGGCGCCGCCCAGCCTCGGCTCCTGGTGCTCAACAAGATCGACCGGGTGGTGGCCGGGGGGGAAGGTGCCGGTGCCCCGGATCCGGCGGCAGGTCCCGCTGCTCTGCAGCCAGCGGTTGAGGGTGGAATGGACACGCAGCGCGATCCGCCGGCCGGGGAGGAGGCCGGGGGAGAGGAGGCCAGAGGAGAGCAGGCCGCCCTGCCTGGGAGTAACCTGCCCCCGGCTCCCTGGAGCGGGGATAGCCCGGCCCGAAGCGCCATGCGCGGGCTGGCCGTCCGGGTTTCTGCCCTGACCAGCCAGGGACTGGACCAGCTGGCGGCAGCCGTGGCGGAACTCTTAGGTCAGGATCGCCGCCGGGTCCGGGTGGAGGTGCCCTACCACCGGCCCGACCTGCGGTCCCGGGTTCACGCCAGCGGCCCCGTCCTGGCGGAAGAACCGGCCCAGGCGGGCTGGAGCCTGGTGGCCCTCCTGCCGGAGGCAGAAATCGGGCGGCTCCGGCGGGCAGGTTGCCAGATCGACGGCCCTGCCGGTGGCCAGAGGGAGGACGGCGCAGGTTGCCAGAGAGAGGAGGGTGGCGGGGTGGAGGGGGTGCGGGACTTCCCGGGGCAGTAGGCCCCCTGACCTGGCTCGTGACGGCCGTTGATGCGGCCCTTCCTTAAGATGCGGCCCTTCCTTAACTGGCAGATAGCAGGCGGACGGGAGGGAACACCATGGTCCTGCTGGGAATGGCGGCTGAGGCTGGAGGTGGCCCGTGGTGGCTCGCCCTGCTGGCGTCCATTGGCATCGCCGCTGGCCTGGTGGGAACCCTCATCCCCGCTCTCCCCGGAATCCCGCTGATCTTCCTGTCCATCGCCGGCTACGCGGTGGCCACGGGGCTGCGGGAAATCACCGGGACGGCCCTGCTCGTCATGCTGCTGGCCACCATAACCGGTATGGCCCTTGAGTACGGCCTTGGACCGGCAGCGGCCCGGCGCCGCGGAGCCAGCCGGGCCGCCTTCTGGGGAGCCATGGCGGGTGGGGTGATCGGCACCGTCATCCTGGGCCCCCTGGGCATCCTGCTGGGTCCGCTGGCCGGAGCCGTGCTGGGTGAACTGGGGAGCGGCCGGACATGGCAACAGGCCCTGTCCACCGGCTGGACGACGGCGGTTGGGCTGGTGGCCGGCCTTGCCCTGGAGCTGCTGATCGGCCTCGCCATGGCGATCTATTTCTGGGTGCGGGTCTTTACGTAAGGCCGCACCGCAGGCCGCACCGGGGTCCAGTGCGCCCCCCTGGGTGCCCAACGAGTTCGAATGGGGCTCCTTTGATCCGCCTAGCCCATCCGGCGCAGCAGCGCCACCACCTTCCCGAGGATACGGGCCGTCCGGACGCGGATGGGCTCCATCGCCGGATTTTCTGGCTGCAGGCGGATACCGTCCCGCTCCCGGTAGAACCGCTTCACCGTGGCTTCATCGTCGATCAGGGCGACCACGATGTCCCCGTTTTCGGCCGTTTCCTGTCGCCGGACGATCACGTAGTCACCGTCCAGGATCCCCGCCCCGATCATGCTATCGCCGCGGATGCGCAGGGCGAAAACCTCCCCCTCGGGCACCAGTTCCGACGGGAGGGGAAGGACGTCTTCGATGTTCTCGACCGCCAGGATGGGCTGGCCGGCAGTCACCTGGCCCACCAGGGGCACCGGTACCGTGCGGGTCCGAAGGCCGGTTTCCTCCAGGACCTCGATGGCCCGTGGCTTGGTGGGATCGCGCCGGATGTATCCTTTCCGCTCCAGCCGCGCCAGGTACGTGTGGACGGTTGATGTGCTCTTCAGGCCCACCGCCTCGCCGATCTCCCGGACCGAAGGAGGGTAGCCTCGCTCACGGATCGACGCCTTGATGTAGTCGAGGATTTGCCGCTGCCTGCGGGTCAGTTCTTCCAAGTCGGCACCTCCCACCGCCGCGGGCCCTTTTCCCGCTGCTTCCGCCGCCCCGGTCCCTTGCCTGGTGGATCTGGATTTCCCACCGCCGTGGCGCTGTAACCCCGGCGCTGCCGGTCGGGCGCCGGCGGGTCGTTCTGCACCCATTGTACGGATCGAAAGCAGGTTCCACAAACAGTTGTTCGCACCCCTCGTGGGAATTCCTGCATGGATTGGGCGTCACAGTCCACGGGTTTTTGCCCCTTGACACGGAACACACGTTCCGTGGTATGATGGCAACCGAACAAATGTTCCAATGCCGGGGTGATGGTCGTGGCAGTACGGGTTCAGAGCCGGGGTGCCAGGGCTGTTGAGGACGGCATGGGACGAGGCGGCCGGCCGGCGGCGGGCGCTTTCATGCGCCACCGGTATCGATGGGGCCGGCCGGGGCGGACCGTGACAGCCCTGGTTCTTATGACAGGAGTGATCCTCGGAGCAGCCTGGGGCGGCGGGCTCTGGCCGGCGCGAGCTGTGGCCGGTGACGGGGGTGCGGCCAGGCCGCCGGTTCAAGAGGTGGCCCGTCATCCAGGGGGCACGGATCCGGCGGCACCGGCCGGCGGGTTACCGGGTACGGCAGCCAGGAATGCCGGTGGTCCTGGGGAGGCTGCCTCATTGAAGGGCAACCAGGTGGTCGTTCGGCGGGGCGATAGCATCTGGGCCATTGTGGAGCGGTATGGGCGCAGCGACCGGGATCCCCGGGATCTGGTGGCGGCCGTGATGGAGGCCAACGGCCTGACATCCCCGGCGCTACGGCCCGGTATGGTCCTGGTCCTGCCACCCGAGGTGCTCCGGTAGATGGAGCACCTCGGACCCCAGAAAACAGGTGCAGGGCGGCCCGCTGCCGGCCGCGGTACCTGGTATACGGCCATCCTCCCGGCGATTTCTCGCGAGCGATTCTTAGCGATTCTTCAGGAAGCATCCTGCCGGCGCAATGGCTCGGTACCGGCGCACCGGGTCAGAAAGCGACCGGCCGAAGATCGGGGTTTTGCCGGTCCGGTGGCTGGCAGGCACGTTGCGACGGACCCGTGCCTGGGCGGAGGAACCGGCATCGGTTCCTCCGCAGCCGGTGGATGCGATGGGCAGGTATGCCGCAGCTCCGAGTCGCTTCGTGCGGCTTCGCAGCTTTCCCTGGAGAACCCGTTAGCGACCACGTTCCGTGGCCACCGGGAAGGCTGGGGGCCGACGGGCAGCGGGACACCGGGGGTCCCGGTTGGGCCGCCTGGGCCCGCCCGGACCTGGTTCCCGGGTGTCGTCCTTAACTTCGCATAAGTAGCATTATGTTAAGTAAAGCTTGGGACCTCGTCAGCCCAGGGCCGCCAGCCCCTCTCGCTCCCCCGACCAGCCCGGCGGCGGGTTCGACCGTGGACGAGCGGCGAGGAGGCTCCCTGCAGGCGGAGGTCGCCGGGATCCGCCTGCAGGGATTCGCCCCAGGCGGATTCGCCCCAGGCGAAGGGTGCCGGGTGACGGCGGGAGTAGCCGGGTGACGCGGACCCGGCCGCGTTCCCCTGGAAGCCACGTTCCCCCGAAATCGGGGCCCGCCGCGAAGGGGCACCTGCGGTCCGACCGGCGGCACCTGTGGCAACGACGCCCCGGCGCCCGCTCTAGGGCGGCGGCCCCGCTGCAGGCGTGGGCTGCAGGCGTGGCCTGTCCCCTACTGAAGGTGCGCCCGCGCCTCAAAGCGGCGAGCTGGCTTCGAACTGGGGCGGCCGCTTGCCGCGTAGCGCGGCCAGGCCCTCGGCGGCATCCGGCAAGGTGAAACCCAGGAACTCCAGCGCCGTCGAGGTGTCGAAGATCGGACCCGCGGCCCGCAGCCAGTTGTTGAGGGCGTACTTGGTCCAGCGGATGGCCGTCGGGCTGCCCTGGGCCAGCCGGCGGGCAATGTTCAGGGCAGCGTCCCGGGCCTCGCCGTCGTTCACGCAGAGGGCGACGAGCCCGATCCGGGCGGCTTCCTCGCCGCTCACGGGTTCGTTCAGCAGGAGGTGATACTTGGCCCGGGCCATGCCCACCAGTAGAGGCCAGATGATGGCGGCGTGATCGCCGGCGGCCACGCCCAGGCGAACGTGCCCGTCCAGCAGGCGGGCGTTCCGGGCGGCCACGGCGATATCCGCCAGAAGCGCCACGGCCAGTCCGGCGCCGACGGCGGGGCCTTCGATGGCGGAGACCACGGGCTTGGAACAATTGATCAGGTTGTAAACCAGGTCGCGGGCTTCTTTCCAGACCCGCACCCGGACCTGGGGATCCTGCATGATGGCTTCGACCAGGCGGAAATCGCCGCCGGCCGAAAAGGCCTTCCCTGCGCCCCGCACCAGCACGACCCGAACCCCGGCGTCCCCGTCGATGTCCCTCCAGATGCGGGTGAGCTCGGTATGGGTCTCGGCGTCCACCGCGTTGAGCGTCTCCGGCTGCTCCAGGACCAGCTCGAGGACCCCGGGTTCCGCCCAGGACAGCTGCAGCCGCCGGTATTGGTGCCACCAGGACGACACGGGCATTCCCTGCCTTCCTCCGGGAGCATTCCAGGTGCAGTGGAGAGACGTCCGGCCCCCAGTGAACCCGAGTGAAATGGAGTTCGGCCGGGGGGACCCCGAACTCCTGCCGAACTCCTGCACTGGTCTCTCTCCTGCTGTCTCTGCTGCGGTCGCCGTTGGCGGGGCCGGCCCGCACCCGAGCTCCCGGCTCACGGCGGGTCCGGTCCGGGCTCAGAAACCGCCGGGGGAACCGGCGGGCCGAACCCGCAGGGCGATCTTACCGCGCACGCCGCCCTCCTCCAGGCGGCTGTGGGCTTCGGCCACCTGGTCCAGGGGCAGGATGCCGTCCAGGGCCGGGCGCAGCTTGCCGCCTTCGATCAGGGTCCGGAGGGCGTCCAGCTTGTACCGGGCCCGCCCCAGGAAGAGCCCGTGCAGTGTCAGGTTCTTCCGCGACAGGGGGCCCAGGTTGACCTGGCCGCCCAGGATGGTCACCACCCGTCCGTGGGGACGCACCACCTCAAGACTCCGGGCGAGGACCTCCCCTCCCACCGTGTCCAGGACCAGGTCCACGCCCTGGCTGCCGGTCTCTCGCCGGATGATCTCCACGAAATCCTGGGTCCGGTACTCGATCACCCGGTCGGCGCCCAGGGACTTGACGAATTCCATGTTGTCGGCCCGGGCGGTGGCGTACACGAAAGCACCGGCCGCCTTGGCGATCTGGACGGCGAAGTGCCCGACCCCACCGGCCGCGCCGTGGATCAGCACCGTTTCGCCCACCCTCAGCCCACCACGGGTGATCAGGCCGTCCCACGCCGTTCCTCCGGCCAGGGGAACCACTGCCGCCTCGGTGTGGGACAGGTTCTCCGGCTTGCGGGCGACGATCTCCTGGCGCGCCACATGATACTGCGCGTAGCTGCCCGGCCGGCCACCGAAGATCTCGGGGGTGTAGTAGACCTCATCCCCCGGCTGGAAATCCGTCACTCCCGGCCCCACCGCCACCACCACGCCCGACACGTCGTAGCCGATGATGGCGGGAGGCTCGACGCCGGCCCAGGTGCCGTTGCGGCGAATCTTGTAATCCACCGGGTTGACGGAACTGGCGTGAACTTCGACCAGCACCTCGCCCGGGCCGGGCTCGGGCACCGGTACCTCCCGGGCTTCAAAGACCTCAGGCCCTCCGAAGGACCGGATGACCATGGCCATCATGGTCTTCGCCGTCTTCGCCATGGGACTCCCCCCACCCGTGGGATCTGGACCCAGTTAACGGGTAAACCCATTACCGGGATAAGCCAATGCTTACAGCCTCGTCAAGGCGGCCTGCGCCCCGGCGCTGCCGGGGAGGAAGGCGCCGCCGCCCGGCACGGGCGGCTTGCCGGCCTGCGGCGGCACCGGCGGGGGCTCCGGGTGAGCCGGGTGACGGTCCGCGCCCCCCGGCTGCCCGGCAGGAGCTGCCGCCGATGCTGCCCAAACCTCATCAGGGATGGCCAGGACCCCGGCGTCCCGGCCCGGCAGGAGGGACGATGCCTACGCGTACCGACAACCATCCAGCGGCGGGTTCCGCTCCCGATCCCGGGACACCCGCCCCGGTCCCCGGCTCGCCTCCCCGTTCCCACGGGCAGGAGCAGGCGACGAAGATGCCGGCCGGCCTGCCGCCGCAAGGCCCGCCAGAGGACCCGCCGCGGCCTGGCCTCCCGGGCAGCTCTCCTGCGGCCACGGCGGCCGGCGCCGCCGCAGCGGACGGGCCGCCGGGCCCGGCGGCAGGGGCCAGGCAGACCGCCCGGGCCGGCGTGGCCGGGCAGGCCGGAGCGGCCGGACAGGCTCCCCCCCAGCGCTGGTTTCTCCTGGCGCTGGCCACCCTGCAACAGGCGGGGCTCACCGGCATCCGCTTCGGGATTCCCGTACTGGCCCCTTTCATCCGGGCGGATCTGGACCTGTCCCTGACAGCCACCGGGCTCGTCCTGGGTGCCTTCGACCTGGGGGCGCTGGCGACCTTTTACCTGACCGGGCGCCTGACGGACCGCTACGGCGACCGCCGGATCATGGCGGCCGGTGCCGTCCTGGCGGGCCTGCTATCCCTGGCCGCGGCCCTGGACGGGGCGGGGCTGGGCATGCTGCTGGGGCTGCTGGTGATGGCGGGGACGGGTTTCCCGTCCAGCCAGGTGGCCGGCAGCCACGCCGTCATCGGCTGGTTTCCCCCCAGGGAGCGCGGCCTCGCCATGGGGATCCGCCAGGCGGGCTTGCCGGCGGGCGGGTTTGCGGCCGCATGGCTCCTCCCCGGCCTGGCCAGCGCCTGGGGCTGGCGGGCGGCCCTGGCAGGGGCGGCGGTGGCCTGCATCGCCAGCGGGGTGCTGGTGGGACTGGTCCTCCCCCGGGACGAACCCGGATCGGTCCCACGGCCCCGGGAGACGGGAACTGGAACCGGGTCCGGACAACGCGGCGGGGTTGCCGGGGCGCATTCCGCGGCATGCAGGCCGGCCGGGGTCCACGGGGGGCGGTCGGGGCGGGTCCAGGACCCGCGGGCGGCCCGGGCGGCGCGGGGGCGGGATGCCGGCGCCCTGGCGGTGGCGGGCTGGTTCTTCCGCCAGCCCACCCTGGTTCTGGTCACCGCCGTAGCGTGCGTGCTGGCGGCGGTCCAGTTCAGCCTGACGGGGTACTTGCCCCTGTTCATGGAAGACGTGTTTGGCTGGTCCCCGGACGCGGCCGGGCGCCTTCTGCTGGTGGTCCATCTGGGCGGTATGCTGGGGCGGCTGGCGTGGGGCTGGGCCTCGGACCGGCTGTTTGGCGGCCAGCGGGCGCAACCCATGGCCGGTGCGGCCTTCGGGGGGATGCTGGCGGCGGCTGCCCTGGTGGCCGCTGCCCTGCTGGGCAGGCCCGGCGGGCACAGCCCGGTGGTCTCCGCCGCCATGGTGCCGCTGGCGGCCCTGGCAGGGTTCAATTGTCTTGGGTGGAACGGGCTCTACACCACGGTGGTGGCGGAAAACGCGGGATCCCGGTCGGCGCCGGCTTTGGGCCTGAGCATGACGGTGCTGTACGTCTTCACCATGCTGGCGCCGCCCCTCTTCGGGCGGGTGGTGGACGCGGCGGGCCACTACGCTGCAGCCTGGGGCCTGGCGGTGCTTTTGCAACTGGCGGGCCTGGTTCTCATCGGCCGGCTCCACCGCCGGCTGGCGGGCGGCGCTGAAGGGCTGGCCCGGGGGATCCGGCCGCTGGCGGGTTCGTCCTGAAGGGGCGGACCAGGCACGAGCAGGGTCGGGGGCGGGGCCGCACGAGCAAGGAGGTGGCGCGGTGAGGGTAGCAGTGATCAGCGACATCCACGGCAACGGGCCTGCCCTGGATGCCGTCCTGGCCGACATCGCAGCCCGGGCTGTGGATGCCGTCTACTGCCTGGGCGACGTGGCGTTTCAGGGACCCCACGCGGCCTACTGCGTGGACGTCTTGCGGGAGCGGCACATCCCCACGGTGCGGGGGAACACCGACCGGTACCTGGCGGGCGGCGGCCGGCCGCCAGGGATGCCGTCCGGGCGGGCGGACGCCTTGCTGCGCCCCTGGCGGGAAGCCCTGGGGCCGGAGCGGCTGGCCTGGCTGGGGGTTCTACCCGAGCGGCTCGAGGTCACGTGGGGTGGCGCCGCGGCGCTTCTGGTGCATGGTTCGCCCCGCTCGGACGAAGAGCCCCTGCTCCCCAGGCTGCCGGGCACCGGCCCGGGCGGCGCTCCCGGCACGGGACCCCGCACTGGGAGCCCGCCCGGCGCCGACAGCCCGGGGGATGGCGGTCCCCTGGCGGGTGTGGACGCCCAGCTGGTGCTCTTCGGTCACCACCACCTGCAACTGGCCTGGCGCCAGGGTGGGACCGGCCCCTGGATGGTGGGGCCGGGCAGCGTGGGCATGCCTTTTGACGGAGATCCGCGGGCTGCTTACGCCCTGATCACCGTGGAGGAGGACAGGGGCGCGTCCCGCTTCGGGGCGCCGCGGATGGCGGTGACCCTGGTGCGGGTCCCTTATGACGTGGAGGCCGTTATCGCTGCCCACCGGCAGGCAGGGCTCATGGACTACAATCCCCTGTTCCCCGCCCAGCTGCGCCAGGCGCGCATGCATCCGGCCCCCCAGGGATGAACCCCGAACCCGGGGTGGAACGGCACCGGGGGAGGGCTCTCCCCTGCCCTCCCCCGGCCTTCCCTGGGATCGTGCGGTCCGGACCCGTCACGCGTAACGGGGCCCTAGTCGATCTTCACCTCGTCGATCTGGGCCCGCTGCAGCCGGCCGCTGAAGTCCACGTAGATCGCCTTCCACTCGGTGTAGACCTCCAGCGCCGCCTGGCCGGCCTCCCGGTGGCCGTTGCCCGTCGCCCGCATGCCGCCGAAGGGCAGGTGGATCTCGGCCCCGATGGTGCCGTGGTTGACGTAGCAGATGCCCGTCGCCAGATCCCGCATGGCGACGAAGGCATTGCGCACGTTCTGGGTGAAGATCGAGCTGGAGAGGCCGTACTGGACCGAGTTGTTGATCTCGATGGCCTCCTCCAGGCTGCGGATCTTGATGATGGACAGCACCGGGCCGAAGATCTCCTCGTTGGCGATGCGCATGTCCGGGGTGACGTCGGCGAAGATGGTCGGCTGGAAGAAGAAGCCCCGGGCCAGGTCGCCCTCGGTGGCCGGCTGGCCGCCCACCACCAGGCGGGCGCCCTCCTCGCGGCCCACGTTGACGTAGTACGCCACCTTCTCCACGGCGCGGCCGTTGATGAGGGGGCCCACGTCCGTCTGGGGATCCAGGCCGTTGCCCAGACGCAACCGAGCCGCCCGGGCGGCCAGCCGCTCCACCACCTCGTCGTAGACGGCCTCGTGCACCAGCAGGCGGCTGGTCGCGGTGCAGCGCTGGCCGGTGGTGCCGAAGGCGCTCCAGATCACCGCCTGTTCCACCAGATCCAGGTCGGCGTCGTCCATGACGATGACGGCATTCTTGCCCCCCAGCTCCAGGTGCACCCGCTTGAGCTGGGCGCCCGCCACCTGGTTGACGTGCTTGCCCGACTCCACCGACCCCGTGAAGGAGATCAGGTGGACGTCGGGATGGTGGAGCAGCGCCTCACCCACGGAGCCACCCGGGCCGTAGACCAGGTTGAGCACGCCCGGCGGCAGCCCGGCCTCCTCGAAGATCCGTACCAGCTCGTAGGCCAGCCAGGGCGTGTCGGTGGCGGGCTTGAAGACCACCGTGTTGCCGGCCACCAGGGCGGGCATGATCTTCCACGTGGGGATGGCCAGCGGGAAGTTCCACGGGGTGATGGCCGCCACCACGCCGATGGGCTCCCGTACCGCCATGGCGAACTTGTCCGGCATTTCCGCCGGGGTGGTGTGGCCCAGCAGGCGCCGCCCTTCGCCCGCCATGTAGTAGGCCATGTCGATGCCTTCCTGGACGTCGCCCCGGGCCTCGGGCAAGACCTTGCCCATCTCCTGGGTCATCTTGCGGGCCAGGTCTTCCTTCCGCTGCCGGAGCAGCTCGCCCGCTCGATATAGGATCTCGGCCCGGCGTGGCGCCGGCACCTTCCGCCACTTGGCGAAGGCCGCCTTGGCCGCGGCCACCGCTTCGGCCACGTCCTCCTCGGTGCCCAAGGCCGCCCGGCCCAGGACCTCCCCCGTGGCAGGGTTGATGTTGTCGACGTATTTCCCCGAACGGGGTTCGGTCCAGCGGCCGTTGATGTAGTTCAGGTAGACGGTCACGCCGCTCCCCCCTTCCCCCCTTGGTTCGCGAGGGGCCCGGACCAATCCTGCGGGCGGGACGGTCTCCTCCACCGGTGGCCGCAACCGGGCCGGGTGCATCCCCTCCCTCCTGTCACCCTGACCCGCCGGTGGAAGGCGGCGTGGAGACGGGTCCGGCGGCGTGTCCGGCGGCGCCCGGACCGGTGGCGGGCGCGGCCTCGCCCTGAGGGGTGGCGGCCTGCAAGGCGTCCAGCAGCTGGTCGACCGTCACGGGGCGCAGGGCCCTGGCCTCAAGGCGCTGCAGAAGCAGGGGCAGGGCCTCGATGGTGGCCCGTTGGGTGGCGTGGAGCATCAGGACAGCCCCGTTGTAGGCGCTGGCGGCGACCCGGGCCGCCAGCTGGTCCGGTGGCAGGGGCGGCACGTCCTGGGCGCCGATGTTGGTCCACAGCAGGACGCGGTGGCCTTCTTCCCGCGCCCAGCGGAAGACGGCCGGGTCGCGCAGGTCGCCGGCCGGCCGGTAATACAGGGGGGGCCGACCGGCCAGCCGTGCCAGTAAGGCCGCGGTCCTGCGGATCTCGGCCCGCGTGGCCGCCTCCCCCAGCTCGTGGGGACTGCGGTGGCTCCAGCCGTGGTTTTCCACCTGGTGGCCCCGCCGCGCCAGTTCCTGTACCAGCTGGGGGTGTTGCTGCGACCGGGCACCTTCCAGGAAGAAGGTCGCCTTGACGTCGTGCTCCTCCAGCACCGCCAGCAGGGCGGGCCAGGTGGCGGGATCGGGGCCGTCGTTGAAGGTCAGGGCCACCAGGCCGCCTTCCGCGGCGTTGCCGCCACCCCCCAACCTGGTTTCCTTCGTCGAACCCGAGGGGTCCTCACCCCCCGCCCGCGCCCCGCCCTCTCCGGTTCCCGGACCGGAGGCCCCGCCGGGGCCCGTTCCCGGCCGGCCGTCGCCGGGTGAACCGCTTCTGGGCGCGGCGCCCGGATCCCGGTCTGCAACCGTTCCCGGGCCGGATGCTGCGCCGGGACCCGCGTCCGGGGCTTGCCCTGCCGCCGCGACGCCGGCCGCGCCGGGGATGCGCAGGCGCTGGCCCGCCTCGATGCGGGCCGGGTCCGTGAGCCCGTTGTACCGGGCCAGCTCCTCCACCGGTACACCGTAGCGGCGAGCAATGCGGTACAGGGTCTCCCCCTTCTGCACCACGTGCACGCGCGGTTCGGCGGCCAGGACGGTTTGGGCCTGCAACCCCAGCGGGCCTGTCCCTGCCGCGGCGTCGCCCGGCCGGAGGCCCGGCGTCTCCTCCGGGGCGCCGGCGCCTGCGGGGTTTGAAATGGCAACCCCCTCGGTCCAGACCTTGCCAGCGCCCCAGCCGGCCAGGGCCGCGACCAGGCAGGCCACCAGCAGCGGCAGCCAATGCCAGGGCGGAGGGGTTGCGGTCCTTTGCCCAGCCTGGGCGCGGGACGAGCCTGCCCGGGCGGAGCATGGGGCACCCGCTACCTCACCGGCCGGCTCGGCCGGACGGGCGCGGCCCGAGGACCCCGGGTTCCCGCTGCCGCCTTCCCCCGGGGCGGAACCGTGGCGGCACTGCGAGGACGGACCTGCGGCGGGGAGCACGGAGGAGGCCGGGGACATCCTGGCTAAGATTCCCCGGGGCGGGCGCCGGGCCGCGCCCGCCCCGGGGCTCCGCCGGCCGGGGTGGACCACCCCGACGGCCGCCAGCGGTGGCGGGGCGGGCGGCACCAGCGCGGCCGCGCGTCCGGCGGTACGCAGCTGCCGGCCTCCCGCCCCGGGCCAGGGCCGGCGAACCTCCGGTTCCGCGGCGGGACCCGGCTCGGTCCCGCGGCTCGAGGGCATGTCCGGGTCAGGGGCAGGGATTCCCTGCCTGGAACGTTCCTTCACCACCATCTGGCCTCCAGTGTCTCGTGCTGGGTACCCGCCAGGTGGAAGGGCGCGGGCCGGAAGGGGGCCATGGCCCGGTGCGGCCAGGGGCCGGCGCCGGGGTGCCGCCGCGGGCTGCCGCACGCGGTCTGATGGCGCCTGGGGAGGCCGCCGGCTAGAGCAGCATCCCCACGGCCCCGCCGATGGCACCGAGGATGAACCCCAGTAACATGCGGGGACCCAGTTGGGCCAGCGGCGTGGCTTCCGCGGGAAAGAGCCAGTGGCCCAGGGCGCTGCCGACCAGCACGTAAAGCAGGCCGGCGGCTCCGCCGTGCAGCCAACCCTTGTGGTCGGCGGCGCGGGCCGCCACCAGCCCGCCGGCAGCGGTAGCCAGCATGCCGAGATAGTAAAGAAAGGCGTTGAGCTGGTACTCGTTGAGCGCCGTGAAGTACACCGCCAGGGCCAGCACCCCCGACGCCAGGACCACAAGCACCAGGGACACGGCCGCGCCCACCAGCACGGCGCGGGCGTGGAACGGCGACGGGGTGCGGAAACGCTCCCGGGCGTCGGCTCCCTGCACGGTCCGATCCCCCCTTCCGGGCTCCCCGCGCGACGCGCGCGGGCCCGTACGGGAGATCCCTATGTTGGGGGCAGGAGGGTTAGAACGCTGCCGGAGGGGACTCCTGGGCATCTTCGGGGGCCAGTGCCGCGGCTCCGGGCCACTGGCGTACACCGTCGCGGAGACCCCGGACCAAGCCGCGGGCCGGTGCGCGCGTCGCGCACCGGCCCGGTAGGCCGTGGCCCGGGGATCGGAGGCATGGGGCGATCGGCGTACGACCGCGACGACGGGGTCCGCGGCCGCGGGCCGGTCGAACCGGCCGGGGTGCTGGATCCGGCCGGTTCGTTCCGGGAACCGCGGCGCGTTCCTATCGTGGCCGCCAGGGCGGGATCGTACCCTAGCAAAAACCGGCCCCGCCTTCCGCGAGCCGGTGGCTTCAGGCCCCGCGCGGGCGCCCCGGGACAGGGGACGCCCGCGCGGGCAGCGGGTTCAACCGGCAGGGAAAAGGCGCTCCTGCTTCGGGGTTCAGGCTTCGGGCCGGACCTGGGCCCGGCCTGCGGCACCCAGACCCCCCGCGGTACCCAGGCCGGCCTCCAGTTGCGGCCGCCAGGCCTCCAGCCGCGCCATGGTCTGACGGTCCGACAGCTGCAGGTGGAGGGCGGTGACGGAGATGTAACCCGCCCGGACGGCCCCCACGTCCGTTTCCACCGAAGGCGGTTCCTGCACCGGCTCCCCGGCCAGCCAGTAATACGGGCGGCCGCGGGGATCCAGGCGCTTTTCGAAACGGTCCCGGTACATCCGCCGGCTGAGCACCGTCAGGGCCACGCCCGCCATCCGCTCCGCCGGCAGGGGCGGGACGTTGACGTTCAGCAGGACACCCGGCGGGAGTCCTTCCCGTGCCACCAGCTCGGCCAGGCGGGCCGTGAACTCGGCCGCAGGCCCGTAGTCGGGGTCTTCCCAGGCCGCAAGGCTGACGGCAATGGCCGGGACGCCCATGATGACGCCTTCGATGGCCGCCGACACGGTGCCCGAGTACAGCACGTCGAAGCCCAGGTTCCCTCCGCGGTTGATGCCGGAGATCACCAGGTCGCACGGGCCCGGCAGAACCGCCAGCAGCCCGATCTTGGTGCAGTCGGCCGGCGTGCCGCTCACCGCGTAGACCGGCGAGCGGGCGCCGGGGATCTCCACGGGGTCCAGGTACAGGGGCTTGTGCAGGGTGATGGCATGGCCGGAGGCGCTGCGCTGGCGATCGGGGGCCACCACGTAGACCTCCCAGCCCGTCCGCTCCTCCAGCGTGGCCCGCAGCGTCTGGATCCCCTGGCTGTACACCCCGTCGTCGTTGACCAGTAGAACGCGCAACGCTCGTGCCTCCTGGCATAGGGTCCGTCGGGACGGTGCCGGGCGGCCCGGATCTACCCTGCGAGCAGCGCCCGGCACCGGGATTATTGGGATGGTACCACGAACCAGCTGTGGCGGCCAGCCCGCCCCGGTGCGGCCGGGCCGCCCGGATGTCCGGCCAGGGCGCCGGAGGGGACCGGTAGCTGGCCTACCAGGGGCCGCCGCGGCGGGGGCCGAGGGCCGTTCCGATACGCAAGGCGGGGTACACAGGTGCCGTGCCATGGCGCCGGTTCCGCCGGCGCCGGGACAGGCCTTCCCGCCAGGCTGTTCAACCCGTGCCGTGGTCGCCGTCACCCGCCCGCCCCGCCCGGGTGAACCAGCGGCCCACCACCTGGACGGCCTCGGACGCCGGCCCGACCCAGCGAGCGGCCGGAGGCAGGCTGTCCAGCAGCAGGGTCGCGTACCGGGAGGAACCCGGCGCCAGGCGCGGGTCCAGGACCACCACCACGCCCCGGTCCGCCGGGCCGCGGATCAAGCGTCCAAAGCCCTGCTTTAATCTGACGGCCGCGCGCGGCAGCTGATACTGGAAGAAGGCCGAGCCCCCGGCGGCGGCGATGGCGTCGCAGCGGGCTGCCGTCAGGGGGTCTCCCGGTGGGTCGAAAGGCAGGCGGGTGAGGATCACCCCCTCCAGCCGCCGGCCGGGGACGTCGATTCCCTCCCAGAGGCTGTCGACCCCCATCAGCACGTCCACCCGGCCGCCGGCCAGGGCCGCCACCAGCCGGCTCCGGGGCCCGTCGCGGTCTTGCAGCGCGGGCCGCCGGCCCAGGGCGCGGAGGGCCGGCCGCAGCTGCTCCCCTACGGCTTCGAGAGCCCAGCGGGCCGTGAACAGCACCAGCACGCCGCCGGGGATGGCGGCAATCAGGGGCAGCAGCTGGCGGGCCAGCTCCCCGGCGTAGACTTCGTCGCGATGGCTGGGCGGGCGCGGCGCGTCGGTCACCACCGCCAGCAGCGCCTGCCGGGGGAAGTCGAAGGGCGATGGGATGAACCGGCGGCGGGCCCCCGCGATGCCCAGGCGCCGGAGCCAGTGGTCGTCCCGGGGCAGGGTGGCCGAGGCCAGCACCGCCGGGACGCTGGCAAACAGGGGCTCCAGATCCGCGGCAGCCACCACAGGGGCTGCGCTCAACTGGGGGCCGGCGGGATGGGCTTCCACCCAGGCGCACAGCCCGTCCGCCGCCTGCAGCCGCGCCACGGCCGCCACGGCCTCCTGAACCCGCTGCCGCAGGCGCCGGAAGGCCAGATAGGCCCGCTCTTCCACGGGCGGGGGCTGGCGGTCCAGGGCTTCGGCCAGGGCGGGCAGGGTCTCCGCCGCCTCCGCCAGGGCCCGGGCCAGCTGCCGGTGAAGGGGCGAGCCCTGCCCCTCCGTCCAACCCTGCGGCAGCCGGGCCGCACCGCCACCGGCGGTGGCTGTCGCCGCCTCCAGCGCCGTGGCCAGCCCCTCCAGCGCGGCACGGGCGCGGGCAACCTGTGCGGGAAGGTCGTGGCCGCCGCTGGTGGAGGGCGGGACGCCCTGGCCACCCGCGGCCGGACCGGCCTGGTCCGCGGAGAACGGGCCGCCGGCCGCCTCCGGCCGCGGCCTCCCGGCCCCGGTGCCCGCTGGAGCGAAGCCCGCCGGAGGACGCCGGGACGGGGCCGCGGCCCCCAGAGCGCGGAGCAGCTCGGCGGGATTCAGCCGGCAGCCCAGCTGCTGGGCGGCCACGTCCTCCAGGTGGTGGGCTTCATCCAGGATCAGGGCGTCGCAAGCCGGGAGGAGCCGGCCCCCGGCCGCCCAGTCGGCCAGGAGCAGGGCATGGTTGGTGACGATGAGGGAGGCCTTCTGCGCGTTCTCCCGGGCCAGCAGGGGAAAGCAGCTTCGGGCCGCCGGGCAGGCTGCACCCAGGCAGGAGCCGGCGTCCACGCCGAGGCGCGGGGCCAGGCGGCTCAGGGCGGGATGGGCCAGTTCGGACAGCTCGCCGTTGGCGGTGGACTCAAGCCAGTGGGCCAGGGCGCGGGCGGGTTCGTCCGCGGGGGCGGTCGCCGCGAGGGGCTCGGGAGCGGTGCCCGGGTCGGGGACCTCGGGGTCCGGCGCCGCGCCGCCAGCCGCCGTTCCTGGCCCGGCGCTGCCCACCTCCCTCTCGTCCGGGGTACCGCGTCCCCCGGCCGCGGCCCACAGCGCCGGGCGGCCGGCGGCCAGTTCGTCCAGAACCGCCGCGGCCTGCAGGCGGCAGGCATACTGGCCAAAGCCCTTGAGCACGGCCGCCGGAACGGGCACCAGCCGCTCCACCACCGGCAGGTCGCGCGCCCGCAGCTGGTCCTGAAGGGCCACGGTATGGGTGGCGATCACCACCCGGGTGCGGTGGCGGTGGGCCCAGAGGGCGGCGGGGATCAGGTAGGCCAGGCTCTTGCCGATGCCCGTCGCCGCCTCCACCGCCAGGTGGCGTCCCTCCTCCAGGGCGGCGGCCACCTCCAGCGCCATCTCGACCTGGCCAGGGCGGTACTGGTACCCCGGTACCAGCCGCTCCAGCAGGCCACCGGGGCGGAAGGCCGCCTCCACCAGGGCGGCCAGGGACGGGGACCCGCCGGACGGGGGTGAACCCGGCGCGGACGGAGAAGCGTCCGGACCTGCGGGTCCCTCCGGTTCCTCCTCCGGCGGAGGGGTGCCCGGGGGCTGATCGACCCGGGTTCCGGGCCCTGCTGCCGCCTCCGGGCCCGGGCCAGCTTCCGGCCCACCCGCCGGCGCTCCCGCCGCGCGGGTGACGGGGAGGGCCTCGGCGATCCCCACCTGGTGTGTGCCGCTGACTGGTTGCGCGCTCTCCGCCGCGCAGGTGTCACCCGCCGGGCAGGATTCCTCCTCAAGGCCCGGAGCCGGGCTGGTGCCGTCCAAGGCGCCCCCTCCCCTTCCGCCCCGATGCGGCGCGACCCGCCTCCCGTCCTAGGCTTCTTCCGGCCGCAAGGAGCCGGGGCGGCGCAGGTGACAGGTATCGTTGAGATACCGCAGCAGGGGGGGCCGTCCCTCCCGCAGCTCGACCGCCGTCACGCCGGTGTTGTCGATCAGCATCCGCGTCCGCATGGCCGGTGGCAGCTCCAGCAGGCGGCAGAGCAGCGCCTTGACGGTACCCCCGTGGGCTACCACGGCCAGCCGCCGGAGGCCAGGGCGCCGGAGACGCTCGTCCACGGCGGCCCAGGCCCGCTCGCCCAGCTCCCGGAAGGTTTCGCCACCGGTGGGACGCCCTTCGAAGGGATCGGCCTGATACGCGGCATAGTCGTCGGCGTAACGGGCGCGGATCTCGGCCGCCGCCAGCCCTTCCCAGGCGCCGAAGTTCATCTCCCGCAGCCGCGGGTCCGTCTCCAGAGGAACGGGCGGCCGGCGGCTGCCGGCCACGGCCCGGGCGGTTTCGACCGCCCGTTTCAGGTCGCTGGCCAGCACCAGGTCCAGGGGGTGGTGGGCGAAGCGCCGCCCCAGGGCGCGGGCCTGCTGGCGCCCCCGCGGGGAGAGGGCGGTGTCCTTCTGGCCCTGGTAGACGCCGGCCCGGTTCCAGTCCGTTTCACCATGGCGGATCAGGTAGAGGGTGATGCCCATTCCCGGCCTCCTTCGTCACCCCTGGGCCACGGGCCTCCATCCCTGGGCCACGGGCCGCAGCCTGCCGGCCTGGGGCCGCGGCGGATGCCGCCCGCCGCCGCGGTGGGGTCGCGGGGGACGCCGGCCTTCCCCGCCTGGCCGGCCGCAGGATCCCGAGACCCTGGTGCGGCCGGCAACGAGGAACCGGCCGGGCCGTGGGGAATCACCAGGGCGGAACCCCGTGGCTGTGGGAGGTCGATCTGCCGTGACCCTGGAAATTCTATGTACCGTGCCCCTGACCCCCGCCCAGGCCCAGCGGCTGGCCGCAGAGGTCCCCGATGCCCGGCTCCGCCTCCTCGCCGGCCGGGTTCCTCCGGAAGAGCTCGACCGGGCTTTTGCCGTAGCCAGCGTTGCGTTCCTCTTCGGGCGGGAGCTGACGCCGGGACGGCTGGCAGCGGCGCGCAACCTGCGCTGGATCCAGTGTGCCTACGCGGGGGTCGACGCCATGCTGGCGGCCGTGCCCCAGCTGCGGGACCACCCGGTGATCCTGACCAACGCCCGGGGGATGCATGCCGCCACCATCGCCGACCACGTCTTCATGTTCATGCTGGCGTGGGCCCGGAACCTGCCCGGCTACCTGGACCAGCAGCGCCGGACCCAGTGGCGCCGCCTGCCTACCCGGGAGCTGGCGGGCGAGACCCTGGCCGTGGTCGGCCTGGGAGCCATCGGCCGGGAGGTGGCCCGCCGCGCCAGGGCCTTTGGCATGCGCGTGCTGGCCTGCCGCCGCAACCCCGAGCCCGAGGAAGGCATCGAGCTGGTGGTGGGACCGGGCGAGATCCGGCGCATCCTGGAGCCGGCCCAGTGGGTGGTCGTCAGCGCGGCGCTGACGGCCGAGACCCGCCACCTGATCGGCCGGGACGAACTGGCCGCCATGCGGCCCGATGCGTTCCTCATCAACATCGCCCGGGGCGCCGTGGTAGACGAGGAGGCCCTGGTGGAGGCGCTGCGGGAGCGGCGGATCGGAGGGGCCGGCCTGGACGTCTTCGCCGAGGAGCCGCTGCCGCCCCATCACCCGCTCTGGGGGCTGGACAACGTCCTCATCACCCCCCACAACGCCGGCGCCATGCGGGATTACACCGGGGCGGCGCTGGAGCTCTTCCTCGACAACCTGCGGCGGTTTCGCCAGGGCCGGCCCCTGCGCAACGTGGTCGACAAGGCCCGCGGCTACTGAGCCGATCTGCCCCGGGGGGACGGGCCGGCGGACTCCCCGGCTGGCGTGGACGGGTTCCGGCCGGCAGGACCTGTCCGGGCGGCCCGACCGAGGCGGGCCAGCCGCTCGGCCCGCTGCTGGGTCTCGTGTTCCACCCGTTCCAGGTCGATGGTGAGCAGCTCGCCGCCGTCCACCAGCACCTTGCCGTGGACCAGCACCGTGTCCACGTCGGCAGCCTTGGCCGAGTACACCACCAGGCTGGTCAGATCGTGCCGCGGCCACAGGTGGGGCGCCCGCAGGTCGAGAATCACGATGTCGGCCAGGTAACCCGGCGCCAGGCAGCCCAGGCGATCGAAGCCCAGCGCCCGGGCGCCGCCCACGGTGGCCATGCGCAGTACCTGCCAGGCCGGCAGGGCCGTGGCGTCGTAGCGGCTCACCTTTTGCAGGTTGGCGGCCAGGCGCATCTCTTCGAACAGGTCCAGGTGGTTGGTGCTGGCTGCTCCGTCGGAGGCCAGGCCCACCGTCACCCCCGCCGCCAGCAGCTCCGGCACCGGGGCGATGCCGCTGGCCAGCTTGCAGTTGGAGATGGGGTTGTGGGCGACGCCCACCCGGTGTTCCGCCAGCAGGGCGATGTCGGCGGCGTCCAGGTGGACGCAGTGGGCCGCCAGGGTCTCGTGCTGGAACACGCCCAGCTCGGCGAAGTGCCGGATCGGGCTCTTGCCGTACTGGGCGCGGATCTGCTCGATCTCCGCCCGGGTCTCGGCCAGGTGGGTGTGGATCGGGCAGCCCAGGGCAGCCGCTGCCTCCAGCACCCGCGCCACGTAGGGCGGTGGGCAGGTGTAGGGCGCATGGGGCGCCAGGGCGCAGCGGATGCGGCCGTCCCCCGCGCCATGGAAGCCGCTGACCAGCGCCTTGCCTTCCTCCAGTGCCCGGTCCGCCCCCGGCGCGACGCCGATCAGGCCACGGGAGAGGTGGGCCCGCACCCCCGTCTCCAGCACGGCCTGGGCCACCCGGTCCATGAAAAAATACATGTCGGCAAAGGTGGTGACACCGGCCAGCAGGGATTCGGCGATGGCCAGCAGGGTGCCCCAGTAGACGTCGTCACCAGTCAGGTGCGCTTCGGCCGGCCAGATGTGTTCCTCTAGCCAGGGCATCAGGGGCACGTCGTCGGCGTACCCCCTCAACAGGGACATGGCGTGGTGGGTGTGGGCGTTGACCAGGCCCGGCAGGATGATCTTCCCCCGCGCGTCGATGCGCCGGGTCGGCTGCCAGCTGGGATCCAGGCCCGAGGCCGGTCCCACGTAGACGATGCGCTCGCCCTCCACGGCCACGACCCCGTCACCGATAATGTCGAAGGGCCCGCTACCCTCGCCCGCGAACACCCAGCCGCCCTCGATCAGCACCCGTGACGGCATCGCCCGTCCTCCTTTCGCCGCTCGGTTGTCCCCGGCCTAGGCCGTGCCCTCCCGCCAGCCGGCCAGGTAGGCCGCCTGTTCCGGCCGCAGGGTGTCGATGGCGATCCCCAGGGCCTGCAGGCGCAGGGCGGCCACTTCCCGGTCCAGTTCGTCCGGCAGGGCAAAGACCCCTGGCCCCAGCCGCTCCGCCTCCCGGTCGACCCAGGCCAGGGCGAGGAGCTGCAGGCCGAAGGACAGGTCCATGATCTCGGCCGGGTGGCCGTCCCCACCCGCCAGGTTGACCAGGCGCCCGTCGGCCAGCAGGTGGAGGCGGCGACCGTCGGGCAGCACGTAGGTCCGGACTCCGGGCCGCGCCTCCTCCACCCGCTGGGCCAGGGCCGCCAGATCGGCCTTGGCGATCTCCACATCGAAGTGGCCCGCATTGGCCAGGAGCGCCCCGTCCTTCATGCGCCGGAAGTGGCGCTCCACCAGCACGTCGCGGCAGCCGGTGACGGTGACGAAGACGTCCCCCAGCGCCGCTGCCTCTTCCGACGGCATCACCTGGTGGCCGTCCATCAGGGCCTCGTTGGCCCGGATGGGGTCCACCTCGCAGACCACCACCCGGGCGCCCAGTCCCCGGGCGCGCTCGGCCACGCCCTTGCCGCACCACCCGTAACCGCAGACCACCACGGTCTTGCCCGCCACCACCAGGTTGGTCAGGCGCATGATGCCGTCCCAGACCGATTGCCCGGTTCCATACCGGTTGTCGAACCGGTGCTTCATGGCGGCGTGGTTGGTGGCGACCATGGGAAAGCGCAGCACGCCGTCCCGGGCCATGGCGCGCAGGCGCAGGACGCCGGTGGTGGTCTCCTCGGCGCCGCCGCGCACGCCCTCCAGCCACTCCCGGCGGCGGGTGTGCAGGTGGGCCACCAGATCCCCGCCGTCGTCCAGCACCAGGTGGGGACGGAAGGCCAGGGTCTGGTCGATGAATTCGATGTACTCCTCCGGCGTGGCCCCGTGCCAGGCGTACACCGCCACCCCGGCCCCGGCCAGGGCGGCGGCCACGTCGTCCTGGGTAGAGAGGGGGTTGGAACCGCAGATGGCCACCCGGGCGCCGGCCCGCTGCAGCGCCAGGGCCATGCGCGCCGTCTTGGCCTCCAGGTGCAGGCAGATGGCCACGCGCCGGCCCGCCAGGGTCGCCTCCTCGGCCAGGCGGCGTTCCAGCGCCGCCACCACGGGCATGCGGGGCTCGACCCAGCGGATCTTCTGCCAGCCGGATGCCGCCAGCCCGGGATCCCGGATCCGGCTCGGTGGGACGGGCGGCGTCACGGCCGGGGTTCCTCCTCCCCGCCGGTGGCCGCCGCCACCTTGAGGGGGGCAGGGCGCGCCGCGCACGGGCAGGTCGGTTCGGCCGCCAGGCGGGGCAGGGCCTCCAGGATCAGCCGCCGCAGGTTGGTCCCGTTGGCCGCCATGATCTCCAGCACCTCTTCGTGGGTCAGGGGCTGGCCCGAGATGCCGGCGGCGTAGTTGGTCACCATGGCGATGGTGGCGTAGCAGAGGCCCGCCTCCCGGGCCAGCACCACCTCCGGCACGCTGGTCATGCCCACCAGGTCGCCGCCCAGGCGCTCGAACATGCGGATCTCGGCGGGCGTCTCAAAGCGCGGCCCCTCGGTGCAGACGTACACGCCACCGTTGGTCACGGGCAGGCCCAGGGCCTTGCCGGCCGCCTCCAGGTGGCTGCGGATCTCCGGGCAGTAGGGCTCGGTGACGTCGATGTGGACGACCCCGGCCTCCCCGCCCTCGAAGAAGGTGGAGACGCGGTTCCTGGTAAAATCGAGGAACTGGTCGACCAGGACGAAGTGGCCCGGCCCGAAGGCCTGGCGCAGGGAGCCCACGGCGGCGGTGGCGATGACCCGGCGGACCCCCAACGCAGCCAGGGCATAGATGTTGGCCCGGTAGTTGATCTTGTGGGGTGGCACCGTGTGCCCGGCGCCGTGCCGGGCCAGGAAGACCACCTCCAGGCCGCGGAACTTGCCGATGCGCACGGTGGCCCGCCCGTAGGGCGTGACCACCGTCTCCTCGCGCACGTCGTCCAGGATCTCCGGATCGTAGACGCCCGTTCCTCCGATGATGGCCAGTCGCACGGGCCCGCTCCTCCCTTCCCTGCCCCCGCGGCCCTTGCCGCCGGGGGCGGGATCCTGCTCCGGGGCCTCGGGTGCGGCCTCGCCCTCCCCGGCCGGATCGGCCGCCCCGCTCCACCCGTCCGGCCGGGGGCCCGGGGAGCCGGGGCTGCCGGCCAGGGCGGGAAGCTGGCCGTTGCTCTCCCTCTGGATCGCGTCCACCAGGCGCTCCAGGGAACGCAGCAACGCCCGCCGGTCCACGGGATCCAGGTGGGCCAGCACCCGGGCCAGGTAGGCGCGCCGCGCCTCCAGCACCGCGTCCAGCAGTTCCCGGGCGCGGGGAAGGAGCCGCAACCGGATCACCCGGCGGTCGCCCGGATCGCGGACCCGCTGCACCAGCTGCTGGCGTTCCAGCCGGTCGACCAGGTCGGTGACGGTGCTGGACGCCAGGTAGAGGTGCTGGCAGAGCTCCCCCATGGTGAGGTCGGGATGCCGCATGAGCACGAGCAGGGCATCGAATTGGGGCGGCGTGATGTCAAACTGCCCCAGGATGGCCCGCCCGTGATGGCGGATCAGGGTGGCCACCGCCCGCAGGTGCTGCTCGGCGGTCGCCACCACCAGCCGATCGCCTTGTGGTTCCAGACCCCGGGTCATGAACGGCCTCCGTAGCACCCGGCAGCTCAGGCCCGGCCGGGCCGGCTCGACCCCAGGACGAACCGGTCCGGCCGCCGGCGCCCTGCCGCCGGGGATGGCTCAGCTGCGGTCGTACAGCCAGGCCTCCCTATGATTTTCCCAGTCGATGAGTTCATCCTGCCGGAACCAGAGCTCGATCTCCTGCCGGGCGCTCTCGAGGGAATCGCTGCCGTGCACCAGGTTGAAGCCGATGTCGTTGGCCAGGTCGCCGCGGATGGTGCCCGGCGCGGCCTTGGCCCCGTCGGTGGGACCCATGAGATTGCGCACCACGTTGACGGCCTCCCGGCCCTCCCAGACCATGGCCACCACCGGTGCCGAGGTGATGAAGCGGATCAGCCCCGGGAAGAAGGGCTTGCCCTCATGGGCCGCGTAGTGGCGGCGGGCCAGTTCCTCACTGACCTGGACCATCTTGAGCCCAACCAGCTTGAGGCCCTTGCGCTCCAGCCGCGCGATGATCTCGCCCACCAGGCCGCGCTGGACGCCGTCGGGCTTGACCATGACGAAGGTGCGTTCCACGGCCACTCCTCCTTACAGGCTGTGTGCTTGCAGGCTTGGCGGCCCACCGGGCCCGCCCCAGGCGCGGCCCGGCCGGCCCTTGGATGCGGACCGGCACCGGCCGGCGGCACAGCCGCCGCCCGGCCCTGGCAAGCCCGGCTGAAGGGGTACCAGTTTCAGGATGCCCTGGAGGGCAAAAAAAGAAGTGCGGGGAACCCGCACTTCTGCCGCCCCGCCCGGGGTGTGGCGGTCACCAGTCAACCCGCCGCGTCCCGGCGCAGGGCCACCGGCTGCAGCCTCGGGCTGTCCTGTTCGTCCAGAATGCCCCGCTGGGTTTCCGATGCCGCGACGCGCCCCGCCCGCAGGTGCTCGAAGATGTAGTGGCACGCGTCCCACGGATCGACGTGGTCCCCGCAGGTGAAGACGTCGATGGCGGCGTAACCCAACTCCGGCCACGTGTGGATCGTCAGGTGGGACTCCGAGATCACCACGACCCCACTGACGCCCTGGGGGGCGAACTTGTGGAAGGCGACCTGACGAATCTCGGCCCCGGCGGCGAGTGCCGCCTCTACCATGATCGACTCCACCAGATTCACGTCATCCAGCACCGCCGGGTCGCAATCGTATGCCTCGGCCAAGATGTGCCGCCCGAGCGCCCGCATGCGCCTCGCCCCCTTTTCGTGACCGAATTTCACAACCTTTCCGCCGCCTGACGGCGTCAGTTTCGGGAACCCGCCTGAAAAAGCGGATTCCCCGGCCAGGTCCATGAGAACCAGGATTCATTGTAGCAACCTGCCCCGCCGTGTCAACAACATGGCGGCACCGATCTTCACCGGTGGAGCCGGATCCGGGGCGTCAACGGCGGGGGTGGCGGTTGCCGGTCGTTGTCCTTGTCGGCGGGCGGCGACGGGCTGGCGCCGTTGAGAGATTGCTGGTGGGACTGCCGTCCTGGGGTGCGGGTGGACGGTGGGCCGGGATTACCGCCCGGGGTCGGGGGCGACGCTGCGGCTGCCCGGCGCCTGGCCCCGGCCGGACGCCACCGGCCCCCGGGATCCTGCGGGAACGGCCGGCCGCGGGGCCGGGCCGGGTTCGGGCGGGCCGCCGGGCAAGGGCGCCGCCCCGGGGCTCTCCAGCCCGGCGGCGAGGGCCAGCAGCAGGGTGGCCCCGTAGACCAGGGTGGTGGCGGCCGCCACGATGCCGCTGTCGTTCAGGAGCAGGGCCGCCAGGCTGCCTGCCGCCACGGCCGCCAGCCCCCGCACGGCTTCCGGTGCGCTCCGCTCCAGCCGGCGCACCACCGCCGCGCGCCGGTAGATGACGAAGGCATAGGCGAAGACCAGCATGACAAATAGGTAGCTCCAGTTGGTGTAGCGCATCAGCCGCAGGTTCATGCCGATCTTGCGCACCACCACGTCCGCCAGGGCGCCGGGTCCCACGCTCTCCACCTGCTCCCAGGTGGCCAAGACGTGGGTCGCTCCGGCACCCAGCTGGCGGTCCCACAGGGCCATCAGCAGCCCGGCTGCCACCGGCGCCCCCAGGAGGAGGAACCCGGCAGCCGCCCGCCGGCGCAGGCGCTGCCGGCGGGCGGCCAGGGCCGACGCCAGGGCGGGCCCGCAGGCCGCCACGGCGGCCGACAGGGCGCCGCCGAAGTTGCTGCCCAGCCGAGGGCTGGCGAGGACGGCGGCGACGGCCCCCAGGGTCAGCGGAACCCCCAGCGCCGCGGGCAGCCGCCACCAGGTGGCGAATTTCTTCGGGGCCGCCTGCCACGCCGCCGCGGCGCCTGCCGGCGGGCGGCCTGCCCTGCCGGCGGGCGGTTGGCCGGGCATGGGCGGCCGGGCCGGTTGCCACCCGGACCGTCGGCGGTGACGGGGTGCCGCCGCGGCCGCCCGCCGGCGCATCTCCGCCCAGGCGGCAGCGGCCACCGCCGCCGAGCCGATCAGCACCCCCATGTACTCGTTGCCGATGCCGTAGAAGCGCGCGCCCCCGATGGGCGAATAGCCGAAGGGCGTCAGCTGGGCCAGCCAGGCCCCGGCCAGGGCGTCGGCCACCGTCACCACCGCCGTCCAGAACCCTACGGCGCCGAAGGCCCCCAGGGTCGACCCCGCCAGGCGCCGGGCCAGGGCCGCCAGGGCGACGGCCAGGAGCGCCGCCAGCAACACCGACGGCGTCCCGGACCACCAGTTCCACCCCGGTCCGGCAGGCCAGGCCGGCAACAGGAGGTTGGCCAGGGGGAAGGCGGCCAGGGCCAGCAGGGGCTGCCCCCAGCGGCCCAGCCGGCGGCTGCGGCGCCACAGGCCGAACAGCGGACCGGCCGTCAACACCAGGCCCGCTCCCACGAAGAGGCGGATGAAGGCAGCTCGCCGCTGGTAGTTGGCCACCAGGCCGGCATCGAGCCGGTGGAGGCCGGCCAGCACCTCGGCCCCCGGCGGCCCTTCGCCGGGCACCACCAGCCAGGGCCGCCCCACCCAGGCGGGGTGGGGCGGCGCCCCCAGGTGGGCCGCGATCATGGGCGCCAGGTCGGTGTTGGCCACCACGCCGGCCCGGCGCGTGGACGGGCTGGCCAGCAGGCCGGAGCCCGCTCCCCAGGTGACGACGGGCATCAGGGTCTTGCCCGTGGCCCGGGCCTCGCTGCTGGGGGCCGGGTTCAGCAGGATCAGCCGGTCTTCGGGGCCCAGGCCCGCTCGCATGACCGCCAGGACCTGTCCCAGCCGGCGGGCCGCCTCCCACCGGGCCGTTTCCAGGGTGCCGGCGGGCAGGAGCGGCGCCAGATCCTCAAGCCGGGCCAGGTCCCCTTCCTCCACCACCACCAGGGCGGCCTGCCGGCGCGCCAGCGCCCAGGCGTCCAGAACCGTGTCCCACCGGGTCCGCCAGCCGCCAGGGAAGGAAGGATCGGGTTCGAGGGCGCGGCCGTCGACCAGGCCGAGGTCGACCCAGCCGCGGCCGTCGGCGGCCAGCAGCGCGGCGCCGGGGCGGGCCGAGGCCCAGGGACCCGAGGGCAGGTCGGCGTTGCCCAGGGCGGCCACCTTCAGGCCCGCTGCGTGCAGGGCGGCGGCCAGGGACCCCAGGGGCACGGGATGATTCAGATCCTGGTTGGCGCGCTGCAAAGCGTGCCAGCCCCAGTGCACCACAGGCGGCAGCCCGGGAAGGCCCGTGCTCGCCGCCGCCCCGCCCGCGGCCCCGTCGCCTGCGGCCTCCATCCCGGTCTCCGGCCCACCGGCCGCCTGCGCTCCGGCGTTCCTTTCCGGCGAGCCACGAACCCCCTTCGCCCCGGCGGCAGGGGCCGGGCTGCCGGCCAGGGCGGGTTCCGCCCCGAGCGGCGCGCCCCCGGGCCATGACGCCGGTGCCACAGGCGGCGTGCCGGAGGGGCCGGGCCACCAGCGGTCGAACAGGCTGGCGGCCGTCCCCGGCGCCAGCACCTGGTCGCCAGGGAGCACCCAGCCGGCCGTGGGGCCGCTGACGGCCCGCGCTCCGGCCCCCAGCGTCAGGTACGCCGCCTCGCGCCCGTAATAACCTCCGGTGTGGGCTGTCATGAGGCCTGCGGCGGCCCCCTGGAGCAGGCTCTGCCACGTGGGGTCGGTGGCCGCCAGGCGGTGGAGCAGGGCCAGGTCGAGGCCGGGGGCCGTCACCAGGGTCACCATGCGGTGCTGCGTACCCTGGCCGGGCGGCGCGGCGGGCGCGACCCACGGACGGCCTTCATCCAGGACCAGCCTCCCGGCTCCCCCCAGGGTGCCGTCCAGCTGGCGGGCGGTCAGCCCCGTTCCCACAGCCAGCAGCCCCGCCACCAGGAGAACGGCCGCCACCCGCCGGGCGGCCGGCGGGGTGCGCGGGTCGCCGGCCCCCGTCCACGACCGGGGCCCGGCGGTCGCGCGGCCGGGGGCACCCGCGGGGGACGGGCCGGGGCCGGAGGGGGAACCCGGCGCGGCTCCTTGCCAGGAACCGGCACCTGAACCTGTGCGGGCGGAAGGAGCCACGGTTACCGCCTCTCCTCCGCCGGATGGAGCCGGCCGGTGCGGCGGGCCGCGGCCGGCGGGGTTGCCAGCTGCCCGTACAGCTGCAGGTGCTGCCGGGCAACCTGCGCTGCGTCAGGCCAGCGGCTCGCCCTGGCGGCCGCCGCCCGCGCCAGGCGCTGCCGCGCCGACTCGTCGCGCAGGAGGCCGAACAGGGCCCGGGCCAGGACCACGGGATCGCCGGCGGGTACCAGGCGGCCGTCGATGCCGTCGCGGACGAGATCCTCCAGGCCGCCGGTCCGGCTGGCGACCACCGGGCACGCCGCCGCCATGGCTTCCGCCACCGCCAGGCCGTACGCCTCCTGGCGGGACGGCTGGACGTAGACGTCCACGGCCCGCAGCCAGCGGGCCGCCTCCTGGCGGTAGCCGGCCCAGCGCACCCAGGCGCCGATGCCCAGGCGCCCGGCCAGCCGGCGCAGGGCCGGTTCATCAGGCCCCGCACCGATGACCACGCAGGTCACGGGCAACCCGTGGCGGTGGACCAGGGCCACGGCGCGCAGCAGCACGTCGACGCCCTTTTCCCGGCTGAGGCGCGCGATGGTGCCCACCACCGGGCCCACGTCGGGCAAGGCCAGCTCCCGGCGGGCCCGCTGGCGCGGCAGGAGCGCCGCCCCACCGCGCGGCAGGGGCGGGACCAGGACGTGAACCTGGGCCGGCTGGCCGGGGGCCGCGGCCGGAACGATCCCCGCCACGGCGGCCCAGGTGGCCAGCGCCCGGGAGACGGCCACCACGGCCCGGCAGCGGCGCGCCACCCAGCGGGCCACCTGCCGCTGCCACCAGCCGGTGGGAAAGGTATGGAGGGTCATGACCAGCGGAACCCGGGGGCAAGCCAGGGAGGCGGCCAGGGCCGCCTTCAGGCCGTGGGCATGAATCAGGCGGGGCGAGCCGGCCTGGTGGCGCAGCTGGGCACCCAGGGCGCGCAGGGCGCCCCAGGCGGTGGACCCGCCGGCCGGCACGGTGATCAGGCGGCAGCTAGCACCGGCCGCGACCAGCTGGCGGCCCACCGCCTCCACGTAGGTCCCGACCCCGCCGGCCGCGGGGCCGGCCAGCCACCAGATGGTGCCGCCCGAGGGCGGGGACGGTTCATCCGGGAAAGGGGGCTGGTGCATGCGCTGGACCTCCCTGCCAGAAGATGCCCCCGGCCGGGCGGCTCTATGCAGCGCCCGGGCGCCGCCACTTGCACGGGGCCTGGCCTGCCAGGGGACGGGCCCGTCAGCTCCACCGGCCGGCTCCCGCGAGGTTCCACCCAGCGCGCCGTGGCGGCCGGGGCCGGGCCGGCACCGGACAGCCGCCCCGGCGCGGCGGCGACCCGGGCAGCCCGGCACCTGCCGGCGCCGGCCGTCGGCGGGTGGCGGGGTGGCAGGGACCGTGTTGCGGGATCGGGAAGCCCGTGCTAGAATGGCCTCGAGTTCGTGGCGGGCTGTGGCGCAGCTTGGTTAGCGCGCTACCTTGGGGTGGTAGAGGTCCCCGGTTCAAATCCGGGCAGCCCGACCGCAAAACCCCGCGGGTTCATCCCGCGGGGTTTTGCTATACGTTCCTCATCGCCGCGAATTCCATGTATAGTAGTCAGTGAGATTGCATTTTGGGTGGCTTCGGGCGGCGCCGCCGCCGTCGACCCCCAGGAGGGCGAGGTGTTGCGCGTGGTCGAGGTGTACATTCCCACGCCGTACCGGTCCATTACCGGGGAGGCGCGCTTGCAGGTCGAGGCGACCACCGTCCGGGAGCTCCTCGAGCAGCTGGCCCAGCGGTATCCCGACCTGCGCCCGCGGCTCTTCGAAGGCGAGGCCATTGCCCACCATCTCAACGTCTACGTCAACAAGCGGGAGATCCGGACCCTGCAGGGTGCCGACACCCCGTTGCAGGACGGCGACGAGGTGGCCCTGATCCCGGCCATGGCGGGCGGCGCCGGCGAGCCGGCCGCGGGGCCCCTCCTCAGCGAGCAGCAGATGGAGCGCTACTCCCGCCACGTCCGCCTGCCCGAGGTGGGCGTAGAGGGCCAGCGCAAGCTGCTGGACAGCAAGGTGGCCATCGTGGGGGCCGGGGCCCTGGGCTCGCCGGCGGCCATCTACCTGGCCGCAGCCGGCGTGGGCACCATCGGCATCATCGATGGCGACCGGGTGGAGGTCTCCAACCTCCACCGGCAGATCCTCTACTTCGACCATGACCAGGGGCGGCCCAAGACCCAGGCGGCCCGGCGCCACCTGGAGGACATCAACCCCGACGTGCGCGTGGTCGAGCACGGCACCTTCCTCAACTCCCAGAATGCGCTGGAGATCCTGAAGGATTACGATGTGGTGATCAACGGCAGCGACAACTTCGCCACCCGCTACCTGGTGAACGACGCCTGCGTGCTGCTGGGCAAGCCCCTGGTGGATGCCAGCATCCTGCGCTTCGAGGCGCAGGCCACGGTCTTCATGCCCGGGCGGGGCTGCTACCGCTGCCTCTTCCCCGCCCCGCCGCCGCCCGGTATGGTGCCCAGCTGCGCGGAGGCGGGGGTGCTGGGCGCCCTGGCCGGTCACATGGGGACGCTCCAGGCGCTGGAGGCCATCAAGATCCTGCTGGGCATCGGCGAGACCCTGGCAGAGAGGCTTCTCATCTACGACGCCCTCAGCGCCAGCTACCAGATCCTGCACTGGCAGCGCAACCCCAACTGCCCGGTGTGCGGGGATCACCCCACCATCACCCAGCTGATCGACTACGAGGCCTTCTGCGGCGTGCCCCTGCCGGGCAGCACGGCCCAGCGGGCCAACGGGCGCCTGGCCGCCCCGGCCGCGCCGGCGGCGGCGAACGGCTCCGGTAGCCGGCGGGCCGCAACGGGTGCGAGCCGGCCGGAGGACGAACCGGTCCCCGCTGCCGCCCAGGCGGAGGCCCGGGCGCAGCCGGCGGCAGCGGGCGCGCCCCCGGCGGGCGCGGCGCAGGTGGAATCCGCCGCGGACGGGGTGGCCGTCCTTCCCGACACCAGCCAGGGACCGGCGGAGCTCTCGCCGGTGGAGGCGCGGCGCCTGGTGGACGCGGGCCGGGTGCAGATCATCGACGTGCGGGACCCGTGGGAGTACGAGCGCGATCACATTCCGGGCGCCCAGCTCCTGCCCCTGTCCCAGCTGGGGGCACGGCTGGAAGAGATCGATCCGGAGCGACCGCTGCTCATGGTCTGCGAGGTGGGGGAGCGCAGCCGCCTGGCGGCCGAGTTCCTCCACGAAGCGGGGTTCCCGGCGGTATACAACCTCAAGGGCGGCATGATCGCCTGGCGCAATTACCGGCTGCCCGTGGAGGCGGGATCGGGGCGGTGAGCGCGAAACCCGGGCGGCCCGGGCGCGGCGGGCTGGAGCCGGGGGCGGGGGACCCTCCCCCGCTGGTCCTTCCCCCTGCGCTGGTGGCGGCCATGCTGGACCATGCTCGGGCTGAGGCGCCGCTGGAAGCTTGCGGCATCGTGGGCGGGCGCCAGGGGCAGCCCGTGGCCTTCTACCCGGCGCGGAACGCCGACCGCTCCCCCGTCCGCTACACGGTGGATCCGGAGGACCAGCTGCGGATCTTCACCACCATGGAGGAGCGCGGCGAGGAGCTGTGGGCCATCTTCCACAGCCACCCCCGCTCGCCCGCTTACCCCTCGGCCACCGACGTGCGCTACGCCTATTACCCCGAGGCATACTACCTGATCGCTTCTCTGGCCTCGGAGCCGCCGGTGCTGCGGGCCTTCCGCATCCTCGAGGGCACCATCACCGAGCACCCGCTGGTGGTCCATGGCGGCCAGGCGTCGCCGCGGGGGTGAGGACCCGGCAGGCCGCACGCCGCCGGGTTCCTCCCGACCCGGCCCGGGCCGGGGTTGGGGCTCGGGGCGGGGAGCTGGTACCGGGGTCCGGAGGGAAAAGGAGACCGAAAAGGAGACCGCCGGCCCTCATTCGCGGGGCCGGCGGTAGTACTTGACGCCGCTGTAGAGGCCCATGCTGCCCAGCCCCAGGGCCAGCCCCTGGATCAGCGCCTCGAACCATAGGGTCTGGCCGGCCACGGCGTAGCCCAGGGACAGCGCCGTGCCCAAAAGCAGCGCCACGGGCGGCGCCCACCGGGTGGGCATGCCCTGGCGCTTGAGCAGTTCCACCAGCCCGGCGATGAGGGGCACGGCGACCGCAATGCCGGTGGAATGGGGGTCCACCTGCCCCACCCCCTCTGGCGGCATCAGATGATGATGCAGATCAGGTTACCGCTGCCCTCGTTGGCGATGCGCTCGAGGGCTTCGCGGATCTTGCCCTGGGCGTTTTCGGGCATAGAGCGGATCTTGTCCTCGATGCCTTCCTTGAGCAGTTCGTCCAGGGACTTGCCGAAGATGTCGGATTCCCAGATCTTGCGCGGGTCGTCCTCGAACTTCTCCATCAGGTAGTTGACCAGCTGCTGGGACTGCTTCTCGGAGCCGATCATGGGCGCCACCTCGGTGCTGACCACGGTGCGGAACAGGTGCAGGGTGGGCGCGCTGGCCCGCAGCCGGACGCCGAACTGGCCGCCCTTGCGCACCAGCTCCGGCTCCTCGAAGACCAGGTCGTCCAGGGAGGGCATCACCACGGCGTAGCCGCGTTCGTCGGCCTCTTCCAGGCTGCGGCCGATGCGGTCGTAGACGGCCTTGGCCTGGCTGAGCTCGCGGGTCAGGCGGACCAGGGTCTCCTTGCCGCGGATCTCCATGCCGCTGATCTCGCCCAGAACCTGCCAGAAGAGATCCTCCGGCACCGTCACGTCCACCGTGGCCACCCCGGTGCCCAGATCCAGCTCCTGCAGCTCCACCTTCTCGATGTGCTGGTACTCGCCCAGCTGGTCAATGGCCCGCTCCACGTCCCGCAGGCGCTCCACATTCTGGACCGTGGCCTGGATGGCCTCGGCGTAGTGACGGCGCAGCCAGAAGTCCGGATCCAGCTCCTCCACCCAGGCCGGCAGCCGCACCACCAGCTCCCGCACGGGGAACTCCAGCAGCAGCTGCTCCAGCACCACCAGCAGGTCCCGCTCCCCCACCCGGTTGAGGGCGATGGGGATGACCTGCACGTCGTAGTCGAAGGCCAGGGTCTCGGCCAGCTGGGCCGTCTCCGGCGACAGGGGGTCCGCCGTGTTGAGCAGCACCACAAAGGGCTTCCCCAGCTCCTTCAGCTCGCGGATGACCTGTTGCTCCGCCTCGACGAAATTCTCCCGCGGGATCTCGCCGAAGCTGCCGTCGGTGGTCACCACGATGCCCAGGGTGGAGTGCTCGTTGATGATCTTGCGCGTGCCGACCACGGCGGCCTCTTCGAAGGGGATGTCCTGCTCGAACCAGGGGGTGGTCACCATGCGCGGACCGTCGGCCTCGGTGTAGCCGATGGCCCCGGGGACGGGGAAGCCGACGGAATCCACCAGCCGCACCCGCACCGTCAGGCCCTCTTTGACCTGGATCTCCACCGCCTCGTCGGGGATGAACTTGGGCTCCGCCGTCATGATGGTGCGGCCGGCCCCGCTCTGGGGAATGGCATCCTGGGTGCGCTGCCGGTCGTGCTCGTTGGCGATGTTGGGCAGGACCAGCAGCTCCACAAACTTCTTCACGAAGGTGGACTTCCCCGCCCGCACCGGACCGACCACGCCAATGTAGAGGTCGCCGCCGGTGCGCTCGGCAATGTCCTGAAAGATGTCGTAACGCTCCACGCGCCTTCCCTCCCGATGCTGCCGCCGTGCCCGCGGCTCCGGCTGGTCGGTCAGACAGCGGCCAGCCCCTGTCCGAGGCCAGTACCATGTATATGAGGGGTGGGAGGGGATATGTCGCGGGGTGGGACGAACCGGCCGGCCCGTCCGGGCCGCATGGGCGTCCGGTCCGGGGCCCCCGGGAAGCCCCTGCCGCCGGATACGGGTTACGGTCCGGGACGGTGGCCGCCGCCGTCCTCGGCGTTCCTTGGTCCGGCCCGGCGGTTCCGGGGGCCGGCCGGGCCGGGTGCCCGGCAGGCGGTCGGCCCGGCCGGCTCCTTCGGCCGCCCTCAGGCAGGCCAGGCCCCTTCCTGGCGCAGGGCGGCCAGCAGGTGATCGGGGCGGTCGCGGAAACGGGCCCGCTCGGCCGGGTCGGCAGCCGCCCGGTCCACCAGCCGGGCCAGGGCTGCGCAGAGGGGCGCCTCGCCTCCCCAGGAGGCCGCCGTCCGGGCCACCGCCCCGTGCAGCGCCTGGGTTTCCGTGGGATGCCGGCCGGCGGCCACATCCAGGGCCACGGAGGGCAGCTTGCCGCCCCGCCCGCCGGCGGCCCGGGGCCCGACCACCGTGCGGAACAGGGTTGGGGGCAGCCACTGGACGCAACGGGCAAACAAGCGCACCGGGTAACCCGGCAGGTCGACCAGCCGGGGGGCGGCCCGGCGGGCCACGGCCACCGCCTCCCGCAGGCTCCGCAGCTCGACGGCCGCCGCCAGCGGGTGGCGGAAGACCCGGTCCACGTCCCACTGCAGCAGCGCACCGACGGCGTTGCCCACCAAGTTGAGCAGCAGCTTGGACCACTTCAGGGTTGCGGCGTCGCGGGCCGTGATCACGGGCACGGGCAGGGTGGCCTGCCACCGCGCGGCCAGGGCGCGGCAGGCCAGGATCGCCTCCCGGTCCGGCCCCCCAGCGGCCGGGCCCGCCGGCCGCCGGGCCGCGGGGGCGGGCACGGGAGCCAGGCCGATGCCGCCCCGGCGGGCATTGTAGATGTGGACACGGTGGCCTTCCAGGGCGGCGCTCAGGGTGACGGTGCCCGCGATGACGCGGCCGGCGCCCAGAAGGCGTGCGGCCTGTTCTTCCGCGCCGATGCCGTTCTGGAAGGTGACCACCAGAGGAGGGCGGGAGGAGGCCGCGGGCGGCCAGGCAGCGGCCACCTGGGCCAGGACCTGGGTCAGGGCAGGCATCTTCACCGTGACCAGCACGGCGTCCGGAGCGGGGCCGCGGGCGGCCTCCCACACCGACGGGACCACGGCCACCGCCCAGGGGCCCGCCCCGGGGGCCGCGCCGGCCATCCCCGTACCGTCCCGGCCCGCTGCCGCCCCCGGTCCCGGTGGGTTGCCGGGGGCGCCGGGTAGCGGGTCCAGCACCAGCCCGTGGCGGGCCACCGGCTCCAGGCGGTCGGGCCGGCCCACCAGGATCACCTCGTGCCCCCCGGCCGCCAGGAGGCCACCCAGGAGGCAGCCGATGGCCCCGGCGCCGGCCACCACCACCCGCATGCTATTCCCTCCGCGGGTCGATCTTCAGCGTGATGGGCAGCTCTTCGCCCCGGAGCAGGCGGCGGATGTTGGCCCGGTGCCGCACCAGCACCACCAGGGCGGCGGCGACCCCGAAGACCAGGTGGGCCGCGGGGGCATGCCAGAGGGTCATCCAGAGGGGCACGCTGGCGGCGGCGCTCATGGAGCCCAGGGACGAGTACCGGCTCAGCGCCACCACCCCGATCCAGACGCCGAAGGCGGCCAGGGCCACCCGCGGGTCCAGTCCCAGCAGCACGCCCAGCCCCGTGGCGACCCCCTTGCCGCCCTTGCCGCCCAGCCAGATGGACCAGCTGTGCCCGGCCATGGCGGCCACGCCGGCCAGCACCGCCGCCGGTTCGCCGAGGCCCGCCGCCCGGGCCAGGACCACGGGCAACCAGCCCTTGGCGGCATCGGCCAGCAGGACCAGGGCGGCCACCCGCGGTCCGGCCACCCGCAGCACGTTGGTGGTGCCGATGTTGCCGCTGCCGTAGCGGCGGATGTCAACCCCCCGCGTGGCCCGCACGAGCCAGAGGCCGAAGGGCAGGGAGCCCAGCAAATAGCCCAGGACGGCCATCCCCCACCATCCCATACCCACCAAAAAACCCATGGATGGAGCGCTCTCCCCTCTTCCACCCCTGACGCCGGCTCCTGCCCCTCTCGCCGGCCGCCCGGGGTCAGTCGTCGGCGGCTGCTCCCTTGCCCCTCGCAGGCGCCCGGAAGATCAGCCGCACCGGCGTTCCCGTGAAGTCGAAGGCCTGGCGCAGGACGTTCTCGAGGAACCGTTCGAAGGAAAAGTGGACGATCTCGGGGTCGTTGACCAGGAACAGGAAGGTCGGCGGCCGATCCGCCACCTGGCGCACCCGGTGGATGCGCAGGCGCCGGCCCTTGCGGGAGGGAGGCTCGTGGACCAGCAGGGCGTCATCCAGCACCTTGCGCAACACAGGTTCGGGCACGCGGCGCCGGTGGTTCTCCGCGGCGCCGGCCAGCACCTCGACCAGGCGGTCCACCCGCTGCCCCGTCAGCGCCGAGAGGAACACGACGGGAGCAAACTGCAGGAAGTCGTACTCCCGGTACAGGGCTTCCCGGTACTGGTCGGCGGTATCGGGCCCCTTGACCACCAGGTCCCACTTGTTCACCGCCAGCACGCAGGCCTTGCCTTCTTCCAGGATCATGCCGGCGATGCGCTTGTCCTGTTCGGTGGCCGGGTCCCGGGCGTCCAGCACCAGGCAGGCCACGTCGGCACGCGCCAGGGCGCGCTGGGTCCGGAGGGTGCTGTAGAACTCCACGTCGTCCTTGACCCGGCTCTTGCGCCTCAGGCCGGCGGTGTCGATGAACCGGAACACCCGCTCGCCGCGGCGCCAGAGCACGTCCACCGCGTCCCGGGTGGTCCCGGGGATGTCGCTGACCACCACCCGCTCCTCGCCCAGCAGCCGGTTGACCAGCGACGACTTACCCACGTTGGGCCGCCCCACGATGGCTACGGCGATCTCTCCCGTCTCGCCCCAGGGGCCGCGGCCCCCGGCGTCGCCGGGTTCGTCCGCCGGAGGAGCGGGCAGCCCGCGCACCACGGCATCCAGCAGGTCGCCCACGTTGCGCCCCGGGCCCGCAGCCACCGGGATCGGCTCGCCCAGGCCGAGGCGGAAGAAGTCATACTGGACGCCGTCCCAGCGGGCGTCGTCCACCTTGTTCACGGCCAGGATGGTGGGCTTGCGGGACTGGCGGAGAAGGCGGGCGACCTCTTCGTCGGCGGGGGTGACGCCGGCCTGGCCGTCCACCACCATGATCAGCAGGTCGGCCTCCCGCACGGCCGCTTCCACCTGCCGCCGAACCTGCACGGTCAGCGGGTCGTCCCCTTCGGCCAGGCCGCCGGTGTCCACCAGGGTGAACTCCCGGCCCGCCCAGTCCGTGTCGGCGTAGAGGCGGTCGCGGGTGACGCCGGGCACGTCGTCCTCGATGGCCAGGCGACGCTCGATGATGCGGTTGAACAGGGTCGACTTGCCCACGTTGGGCCGCCCGACGATGGCCACCACGGGTTTCACGCCTGTCCTCCCCTCCCCGCCCTGCCCGTATCATCATGCCAGGGGCCGCGCGACAGCGTCAACGCGAAGCATGGCGATGCCGGGGGCGCCCTGGGGCAGGGTACGGGCCGCGCCGGCTGCGAGCCGCGCCCCCGGGCCGGCGGCCGGGGGTCCTGGGGCCCTGCCGCCCGGTCAGGGCGCCTGGCGTACCGATTCCACCAGTTCGGCCAGCCGGTGCCAGCGGCGGGTCCATGCCCGCACCTGCCAGCGCCACCGCCAGCCGCCACCGGCATTCCCTGGCGGCTCCGGCCGGGGTTTGCTGCCGCGAACGGGCGGGGTGCCGCCGTCGAACCCGGCCTCGGCGGGTCTGGCCAGCCACGGCTTCTCCCACCAAGCCAGGCTGTCTCCCACGGGGACGAACCGCCAGGCCGGCAGGGGCCCCTGGTCCAGCACGCCAGGAAGCTGCGGCGCCCCGCGGCCTCCCAGGTAACCCAGGGCGCGGAGCGAGCCGGCAGCACGTACGGCCAGGTAGTCCGGCCCGCCGGCCCCCGCCGCCAGAACCTGGCGCCCGCGAGAATCGGTTCCTACCCGGAAGATGCGCCCTGCTTCCGCCGCTTCGGGTATGGCCAGCAGGGGCAGGCCGGCCACCTCCCCGGGGCGCGGCGCCCGCCGCGGGTCGAGCCGGCCCAGGTGCAGGTAGGCTGCCAGGAGGGCCCGGTGGGCCGTTCCTCCCGCCACGTAGAACACCGCCCGGTCGCCCGGGCCGGCCGGTGCCGGGTCCACCGCGCGGCCGGGTCCGGCCGGCGGTCCGGGGGAGCGGCACGCCGGCCCGGCAACCCCGTCGTGCCGCCGGCCGGGTGCCCCGGCGGGGCGATGCTCCGGGTACAGGATACCGGCCTGGCCCTGGGCCGCCGCCCGCCGCGCCCCCTCCACCCGCTGGACCAGGTGGGGAAAGGCCGCCCGCACGCCCTGGATCAGCAGGGGCCGCGCCAGCCGGCGCCAGCCCAGCCGCCGGGAGACGAACCCGGCGATCTTCATGGCCAGGTTGACCTCCGGCAGCACGTTGACAAACAGCCAGCGGTGGGGATCGCCGGCCAGGGCCAGAAGGCCAAGACACCAGCGGGCCAGGGCATCGCCGGCCCCCTCGGCGCCCAGCACGAACACACCGTCGGTACCGCTGCCGTGGCCCATGGGCAGCAGGCGCCCGTGTTCCTCCCGCTCGTTGCGGTCGAAGAAGTCGAGCCGCAGGAGCTCGGCCGTCTCGGGGGGACGGCGCGGATCAAGCAGGTCCAGGTGCAGGGCCGCCGACACCACCGATGTGTGGGTGCCCCCGTAACAGTAGTAGACCACCAGCGGCGGGCCGCCGGCAGGCTGCCCGCTCCCCGGCCCCTTCCATGCCCCTTCCTCCGCCGCGGCCGGGAGGCGGCTGCCGGCACCACCCGGGCCTCCGGTCACGGGCGACCGGCCCCCTGGTCTCCCGCCTCTCCTGGCGGCGGGAGGTCACCGCCCAGGATGGTCATGGCTCCGGCGGTGACGGCCGCCGCGGCCAGGGCGTCATAGGCTTCGCCGCCCGCGACGGTGAAGTGCACGGGAACGGCCGCGGCGGCGGGCAGGCCACCGCCGGCCAGGGAAACGGCCAGGACGGCGGCCAGACCGCCCTGGCCCAGCACCATGCCGGCCGTGGCCAGGATCAGGCTGCCCGGGGCCGGCACGGGGATCAGGGAGGCTACCACGCCGGTGATGACGCCTGCGGCCCAGGCCGGGGAGACCCATCCCGGCAGGCTGGTGGGAAGAACCCGCAGCAGCGCGTACCCAAGACCGGCCACCAGCGCCAGGCCGGCCACGCCCCGGCGACGTTCCCGGGCGGGCAGGCGGGCCAGCCACCAGGCCGCGGCCGCCAGGGGCAAGGCAGCACCGCCAGGGCTGATCCCCAGCCAGCCGGGTCCCGCCGCCACCGGCCACGTGGCGGCCCAGGCGGCCGCGATCCAGGCCAGCCCCCAGGCGGCCAACCGCACCGGCGACACGCCCAGGCGGTGGGTGCCGGGAACGACCTCGAGGGCCAGCAACACCGCGGCCAGCGCCAGCATCCCCGTTCCGGTCAAGGCCACCACCTCGCCCTAAGCATTCCCCACGCTGCACCGCGGGGTCCCTGGCCTGGTCCCGGGCCTGCCCGGACCGCGAAAAAGCCGGGAGGGGGCGCGCCCACGGGGACACGCCCCCTCCCGGTCGACACGTACGGTTTTTGCGACCGCCTCAAAGGGCCGGGCGGCAGCCGCACCGGCCCCGTACTGGGCTCCTCATTCCCCTTCGCCTGCCAGCCGGTCGCGGGTCTCCTCCAGCAGATCGCCGAACATCTCGCCGATGGTGATCCCGCCCGCGTCACCAGCCGGGGTCGATTCCTGCGCCTGGGACTGGGGACGTTCGGGTGACCGCCGCGGCCGCTCGGTCCGGGGCCGCCGCGGCTCGGCCGGCGAGCGCATGCTCAGGCTGATGCGCCGCTCCTCCGGCTGGACCCGCAGCACCCGCACCTCCACTTCCTGACCCTCGTGGACCACCTCGTCGGGCGACTCCACCCGGTGGTCGGCCAGCTGGGAGATGTGGACCAGGCCTTCCACCCCGGGCTCCAGCCGCACGAAGGCGCCGAAGGGGACCAGGCGGACCACAGTGCCCTTGACCGTCGCCCCCACGGGGTAGCGCCGCTCCACGTCGCTCCAGGGGTCGGGCATGAGTTCCTTCAGGCTGAGGGAGATGCGGCCCCGCTCCCGGTCGACCTTGAGCACCTTGACCTGGATGGTGTCGCCTTCCTTCAGCAGGTCCCGGGGATGGTCGATGCGGCCCCAGTGCATCTCCGAGACGTGGAGCAGCCCATCCACCCCGCCCAGGTCGATGAAGGCGCCGAAGTCGGTGAGGCCCTTGACCACGCCGGTGCGCACCTGGCCTTCCTCCAGGCTGGCCAGGGTTTCCTCCGCCCGGCGCCGGGCTTCCTCCTCCAGCAGCTCCTTGCGGGAGAGGATCACCCGCCGCTTGTTGCGGTCGAATTCGATGATCTTGGCCCGCACCGTGGTGCCCACGTAATGGCTGAGGTCGGCCACGTAGCCTCGCTCCACGTGGGAGGCGGGCATGAAGGCGCGGACCCCGGCGTCGCAGACCAGGCCGCCCTTCACCTGTTCGACCACCGGCACCTCGATGGGCTCGCCGGCCTCGTAAGCCCGCCGCAGGGCGTCCCAGGCCTCCCGCTCCACCGCCCGCCGGTGGGAGAGCAGCAGGCCCCCTTCACCCTTGTCGGTGAAGCCCAGGACGACCACGGGGATCTCCTGGCCCACCTGGTAGACCTCTTCGGGTTGCTTGCCGCCCAGCAGCCGCAGCTCGTTCCGGGGGATCGTGCCGTCGGACTTGTGACCCACGTCCACCAGGACGTGATCGTCGGCCACCTGCACTACCGTGCCCGTCACCACCTGCCCGCGGCTCAGGCGGGTTGGCGCCAGCTGCTCATCCATGGTTCCGCGGGCCGCTCCAGCCGTTTCCGCAGCCGGACCCCCGGCGGGTGAGGTCGCCGCCTCCCGGTCTCCGTCGCCGGCTGCGGCCGGCCCTTCCCCTGCCGCGGCGGCTGGCGTTCCACCAGCGCCGTCGCCCTGGGGACCCGGGGTTTCGGGGACGGCACCGCCCGGCTCGCCGGCTGCAGCGGCGGGCGCCTCCCCCGGCGACCGGGCGTCGCCGGGCTCGCCCTCGGGCTGGCCCGCCGGCCGGTCGGCGCCTTCGGTCTCGGCCACGCCGGCCTCCCGCTCAGCGGCGGCCTCGGCGGATTCCTCGGCCTCCTGCTTCAGCTGCGCCAGGGCTTCCGTCGCCCCCGCGGCGGCCTCTACCGCCGCCGGGCTCAGGTGCGGCTCCGGGCTGGCGGGCGTCACCTCCTGTTCCGGCGCGGCGCCGGGAGTCCCTTCCCGGTCCGCCGCCTGTGGATCGCGGATCTGGTCCATCCTCGACACGACCCCCTTCGAACGGCTTAACCTACAGGGATGCGGCGTCGTGGCGACCCCGCCGGAGCGGGTTCATCCAGCAGCGCCGCAATGGCCTCGCGCATCCTTTCTGCCACCGCCTCGATGGTCCCCTCCCCTCCGGCCCGATCCACCCGGAAGGGGCGCCCGATGCGGACCCGGACCCGGCGGCCCAGCCGGTAGGGGCCGGTGATGGCCACCGGCAGCACCGGCGCACCGGACTTCACCGCCAGCAGGGCGGCACCCGGTTCAAAGGGCCGCAGCGGGCCCCGGCTGCGGGTCCCTTCCGGGAAGAGGCCGACCACCTTGCCCTGGTCGAGCAGGGTCAGGGCGTGGCGCAGGGCCCAGCGGTCGGGCTGGCCCCGGCGTACCGGGAACGCCCCCAGGCGCCGCAGGACCCAGGCCGCCACCGGGCTGTGGAACAGTTCTTGCTTGGCCATAAAATGCACCTTTCGCGGCAACACCGTACCCACCAGCGGCGGGTCGAGCCAGCTGAAATGGTTGGCGATCACCAGCAGCGGTCCCCGGGCCGGTACGTTCTCCAGCCCGCGCACATCCCAGCGGTACCCCAGGGCGAAGACCAGCCAGAACAGCCCTTTGGCAAACCGGTACAGCACCTACTCGCCCTCCCGGCAGTACCGCAGGATCTCTTCGACCACGGCGTCGATGGTGCGCCCCGTGGTGTCGATCTCGATGGCGTCCGAAGCCCGCTGCAGCGGCGCGGCCGGACGGGTCATGTCCTGCCGGTCCCGCTGCTGCAGCGCCTCTTCGACCTGCTCCAGGGTCACCGCGTGGCCTGCCGCCACCAGCTCCCGATACCGGCGCCGGGCCCGTTCGTCCGGCGATGCCGTGAGGAAGATCTTGAGGTCGGCCTCCGGTGCCACATGGGTCCCTGTGTCCCGGCCTTCCAGGACGACCCGGCCCCGGCGGGCCAGCTCCCGCTGGACCTCCAGCAGCCGCTGCCGCACCTCGGGGATGGCGGCCACCACGGACACCGCCTGGTCGACCCCCGGCTCCCGCAGGTAGGCCGTGACATCGACCCCGTCGAGAACAACCTGCGGGGCCCCCTCGGGCCCCGTTGCCAGCGCAATGTCCGTTTCGCGGGCCAGCTGGGCCACCCGCTGGCGGTCTGCTGGATCGATGCCATGCCGGAGCACCTTGAGCGTCATGGCTCGGTACATGGCACCGGTATCGACGTACAAGTAACCCAGGGCCGTGGCAACCCGCCGGGCGACGGTGCTCTTGCCGGCTCCCGCCGGGCCGTCAATGGCGATCACGCGTTTCAACGACGCCGGTTCCCTCCGCTTCTTCGACACCGCCCGCCGGATTCCTTGTTTCTGGATTGCTGCCTTGGGATTGCCAAGGCCGCCGCCTCCGGGTTCCGCGGCGGGTAGCGCCATTCCAATCGCCCGCAATTATACCACGGAAAGGCGCGGGCCGGCGGTCCGGTCCCGCCGGCCGTGACCCCGCCGGGCCCTGCTCACTGCCAGGCCACCGGCAGGGGCGTGCCCTGGGGGAGGGCCTGCCAGCGCGTATGCGGCCGGGGCCGGTGCAGGGGGCCTGCCACGTGGACCACCTCCACCAGGGCTGCCGCAGGACCTGCGGAGCGGAGGACCAGCCGGTCGCGGGGCCGGACCACCACCGGGCGGGTCTGGCCCGGCTCCAGCTGGGCCACCGGCACCCCGTTGAGCAGGACCAGGACCGTTCCCGGCCCGTGCCCCGTCAGGGTGAGGACCGCCTGCCCATGGCCGGGCCCGCCGTCCCGGGTTGCGGGCTCGAGGCCCGCAGCGGCCGGGAGGTATCCCCAGTCCTCCAGCACCCGGCCGTAGGTGTCCAGCGCCAGGTGACCCTGGCCTGCCATCAGGGACTGGACGACCACCAGCACCACCAGTCCGGCCACCGCAGCTCGCACCAGCCCATCCTCCACCGCCGCCAGCCAGCGCGGCCAGCCCGGAGGAAGGGGGCTGCGCCCGGCCCGCGACGGTTCCGCCTCCGCATGATGGGACGGGTCGTGCAGCGTGCTGCCCGCCATGTCCCCACCTCCCTGCCGGTCCGGCCCGGCGGACCGGCTCCGGGGCAGTGTATGCGGGATGCCGGCCGGCCTTGTGCGCGGGTGCACGGCGGGAAGCGGCCGCCCGGGGACATGGGCTCCGGCGGAGGCGGCGGCCGCCGGCAGGGAGGCCGGGGCCCGGGACTGGGGGGTTGGGCCCCTGAGCGGGGGAGCCGGACCCCAGCGGGGTCCATAAGCGCAAAAACCCCGGCGGCCGTTGCCGCCGGGCTTGCCAGCTTCTTTCAGTGCGCCCCTTTCAGTACGCCTCCAGGGGAACCAGGCGGTCAAAGACCTCCGGGTTGCCGACGTAAACCACCGCCTCCACCGGCCGTCCCGCCACCTGCACCTGGACCATGCGCCGGTAGTAGTAAGGTGGGTCCTCGTCGGCCCCCTCGTAGTGGTCGAGGTAGCCCAGGTCGGCCTCGTCGATGGTCCACACCACGCCTTGCACCCGGTGGCCCGGTTCGGGCAGGATCACCGGATAGCCGCGGCCGGTATCGTAGAGGCGGTACCCCTCCAGCACCGCCGGTACCGGCTCGTCCAGCCGGCGGCCGACCAGGGCTTCGATCCGCCCGCGGCGCCGCAGGGTCCCATAGGCGAAGAGCTTCACGGGGTCTCCTCCCTGGTGTCGTCCCTCGGTTCGTCCCGCTCGTCCAGCAGCCCCCGCTGGCGCAGGGCGGCGGCCAGCTGGCCGTGGAGCCGGGCGATGGTCCCGTAAAGCCGGTTCTCCTTCGGATCGTAGCTTCCTCCCAGGGTGGCGATCTCGCCGAGGCCCGAGAAGAGGGCGTAGAGATCGGCCCGGCACTGGCGCCCCAGGGAGGTGCGCATGGCCGCCTGCAGCAGCCACTTGCGGTCGACGGGGGGCTCGCCGTCGGCGTAGCGGCACAGCAACAGGAAATGCTCGAGCCACTGGACGAACCCGGCCAGGAAGGCGAAGGCCTGGCCCCGGCGCAGGTTCCAGGCCATGGAGGCGGTGCGCCGCCGCAGGGCGCGGTAACGCCGGGCCGCCTGCTGCCGGTACCAGTCCGGTGGCAACTGCCGCAACGGGGCCAGGCGGGCTGCCAGCCGGCCACCGGGGTCCAGCAGGGGCTCGGCGGCGCCCAGCAGGATCACCGTGGCCTCATCGGGCCGGCGGGCCGCGGCGGCCAGCTCGTCCCAGGTCAGAAGGGCCAGGTGGCCACCGCCGGCCCAGGCGGGCAGCCGGTGGAGGGAGCCGGGTCCTCCGGGCTCCCCGTGGGGCGCCAGGCGGCTGCGCAGCCGTTGCACTGCTTCCGCCGGGCCGGCGGCCACCAGGTCGAGGCGCGAGACCGTGTCCCGGAAGCCCGTGGCGCCGGAGCCGGCCAGAGCCAGGGCCCAGCCGGAATCCCCTCCGGGCCGCCTCTCGCCCCCGGCGCCGCTCCCCGCCTCCCTTTCCAGCCATTCCTCCTGCACCCGCCGGGCCAGCTCCCGAGCCCGGCGGGCCAGTTCTGCCCGCGCGATGGCCATGGTGAACCTCCTGTGGGACGTGCTGGGTCGGGGCGGGCGGCCCGTTCTTCCCCACCGGCCGGTCCCCTCCCCGCTGGCGCCCCCGCCGCGATCAACCGGGCGGCGAGCCCGGCTGCCGGCCTGGGGGAACCCGCCGGCGCGGCCTATCCCCGCGGCCTGTCCCCGCGGACCGGCCTGGCCTTCAGCCCTGGCGATACTGGACCCCGTAGCCGCCCCGCGGGTTGAGCCACTTGATGTTGCGGAAGGGGCAGCCGATGCGGCAGGTGCCGCACTCCACGCACCCCTCGTAACCGACCAGGATCTTCTGCGCCTCGTCGTCCCACTCGTAGACGTGGGCCGGGCAGAACTTGGTGCAGTACTGCTCCGGGCACTTGTTGAGGCACACGTCCGGGTCGATGATGAACAGGTGCGACTGCTTGTCGGCGTTGAACCGGTCCAGGTACAGCTTATCCTGAATCGTCATCGGCCGTACGCCGGCCGGCGCCTGCCCACCGGCGGTCTCGGGGGCTTCCGTGTCCATGGGGGCCGCCGCAGCGGCCGCAGCCCGCGCGCTCATCCGATCGCCCTCCACATGGAATAGAGGTCATAGGCGATGCGCCACAGCGGGCGCTGGCGGCGCACCATGCGCAGGATCTTGGCCTGCTTATCCCACTTGGGCGTGCTGTCGACGGTGAAGAATTCCCGCATCACCTGGCTCAGCAGCTCGGGGTAATCCCGCAGGAACTGCGGGTTCTCGTCGAAGAACTCGTTGGCGTAGTTGTACTTCCGCAGGTCCTTGAGGACGTAGGTCTCTTCCAGCCGCTGCTGGTACCGGCAGAGGACCCGGGTGGAACTGTCACCCTCCGCCAGGGCCTCCAGGGCCACCTCGCCGGCGATGCGGCCGGAGGTCATGGCCAGGTTGGAGCCCTCGCGGTGGATGGCGTTGGTCAGGCCGGCCGCGTCCCCGACCACCATCAGGCCGTCCTTGAACAGGCGGGGGATGGCCTTGTAGCCGCCCTCGGGGATCAGCTTGGCCGAGTACTCGATCACCTTGCCGCCTTCGATCAGCTTGCGCACCTTGGGGTGCTGCTTGAGCCGCTCCAGCAGCTGGTTGGGGTTCATCTGGCTGTAGACCAGGTGCTTGACCAACACGCCGACGCCGAAGGACACCGACTCCTTGTTTGTATAAAGGAAGCCCATGCCCAGCATGCCGGCCGTGGCGTCGCCCAGCATCTCCACGGTGGCGCCCTGCCCCGGTTCCAGGCCGAAGCGGTCCTCGATCTTCTCCCGGGGCAGCTCGATGACTTCCTTGACCGCCAGCGCGGCCTCGTTCATCGCCCAGTCGTCGTGGAGGCCGGCCTTCTGGGTCAGCAGGTTGTTGACGCCTTCCGCCAGGATCACCACGTCGGCGTACACTTCACCCTCCGGGCGGCCGGCCACCACGCCCACCACCCGGCCGCGGTCATCGTGGATCAGGTCGACCACGGTGGTGCGGGTGATGATGGTGGCACCCGCTTCCTCCACCTTCTTCGCAAACCAGGGGTCGAACTTGGCCCTCAGCACGGTGAAATTGTTGGGCGGGTCGCCGGCCCAGCGGGGCGTGCGGTAGCCGAAGGTGACCGCCGAATCCGGCGTGAGCAGCCAGTAGTTCTGCTCGACGATGGTGCGCTCGACGGGCGCCTCCCGCCAGGCTCCGGGCAAGAGCTCGTCCAGCTGGTGCCGGTAGAGCACGCCGCCCATGACGTTCTTGGAGCCGGGGTACTCGCCCCGTTCCAGGATCAGCACCCGGGCGCCGCCCCGGGCCAGCACCAGGCCCGCCGACAGCCCGGCGGGTCCGGCGCCCACGATCACGACGTCAAAGCGCTCTGCCACAGCCATCCCTCCGTCAGGCGCCGGCCCGGGCTGCCGCCGCCGCGCCCTGGCTTTCCCCGTCTTCCTGGCCGCCGGCGGCGCCGCCGGCCTCGGGTTCCTCCGCCAGAAGGGCATCCAGGCGGCGGGCCAGCTCGGCCTGGAGGGCAGGGACGATGGCGAAGAGGTCTCCCACCACGCCCAGGTCGGCCACCTTGAAGATCGGCGCGTCCGGATCCTTGTTCACGGCGATGATGAGTTCGGAGTTCTCCATGCCGACGGTATGCTGGATGGCGCCCGAGATGCCGAAGGCAAAGTAGACCTTGGGCCGGACGGTCAGGCCCGTCTGGCCCACCTGGTGCTCGCGACCGATCCAGCCCGCATCCACGATGGCCCGGGAGGCGCCCACCACGCCGCCCACTACCTGGGCGAAGTCGAAGAGCAGCTTGAGGTTCTTGGGGTCCTGCAGGCCGCGGCCCCCGGCCACCACCACATCAGCCCGCTCCAGCTGGGCCTGCGGGTCGGGCTCGTCGATGACGCCCAGCACGCGGGTGCGCAGGGTGCTCTCGTCCAGGTCGACCGGCACCCTGATGATCTCCCCCTGGCGGCCGGGCTGGCGCGGTGCCGGCTCCATCATCTTGGGCCGCACGGTGGCCATCTGGGGCCGGTGCTTCTTGCAGAGGATCACCGCGAGCTGCTTCTCCAGGAAGGCCGGCCGGATGGCATCCAGCAGGCGCGTCTCGGGGTCCACGTCCAGCTGGGTGCAGTCCGCCGTCAGCCCCGTCTGCAGGGTGGTGGCGATGGTACCGGCCAGGTCGCGGCCGGTGGTGGTGGCGCCCAGCAGGAAGATCTCGGGCTTCACCTCCCGGATCACCGGCGTGAGCACCCGGGCGTAGGCCTCGTTACGGTAGACCCCCAGGGCGGGGTGGTCCATGACGAGAACCCGGTCGCAGCCCCGTTCCACCGCCTCCTGGGCCACCGCCTCCACCTGGTGGCCGGCCACGAAGCCGATGAGCTCCACACCCAGCTTATCCGCCAGCTTTCGCCCGATCCCGGCCAGTTCCCAGGCTACCGGCGCGGCCTGGCTGCCGTGCTGCTCGATGAAGATGCCCACACCGCGGTAGGACTCCAGGTCGGGTGTCTCGCCGGCACCCCGGACCACGGCGGCCTTCTTCCGGCCGGCCGCGGCAGGGCCGCCGTCCCGCCCCGCCGCCGCCTCGGCGGCAGCGGCGTCACCGGTGCCCTCCAGGACGGCCCCGCCCGGCCGGGCTCCGGCTTGCTCGCCGCCCGCGGCGACCCCCTGGCCGCTGGTCCCTTCCTGCTTCACCACGGCTTCCTCGCTCACGGTCGTCCTCCCCTCCCTGGCGCGGCCGTCACTGTCCCCGGGACGAACCGGCACCGGTACCCGTCCCGGCCGCCATGGCCTCCGCCATCCTGGCGCTGCGCCGCGCGTCGACCACCGCCTTGCGGAAGGTGGGGTGGGCCAGCAGCCGATCGGCCAGCTCCCGGGCGGCCCGCTCCGGGTCGCTGCCGTCGATCAGCACCGTCTCGCGCTTCCGTTCCGGCGGCGTGAAGGACCGGGCCACGATGGTGGGGGAGCCCAGCAGGCCGACCTCGGTCCGCTCCAGCCCCAGGGTCTCCCGGTTCCACACGATGGGCTTGTGCCGGGCGGCGCGGAGCATGCCCGGCAGCGAGGCGTAGCGCAGCTCGTTGAGCTCCTTCTCGACCGTCAGCAGGGCGGGCAGGGCGGAACGGACCACCTGCCGGCCGCCCTCCACCTTGCGCTCCACCACGATGTACCGGCCCTCGGGGTTCACCTCGCGGATCCGGATGACGTAGGTGAGCACGGGGATGTCCAGGCGGGCAGCGATACCCGGCCCCACCTGGCCCGTGTCGCCGTCGATGGTCTGCCGCCCGCAGAAGATCAGGTCGACCGGGCCGAACTCCTGCTCGATGCGCCGGATCGCTTCGGCCAGCACCCGGCTGGTGGCGAAGGTGTCCGCGCCGGCCATGGCGCGGTCGCTGACCAGCACCGTCCGGTCCGCCCCGACGGCGACGGCCTCCTTGAGGGACTGCTCGAAGAAGGGCGGTCCCATGCTGACCACCGTGACCTGGCCGCCCCACTGGTCCTTGATCTGCAACGCCGCCTCCAGGGCGTGGACGTCATACGGGTTGATGATCGAGGTCACGCCCTGGCGCACCAGCGTGCCCGTCTTCGGGTTGATGCGCATCTCCGAACTATCGGGCACCTGCTTGAGGCAGACCACCATGTGCATGCTTCCACCATCCTTCCCGCGCCGGCTGGCCTCGGGGCGGCACGGCGCGAGGGGCTTCGTTTCCGGCCGGCCGCTGCAGGAGCGGCCCAGGGCGGGCCGCTACTTTGTGACACCGTTCACATACGGGCTCATGACAAACCGCTTGACACCCGGCAACCTCGGCACCGCGGATCGCTCCGCCGAAGCGTCCCGGCCGGGAGGAAGGTTCCTCATGAACCCGGCCAATGCCTGCTTCTCGCCGGCCCGCACCCGGGCCATTTTGTGCCCCGGCTGCCAGGGCCTGGCGTCAGCATCCACCTGCGGGAGAACAGCCGCCCTGCGCGAGATCCGGCTTCGCGAGGGGGTTCGCATTCTGCTTCAGACTGGGCTTCCCCGTCGCCGGGCATCACCGCCTGGGGCCGGGACCGGTCTGCGGTCAGGGCCGGTTCCACCCGGTGGTCACCTGCTGGATCCTGTAAACGTGCGCTGCGTACAGGATCCAACTTCACTGTATGCCTCTTGGGCCAGGGTTTCAATGCGGCCGCGGGACCAGAATCGGCCGCGGGTCAGAGGCGCCGGCGCAGCCGCGGATCGGGGGCGGCGCCGGGGATGCGGCCCCGCTTGGCCACGGGCCGGCCCGCCACCTCTTTGATGTCCATGGTCATGTCCACCGGAGGGGCCGCGGACACATAACTTCCCACGCCGAAGGCATCGGCCCCGGCCTCCCGCAGGGGCGGGATGCGCTCGGGGGTGATGCCTCCGGATGCGATGACCTGGACGTGGCCGAACCCCGCCTGGGCCAGGCGGGCTTTGACCTCGCGCACCAGACCTGGCGTCACACCGCCGCGTTCCGAGGGCGTGTCCAGCCGGACCGCCGCCAGGCGCCGGCCCAGGGCCGCGGCCACCCGCACCGCTTCCAGCGCCTCGTCCTGGAAGGTGTCCACCAGCACCACTCGCCGCTCCTCGGGCGGGAAGACCCGGTCGGCGGCCTGGGCCACCACCAGGGTGTCGCCTGCGATCAGCATGACGGCGTGGGGCAAGGTCCCGGCCGGGTCCCTGCCGGCCAGGCGGGCACCCAGGATGCAGCTGGCGCCGTCCATGCCGCCCACCAGGGCCGCTCGTTCCATCACCGGAGCAACGGCGGGATGCACGTGGCGCGCACCAAAGCAGATCACGGGGGTGTCGCCGGCCACGTCTTTGATGCGGCGGGCGGCGGTGGCCCAGCCGGTGGCCGACGCCAGCATGCCGAGCAGCGCCGTCTCATAGAGGCCGAAGGCGCCGTATGGCCCCTGGATCCGCATCACCACCTGGCCGGCCTCCACGGGCAGCCCCTCGTCCACGGCCCAGACCGCCACCGGCAGCCCCTGCAACAGCTGCAGCGCCTCCTCCACCCCGCAGAGGATGCCGGGCCGGTTCGCGAAGATGTCCGCCGTGACGGGGGTGTCGAGCGCGCCCAGGTGCCGCAGGACCTCGTAGGTCTTGACGAAGTACACGTCGGTGGTGGCGCCGCTGCGAATCTCCTCGTGGGTCGCCGAGTGCAGCCGGCCCGGTCCGGGCCGCACCGCCTGAAGGGCCCGGAAGGAATCCACCAGGAAGGCCCCCTGGGTCGCCGGGTCGCCACCGCCCGCCGGCCGGCCGGCCGCCGGTCCAGGCGCGGCCCCGGGCCGTCCCCCGTCGCCGGCGGCCGGCCAGGGGGCCGCGGCGCCCGGTCCCCGGCCGTGGTGGCCGTCCTGCCCGGGATGGGCCCCCTCCGGCCCCCCGGGCAGCCGCTCGCTATCCCTCATGGTTCGCCTTCCTCCTCCTGTTGCGCCCTGACGGGGGCCGCGACACCCCGCCCTGCGGCCCCTGTCCCCGCAGGGCAGGTCCTGCCGGAGCGCGGCGGGCAGTGGCCCCGGGCCGGGCGGGCCCAGGGGGCCGCCCCACCAGGCCGGCGGGAACCCTTCGCCCCCAGGCTGGCCCGCGGGCCGGCCGCCCTTCCCCTGCTTGCCGGTGGTGGGGAGCCGCCTCGCCCGGCCGGGGCGGCAGCCCCGCCGCCACCCGCAGGGACTCCACCTCCTGCCGCGACAGGGGACGCCACGCCCCCGCCGCCAGGCGGCCCAGCCGCAGGGGGCCCACGGCCACCCGCACCAGCCGCACCACCTGCCAGCCCACCGCCTGGCACATGCGCCGCACCTGCCGCTTGCGCCCCTCCCGCAGGACCACCTCGACCCAGCCGCCGCCGGGGCGGGGGCGCAGCACGCGGGCGATACGGGCGCGGGCGGGGCCGTCCTCCAGCAGCACCCCGTCGCGCAGCCGGCGCAGGCGGGCAGGGTCCAGGTCGCCGCGCACCAGTACGTGGTAGACCTTGTCCACCTCGTGGCGCGGGTGGGTCAAGGCGAAGGTGAGCTCGCCGTCGTCGGTGAGCAGCAGCAGGCCCTCGCTGTCGAAATCCAGCCGGCCCACGGGGTGCAGGCCCAGGAGCCCGTGCCGCCGGCAGAAGTCGCCCACGCTGGGCCGGCCCTGGGGATCCCGCAGGGTGGTCACCATACCCCGCGGCTTGTGAAAGAGGACGTAGCGCTTGCGGGACAGGCGCCCTGCCAGGTCGGCCAGCGGGCGGCCGTCCAGGGCGACGACGTCCCGGGCCGGGTCGGCCCGGGTACCCAGGACGGCCGGCCGGCCGTTGACGGTGAGGCGACCGGCGGCAATCCACGCCTCCACCTGCCGCCGCGAGGCGATGCCCGCCCGGGACAGGAGCTTTTGCAACCGCTCGGCGGGCACGGGTCAGCCCTCCACGCGGAAGATCGCTTCGACTTCCACGGCGGCATCCAGGGGGAGTTCCGCCACGCCGACGGCGGAGCGGGCATGGCGCCCCTGCTCTCCGAAGACCTGGCCCAACAGCTCGGAGGCGCCGTTCACCACCTGGGGCTGGCCCGCGAACCCGGGCGCGCTGTTGACGAAGCCGACCACCTTCACCACCTGGCGGACCCGGTCCAGGGAACCCGTGACCGACCGGACCACCGCCAGGATGTTAAGGGCACACAGGCGGGCCGCCTGGTAGCCGTCTTCCGGGCTGACGTCGCGCCCCACCTTGCCGCGATACACCACCTGCCCCTCCTTCAGGGGCAGTTGTCCGGAGACGTAGAGCCAGCCGTCCTGCAGAACCCCCGGGACGTAGGCGGCCACCGGCGGGGCCACCGGGGGGAGCTGGAGGCCCAGTTCTTCCAGCCGCCGTTCGAAGGACACGACGGACCCTCCTTCCGCTCTCCCCTTTATATTGGCCCGGTTTGCCAGGGTCGTCCACGGTGGCGAGGCGCCCGGCCGGGGCCCGGGCGGAGGAACCCGGCCCCGGCCGGAGGCCGGGCCGAAGCCTAGGCGAACAGGGCGCGGACCAGCAGGACGGAGGCGAGGATCCCCGCGGCGTCGGCGATCAGGCCGACGGGCAGGGCGTGGCGGGAGGCGCGGATGCCCACGGAACCGAAGTACACCGTGAGGATGTAGAAGGTGGTGTCGGTGCTGCCCTGCATCACCGTCGCCATGCGGCCGACGAGGGAATCGGGGCCGTGCTGGCGCACCAGGTCGGCCATCACCCCGAAGGCCCCGCCGCCGGAAAGGGGCCGGATCAGCGCCAGGGGCAGCACCTCGCCGGGCATTCCCAGAGGGCGCAGCACGGGCTCCGCCAGCCCCACCAGCAGGTCCATGGCCCCCGATTCGCGGAAGGCGGTGATGGCCGCCAGGATCGCCACCAGGTAGGGGATGATCTGCACGCCGATCCAGAACCCGTCCTTGGCGCCTTCCACGAAGGCCTCGTAGACCCGCACCCCGCGCAGGTAGCCATAGGCGGGGATGCCCACCAGCATGGCGGGAATCGACCAGGTGGAGATGAACTGCAGGGCGTCCCAGAACATGCCCTTCCCTCCGGCGTCCCCGGGCTCAGCCGGCCTGCCGGCCGGGCGGATTGGCGCCGGGCCGCGCAGGCCGGGCCCCCCGCCGCCGGGGCGGCTCGGATACCGGCCCTCGTTCCCGGGCGCCCGGTGCCGCGGTGCCCGGTGACCGGTGGCCTGCCGGGGCGGCGCCGGTACCCGAGGGGATAACCGCGGCCTCCGGGCCGTGACCTGCTGCACCGGGCGGCTCCTGGGGCGGCCCGGCCGGTTCCTCCCGCCCGGGCGGCGGGGGCGGCACGGGCGCCAGGGGGCGCAGCAGGCGGTCGGCCAGCAGCGCCACGCAGGTGGCCACGGTGCTGGCCACCAGGGTCGGCCCGACGATCTCCGCGGGGTGGGCCGAGCCGGCGGCGGCCCGCACGGCGATGACCGTGGCCGGGATCAGGGTGATGCCTGAGGTGGTCATGGCCAGGAAGGTCACCATGGCGTCGGAGGCGGCGTGCTTGTGGGGGTTGATCCGCTGCAGCTCCTGCATCGCCTTCAGGCCCAGGGGGGTGGCCGCCGGGCCCACGCCCAGGATGTTGGCGCTGATGCTCATCACCACGGCGCCCAGGGCCGGGTCGCCGGCGGGGATGCTGGGGAAGAGCCGGCGCAGCAGGGGCTCCAGCCACCGGGCCAGGGCGGCCACCAGCCCGGCCTCTTCGGCGATCTTCATGACGCCGAGCCAGAGGGAGGTGATGCCGAGGAATCCGATCACCGTCTCCACGGCCACCTGGGAGGAGGACATCACGGCTTCGGTCACCTGGTCGACCCGGCCGGTGGCCGCCGCCACGGCCAGACCCACCACCAGCAGGCCGAGCCAGATCAGGTCGATCACGCCGCTCCCCCCTCGCCCGTGCCGCCCGTGCCGGGGGCCTGCCGCTCGCGCCCGGAAGCGCGCCGGGGCCGTACCAGCACCATCACGCCAATCCATATGCGGGCCGGGGGGACCTCATCCCAGCGGAGCTCAGCCCGAACCCATCCAGGCCAGGGTGCGGTGCCGCACCCGCTCCATGAAGGCGGCCAGCTCGTTGCCGAAGCGCTCGAAGCGCTCGGCCATCTCGGCATCGTCACGGGAGGTGAGGGCGATCTCGGCGATGCGGGCCTCGATGGACTTCTCGCGGTCCAGGCTGCGCAGGATCAGGTCGATCTCGCCGATGACCTGGCGGAAGAGGTTGATCTTCTCGTCCAGCAGGCGCAGGATGTATTCCTCGATGGTGCGGCGGGCGTAGAGGTTGAAGACCCGCACCGTCTCCGCCTCCTGGCCCAGACGGTGGACCCGGCCGATGCGCTGCTCGACCCGCATGGGGTTCCAGGGCAGGTCGTAGTTCACCACGTTGCGGCAGAACTGCAGGTTCAGGCCCTGCCCGCCGCACTCGGTGCTGATCAGGACGCGGGCTCCCTTGCGAAAGCGGGCCTTGGCCGCATCCCGCTCGAAGGCGCCCATGGCGCCGTGGTAGACCACCGTCTCGACGCCCGCCCGGCGCAGGCGGCGGGCCAGGTAGTCCTGGGTCGCCCGGAACTCGGTGAACACCACCACCGGCTCGTCCAGCTTCTCGACCAGGCGCTCCAGCATCAGCGCCTTGTGGTTTTCCTCCACCTGGCGGGCCAGCTCCCGGACCCGCGCCCAGGCCAGCGACTGCCACCCCTCGCTGCCGGCCAGCCGGTCCAGGGTGGCCCGCAGGGCGTGGGAGCTGGAGCACACCTCCCGCTGGAGCATCAGGAGGGGCAGCACGGTACCGTTGTAAAGCCGCCGTTCCGCATACTCCTCCCGCACGGCCCGCAGCACCGCCTGGTAGAGCTCGCGTTCCTCGGGGAAGGGCTCCAGGCCCACCAGCTCCACTTCCCGGGCCGGGAAGGGCAGGTCCAGCTCGGCCCGGCGGTTCCGGATCATCACCTGCCCCAGCACCTGCTTGAGCTGGCGGGGATCCTTGGGCGTCCGCTTGTCGAGAAGAAAGTTCCGCCAGAACTCGCTGTAGGAACCAAACAGGTCCGGCCGGACCAGGCTGACCAGGCTGTAGAGCTCCGTGAGGTCGTTCTGGAGGGGTGTGGCCGACAGCAGGAGCAGGTACTTCGCCTCCAGCCCCCTGACGAAGGCGTGGACCTGGGTGTTCCGGTTCTTCAGCTTGTGGGCCTCGTCGACGATGACCAGGTCCCAGGACCGGGCCTGCAGCACCCGGCGCTGCTCGTCGCGCTTGGCGAGGTCGATGGAGATCACCAGGCGCTCCGCCTGGCGCAGGGCGGCTCCCCTCGGGTTGGCGGCCAGTTTGAGGTCGAACTTGTCCCGGAACTCGGCGGCCCACTGGCTGACCAGCGGGGTCGGGACCAGCACCAGCACGGTCCGGACGCCATCGCGGGCCATCAGCTCCCGGGTCACCAGACCGGCCTCGACGGTCTTGCCCAGGCCGACCTCGTCGGCCAGGATGGCGCGCCCCTGGAGGTCTTCCACCACGCGCCGGGCGGCTTCCACCTGGTAACCCAGGTAGTGGACACCCTTCCGCTCCCACAACTGGCGGAGCTCGGGCCAGCATCGCAGGGCCAAGGCCGTCACCTCCTTCCGGGGGCTTCACCGGGCCGGGGCTTCACCTGGACCTTGTGCCCACGGGACCCACGGGATCCGGTACGGGGCGGCATCCCGCCTCGCCCATGCCCAGCCGCCGGCAGGCGGCGGTCAGCGACCGCCGGCGGGCCACCGCGGCCGCCCACAGGTCGCCCACCCGGGCCAGGCGGGCGGGGGTCGTGCGGACGCTCCACGCCGCCGGATCGACCCCCCGCTCCAGCTCCGCCCAGGTCACCGGCACGGACACCGGGGCCCCCGGCCGCGGCCGGGGTCCGTAGACCGTCACCAGGGTCTTGCCCAGGCCGTTCTGCAGGAAGTCCAGATACACCGCCGCCGGCGGCCGGCGCGCCACGGCGCGGACGGTGGTGACCCGGTCGGGCCGCATCCGTTCCACCAGGACCGCCACCCGCCGGGCGAACTCCGTTACCACGGGATAAGGATGCTCCGGGAGGATGGGGACGAACACGTGCAGCCCGGTGGCACCCGAGGTTTTGGGAAATCCCTCCAGGTCCAGCGCCTCCAGCACCCGGCGCACCCAGAAGGCCACCTCCACCGCCAAGTCGAAGGAGGCTTGCGGCCCGGGATCCAGGTCGAACACCACCCAGTCGGGGCGGTCCGGATGGCGGATGGTGGACAGCCAGGGGTGGATCTCGATGGCCGCCTGCTGGCCGAGCCAGGCCAGGGTCGCCGGTTCGTCCGCCAGGAGAAACCGGATGACCCGGCCTTCCCGCGTCCGGTAGGGCCAGGTGCGCACCCAGGACGGTGTACCGGGCGGGGCGTCCTTCTGATAGAACCCCTCCCCCGCCGCGCCGTCCGGGTAGCGGGTGCAGACCAGCGGGCGGTCCCGCAGGTGGGGCAGCAGGTGCGGCGCCATCTGCACCAGGTAGGCAATTAGGTCCGCCTTGGTCAGCCCGTCCTCGGGCCAGAGCAGCCGGTCCAGATGGGACAGTTCCAGCTCCCGGCCCGCCACCCGGACCCGGAGCCGCTCCTCAGCCCGCGGGCGCTCGCCGGGCAACCCCATCCCTCCTCCGATCAACCCGGCCGGGGCCCCTCGCCCCCGCGGGGGGCGCCGGCCGCACCGGCCGCGGCGGATGGCCCGACCGCCTGGCGATCCGCGCCCTGGCCCGGCGAGTCCGCAGCCCGTGGCCTGTTCCCGTACCCGGGCCGGTCCCCATCCCGTGGCCGGGAACCCGGCGCGGGGGAACCGCCGCCATCTCCATCTCCCCGGCCGCCGGCTTCGCCCTGACCGTCCCCGCCGGCAGGGCCGTGGCCTGCCGCCGCCGCTGGCGGGTGCTCAAGCCCGGCGGCCGCGCGGGCGGGATGGCTGCCGGGGAGGCGGCACCGGGAGGCGGGCACGTCGTCCCGCCAGCGCCGGAAGACGGGGTGCCGCAGGTGGCCCTGGGGGGTCCACTCCAGGTAGCCCACCTGGCAGACCAGGGCCGGTTCGGCCCAGACCACCGGCTGGCCCCGGGCCCGCTCGGGGATGCGGGCGAAGGGGCAGGTCGCCCGGGGTCGGAGGCGAGCCAGAAGCCACCGGGCCTCCCCGCTGCCGAGACCCGTGCTGACATGGCCCACGTAATGCAGCGCGTCGCCGGGGCCGAACAGGCCCAGCAGCAGCGTGCCGACCCCGGCGGCGCGGCCGCCGGGGACGACTCCCCCCACCACCGCCTCCAGCTCCCGCTCGGCCTTGATCTTCTGCCAGTAGGCGGTGCGCCATCCCGGCAAATACGGGCTGTCCAGCCGCTTGGCCACCACGCCCTCCAGCCCCTGGGCCCGGACCCGGGCGAAGAGGGCCTCGCCGGCCTCGACCACGCCCTGGGAGAGTACCAGCCCCGGGGCAGCGCCGCCGGGAAAGAGCCGGGCCAGCCGCTGGAGCCGCTCGGCCAGAGGCTCCCCAAGCCGGACCCGGCCGCCGTCTCCCAGGAGGTCGAAGATCACCAGCAGGGCAGGCACCGGACCCGGCGGCCGCCGGGTCCCGGCCGGGCGGCCCAGCCGCCGTTGCAGTGCGGCGAAGGACGGGAGGCCGCCGGCCAGGGCCACGATCTCGCCGTCCAGGACGGCAGGGGCGGCCAGCAGCCGGTGCAGCACGGCCAGCTCGGGGAAGAAGGGCGTCAGGTCGTAGCCGTGACGGGACTGCAGGAAGGTGGTGCCGGACCGGGGATCGGCAAACACCAGGCACCGGTAGCCATCCCACTTGATCTCGAACCGGAAGGCGGGCGAGGAGAAGGGCTCCTGGGCCCGGCGGGCCAGCATGGGCGCGATGCGGCCAGGCTGCCACAGCTCGTCCCAGCTGCGGGGAATGGGCGGTCCCGCCGCCACCGGCGCTCCCTCCTCCGCCGCACTTCAACGGCCCCCACCGGCGTCCGGCGACCCGGGATCCGCCGGCCCGTAGGCGGGCCAAGGTACCGGCCCACGGGAACGGCTGGCCGTGGCCACGGCACCGGGGCTGTCGTGGCTGCCGTCGCCGCCTGGCACGGCCGGTTCTCCAGCGGGAGCGTTCCGGAGCGGGTGGGGCCCGCCTTCCCGGCCGCTCCCGCCACCCCGGGCTTCCACCTGCTCCAGGCTGGCGCGCAGGGCTTCCATGAGATCGAGGACGGGAGCCGGTTCGGGCGGTGCGACCACCTCTTCCCGGCCGGCCAGCTTGCGCTCGACCACGGCCAGGAGGGCTTCGCGGTAGCGGTCGCGGTATCGCCCAGGGTCGAAGGGGGCCGTCAACCGGTCGATCAGGTGAAGGGCCAGCTCCAGCTCCCGGTCCGCCGGCGGCTCTCCCGCCGGCCGGGTATCGCCAACCCGGGCTCCGGCGCCTGCAGCCCCATCCGGGGAACCCGGCAGGGCCAGGGCGGCGCCGTCCCCGTAGGCCCGGGTGGCGCCATCGCCGGCGCGGCCGCGGACCTCCCCGCCGGCGGTCACCGGAGGGCCCACACCGGTCCTGTGGCCATCGCCTCCCGCTGCCAGCGGCTCCGGGGCGCCCAGGGCTGCATAGGCCGGCAGGGCCTCCAGAGGCCGGATCTCGTCGGGATAGGCCATGGCCACCAGGGCCAGGGCCTGGTGGCGGTAGGTGCGCAGGCAGGCCAGGGTTTCCTTGTTGCGCAGGGCGACCCGTGCCACCGCCACGCAGCCCCTCAGGTCCATGGCCCGCCGGAGGAGGCGGTATGCCTTCTCCCCGCCCTCCGCAGGCTCCAGGTAGTACGTGCGCTGGAAGTAGATGGGGTCGATGTCCTCGCCGCGGACGAAGTCCAGGATCTCCACCGCCCGGGCCGTCGGCAGGGGCAGGCCCGCCAGGTCCTCGTCGCTGATCAGGACGAACCGGTCGGGGGCGTACTCGTAGCCCCTGGCCAGCTCCTCCGGCTGCACCTCCACGTCGCAGCGCGGGCACCAGCGGCGGTAGCGGATGGGAGTCCCGCAGCGGCGGTGCAGCTGCCGGAAGTGGACGGCCCGTTCCTCCACCGCCAGGTACATGCGCACGGGGATGTTGACCAGGCCGAAGCTGATCACACCCCGCCAGAGGCTGCGCACCGGCCGTCCCCCCCTTCCTGGTGGGCGCTTGCGGCGCCGGGCGGCGGGCTAGTCCAGCACCCCGCTCTCGTCGCCGATGGCACCGGCGGGCCACGGGGACCGGCTGGCAGTTCCGGCCGCGCCACCGGAGGTGCCCAGCCCCCCCGTGCCGGCGGCTCCCGCCGGCCCCGTCGCCCCCGGCTGCCCCGTGGCGCCGCCGTTCCCCCAGGTGCCACCGGTACCGGCAGCGGTCCGGGGCCGCCCGGCGGCACCGGCCTGTCCCACCGCCCCGCCGACCATGCCGTCCCGGGCTGTCCAGAAGCGGCGCACCCGCTCCAGCACCTCAGGCGCGGCGTCAATGATGCGATCCAGGAAGGCGCCCTCGGCCACGGGTAGCAGGCGCACCCGGCCCTGCCCCACCACGAGAAAGCCCACGGGCTGGACGCTCACTCCCGCCCCGCTGCCGCCCGCGAAGGGCCAGGCGGCGCCGCCGGCTTCGGTGCGCCGGGGTTCCCGGCCGTACTCTCCGCCGCCCGCCACGAACCCCACCGAGACCCGGGACACGGGGACGATCACCGTGCCGTCCTTGGCCTCCACGGCATCGCCCACCACGGTGTTGACATCGACCATCTGCTTGAGGCTTTCCATGGCCGTCTGCATCAAACCCTGGATGGGATGCTGGCTCACTCCGCCGTTCCTCCCTCATCGCCCCAGGGACCCCGGCAGGATGGCGGGAGCACCCCGGGCTGCGGATGATCCGGCCTGGGCCGGCGCCGGCGCGCCCTGGGGGCGCGGCGGGACCGGTGTCGTCCCAGGTCCCGGGCCCTCAGCCGGTCCTGGCGCTCCGGCGCCCGGACCGGCCGCTCGGGCGCCCGGTCCCGCGGGGCGGGCCCGCCGCCGCGCTCCCAGAAGGGCGCGGGCGGCGCTCATAGCCTCCCATGGGGCGACCAGGGCTATGCAGTCCAGATCCAGAGCCCACTCAGGCCTGCCGAAGGCGGGTTCCACCCGGATGTCCGGGGGCGAGGCCGCGCGCCGGGGGGCCGCCCCTGCCGCCGCGGCGGAGGCGGCCGCTGCCAGGGCCCACAGGGTTCCGGCCAGCCAGGCCGTTTGGGCCGCATCGGCCAGGCCGGCCCGGGCCTTCACCATCAGGCGCCGCAGCTGCCACCGGCCCGCCGTGACGAGCCGCACGAACTGACGGGCCGGCGTGGCCTCCGGCAAAGGCCAGGGCCACGCGGGCCGGGGCATGAGGCGGCGCCGGTACAGCACCACCCGGCGGCGCGGCAGAACCGGCGGCAGGCGCAGGGACCGGCGGAGCTGAAGGGGGCCGGGTGGTCTCCAGCCCAGGCGATATCGGAAGGCAAGCCAGGACCAGCCCACCTGGAGGGCCAGGGTGAGACGGCCATGATGCCAGCGCCCCCGGAGGCGGACGGGCAGGACCGGGCGGCGCAACAGCATGATCAGAAGGCTGGTCGCCAGCGCCAGCCCGGTCAGGGCTACCAGCAGTCGCCCTTGAAGCCCTTCCGGGACGACCGGCGCGCCGGCTGACCCGGGCAGCCAGCCGCTCCCGGCCGCCCCCGCCACACCGCCGGCTGCCCCCGCCAGGAAAAGGACGCGGGCGGCCGGGTTCCCGCGCCGGTGGGCCGGCCGGGGTGCAGCGGCGGAACGGCCGGCAGGCGGCGGCAGGGACCGCCCTGAGAAGGGTTTGCCGGATCCAGGCGCCGGTGGGCACGGCGGGCAGCTGCGCAGCGGGGGCACGGGACGCACCTCCGCCCGTAGGGTGCCCGGATCCCGGATGGGCTACCAGGGTCCGGCAACGGGGCGGCGTCCGGCGGGAACCTACGGGCCAGCCACGGGCCGGGGCAGCGGGCGTCCCCCTTGCAAAACCGCCCGCCGTGGCGCCCACGGGCCGCATGCCGCCGAGCGGCCCGCGGTACCCGCCACCAGAAACCGGCGGCCCTGCCGCCCCGGGTGCCGGCAGGGCGGGCGGTCACCGCAAGGTGCCGGCCGCGGCCACCGCTGGCGATGGCGGCAGCTACCCCGCCGGCACGCCAGGAGGCACGGCAGTCTAGGAGGAAGGCACGGCCGACTAGGAGGCCGCCCTGGGAACCGGTGGCGTACCCGGCTGGGGCTCGGCATCCGGGTGCGAGCCGGAAGGCGTGGCCGTGTCGCCGGCGCCGGCGGGCTGCTCCGGCCCCGGGCCGGCCCCCGCTGCGAAGGTGCTGGGCGGCGGCAGCTCGCTCAGGTCGCGCAGGCCAAACTGCTGGAGGAACAGCGGCGTGGTGCCGTAGAGGATGGGCCGGCCGGGGGCCTCCTTGCGCCCCACCTCACGCACCAGCCCCCGTTCCAGCAGGGCGCGCAGGCCGGCATCGGACTGGACACCGCGAATGGCCTCGATTTCCGCCCGGGTGACGGGCTGGCGGTAGGCGATGATGGCCAGGGTCTCCAGGGCGGCCCGGGAAAGGGCCTGGCGTCGCGGCTGCAGCAGTTCCTCCACGGCGCGGCTGTACTCGGGCCGGGTCACCAGCTGCCAGCCGCCCGCCACCTCCACCAGCTCGATGCCCCGCCCGGGCGCGCGGCAGGCCTGGGCCAGTTCTTCCAGGGCCTTCCGTACCACGGCTTCGCTGACACCCAGGATTTGGGCCATGCGGCTGGCGGGGAGCGGTTCCCCCGCCACGAAGAGCAGGGCCTCCACCGCGCCCCGGACCGGACCGGTGCTCATGCCGGCGTCCCCCCCGGCGCGCCGCCTGGGGCCGGGTTCGTGCCCGGCGCCGCAGGCTCCCGTTCCGGATCGAGGGGCTGGCCGGCAGCCGGCCCGGGGTACAGGACGATCTCGCCGAAGGCCCGGTCCTGGCGGACCCGGACCCGGCCGAGGCGAATGAGCTCCAGCAGGGCCAGGAAGGTGACCACCACCTCGATGCGGCGGGCGCGGCCGGAAAAGCAGGCCCGGAAGGTCACGGGACCCGCGGTGGCTGCGACCAGTTGCATGATCGCCTCCATCTGCTGGGCCACCGTGACCTCCTCCGGCTCCACCACCACCTCGGGCGATTCGCGGATGGACGCCAGGATGCGGGCGAAGGCCTGGACCAGGTCGTCCAGGGTCACCCCTTCCAGTCCCTGCAGGTCCCCCGCCAGGGGAGCGACGGCCTCCGCCAGGCGCGGGTAGCGGCCCCCGTAGCTTTCGGCCAGCTGGCTCAGGTACTGGGCCGCTTCCTTGTACCGGCGGTACTCCAGCAAGCGCCGGACCAGTTCTTCCCGGGGGTCTTCCTCGAGGGCCTCCTCGCCGTCCCCGTCCCGCGGCTCCGGCGGCAGCAGCATGCGCGCCTTGATGTCGATGAGCTGGGCGGCCAGCACCACGAACTCGCTGGTGACCTCCAGGTCCAGCTGGCGCATGGCGTCCAGGTGGGCCAGGTACTGCTCGGTGATCCGCGCGATGGGGATGTCGTGAATGTCGATCTCCTGTTTTTCGATGAGCTGGAGCAAGAGGTCCAGCGGCCCCTCGAACTGGTCAAGCCGCACCGTGTAGGCCATGGATGGATCCTCCCGGGACGAACAGGCCGCCAGGCGGCACCGCCTGGAAGAGGCGCCCGGCCGCGGGATCGTCCAGCGGCCGGGCAAGGGAATCTACCACCCGCCCGCGGTTCCGCTCACCCGCGGGACGTCCTGCCCGCGGACCGCGCCCGGCCCGGTCCCTTCCGGTCCGGGGCTGGACCTGGGGGGCGGCCGGCTCCAGGCACCTCAGCGGGCCCCTGTGATGGCGCCGGCGGCCTGGGATAGCCCCGCCAGCACCACGGTGGCGGCCGGGTGGAGCACGGCGCCCAGCACGCCGGTGGCCACCAGCAGGATCACCAGCAGCCACCCGTAGGACTCCAGGGTGTCCAGCCAGTGCCCGCCGCGGCCGAGCACGGCCCGCAGGACCCGGGACCCGTCCAGCGGCGGGATGGGGATCAGGTTGAACACCGCCAGGTAGACGTTGATCACCGCGATGTGGGTCACGGCCTCCCCCACCAGTCCCGCAGGCTGCCAGAGATACCAGGCCACCAGGGTGAGGTAGGCCAGGGCCAGGTTGGTCAGCGGGCCCGCGGCCGCCACCAGGGCCATGCCGGCCAGCGGGTTGCGGAAGTGCCACGGGTTGACGGGGACCGGTCGCGCCCACCCGAAGCCGAAGACCACCAGCAACAGGGTGCCCACCGGGTCCAGGTGGGCCAGAGGATCCAGGGTCAGGCGGCCCATGGCCCGCGGCGTGGGATCGCCCAGCTGGTGGGCCACCCGGGCATGGGCGTATTCGTGCAGGACCAGCGCCAGCAAGAGCCCCGGCGCCGCCACCAGCATTCCAATCGGGTCGAAGAGCCCCGGCACGGGCAACGCTCCCTGCAGCGGGCCGGCGCCGCCGGTTCGAGGCGGCGCCCGCTGCCCTGCAGGGGCAAGGCCCCGGGACGCCGGCTACCGCCCTCCCCGGCTGGTCGGGTGTCCACCGGAATCTGCCAGATCCGGCATGCCAGCCCGGCAATCTGGCTCGAGTCTAGCCAAGGGGTGCCCGCCGGGTCAAGGACGGCGGGGTGGAACCGCCTCCGCACCAGCAGCCCCGCCCGCAGGAAGGCCGTCAACGCCGGCCGGGCCCGTAGCATGGCCGCCAGGGTGGGAGCGGGTGGGAGGCGCGGTCCCCCGAAGGGGAGCGCCCGGCGAGGGGGTTGGCCGCCCTGTCCCCGGGTCCCGCTTCCCCTGCCCCCCTGCCGACCGGCCCACACCGTCCGGCCCAAGCTCACGCCGGTGCGTGGCGGGCACGGCGTGTTCCTCGTTCTGCGGCTCACCATGGACATGCCGGGACCCCTCCCCTGGCGGCAGGGCAGGGGGAGGCCGGGGACCGATGCGTCCCACCGGGCCGGAAGGGAACGCCTTTGGGCGGCGGTCCCATCCAGGCGGCAGGGGAGGTGGACCGGTGCTCCAGGCCCAGACCGGAACCGGCGGCGACTGCTGGTGCCGGATTGCATCGGTGGTCCTGGAAGCGTTGCTGGTCGCGGTGTTGCGACACGGTGTCCGGATCGGCCGGCCCATCCGCAGGAGCGGGCGCCCCCTCACGGCGAGCCGCCTGCGGCGCGGGACCCGAACCGGCGGCCGCCCCGGCCGGGACAACCTGCGGCGGCCGCTCCGGCACCGGCGAGTGACGGCCTGAGGGGCGGGGCCGCCGCCCCAGGTTGTCTGGCTGGCGTGGAGGTGGCGCAGGGGCTTGTTTCTGGGTGGACCGGCGGGCCCTGGGGCTGAAGCGCCCCGGGAGGCCGGCGGCCCCGGGGGAGGCCGGCCCCAAGGCGGCCGCAGCGGCGCAGGAGTTGGTGGGCGGGTGGTCCGGGCGGCAGCATCCCCGTCGCACCGGCGGCCACCCGTTCAGGCCGGCTGCGGCCCGCCGGCTTCTTCCCCCTCCCCGGCAGGTCGAGGGAAGGTTCGGTCCCGGGCCACCCGGACCGTCATGGGCTGTCTCAGCAGCATGCGGGCCAGGACCCGGCCGTCGAAGGGAACCAGCGGCCACAGGTAGGGCACCCCGAAGGAACGGGTGCCGAGCAGCAGCACCAGGGACAGCAGCACGCCGATCAGGAAGCCCGGGATCCCCAGGGCGCCGGCCAGGACCAGGAGGGCTACCCGCAGCAGCCGGAAGGCCTGGGCCAGCTCCACGCTGGGTGTCGCGAAGGTCCCCAGGGCCGCCAGGGCGATGTACAGGATGGCCTCGTTGGTGAACATGCCGACCTCCACCGCCAGCTGGCCGATGAGGACGGCGCCGATGATGCCCAGGGACGTGGACAAGGCCTCCGGGGTATGGATCAGCGCCAGCCGGATCAGCTCGATGCCCACCTCGCCCAGGATGAATTGCCACTCCAGCCCAATACCGGCCGGTTTACGAGGACCCAGGATGGAGACCAGCTGGTCGGGCAGGCCCTGCAGCTGGCCCTTGTCCAGCACCAGGGCCACCCAGAGGGGCGGCCCCAGCCACGAGAGGAGCACCCCCGCGTACCGGATCAGCCGGGCCCATGTGCCGGTGGTGGCGTTCTCGTGGAACTCCTCGGCATGCTGCAGGTGGTGGAACAGGGTGGTCGGCAGGATGATGGCCGAGGGGCTCGTGTCCACCAGAATGAGAACGTGGCCCTCGATCAGGTGGACCGCGGCCACATCGGGCCGCTCGGTGAACCGCACCAGGGGGAAGGGGTTCCACCACCGGCGCGGTCCCATCAGGTGCTCCACCACCGCCGACTCGGCCATGGGGATGGCGTCCGTCTCGATGGCCTTAAGGCGCTCCCGAACCAGCTTCACCAGCTCCGGATTGGCTACGTCCTTCAGATAGACCATGGCCACGTCGGTTTTGGAGCGCCGCCCGATGCGCAGGACCTCCGCCCGGAACTGGGGGTCCCGCAGGCGCCGGCGAATCAGGGCGGTGTTGTGGACCAGGGTCTCGGTGAACCCGTCATGGGGCCCGCGCAGCACTTTCTCCAGGGCCGGCTCGGCGATCCCCCGTCCGGGGTAGGTCCGGACGTCGATGATGAAGGCGTGGTCCAGGCCGTCCACCAGCAGGGCCACGGGCCCCATCAGCACCTTGTCGATCACGTCGTCCAGGGTTTCCGCCGGGTCGACCTCGATGAAGCCGATGCCTTCCACGAAGACCTGGGTGAACCAGAGGCGCTCGTCCTCCTGGGCCGGTTCGTCGGGCTCGAAGACGGCCAGGGCCTGCATGATGCGCAGCAGCACGTCGGTCTTGACCAGGCCGTCGATGCCCACCAGCACGGCGTCGCGCCCTGCGAAACGGGAGGGCTTGATCAAGACGTCAAAGGTCTCGCCCGCTCCCAGGGTCCGGCGGATGTACTCCAGGTTGGCTTCCAGCTCTCGCCGGATGCGGTGCTTCTGCTCCTGGTGGTGGACGGCCCGGGTGATGGACGCCGCCATCTGGCCGGCACCCCGTCCGGGCGAACCCGCCCGCTGCGTCATGGCACCGCCCTCCCTTCCGCGCCGGCCGGTGGTGATGCCGCCCCCGTGCGGCGACCTGGCGCGGGTGTCCCGGCGGCCTGGGGCCTCTCGATCCCGGCGGCACGATGGTCTCAAAGGGCGCCCTGAAGGGCGCTCGCCGCCGGGCGCCGGGCCTCGCCTTCCGGCAGGCGCCAAGCCCCTCCCACCGGGCGCACACCCCCTTGGTCGATCAACCCTTGGGATTGAACAGCAGGGCCGTGAGCAGGCCGCCCAGCACCGCCACCGTCAGGCCCAGGGCCGTCGCCGCCAGGCCGCCGGCCAGGATCCCGGCCAGCCCCTGCCCCGCGCCCTTCAGGGCACCCTCCACCAGGGCAAAGCCGAAGCCCGGCAGAGGGATGGTGGCGCCGGCTCCAGCCAGCTCGACCAGGGGCCGGTACAGGCCCAAGCCGCCGGCGATGGCGCCTAGCACCACGAAGAGGACCATCACATGCCCCTGGGTGAAGCGGGGCGGGGTCAGGTCCAGGACCAGTTGGGCCAGGGTGCAAAGGGCCCCGCCCACCACGAAGGCCCAGAAGTAGCTCATCGCCCGTCCCTCCCGCCGCCTGTTCCCCCGCCTGTCCCGCCGCGGGTGCCGTCCTGCGGGGTGCTGCTGCCCGGCTGGACGCGGTCCACCTCCAGGGCCACGGCGTGGGCCACCGTGGGCAGGCTGTCGCCCTGCTTGTAGGTGGTGGTGCTGTGCAGGCAGCCGGTGCAGACCAGGAGGATCCGGCCAAGATCGCCCTGCTCCATGCGCCGCAAAAGGTAGCCGGCACTGACCATGCCCGAACAGGCGGTGCCGCTGCCGCCGGCGTAAACCCCCTGGGAGGCGTCGTAGAGCATCAGGCCGCAGTCGGCCAGCACCCCTTCGGCGTCGTACCCCTGCTCGCGCAGCAGTTCCACCAGCAGCCGGTGGCCGTAGCGCGCCAAATCGCCCGTCACGATCAGGTCGTAATCGCCGGGACGCCGGCCCGTGTCCTGCAGGTGCTGGCGGATGGTGTCGGCCGCCGCCGGCGCCATGGCCGAGCCCATGTCGAAGGGGTCCGTGAGCCCCATGTCGATGACCCGGCCAAAGGTGGCGTGGGTGATCACCACGGGCAGGCCGCCGCCGGGCCGGTCCTCGCCCGCGGCCCTTGCCGCCGCGCCTCCGGCCGGCCGGTCCTCCTGTGAACCCGCCCCGCCCCGGTGCCGTGGGGCGGGGTCCCCTGTACCGCCGGTTGCGGGGCCGGCGTCAGGGCGTGACGTACCTCGTGCTTCCGGAGGATTCTGCCCGCCGGTCCATCCCTCCGGCAGGGGGCGGGCCTCCCCCACCAGCACGGCCGCTGCCGCCCCCGTGGCCGTCCACTGGGCCGTGGCCGGTCGCTGGTTGCCCAGCTCCGTGGGGAACCGGTACTGGCGTTCCGCCGTGTCGTGGTGACTGGAGGTGGTGCAGAGGACCCGGGCGGCATACCCCGCGTCGGTCAGCAGGGCCCCCAGGCCCAGGGCGGCGGCCCAGGTGGCGCAGGCGGCAAACAGGCCCAGATAGGGGATGTCCAGCTCGGCTGCCGTGAAGCTGGCACACGTCAGCTGGTTCATCAGATCCCCGGCCAGGTGGAGATCGATGTCCGCCGGCTCCAGCCCGGCCTTTTCCAGGGCCAGCACCGCCGCGTCGAGGGACATCCGCCGCTCCGCCCGCTCCCAGGAGCGCTGCCCCAGCAGCCGGTCGGGATAGGTGCGGTCCCAGTACGCGCCCAGGGGGCCTTCCGCTTCCTTGGGCCCGGCCACGGCAGCAGCGGCGGCGATGCGCGGGCGGTTGTGGAACACCAGGGTCTGCTGTCCGACCCGGCGGCCCTGGCCCTGCCGCCGGACCTGGCCCAGGTGCGCGCTCCGCCCCTTTTCCAGCAAGGTCGCAACAGCCGTCAGCGAAGCCACCCCCATCCCCCCTGACCCCAGCTCGATCCCGTCGCGTCGGTGCCTGGAGGCTGCCCGATGCTTTGGTGCTTGGAGCCTGGCCGATCACCGCGGGGCTGCCGTCGCCCCCACCGGGTGCCGGGCGCCAGGTACCGGACGCGCAAGGTACCGGACGCCGCTTCGCCGCGTCAGGGCCCGCCCAGGGCGGCCCGGGTGCCGCCGAACAGAGTCAGCAAGCCCGCCATCACCGTGGCGGCGGCGACGCCGTAGACGATGACCGGGCCGGCGATCTGGAACATGCGGGCCCCCAGCCCCAGCACCCAGCCCTCGCGCTTGAACTCCATGGCCGCCGAGCCGATGGAGTTCGCAAAGCCCGTGATGGGCAGGAAGGCCCCCATGCCACCCACCCTGCCCAGGTCGTCGTACACCCCCAGCCCCGTCAGGAAAAGCCCGATCAGGATGAATGCCGCCCCGGTCCAGGAAGCGGCGTCGGTTGCCGGCAGGCCGGCGTTCTTCAGCAGGTTGAGGACCACCTGCCCGGCCGTGCAGATGCTGCCGCCGACGAGAAAGGCCATCAACGCGTTGCGGGCGATGGGCTTGGGGGGCAGGATGCGCTGGACCGCCTTCTGGTACGCCTGGGTCTGCTCCTTGCTTGCCCTTGCCATGGACGTTCCCCGCGACGACCGGCGCGGCGCCCTCAGACGCCGCGCCGGCTGTTGTCGACCTTGAAGGCTACCTTGACGTTGGCCTTCCACTCGACGATCCGGCCGTTGTCCACGTTCGCCGTCAGGTTGGCAACCTCCACGCCGGAGACGTTGTCGATGGTCTTGCAGGCTTCCGCCACCGCGTTGCTGACGGCATCGGTCCAGTCCTTGGTCGATTCGCCGACCAGCTCGATGACCTTCACCACTTCAGGCACGGCGCACCCTCCTCCACTTGGGTCGCCGGGAAGCGCCGCGAGCCGGACGAACCCGGCCGACCGGCGCGGCCCGGCCGGTGTGGGCCTTGGACCGTTCCGGTGCTAGCCTTCCCGGCCTCCCGAAGCCCTATGCCGCGCCCGCCGGGCCGGCGCCGCAGGGCATGCCGCCTTGCAGCACCCGGCGCCCAAATAGCAGGGGGCCTCGAGGGAGGCCCCCTGCCTGCCTGCGCGTCAAGGCCCGTAGCTCCCGCGCGCCGGTGCACCGTCACGCTGCTGGCGTGGTCCTGCGCCCGGCCTTCGGCACGATACCGACGCGGTCCTGCGCCCGTCCCGATGGTGGCGCGGTCCTCGCTTCCCCCGGAGGGCCTGGCGCCAGCCGCCACGGCCCACCGGGACCTGCGGGTCCGGGCGTCAGCAAGGCCCGCCCCGCACGGCTTCACCCGTGGCGGCCGCGGCCACCCCCTCGCCCGCCAGCAGGCTGCGCAACTGGGCCAGGGCCATCTTCTCCAGCCGCGACACTTGGGGCTGGGAAAGACCCACCGCCGCAGCGACCTCCGCCTGGGTCAGGTCGCGGAAGAAGCGCAGGGCGATGATGGTGCGCAGCCGCGGAGGCAACTGGGCCAGGGCGGCCCGTACGGCGACGGTGTCGCTCCAGTCCGGATCTCCCGGCGCCGGCAGCCGGTCGCCGCGGGAGGCGGCGTCGGGTTCGGCGGACAGGGGCTCGTCCAGGGACACGGGGCTCTGGGCCGCTTCCAGGGCGAAGGTCACGTCGGCCACATCGCATCCCAACCGCTGGGCGACGGCGGCCGCCGGCGGCCGCCGACCCAGTTCCTGCTCCATGGCGTCCGCCACCCTGCGGATCTCGGCGACCCGCGCGCGCATGGCGCGACTCAACCCCGCCGGGTTGCTGGCCCGCAGCCAGCGGCGGATCTCGCCCAGGATGACGGGCACCGCGTAGGTGGAGAACTGGTAACCGCGGGACGGGTCAAAGCCGTCGATGGCCTGCAACAGGCCGATGGTCCCGGCCTGGATCAGGTCGTCCAGGTCGTGGCCGAAGCCGGCGAAACGGCGCGCCACATGGCGTACCAGGGGCATGTGCAGGGCCACCAGGCGCTCCCGGGCCTGCCCGTCGCCCTGGCGCGCCCGCTCCCATAACCGATCTTCCACGGCCCCCGCCCCCTAGCGGCCGGCAACGGGGCCTGCAGGGCCGGGTTCCTCGACCCGGCCTGCGGCCGCTTCCGCCTGGGACGGCGGTGCTCCGGTGGACTGGAGGGCAGCGGGGGCAGGCCCGGCAACGCCCGGGCGGGCCGGCTCGTCGGGCGTCCCGCTGCCCTCCTGGGGCCGGGGCCGCTTGTACATGCGGACCGTGGTTCCGGCGCCGGGCACCGACTCCACGTCCACCTGGTCCATGAAGGCCTCCATGAACGCGAAGCCCATGCCCATGCGCTCGGGGTCGGTGGAGAACGCGGGCTGGCGCGCCTGCTCGATGTCCGCAATGCCGCGGCCGCTGTCGGCCACCTCGACCCAGAGGCGGCGGCCGTCGTGCCCGGCGCGGACGGTCACCACGCCATGGTCGTGGCCGTAACCGTGGACGACGGCATTGGTCACCGCCTCGGAGACGGCCACCTTGATCTCTTCCAGCTCGCTCAAGGTGAAGGGCAGCTGGGCGGCGAAGGCGGCCACGGCCACCCGCGCCACCCCCACGTTTTCCGCCTGGCTGGACAGGCGCAGCTCCAGCCAGCGAGGTGCGGCGGCGCGGCGGGACATGGCCCGGCCCTCCTTCCCAGGCTGGGGTGCGGCAGCACGAGGCAGGGCATGCACGGGCTCGGCACGGCGGCTCATCCCTGAACCACCCCCCGGCCCGCACCCAGCGCGGTGGGCTCGTCGTCGTAGAGGGGAATCCACTGCAGGATCCCCGCCATCTGAAGTACCGCCCTCACGTGGGGCGGTGCGCTGACCATGCTGACCCGGGCGCCGTCTTCCCGGGCCCGCCGGTACCGGCCCAGCAGGGCGCCCAGGCCGGAGCTGTCGATGAAGTGGACCTTCTGGAGGTTCACCACCAGATGGTCGTAGGCGCGCCGGCGGACGGCGCGCTCGATCTCCAGGCGGAAGACCTCGGCCCCGTGCTCGTCGAAGTCTCCCGCCAGCCGGGCGACGAGGGTGCGTCCCGTCCAGTCCAGCTGGACCTGCAACGCCAACGCCTCCTATCGCCCTCTCTCCCCGTTTTCCCCGGCGAAGAGTTCGCCGCCGGGTGGGGCATCCCTGCCACCAGGCGGCGATCCGTGGAAGCTGGCTCTTGGGCGCGGAGATGATGCTTGGGCAGGGGCGGGCGGCCCCCGGTGGGCTAAGCTGGCTAGCGCATCGGCCAGGTCCAGCCGAAGAGGCGGGCCAGCAAGGTGGGCGGGCCGGCCCGTTCCACCGCCTGGGCGGCCACCACGGGGGCCGAGGCCAGCTCCCGCTGGCCGTCCCGGGCGACGATGCGCCCGACGCGCTGCCCGGGTGCCACCGGGGCCGGGACGGGCTCCGTTACCTCCAGGTCCCAGCGGACCCGGCCCCCCTCACCCCGGGGGACCGTCACACCAAAGACCTCTTCCACCGTCACGGGCACCTGCAACCGGCGGCCTTCGGCCACCCGTACCGCCCGCAGGGCCTGGCCGGGCTGGGCGACGGGAACGGAGTCGAAGGAGGCGAAGGCCCAGTCCAGCAGGCGGCTGGCCTCGCGCCAGCGGGTGTTGCTGTCCGGCGCCCCCAGCACCACCACGATGAAGCGATCGTCGCCCTTGCGGGCCGTGACCACCACCGACGGCCCCGATTCCTCGGTCAGGCCGGTCTTCAGGCCGTCGACGCCCTCGTACCAGGCCACCAGCTTGTTGGTGTTGGTCAGCCAGAACTCGCGATCGGTGCCCTTGCGCAGCCAGTCCTCCCAGATGGAGGTGTAGCGCAGGATCTCCGGGTGGTGGTTGATCAGGTAGCGGCTCAGGAGGGCCACGTCCCGGGCGCTCATGCGGTTGCCCGGCTGGTCGGTCAGGCCGTGGGGGTCGACGAAGCGGGTCTGCGTCATGCCCAGCTCGGCGGCCCGCTGGTTCATCCGCTGGACGAACCGGCTCACGTCGCCGCTGATGTACTCCGCCAGGGCCACGCAAGCGTCGTTGGCGGAAGCGACGGCCACGGCCTTGATCAGGTCTTCGACGGTGATCCGCTCGCCGGCCTCCAGAAACGCCGTGCTCCCCGGCGTGCCCTGGGCGCGGGGGCTCACCGTCACCTGGTCCTGCAGGCGGATCTGGCCGGCATCGATGGCCTCCAGGGTGAGCAGGAGGGTCATGAGCTTGCTGATGCTGGCCGGATGGCGGGGCTCGTCGCCGTTCTTCTCCCAGAGGATCTGGCCGCTGGCGGGGTCCATGACCAGCAGGGCGGCGGACCGGGTCGGGAAGCCGGGACCTCCTGCCTCCCCGGCATTCCCCGCCGGTGGCCGCTCGCCCGGCCCGGGGGCCGGGGCCGCCGCCACCGGAGCGGCCGGGGCGATGGCCAGCACGCTGCCTATCACCACCGCCGTCACCGCCAGGGCGGCGATGCCGCGCTTCCACCCTGCAGGCCCTTCTGGCCGTCGCTTCCCCACGGGCGGGCTCCCGCCGGGCCGCCGACGCGGCTCGGGCACCCCACATCCCTCCTCGCGGATCACGCCTTCGCTCGGAGGTAGGTTTTCCCGGGGCAGGGCCCTTATGCACGCGGCCGCAGGCGGTCCAGGGCAGCGACCACCGCGCCGGCCAGGACCCGCTCATCCCCGGGGAGCAGGGTGCGCGGGTCGAACCACAGGACCTGGTCCTGGACCCGCGCAACCACCGGCGGCTCCCCCTGGCGCAGCGCCGCCGCCAGGGCGGCTGCGGGAAGACCGGGCGCTTCGATGCCCACCAGGGTGGTGGGCCAGGGGACCTCAGGCAGGCTCCCCCCACCGGCCTGGGACTCGCCGGCGGCCAGCCGGACCCGGGCCCGGGGGCCCAGGGCGCGGCGCAGGCGGGTCGCCAGCCGCCGGGCCGCTCGGGCCAGTTCCTCCGGCGACCGGGACAGCATGGCCAGCACCGGCACCTGGCGGCGGGCTGCTTCCGGGTCGAGGTAAAGGCGCAGGGTGGCTTCGAGGGCGGCCAGCACCAGCTTGTCGCACCGCAGGGCCCGCATCAGCGGGTGCCGGCGCAGGCGGGCGATCAGGTCGGCCCGGCCGGCGATGATGCCCGCCTGGGGCCCTCCCAGCAGCTTGTCGCCGCTGAAGGTCACCAGATCGGCTCCCTGGGCCACGCTGTCCCGAACGGCCGGCTCGCTCGCCAGCCCCGCCGCTTCTGGCCCGGCGGGCGGGAGCAGGAGGCCGCTGCCCAGGTCGTCCACCACCGGCAGGGCGTGCCGCCGGCCCAGGGCCACCAGGTCGGACAGGGGGACGCTGGCGGTGAAGCCGATGATGCGGTAGTTGCTGGTGTGGACCCGCAGGAGCAGCGCCGTGTCGGGACCGATGGCGGCCTCGTAGTCGGACAGGCGGGTCTTGTTGGTGGTGCCCACCTCCACCAGCCGGGCGCCGCTGGCGGCCAGGATCTCGGGAATGCGGAAGGAACCGCCGATCTCCACCAGCTGGCCGCGGGACACCACCACCTCCCGGCCGGAGGCCAGGGCCGCCAGCACCAGGAACACGGCCGCGGCGTTGTTGTTGACCACCAGGGCGTCTTCCGCGCCGGTCAGCCGCCGCAGCAGGTGGCGCACGTGCTCGAGCCGCGAGCCGCGGCCTCCCGACCCGGTATCGTATTCCAGGGTGGAGTAGCCGCCGGCCACGGCGGCCGCGGCCTCCACCGCCTCCCGGGCCAGGGGGGCCCTGCCCAGGTTGGTGTGGAGAACCACCCCGGTGGCGTTGATGACGCGCCGCAGCGAGGGGCGAGTCAAGGCTTGCAGCTGCCGGGCGGCAAGGGCCGCCAGCTCGTCCACCGTGCGGGGTTCCTCTCCCTGCCGGCGGCGCCGGCGCTCGTCCTCCAGCACCTCCCGGACGACGCCCGTTGCCCAGCCCGCGGCAGGACCCGCGGCGGCCGCCCGCACGGCCGGGTGCTCCAGCAGGCGGTGCACCGCCGGCAGGCCGCGCAGGTCCGCCGCCGGACCGGACCGTCCGGACTCCATCACGTGCTTCCCCCTGCTCCGGACCCGGGACGGCCGTCGCCCGGCGCCATCCGGGGGTGGGCCCGGAGATAGGCTTCCAGCAGGTGGTGCCGCGTCAGATGGGTGTAGATCTGGGTGGTGGAGATGTCCGCGTGGCCCAGAAGTTCCTGCACGGCCCGCAGGTCGGCACCGCCCGCCAGCAGATGGGTCGCGAAGGAGTGGCGCAGGGTGTGGGGGCTTACGGCCCGGGGCACGCCCGCCCGCCGGGCCGCCCGGCGCAAGAGGTGCCAGACCCACTGCCGGCTGAGGCGCCCGCCGCGCTGGTTGAGGAACAGCGCCCGCTGGCCCGGCCGGCGGGCCAGGGCGGGCCGCCCGCGTTCCAGGTACTGCCGGGTGGCCTCCACCGCCGGTGCGGCCACGGGAACCACCCGCTCCTTGCCCCCCTTCCCCCGGCAGCGCAGGAGGCCATGATCCAGAAGCAGGTCGTCCAGATCGAGGCCGACCAGTTCCGAAACCCGCAGGCCGGTGGCATAGAGCAGCTCGAGCACCGCCCGGTCCCGCAAGCCCGCCGGCGAGGCGGGGTGCGGCAGTTCCAGCACCCGTTCCACCTCGTCCACCGCCAGGACCCGGGGCAGGGGCCGGCCGCCGCGGGGCGTGGCCATGCCCTCGGCGGGGTCGGGCTCCACCTTCCCCTCGCCGGCCAGGTACCGGAAGAAGCCGCGCAGGGCCGCCAGCCGGCGGGCCGCCGTGGCCCGGGACCGCCCGGCCCGCTGCAGCTGGTGCAGGTAGGCCAGGATCAGCGGGCGGGTGACACCCGCAGGCTTCACCTGCCGGGCGATGGCAAAGGCGGCGAAGTCGGCCAGGTCCCGGCGGTAGGCTGCCAGGGTGTGGGCGGCCAGGCCGCGTTCGACCCGCAGGATCTCCAGGTAGTCGGCCGTCGCTTGCTGCCAGGCCCGGGTTGCAGCGTTGTCCTCCTGTGCCGGCATGCCAGCGGCCTCCCGACAGGTCCCGGTGCGGGCTGCGCCACCCCAAGGCACCGGGGGCCGGCTCACCGCGTCCCCGCGGTGCCGGCTGCAGGTTCCAGTCCGGCTTCGGCCAGGGGGGTATAGGGCAGCTGGTGGGCCTCCGCCACCGCCCGGTAGGTCAGGTACCCCCGGTAGGTGTTCACCCCGCGGGCCAGGGCAGGATCCCGGCGGACGGCCTCCTCCACCCCGAGCCGGGCCAGATCCAGGATGTAAGGCAGGGTGACGTTGGTCAGGGCCAGAGTGGACGTCCGGGGGACCGCCCCGGGCATGTTGGCCACGGCGTAGTGGACGACCCCGTACTTTTCGTACGTGGGGTTGTCATGGGTGGTGACCCGGTCGATGGTGGCGATGGAACCGCCCTGGTCGACGGCCACGTCGATGATCACCGACCCCGGCTTCATGGACCGGACCATTTCATCCGAAACCAGCCGCGGTGCCCGGGCCCCCGGGATCAGCACGGCCCCGATCAGCAGGTCGGCCCGCCGCACGGCCTGGGCCACGTTGTACTCGTTGGACATCAGCGTGGTGATGCGGCCGCCGTAGATGTCGTCAAACCAGCGCAGCACCTCGGCCCTGACGTCCAGCACGGTGACCCGGGCACCCAGCCCCAGGGCGATGCGGGCGGCGTTGCGCCCCACGGTGCCGCCGCCGATGATCACCACGTCGGCCGGCGGCACGCCGGGCACCCCGCCCAGCAACACGCCCCGGCCGCCGTGCACCTTCTCGAGGAAGTGGGCCCCCACCTGCGGCGCCATGCGGCCGGCCACCTCGCTCATGGGGGTCAGGAGCGGCAAAGAGCCGTCGGGCCGCTGTACCGTCTCGTACGCAATGGCCGTCACGCCGCGGTCCAGCAGGGCCCGGGTCAGGGGCTCGTCCGCCGCCAGGTGCAGGTAGGTGAAGAGGGTCAGTCCGGGCCGGAAGAACCGGTATTCCTCGGGCAGGGGCTCCTTGACCTTGAGGATCAGGCTTGCATTCTCCCAAACCGCTTCGGGATCGGGGGCCAGCCGGGCTCCGGCGCGGGCGTAGTCGTCGTCGGAGAAGCCGCTGCCCTCGCCCGCACCCCGTTCCACCCAGACGGTGTGGCCCTCCCGGACCAGGGCGTGGACGCCGGCCGGCGTCAGGGCCACCCGGTTCTCGTTGCTCTTGATTTCCCGCGGTACGCCAATCACGACGGGCATGCTGCTGCGCCTCCCGCTGGACCGGGTTTCCGGCCCGCCGCGCCCCTGTCCGGGCGGCGGCAGGAACCCGCCTTTGACCTGCGGACGAACCCGGCCCACCCGGCAGGGAAGCCGCCGGACCCGGCCAGGACCCTGCCCCGGGACCCTGCCCCCGGCTCCGGTGATCCCGCGGCCGGGCGGTCAGGCCCGTCCACGGCCTGACTGCGACGCGATGGTAGCACAGCCAGGTGCTGCCGGCAAGGTAAAGGCCGGCAGGCTGACCCGGCCCGCCTGCGGCGGGGTGAGGTCCACCCGGGCGATACCGGGCGGTAAAGGGGTGGCCGCCTGCCCGGCCGGACCGTGCAGGGGTGCAGCCGGCGTCCTGTCCCTGACCCGCCCGCCGGGCAGGAGCCTGTGACGGCGGGTGGCCGCGGGGCGCCGGAGGGCAGCGAGGCCGGCCTGCGGGCCGCTTCGGCGGGTCGCGGGGCCAGGCGGCGGGGTCAGAAGGCCAGGCGCTGGGCCAGGGCCAGCAGGCGGGGGGCCAGGTAAGCTTCCACGAGCCCGGAGCCGGTGGCCAGTACGACCGCCACTAGGCCAAGGGCCACATAGGGCGACCAGGGGGAATCCAGGGCCGGCAGGGCCCGGCGCCAGCGGCTGGCGGCCACCTGCGCCGCCAGGCGGGTGGCGGCGGCAGCCACCACCAGGAGAGCAGGGACCTGCAACAGGTTGGGTGGGAAGATGCCGGCCAGGGCGATGACTAGGCCCCGCCATTGCCAGTGGGCGGCCAGGGCCCCGACGGCAAAGCCCAGGCTGTACCCGTGCAGGAAGAGCATGCCCAGGGTCACGGGCAGGCCCAGCACCAGGCAGCCCGCCCCCCAGGCCAGGACCACCTGGCGCAGGTTGCTGCCCGCCGCCTGCCACGGCAGGGAGGAACCCGGCCAGGCCCCGGCGGTCGGGCTGCCCCCTCCCGGCCCTGCGGGGTCGGGGGCGGCGCCGGCACCGGAGCCCGCGTCCGCGGAGCCTGCGGCCGCCGTCGCCAGCAGGTAGTCCAGGTACTGGCCTACCTGGGCCTGCTGCCCCGGGTCCAGCTGGGCCACGTGCAGGGCACCGGTGACGATGCCCACCACCAGGATCAGCGCCGCCAGGACCAGTGCCGCCTGGTGCTGCCGCAGGGTGAGGGCCAGAGCTCGGGGCAGGTACTGCAGCATGGGATGCCGCCCTCCCGCAGCCGGAAGTCCCCGGCCGGTCCCTATCACCCTATGCGCCGGGCGTCCTGTCCATGTGACCCGGTCTGGGAGGCGGGAGGGCCCGGCCGGCGGGGGCGGGGGGCCAGACCCGGCCCGCAGCCTCTCCGGCCCCAGGACCTGGCCAGCATCCGCCGGGCCGTCCCGTGCCGTAACGGCCGCTGCCGCTCATTGCGGCCCTCACGGCCGCTGCGGGGCGGATTCGGCCAGAAGGCCGCCCCGCTCCAGGAGCAGGAGGCCGATCAGGGTCTTGGCATCGGCGATCTCCCCGCGCTCTGCCATGGCGAGGGCTTCGGCCAGAGGTACCGCCCGGACGGCAATCTCCTCGTCGGGATCGGGGTGGCGGTGGCCCGGCTCCAGGTCCTGGGCGAGAAACAGCCACTTGTACTCGCTGGTGTACCCCGGCGAGGCGTAGAACCGGGCCAGCAGGCGCCAGGTCCGGGCGCGGAGGCCCGTCTCCTCTTCCAGCTCCCGCCGGGCTCCCGCCAGGGGGTCTTCCCCTGGTTCCCGGCGGCCGGCCGGCAGCTCCCAGAGTTCCTGCCCGGCCGGCAGGCGGTACTGCCGCACCAGGAGGACCTCCCGGCGCTCCGTCACGGCCGCCACCACCACGCTGCCCGGATGGTCGATCCAGTCCCGCAGGGCCTCCTGGCCGCCTTCCAGGCGGACCCGGCTGCGCCGTACCTCAAAGATCCTGCCGTTCCACACGGTTTCCGTCTCGAGGGGTGTCTCCACAGGCCGCCTCCTTTCCCGGCCGGTGGACCGGGACGGTACGACCGGGCTCCTGGTGCCGCGCCAGCCAGGCCGCCAGGATCCCGGCCGCCAGCCCGGCATGGAAGAAGGCGGGGTCCTGGTCGGGACCCCGGCCCATGCTGGTGACGACGGCGCCCTGGGCCCGCCACCAGGTGGCGGCCGGGGCGGTGAAGACCTCCACCGGCGTCACGGCAGCTCCGGCTGCCAGCTGTCCCAGTCGGCGGGCGGCCTCCCGTGGCAGGGGGCGCGGGAGGGCGAGCCAGGCCGGGGCTGCCAGGACCCCGAGGACGCCCGCCGTGTGGTGGCTCAGGCCCCTGTGCCGCGGCCGGCGGTCGGCCACGCTGAGCCGCGGGACCAGAACCGGCCGGCCCCCCAGGGCGGCGGCCAGACCCAGGACCCAGGCCTGATCCAGGCCCGAGTGGCCCAGGGTTTCTCCCGTCCCCAGGATGCCTGGTCCCATCCCGGCCACCACCAAGTCGGCGCCGCGTACCCTGGCGACCAGCAAGGCGGAGGCCAGGTGAACGGCCTCGTCGTCTCCGCCGAAGGCCTGCCCGGCGGTGATCACCCGCGCCAGCCACCGCCGCTCGCGAAGATCCTCCAGGAGCCGGCTGAAGGGCGCCGGCAGGGCGCCGGCGTCGGTCATGACGTAGACCGCGCCGCCCCGTCCGCCCGCCCATCGCCAGCCGGCCAGCACGGCCGGCAGCTGGCTGTGCAACTCCACGGCCACCACAGGCAAGCCGGCCAGGCTGTTGGGCAGGGGGCCCAGCCGCTCTTCCGCGGCCTCCACCCGCACCTGCAGCGGCGTGTACCGCAGCTTCATGGCCTCGCCCGTGCCGGGCGGAGGGCGCCGCCCGGGAATGGCGATGACCAGGTCGTACCCGCCCGTGCCCAGCCCCAGGTCCACCGCGGTGGTGTTAAGCCAGACCCGGTCGCCGGGCCCGGCCTTTCCGACCAGGTCGGGGAAGGCGATGGCCCGCCGCCATTCCTCGCCGGCCCGCACCAGAAGCTCCTGGCGCCTGGGAGTGCTGGCCAGCACCCGTTCCACCGTACCCCAGAGGGTGTGCAGCATGGCCGCCGCTCCTTACCTCCCCGCCCGCGGCCGCCACCGGGCTAGCGCTCCTCCCCTTCCTCCCCGCCCTGGTCCAGATGCAGCTCGGGGTCGCCGTCGTCCACGTCGGCCGTTACCGCTGCCTCGGCCGTGGCCTCCAGGTTCAGGGGTTCGTCGTCCCCTGCCCCTTCTCCGGCCGCCGGGGCCGGGGAAGGGCCCGGCTCCGGCGCTCCCTGTTCAGGGTGGTACCCGCCGGAGGCCGCCTCCTCGCCGCCGGGCGGGGACTCCGAAGCGGCGGCCGCCCGCGCCGCCGCCCTTTCCGCCTCCATCTGGGCCCGCATCTGGCGCCCCAGCTCCAGCAGGCGGTAGACCGGCGACTGGCGCACCCGCCGGTCCCGCATCTCCAGCAACTGCTCGTACACCTCAAGGAAGACCCGCGCCGCGGCCTCCACCACACCCCCCGCCAGAGGCGCCGCCCCCGCCAGGTAGGTCGCCTCACCCGTCCGGGCATTGGGCAGGCCGTACAGGCCCACCAGCAGTTCCTGGCCGGCCAGGGTCACCAGCTCGCAGTCCACCAGTTCCAGGTCCCGCTCGGGGGCCAGCAGCAGCGGCCGCAGGGCGTCCAGGACCGCCAGCAGCGCGGTGTGGGCCTGCTGCTTGCGCCGCGACCCGCCCGTGGCGGTGCCGTCCCAGCGGGCCGTTTCATCCCGGGGATCGCGGAAGGTGACCTCGATGCGGGTCTTGCCCGTGACCGCATCGGACTGGGTGACGAACCCGGCCAGCTCGGGCCGGACGGGCTCCCGCAGCGGCCCCAGGCCACGCACCTGGGCCACGCTGACCTTCTTGTGGTCGAGCCGCAGTCCGAACCGGGCCTGCAGGGCGCTTTCGATGTCGCGAACGATTTGCTTGGCACCCCGGTCCACCGTGGCCAGCACGTGGACGGTCTGGATGGCGCCCCAATCGTTCACCGAAAGGCGGACCGCCAGGACGCCCGGCAAGCGCGAGAGCAGGTCTTCGATGTCCGAGCGGCGGACCGCCGGGCGGATCGCCGGCCCCCGCCCAACCCGGCTCGCCGGCCCGGGCCGGCCGCCGGCCGCCCGGGTCCCGCCGCGCGATGGTGGCTCTGCTGCCATCCCCACGTCTCCCCCCTGGGTCCCCGTCGCTTTCGCCGGTGCGGTGCCGCGTTCCTCCCGCCGGCGCCGGCCCCTTCGGATTCGCAGGCCGGGGCCTGCCCGGTGCCTCCCGGGCAGCCGGCCCCGTCACGGCGGCCGGTACCCGGCTCAGCGCGGCCCGCGGCCGGGCATGTGCAGCCGGCGCAGCCGGGCGATGGCGTGGATGCGCTGCTCCGCCAGCCGGTCGGCGGCTTCCGCCGTGGTGATGCCCTGCTCCCGGGCCATGGTGAGGATCGCCTTCACCTTGTCGTAGATGGTCGCCACCCGGGCGTAGGCCCGGTCCCGGTCGTAGCCGCCGGGGGTGTACTCGTCGGCCACGTGGATCACGCCGCCGCCGTTGATCACGTAATCGGGCGCGTAGAGGATGCCTCGCCGGGCCAGTTCTTCCCCGTGGCGGGGTTCGGCCAGCTGGTTGTTGGCCGAACCGGCCACGATCCGGCAGCGCAAGCGCGGGATGGTCTGGTCGTTGAGAATCGCCCCCAGGGCACAGGGTGCGAAGACGTCGCACTCCACGCCGTAGATGGCGTCGGGTTCCACCACCTCGGCGCCGAAGTCCCGGGCTGCCTGCTGGGCCCGCTGGGGGTCGATGTCCGTGACCACCAGCCGGGCGCCGGCCTCATGGAGAAGCCGTGCCAGGTGGTAGCCCACGTGGCCCATGCCCTGGATGGCCACCACCCGGCCCTGGAAGGATTCGTCGCCGAAGGCTTCTACCAGGCAGGCCTTCATGCCCCGGAAGACCCCGTAGGCGGTGGCCGGCGAGGGGTCGCCCGAGCGGCCGGGCAGGCCGACCACGTGGCGCGTCTCCATGGCCACGTAGGCCATGTCGTCGGTGCCCGTGCCCACGTCTTCCGCGGTGATGTACCGGCCGCCCAGGGAATCGACGAACTGGCCGAAGGCGCGGAACAGCATTTCCGACTTGTCCCGCCGGGGATCGCCTATGATGACGCTCTTGCCGCCCCCGAAGTTGAGCCCCATGGCCGCGTTCTTGTAGGTCATGCCGCGGGCCAGGCGAAGGGCGTCGACGATGGCCTCCTCCTCGCTGGCGTAGGGCCACATGCGGCACCCGCCCAGGGCGGGGCCCAGGGTGGTGTCGTGGATGGCGATGATCGCCTTGAGCCCCGTGGCCCGGTCGTAACAGAACACCACCTGCTCGTGGCCCATGGTCTCCAGCTTGTCGAACACCAAGGCTCTCGCTCCTTTCCGGCCGGACTCAGCGGGGCGCCTGCCCGCCCGCCGGGGGCGGGCCGCCGGGCTCCGGGCCGTCCCCCGGCCGGTAGAACGTGCGCAGGGCAGCGGCCCCCGCCAGCCGCCGCCGGACCATCCATTCCGCGGCCTCCAGGGTGGTGATGGAACGTTCCCGGGCGATCCGGAAGATCGCCCGCAGCATGGGGCCGATGGCTGCGGTCTTGCGCATGACCCGGTCCCGGTCGTGCCCCTCCAGCTCGTCGGCCACCTGGATCAGGCCGCCCGCGTTGATCACGTAATCCGGCGCGTAGAGGATCTGCCGGTCCTGCAGGGCCGCCGCATGGCGCGGCTCGGCCAGCTGGTTGTTGGCCGCACCCGCCACCACCCGGCAGCGGAGGCGGGGGATGGTCTGGTCGTTGATCACCCCGCCCAGGGCGCACGGCGCGAAGACGTCGCAAGGCACGTCGTAGATGGCGCCGGGTTCCACCACCCGGGCACCATGCCGGCGGGCCACCGCCCGGGCCCGGTCCCCATCGACGTCGGTGACGGTGACCTCCGCCCCCGCCTCCGCCAGCCGGCGCACCAGCTTGCCGCCGACCTTGCCGCAGCCCTGGACCGCGACGCGGCGCCCCCGCAGGTCGCCGTCACCGTACACCTCTTCCAGGCAGGCCTGGATGCCCACGAACACCCCGTAGGCGGTGGTCTCCGAGCTGTCCCCGCTTCCTCCGTAGGCAGGCGGCAGGCCGACCAAGTACGGGGTTTCCCAGCGGGCGGCGACGAAATCCTCGGGGTTCGTGCCGGCGTCGGTGCCGGTGATCACCAGCCCGCCCAGGGTCTGGACGAACCGGCCCAGCGCCCGGAACAGGGCCTCGCTCTTGTCCCGTCCCGGGTCGCCCCAGATCACCACCTTGGCACCGCCGTAGTTCACCCCGGCCAGGGCGGATTTGGCGGTCATCCCCTGGCTCAGGCGCAGGGCGTCCTCCATCGCCTCCTCCTCGCCGGCATAGGGCCACATGCGGCAGCCGCCGAGGCCGGGGCCCAGCGTGGTATCGTGGACGGCCATGATCGCCCGCAGCCCAGCCGCCGGGTCGTAACAGAAGACCAGTTGCCGGTGGCCGCCGGCTGCCATGGCCTCGAAGACGGACACGCGCATCCCCCCGTGACGTCATCCCCCTGAGTGGTTCCCTCCCAGCATATGGGCCGGTATCCTGGGCCGGTGACCCGCGGTCCCGGGCGTGCCGCCGCGGCACGCGGCGGGCACAAGGAAGGGCCGTCCCGGGACGGGTACCCGCCGCCGTCCAGCGGCGCCGGGCTCGCGGTTCGGGACGGCCTCCAGGCCTCCGACCCCTTTCGTCAAGCGGCGCGTACCGTATCCCCAGCAAGATTACTCTTTCGGCCAGGAAGATCCTTGTGGGGTTGGGGAGGAAAGGGACTGGGTGCCCAGCCGGTCGGCCCAGCGTAAGGGTGGCAGGGCGTCGATCAGGCGGCTGAGGGAATGGAATTCACCGGCCAGATGCAGAGCCGCCAGCCCCACCAGCATCCCTGCCTGGGTGCCGGCCGGCGCGAGGGCGGCCAGCGCCCAGCCCAGGGCAGCCCCCAGGGCGTTGCTGCCGGCATCGCCCAGCATGGCCCGCTCGCCCAGGTCCAGGGGCAGGAGAACCAGGGCCGCCACGGCCACGGGCAACAGGACGAGGGCGGCGGCAGGCAGGGCAGCGGCCAGGGCCAGCCAGGCGGCAAAGAAGGTCTTGAGCGCCCGCCCCGGGCGCCGGTCCAGCAGGTTCATCCCGTTGGCGCTGGCCGCCACCAGGGCCGCCGCCAGCCCGCGGCCGGGCAGGTCCGGGGTAGGGGGCAGCAGGGTCCAGGCCAGCAGGGGGAGGATCAGCAGCTTGAGGCGCCCTCCCGTCAGGGCTTTGCCGGCGCCCAGGTGTCCTCGCCAGCCGCGCACCGGCTCATCCAGCAGGTCGTCCACCAGGCCGACCAGGGCGGTGGCTGCCACCAGGCCCAGCAGGGAGGGACCCGATGCCAGGAGGAGGGCCAGGGGTCCGGCGGGATCCGGCCCCAGCTCCCCGGGGGCGGCGGCGGGCGGACTGCTGCCGGCGGCGGCACCGCCCGGCCGTTCCGGGCTGGCGGGGCCAGGGGACGTGGGGAGGCCGCCGGCCGCAGGAACCCCCGCCGAGAGGGCCGGCAGGGACACGGAGGCGGGCAGGTCCGGGCCGGGCCGGGAACCGGGTGGCGCCGCCCACGCGGTGACGGCCGCGGCCACGGCCAGCGCAGCCAGGGGACCCGCCACCAGGGCCACCCCCAGCCCCGTTACCACCGGCCGGCCACGGTAGTTGGGACGAACCAGCCCGGCCCGGGCCAGGCGCTCCAGGAGGGCCAGGGCCAGCACCGCGGTCCCTGCCGCAGCCGCCGGTACGGCCAGGATCCAGCCCAGCTCGGCCGGGGTGGTCACGGGACCGCCACCCCTCCCCGGCGCCGGGCTGCCGTGTGCCGCCAGGCGCAAGCCGCCAGGGTCCAGGCGATGTGCACCAGCTGGTGGCCGCGGTGCAGGAAGCCGGCCAGGTCCATGCTGGTGACCCGGTGGGCGATGGGGACGGGCACCTCGACCACCGAGAGGCCGGCCCGCAGCGCCGCCAGGGTGAGGGCCACCTCGATGCCCCAGCCCCGAGGGAGGGGCTGGACCAGCTCGAGGAGGGTACGGCGCAGGATGCGCTGGCCCGACAGGGGCGCCTCCAGCACCCGGCCGCCCAGGCGGGCCAGCCCCCAGCGGGCCAGGCCTACGGCAGCCCCCAGGCCGTGGCGTCCCGGCCGCCGCGGCGGGGCGGCGATGAGCATGTCGGCCTGGCCCGCCAGGGCCCGTTCCACCAGCACGGCCAGGTGAGCGGCCGAGGGACCCAGGTCGGCGTCGGCGAACAGCAGCCACGGCGCCCGGGTTCGGGCGGCTCCGGCCAGCAAGGCATGGGCCTTGCCCCGGCGGCGCCCGAGCCGGAGGACCCGGGCGCCCGCCGCCGCGGCCCGGGCGGCCGTGGAGTCGGTGGAGCCGTCATCCACCACCCAGACGGTACCCACGGCAGGACAGCGGGCCAGGGCCCGTACCGTCTCCCCCACCGTGGCTTCTTCGTTATAGGCGGGCACCACCGCTTCCACCGCCGGCTCCGGGCAGGCCGCACTCACGGGCCCACCCCCAGACCTTCCAGCCGGTCCTGCTGGCCGGCCAGGGTGAGGATCAGGGTGACCCGGGCTGCGGCCGAGCCGGCTTCCACCAGCGGGACCCCGGCACCCGCGTAGACGGCGGCCCGCTGGCCGCCGGGAGCCGCCAGGCCGGCCACGGTGAGCCCTTCCCCTTGCAGGGCTTCCAGCAAGGGCCCCAGGATGGCTTCCGGTTCGTGACCCGCCGCGTGCACGATGACCACCCCGTCCGGCCGGGCCGGCCCGTCGCCGGGGGCCGGTTGCCAGGTCAGGCCGCCCACGGCCGCCAGCCCGGCCACCCCTGCGGGTGGCTCGGCCTTCGGACCCTGGACCAGCGCTTCCGCGAGGGCGCCGGCCACGCCCTGGACCAGGCGCTGCCGGCCGGCCCCCGGGGTACCCAGGGCAGCCGCCGCCACCTCGGGCCAGCTGCCGGCCAGCTGCGCCAGGCCGGGGTCGACCACCAGCCGGGCACCCGGGCGGGCCGCCGCAGCTTGAAGCAGTTGGGCCGCCTCCTGGGCGAGGGGCGCCTCGGCCTCGCCCAGCACCACCAGGGCGATCCTCCGGCCCGTGAGCCGGCCCTCCACCGCCAGGGAGGCCAGGGCCTGCTCGGCCTGGCCGTAGCGGGCCAGCTCGCTGCTCAGGCGCCGGTTCTCGCTGCGCAGGAGGGCGGTGTCCCGGCGCAGGGCGGCGAAGTCCTCTTCCAGGGAACGGATGAGGGCCTGCTGGCGCTCCAGCAGGGTCCGGTCGTCCAGCATCCCCGCGCCGATGAAGATTCCCACCCCCAGGGCGAGGAACACGGCCATCAACGTGAGCAGGTGATACCGCAGTCCCAGGGGACCCGGTCGTCCCACGTCGCTTCCTCCTTTGCCACCGCGCCCTGCCGGCGCCAGGCGACGGCCGGCGCCCTCTCCCGTCCCCGCTGGGGCTTGCGGCCCCTTCACCACCCCAGGGCAACCCGTGCCTGCAGCCAGACCAGTTCCAGCCAGGTGCGCAGCCAGGGGGATACGGCCACCATGGCCGCGACGGGAACCAGGGCCGCCACCACCAGGTGGGCCAGGTGCCGGCCCGTCAGCCGCGAGCGGTAGATCCGGCTGACGCCCTTGGCATCCACCAGGTGGGTCCCCACCTTCAGCCGTACCAGCAGGGTGCTGGCCATCCCCTCCCGCCCCTTGTCCAGGAAGTCCACCAGGTTGGTGTGGGTGCCGACCGCCACCATCAGGTCGGCCCCCGCCTGGTAGGCCAGCAGCATGGCCGCGTCCTCGCTGGTTCCGGGCGCGGCGAAGCGCACGGCGGCCAGCCCCAGGGAACGAAGCCGCTCCGCCCCCGGGGCCCGCCCGTCGGGGTACGCGTGGACCACCAGCTCCGCCCCGCAGCGCAGGGCCCGGTCGGAGACGCTGTCCATGTCGCCGATGATCAGGTCCGGGCGGTAGCCCTCCGCCAGCAGGGCGTCGGCGCCGCCGTCGATGCCGATCAGCACCGGCCGCACCTCTTCGATGTAAGGCCGAATGGCGGCCAGGTCTTCACGGTAGGCGGGCCCCCGCGCCACCAGCAGCACCTGCCGCCCCTCCAGCCGGGTGCGCAGCGGCGGCAGTTCCCAGCGCCCCAGCACCAGGTCCCGCTCGCGGCGCGCCCGCTCCAGGGTGTTTTCCAGGAACCGCGCCAGCTCCAGGTCCAGGTTGGCCCGGGCCCGGGCCATGCGTTCCTCCACGTACCGGCGGGTCAGAGGTGTGCCGCGGCCCAGGTACCGGTCGCCGCACCAGACGGTGGCCTCCTCCACCCGCAGGAGGTCGCCGTCGCGGATGCTGTTCAAAAGGGCCTCCCCCAGGCCGTCCAGGACCGGAATGCCGGCCGCCAGCAGGACGGCGGCCCCGGTGGCGGGGTACCGGCCCGTCAGGGTTTCTTCGGCGTTGAGGACGGCGCGGACGCCGGCGTCCACCAGCGAGCGGGCGGCCACCTCGTCCATGTCCCGGTGGGCCACTACGGCGATGTCGCCCGGGCGGAGGCGCCGCACCAGCCGCTTGGTCCGCCGGTCGACCCGCGCCGGACCGGTCACCCGCATGGGATGCCCTCCCCGTACCGGTTCCGGCACTGAATATTTCCAAATCCACCGGCTGTTATCGCAGGCCCTGGGGGATGCCTGGAATCAAGGGGGAAAAAGAAGAGCAGGGCCCCCGCCGGGGGCGGGTGGCCCTGCTCTTCTTTGGCTGTGCTCTGGCCCGGGGGCCGTGTCCTGGCCCAAGGGAGTTTCCCTGGGCGCAGCGGGCATGCGCGCAGGGACCCCGGGGCTACTTCATGTTCATCCGCAGGCGATCCGCCACCATGGCGATGAACTCCGAATTGGTCGGCTTGCCCCGGTCGGCGTGCACCGTATGGCCGAAGAGCCGGTTCACCACGTCCATGTTGCCGCGGTTCCAGGCTACCTCGATGGCGTGCCGGATCGCCCGCTCGACCCGGCTGGGCGTGGTGTCGTACTTGACGGCAATGGAGGGATAGAACTCCTTGGTCACGGCACCAAGCAGCTCGACCCGGTGGACCACGCGGAGGATGGCCTCCCGGAGGTAAAGATACCCCTTGATGTGGGCCGGGATCCCGATCTGGTGGAGCAGGTTCGTCACTTCAACTTCCAGGTTGCGGTCCCGCGCCGGCGCAGGGGCCCGGCGTGCCGGCTGCCGCCCGGCTCCCGCGACCTGGCGAATGCGGTCCGCCAGGACGTCCAGGTCGAAGGGCTTCAAAACAAAATAGCTGGCACCCAGCTCCGCCACCCGCCTGCTGACGGCCTCCTGCCCGAAGGCCGTCAGCATCACGACCTGGGGACGGCGTGGCAGCTCCATGGCCGCCAGGGTCTCCAGAACCCCGATGCCGTCCAGGTGGGGCATGATGACGTCCAGCAGGACCACATCGGGTGCGGAGGACTGGATCCGCTCCACCACGTCCTGGCCATCATGAGCAATGCCCACCAGTTCCATGTCCGGCTGCTGTTCCAGGTAGGTGGCCAGGAGCTCACAAAATTCCCGGTTGTCATCGGCGATCAGGACGCGAATCGGCTCCGCCGACAGGGCGGGCGTCGGCTGTGCCATAGCGGTTGCGGCCTGCACCATGCCTCCGTCTGCCTCCTTCAGGATCCCCGGGGTCCTTCATCGTGTTTGTCAGCCGCCCTGGCAACTCCTGCCGGAATCACAACAAAACTTGTCGACGAAATCCGACATGATGCCGCGCCGGTTCGACGCAAAGCCTGTGTTATGGAAAACCTTCGCCAGGTCCCGGGAGTTTGTGGGGCCAGGGCCCGTTTTCCCGCCAAGCCGGCGGCTCCGGCCCGGACGCCGGATGGGGTGAAAAGCCGGGAAGCCGGGACCCCTTGAGGGACCCCGGCCCCGGCGTGATCACCAGGCCGTTCCGTGCCGGTTCCTCCACCGCAGTGGCCGTGGGCGCCGCGCCAGCCGCCGGTCCCGATCGCGCCCCCGGGGATACCGCCCGCGCGTCGTCCGGTACAGGCAGGCCGCCCTGGGCGGTGGGGGCTGCGGCGGGCCCTGTCAGGTTGGCCGCCTCCAGCATTCGCTCCGCCAGCACGCCATAGCCGCGGGTGGCATCGTTGACGAAGACATGGGTCACCGCCCCCACCAGGCGGCCGTCCTGGAGAATGGGGCTGCCGCTCATGCCCTGGACGATGCCCCCCGTCCGGGCCAGCAGCTCCGGATCGGTAACCCGGATCACCAGGTCGCGGCCATCCCCGGCGCCGGTGACCCGCTGGATCTCCACCTGAAAAGCCCGCGGCTCCTCCCCGTCCAGAACGGTCAAGATCTGGGCGGGCCCGGGATGGACCTCGCCGACCGTGGCCACCGGGACCGGGTGGCGGACGGGTCCCGGGCGCGGTTCGGCCAGCAGCCGGCCGGCGATGCCGACGGGCGTGTTGCGGTCGATGGTTCCCAGGGCCGTGGCCCCGGGCGGCACCACGCCGATCTTCTCCCCTGGATCGCCCCGCCGTGACGGCTCGATGGCCGTGATCCGGGCGGGCAGGATCTGACCGTCACCCACGGGCAGGGGAACCTGGGTTTCCGGGTCCGCCACCACGTGACCCAGGGCGGCGTAACGACCGGTGCCCGGGTGGTAAAAAGTCAGGGTCCCCACCCCGGCCACCCGGTCGCGTACCCAGATGCCGATGGCAAAGCGTTGCTGGTCCCGGTTGTAAACCGGCTCGATGCGGCGCGTAAGCACCTGGTCCCCGCGCCGCACCTCAACCTCCACCGGTTCGCCCTGCCGGCCCGCCCGGTCGATCAGCCGGACGGCTTCGGCATCACTGTCCACCGGTTCCCCGTTGATGCGGGTGATCAGATCCCCCGGTTTCAGCCCGGCCTGCCGCGCCGGCTCCGCCGTGCCGCCACCGTCCAGGGGCACCGGCGCGTAGTCCACCACCAGCACGCCACGGGCCTGCACCATCACGCCCACCGCCTGGCCCCCCGGAACCACCTCGACCCGGGGCACCACCTCCACGGTGACGGGCCGCAGGGGCATCCACCCGAAGAGGTTCATCTCCAGGCGGGCCACACCGGGCCGCTGGGCCGCCAGCGACAGGGGAAGGCGGGTGGTTCCGCCGGTTCCCCCTCCCACGTCCAGCACACCCGGCGGTTCGGCCCGCACCGATATGGGGATGGGGAGGCCAGGCCCGAGCTTCTGCACCGAATCGGGCGTGAGCCGGACGTGACCGGGAATCGCCACCTGCCAGCGGGCCAGCAGTACCAGGAGGAACGCGGCCGCCGCCGCGCCCCACACCCCGGCCCTCCGGACTCGCGCTGGGTGCAAGGGCATCCCCTCCTTTTCTGGAGGGACCCCGTCCCCGCGCGCGGCCGGGTCGTGCCCCGTGGCCTCCTGCCGGGACCTTCGCTACATCCTGCCACGCCCGGGGAAAGACCGGGCGACGCAGGAAACGGCCGGTTGTTCCGTTTTTCAAGGAACGGCCGGCGGCTGCGGCTGCTCCTCAAGGAGCAGGCCGCCGCCCAGGGGTAGTGTCGGGCGAAGGGCGCGGCCGGATGTTACGGAAAGGTTGCAAGGGGTGGAAGCCGTCGCCCCGGCCTTCCACCCCCAGGCCGGGCCGGCACCGGGGACGGAGCCGGGCGAAGGCCAGCGTGAGGCGGGGCGGCACGGGGGGCGGCGCTGCTCGCGGCCCGATGGCCGGGACGCCCCGGCCTGGACGTCCCGGCCGGTGCGCAGGGCAGGGCGGGCCAGGCCTGGCGCGCGCACGCCTTCGTTTAACGCGCGGGCGGTCTGGGCGGTCCTCTTGGGGATCAAAAGACATGCGCCGGCGTGAAAGGGCGGGCGCGGGCGGGGCCGTGGTGTTGGGAGCCGGAAGCCGGGTGGTCGGGCCGCCCGGGACGGGCGCCTTGCCGGGCACCCCTGCGGGAGGCCCGGGCGCGGCGTTCAGGGCGCGGGTCCCCGCCGCGCCGGGCCGTTCCCGCCGTGCGGGGTCGCGCCGCGCCGGTCCCCGGCCGGCGGCTCATCCGGCCTGGCGAAGCTTCCGGGCGCGCTCCAGCAGCAGGCGCGCCGCCCCGGTTCCCTCCTGGCCCGAACCCGTGCCCAGCATGCGGGCCAGCTCTTGCAGCCGCTCTTCCCCCGCCAACATACGGATCGTGGTGCGGGTCCGCCTGCCGCGGGTTTCCTTGCGGACCGCCAAGTGCCGGTCGGCAAGGGCGGTTATGGGTGCCAGGTGGGTGACGCAAAGGACCTGGCGAGCCCGCGCCAGGGCCGCCAGGCGCTGGCCCACGGCCCACGCCGTCTCGCCGCCCACGCCGGTGTCGACCTCGTCGAAGATCACCGTAGGCACCTCTCCGGCCGTCACGTGCAGGCTGCGCAAGGCCAGCATCACCCGCGACCGCTCGCCGCCGGAAGCGGCGCGCGCCAGGGGCCTGGGCGGCTCGCCCGGGTTGGGGGCCAGCAGGAACTCCACCCGGTCGACGCCCCTTTCGGTCAGGCGCACCGTGCCGCCCTCCCAGGGGACGCCAGCCGGGTCGGGGACCGTCTGGAAGGCGACCGACAAGCCGGCTCCCGGCATGCCCAGGGCGGCCAGGATGGGCCGCAGCTCGCGGCTCAGCCGGCCGGCTGCCTCCCGGCGCGCCTGGTGGAGCTGGCGCGCCAGGCCGGCAGCCTCGGCCAGGATCCGCTGCCGTTCCGCTTCCAGCATGGCCACCCGCTCGGCCGCGCCCTCCAGCTCGGCGATCCGCTCCGCCACCTGGCGCCGGTAGGCCAGGATATCCTCGATGGAATCGCCGTACTTGCGCTTGAGGTCCTGCAGGCGGGCCAGGCGCTCCTCCACCTGGGCGAGAGCAGCGGGATCATGCTCGACGGCACCCGCCCTTGACCGGACGTCCCGTGCCGCCTCTTCCACCTCGTACTCCAGACCCCGCACCCGCTGGGCCAGGCCCGCCAGAGCGGGGTCAATGGCGCTTGCTTCCTCCAGGGCCCGGGCCGCTTCGCCCAGCCGGTCGGCGGCGGAGGAGCCGGCGGCGTACAGGGCCTCGTAGGCCTCGCCCAGGTGGCGGGCCAGCCGCTCCGCCCCAGCCAGCAGCCGCCGCCGGGAGACCAGCTCGTCCTCCTCGCCGGGCACCAGCTGGGCGGCATCGATCTCGTCGCGCTGAAAGCGCAGCAGGTCGAGCTCGCGCTCCCGCTCCCGCGGGTTGGCGGCCAGGTGCCGCAGGCGGGCGGCCAGTTCCCGCAGCCGCGCGACCCTGTCGGCCAGCTGCGCGCGCAGGGCCGCCACGCCGGCGCCCGCCAGGGCATCCAGCCACTCCAGCTGCTGGTCGGGATCCAGCAGGGCCTGGTTGTCGCCCTGGCCGTGAACCTCCACCAGCAGCGCTCCCACCTGGCGCAGCAGGGCCGTGGTGACCGGCCGGCCGTTGATGCGCGCCGTGCTGCGCCCGGCCCGGCTGACCTCCCGCGTCAGGATCAGCCGGCCGTCCTCGTCGGGCTGCAGCCCTGCTTCCTCCAGGACCGCCGCCAGCCTGGGACCGGGGGCCTGCCCGATGTGAAAGACGGCGTCCACCCGGCCGGATTCCGCACCCTCCCGGACCCGGTCGGGGCTGGCCCGGTCGCCCAGGGCGAGGCCCAGGGCGTCGATCAGGATGGACTTGCCCGCCCCCGTCTCGCCGGTCAACAGGTTGAGGCCGGGACCGAATTCCACGTGGGCGGTATCGATCAACGCGATGTTCTCGATCACCAGCTCCGCCAGCACCCGGCTCCCTCCCATCGACTCCCGGCGGCTCTCTACGGCCCCGCCCTACCGGGCCAGCTCCCGGAACCGCTCGGCCACCGCCGGCGCCAGTTCCCGCGAGCGGACCACCACCAGCACCGTGTTGTCTCCGGCCACCGTGCCCACGATCTCGGTCCAGCCCAGCTGGTCAATGGCCTCGCCCGCCGCGGCGGCGGTGCCGCGAAGGGTCTTCACCACCACTAGGTTCTCGCTGACGTCGATGTCCAGCAGCGACTCGCGGAAGAGCCGCCGCAGGCGCTCCCGCCCGCCGGGCGCCGCCTCCGGCAGGGCGTAACAGTAGCGGCCGTCGCCCGTGGGCGACTTGACCAGCCCCAGCTCCTTGATGTCGCGGGAGACGGTGGCCTGGGTGGCCGGGAATCCCCGCCGTTCCAGTTCCCGGACCAGTTCCTCCTGGGTTTCGATGGGCATGGTCTGGATGATCTCCAGGATCAGGCGCTGGCGCCTGGACTTCACCGGCGCCCCCCTCCTTCGGGCGTGGTAAAGAGCTTGGCCCGCAGGACCTCATAGAAAGGCCACGGGCTCCGCCGTACCAATCGCAGGGTGCGGCGGCCCAACCGGGCCACGAGCTGCTGCCCGGCGGCCAGCGGGCGGCTCTCCTGGCCGTCGGCCGTCACCAGCGCATCGCCTTCCACCAGTTCCACCGTCACCGTCCGTTGGGGGGCCACCAGAAACGGCCGCACCCCCAGGCTGAAGGAATTGAGGGGCACCACCACCAGGCATTCCAGGTCCGGCGGCACCGCCGGACCGCCCGCCGCCAGCCCGTAGGCCGTCGACCCGGTGGCGGTCGCCAGCACCACGCCGTCACCGGCCATCTCCGCCGCCAGCTGGCCGTCCACGGTCAGGCGAAGGCGCAGAAGGCGCGCGGTGGCCCCGCTGCGCACCACCAGGTCGTTCACCGCCCAGAGGTCCTGGCCGCCGGTCGTTCCCTCCAGGAGGCGGCGCTCGTCCAGGACGAACCGGCCCTCCAGCACCGCGGGCAGCATGTCCCAGACCTCGGCGGGCGACACCTCGGCCAGAAAGCCCACCCGGCCCAGGTTGACGCCGAGCAGCGGCACCGCCGCCGGCACCACCCGCGCTGCCCGCAACAAGGTTCCGTCGCCTCCCAAAGAGACGACCACGCCCGCCTCTCCCGGCAACCCCCGGGTTTCCCGCTGCCGCTCCACCCCCGCCGCCGGCAGGTGCACCACCGCCACGCCGCGACGGTCAAGCCAGGGGGCGAGCCGAGCTGCCATTTCCTGACCGGCCGGTTTCGTCGCGAACAGTCCCACCCAGCGCAGTGGCCCGTGAGATCCAGTATATTCCATCGTCATCCGGTCCCGTCCTGCCCTGAACCGGCGCCGGCACCCAAGGGGCGCTCCCCCAGGTCCAGGATCAGGCCCGCCACCAGCGCCGCGCGCCGCGGCATCGCGTCCAGGTCCACGTGCTCATCCTGGGAGTGGGCGCCGTCGCCCGTGGCACCCAGCCCGTCCAGGGTGGGCACGCCCAGGGCGGAAGTGAAGTTGCCGTCGCTGGCGCCGCCCACGGCGGTGCCTTCCACGTCCATCCCCAGCCGGCGTCCCACCGCTTGGGCCCGCCGGAACAGAGCCTGGTTGCCCGGCGTGAACTCCATGGGCGGCCGCTCGAAAGCGCCCAGCAGTTCCACCCGCGCCCCCGGGTGAACCGCCTCCCACCGGCGGAAGAGATCTTCAATGCGCCGGGCTTCGTCCAGGGTCGCAACCCGCACGTCGACGGCCGCTTCGGCGCAGCCGGCCACCACGTTGGGGCGCAGGCCGCCGCGCACCACGCCCACGTTGACCGTCGTGCCCCGGCCCGGATCGGTCAAGGCGTGCAGGCGCAGGATCTGCCGGGCCAGTTCCTCCACGGCGCTGACGCCCCGGTCCGGATCGTTGCCTGCGTGGGCTTCCCGGCCCTCCACCACCAGCCGGAAATCGCCCACTCCCTTGCGGGCCGTCTTCAGCCGCCCGGCCGCAGCCGGCTCCAGCACCAGCACCGCCTGGTGGTGCCGGGCCAGTTCTTCGATCAGTGTCCGGGAGGTGCGGCTCCCCGTCTCCTCGTCGGAGGTGAGGAGAAAGGTCACGGGCGGGGGCTCCACGGCCCCATCCGCACCTGCTGCCCCGGTGAGCGCCGCCAGCGCCTCCAGGGCGGCCAGGCCGATGACGATCCCGGCCTTCATGTCGAAGACACCGGGCCCGTAGCCCCGCCCGCCCTCCCGGCGGAAGGGCCGCCGCGCGGCTTCCCCCGGGGGCCATACGGTGTCGTAGTGGGCCAGGAGCAAGATGCCCCTCCGGCGGTGGCTCCCCGGGCCGGCCGAACCGGCCGCCATGGCCGCCTCCTCTCCTGGCCCGGCGGCTCCGCGGGTCCCGGCGTCCGGGAAGAACCGGGCCACCAGGTGGTCGCCGGCCTGCTCCTGGCGGACCCGCCGCACCCGGGCTCCCCTGCGGATCAGTTCCTCCTGGAGCCGGCCAGCCAGCCGGTCCAGCAGGGGCTTGTGGTCGCTGGGGGAGTCGTGGTTCACCAGGTCCGCCAGCAGCTCCTCCATGGCGGGGCCCGCCTCCTCGGTGAGGCGGGCCAGGCGGGCTGCCAGCCGGGCCACGGCCGGAGCCGGCTCCCCGGCGCCGGCCCCGGGCTCGTACCGGCCCGCGCCGGCCGCCAGCCCGGGGACAGCTGGCGCACCGCCGCCGGCCCGCGGCGCCGGTTCCCCGGAAATGCGCCCGCTCCCGTCCTGCCCGTGCCCGGCACCAGGCCCTTGCCCGGGGCCCCTTGCTCCACCCGCTGGTTCTCCGTTCACCTTGCCTGCCTCCACGCTTTCCTTGCCGCCGGCCAGCGTTCGGTTGCGCTGCCCCCAAGCCTCAGCATCCCAGAAGCCGCTGCTCCCGCAAGAGCAGGCGCAGCGGGTCCAGCCGGGGCTCATCGGGACGCACCAGCGGGCGGCGGGGATGGCCGCCCCGATAACCCAGCATGTCCAGCACCGCCTTCAGGGCACCCAGGCCCATACCGGCCACCATCTCGTCCACGGCCGCCACCCGGCGGTAGATCTCCGCCGCTTCGGCCCAGCGACCCGCCCGGGCGTGGTCGTACACCTCGCAGCATTCATAGGGGGCCAGGTTGGCGGCCGCCAGGATGCCGCCGGCAGCCCCGGCGGCCAGGCCGGCCAGGAGGGCCGTGGTCGACCCCACGAACACCCGGAAGCGCGGCCCGCCCTCGCGCAGGAAGGCGATGGTCTGGGCGGGCTGGCCGCTGCTGTCCTTGATGCCCGCGATGTTGGGATGGGCCGCCAGCTCGCCGACCACTGCCGGCGACAGGTTGACCCCGGTGTTCTGCGGGATGTGGTAGAGGATGACCGGCACCGGCGAGGCGTCGGCCACGGCGGTGAAGTAGTCGATCAAGGCCTCGGCCTGCATCCTGGCCTTGTAGTAGAACGGCGGCCAGACCAGCAGGGCCGCAGCCCCGGCGTCGGCTGCCCGGCGCGCCTGCTCGATGGCCACCCGGGTGGCGTGGCCGCCCACGCCGGCGATCACCGGCCGGTCATCGGCCCGCGCGGCCCGCACCACCGTTTCGATCACCTGGCCCCGCTCCTCGTCGCTCAGGTGGACGAACTCGCCCGTGGTACCCAGGGCCACGTAGCCCCGCAGGGGCGTCTGGCCGTAGAGCTGCACGTTGAACGCCAGCGCCTCCAGGTCCAGCGATTCATCCTCCGCGAAGGGGGTCACCAGCGGAGCCCAGATGCCGTCAAGCTCCAGCGCCACCCTCCCCACCTCCTGCCCCTGGCGCTCGGGGCGGCTCCGGCGGCCCGCTGCCTCGCGGCGGCCGGGAGCCGAGCCCCGGCGCCATCCCCGGGGGCCGTGGGCCGGCGCCGCCGGTGGCCGGGCGTGCGGGTGCCAGGCCGCGCCGTCGCGATATGTCTTCCCTGTCGAGTCCTCCCGTCCCTGTCGGCCCGCCGGTCCGCCGGGCGGGCTCACGGGGCCAGCTCGCCGATGCGCCGGCGGCGCGCTTCCCCGGCCAGCTCGCCACGTCCGGCCAGCGCCCCAACCAGCGCCGAACCGGGCCCCCGGGGGGCCGGGCCGGCGCCCTTCCCGCCCGCGGCGGCGGCCGGGCCGTCCGGGGGAATGACGGCTTGCGGCGCCTCATTGCTGCCCGCGGGGGCCCGCCACAGGGCCAAAAACTCCCGGTTGCCGTCGGCTCCCAGGATGGGCGAGGCGGCGAGACCCAGCAGGGTGAACCCCAGCTGGTCGGCCGCCGCGGCGACCTCCGCCAGGACCCGCCGGTGGACCGCCGGGTCGCGGACGATCCCGCCCTTGCCCACGTCGCCGGGGCCTGCCTCGAACTGGGGCTTGACGAGGGCGATCACCCCGCCCCCCGGCACCAGAATGCCCCGGACGGCGGGCAGGATCAGGCGCAGGGAGATAAAGGACACGTCCACGGTGACCAGTTCGACGGCTTCCGGCAGGACGCCGGGCGACAGGTAGCGGGCATTGACCCGCTCCATCACCACCACGCGGGGATCCTGGCGCAACCGCCAGGCCAGCTGGCCGTACCCCACGTCGATGGCGTAGACCCGGCGGGCGCCATGCTGGAGCAAGCAATCGGTGAACCCCCCGGTCGAGGCGCCGATGTCGGCGGCCACCACCCCTGCCACCGCCGCCTCCAGGTCGAAGGCGCGCAGGGCATGCTCCAGCTTGAGCCCGCCCCGGCTGACGTAGGGGATGGGGTCGCCCGCCACCTCGATCCGGGCATCGGGCGACACCGCCGCCCCCGCCTTGTCCACCACCTGGCCGTTGACCCGCACGCGCCCGGCCAGGATGGCGGCCCGAGCCCGGTTCCGGGTCGGAAAGTAACCGCGTTCCACCAGGAGCTGATCGAGCCGTATCCCTCGCGGGCTCACCCCGGCCGGCCTCCCCTTGCGCGGTGGCCCCGGCCCGCGGTCACCCGCCGGCCCGGCGCCGCCTAAGGGCGGCGGCACCCACCAGCTCCCGGGCGGCCCTGGCAATGCCCTCCGGGGTAAGGCCGAAGAGGGTGCGGAAGTGCGCCGGGTCGCCGTGTTCGACCACCCGGTCCGGCACACCCAGGCACCGGATGCGTGCATCCAGGCCGTACCGAGCCGCCATCTCCAGGACGGCGCTGCCAAACCCGCCGGCCAGCGCGTGCTCCTCGATGGTGACGGCGCAGCGGGTCGTGGCCAGCAGGTCGCACAGCAACTCCTCGTCCAGAGGCTTGGCAAACCGCGCGTTGACGACCGCCGCCTGGATTCCCTCCTGGGCCAGCTGGCCGGCGGCCTTCAGGGCGGCATGGGCCAGGGGTCCATAGGCGACCAGGGCCACGTCCCGGCCGGGGCGCAGCAGTTCCGCCCGCCCGATGGGAAGAACCCGCGGCTCCTCCAACGGGACGCCCACCCCGCTGCCCCGCGGCCAGCGGATCGCTACCGGACCGGCCTCGTAGGCCACAGCGGTCTTGAGCATGTGCTGCAGCTCGTTCTCGTCCCGGGGCGCCATGAGCACGAACCCGGGCAGCGGGCGCAGGTAGGCGATGTCGTACAGCCCCTGGTGGGTCTCGCCGTCGGCGCCCACGATGCCCGCCCGGTCGATGGCGAAGATCACCGGCAGGCGCTGCAGCCCCACGTCATGGACCACCTGGTCAAAGGCCCGCTGCAAGAAGGTGGAGTAGATGGCCACCACCGGCCGGAGCCCGCCCAGGGCGAGCCCGGCCGCAAAGGTCACCGCGTGCTGCTCGGCGATGCCCACGTCAAAGGCGCGCTCCGGAAAGACCCGGGCAAAGGTGGCGACCCCCGTCCCGTCGGGCATGGCGGCGGTGATGGCCACCAGGCGCGGCTCGTCCCGGGCCAGTTCCACCAGGGTCCGGGCGAAGACGCTGGTGTACGAGGGCGGCTCGCCCGGCCGGCCCGGCTCCATCTTGCCGGTAGCGGGGTTGAAGGGCCTCGGCCCGTGCCACGTCCACGGATCGCCCTCCGCCGGCGCGTAGCCCTTGCCCTTCTGGGTGATGACGTGAACCAGGACGGGCCCCCGCATGGACCGGGTGCTTTCCAGGACCCGGATGAGATCCCGCAGCCGGTAGCCGTCCACCGGGCCGATGTAGCGGAAGCCCAGCGCCTCGAAGAGCATCCCGGGTACCACCAGGTACTTGAGGCTGTCCTTAAAGCGCTGGAGCCAGCGCACCGCCTGGCTGCCGACCCGGGGCAGCTGCTCCAGCACCCGCTCCAGTTCCGCGCGCATGCGCTCGTAGGCGGGATCGGTACGAATCTGGGTGAGGTAGCGGGCCAGACCTCCCACGTTGGGGGCGATGGACATGGAGTTGTCGTTGAGGACGACGATCAGGTCGGTGCCCAGGTGCCCGGCATGGTTCAGCGCCTCGAAGGCCATGCCGGCGGTCAGCGCGCCGTCGCCGATGACCGCCACCACGTGATGCTTCTCCCCGCGCAGGTCCCGGGCCCGGGCCAGGCCCACGGCGTGGGAGATGGACGTGCCCGCATGGCCTGCCTCGACGATGTCGTGGGGGCTCTCGTCCCGTTTCAGGAAGCCGCTGAGACCGCCGGTCTGGCGCAGGGTGGCGAACCGGTGGAACCGGCCGGTCACCAGCTTGTGGGGATAGGCCTGGTGGCCGGTGTCCCAGATGATCCGGTCCTTCGGGCTGTCGAACACCCGGTGCAGGGCCAGGGTGAGTTCCACCACGCCCAGGCTGGCCCCCAGGTGGCCTCCCTGGCGGGCCACGGTGTCGATGATGACCCGCCGGATCTCCGCCGCCAGTTGCGCGAGCTGGGCTTCATCCATCGCCTTGAGGTCCTGCGGCCCTTGCAGCCGCGGGAGGATCTCGGCCAGCGCCGCTCACCCCTTCTCCTGCGCGATGGCCTGCGACCGGCCACCCTTTCGCTTCCTCCGCGGCCCGACCGGTTCCCGCGCCCGCCGGCGCGTGCGGCGGGGGGCCGGGTACAACCGGATCCGGGCCAGCCGCTCGATGCCCTCCAGCAGGGTTCCCAGGGTCAGCAGGATCCGCTGGTGCTCGCGCAGGGCAAAGCCCTTGCCGGCCGCCTTGCTTCCCACCATGATCCCCGCCACCAGAGCCAGCACCAGCGGCGCCACCACCAGGTGCGTCCCCAGGCCGTCCAGCCACTGGCCCAGGCGCAGCGCCACCGCGGCACCGGCGGCACCCGACAGGGTCCCCGCCACGTCGCCCACCACGTCGTTGGCAAAGGCCGCTACCCGGTCCGCGTGCCGCACCAGGCCCAGCGCCGCCCGGGCACCCGGCTTGCGCTTGGCCGCCATGGCGTGGAAGGGTGCCTCGCCGGCGGCGGTGGCCGCCACGCCGATGATATCGAACAGCACGCCCAGGGCGACGATCACCACGACGATGAGGACGGCTAGCGGCAGGTTGAGGGCCCGAACCGCCGATTCCGACAAGGGTGAGGTCACGAGGGCGATCACAAAGGTGAGCAGACCGAGCCCCACGCCCCGCTTCCAGCCCGGGGTGTAGCGCGAGGCCTGACCGCGCGCCAACCGGCCATCCCTCCGTCAACTCGTTCCTGTCCGGCACGCACCGAAAGCGACGCGAAGAGACGCGCCCATGGAGCACATAGAAACAAACGGCCCAGGCGGACCGCATCCACTGGGCCAGAAAGGCTGCCGGCCACGAGGCCAAAAGCACTGCGGGTGGCAGCACGCTGAGTAAACGTTGCGGCTTGAGGTCTAGCAGGCTTTCCCACTGGCCGACCGGGCCGTCGCCGGCCCGGCGGTTTCCCTTTGCGCGGCCAGCCTGCCGCGTCGCCGCCGGCAGGGCTAGATTGCCACTTAGCGCGCACTGTAATCCCCAGCGTGCCTTCCCGTGCGGGAAACAGCCTAGGGGTTTTCCCCGGCGGCTCCCCGGTGCTTCCTAGCCCGTTTAGCAGGCCGGGTTTCAGAGCAAGCCTCCCGGCCCGGGGGCCCTCCGGAACCGGAGGCCGTCCTGCTTCCTCCACCCGGCCCACGCAGGGCGGGCTACGCTGCACACGGTCATCCCGCATGCAGGTTCATACCCCATGCCGTAGCGGTGCGTGCAAGTCGAACCGGCCACGGCCATGGGCCTCCGCGGGGTCAGGGTCAACGCCTGCATGCCTTTGCAGATCGCCCCGGCCCCTTAACTCCCAGCAGCGACCCCCGACTGGGCGTCGGCAGCCGCCACCAGGAACTTCATCGATGTGCCCGTATGGCGGATTTTTAGGCCCGCCTTCAGAAGCACGGGTGCCGACTAGGATACTGCGCCACCCGCAGACAAAAGTTGTCAAAGAAGAATCCCGCAAAACCTGGTCGCGCCCGCCTGTTTTGCAGTGCAGGGCCTGTTCAAAGCCTATTGTATCGCAATCACCGCCGCCGGCCACCGGCACCGTCCGGGGGCGATGCCCCGCGCCACGCCCGATCACGCCCCGCCGCGCCGCAGGTCGCCTACGATACCATGGTCGCGCCGCCGGTGCAAGGACCTTTCGCCGCCGGCGACACCATTCCCTTCCAGGTGGCTGCGGCCCGTGCTCCACCCGGACTGGCGTTGGCTCCCGCCGCACCGGTCGTCCTCGCAGCGTCCACGCCGGCGCCCGCCGTCAGCGCCGGCGCTCCAGCAGGTCCCGGGCCAGCCAGGCCAGCAGGCCGGCGCGGCCGCCCAGGGGCTCGAGGCTGGCCACGGCGCGCTCCGTCGCCGCCGCCGCCAGCCGCCGGGCCGCCTCCAGACCCACCAGGCCCGGCACCGTGACCTTACCCTGGCGCGCGTCGCTTCCCACGGGCTTGCCCAGCTCCGCCTCGTCGCCGGTGACGTCCAGGATGTCGTCCACGATCTGGAAGGCTTCGCCGAAGGCGGTGGCGAAAGCGGTCAGGGCCTCCAGTTCCGCAGCCGTTGCGCCGGCCAGGCGGGCGCCCATGCGCACGCAGGCACGGAACAGGGCGCCCGTCTTCCGGCGGTGGATGGACTGCAGTCCGGCAAGATCCAGGCCCGTCGCCGTGGTAGCGGCCAGGTCGTCCACCTGGCCGCCGATCAGCCCGGCCGTCCCCGCCGCCACGGCCAGTTCCTCCACCACCGCCAGGGCGACCGCCGGATCGGCGCCCCAGCGGGGCAGCCCGGCCAGCACCTCAAAGGCCAGGGTCAGCAGCGCGTCCCCCGCCAGGATGGCCATGGCCTCGCCGAAGACCACATGGCTGGCCGGCTGGCCCCGGCGCATGTCGTCATCGTCCATGGCCGGCAGGTCATCGTGGATCAGCGAATAGGTGTGGACCAGCTCCACGGCGGCCGCCGCCCGTTCCACCGCCGGGGTAACGGCCTGGGGACCGCCCACGCAGCGCGCAGCGGCCATCAGCAGGACGGGGCGCAGGGCCTTGCCGCCCGCCAGCGCGCTGTAGCGCATGGCCTCGTGGATGCGCGACGGCGGCGCGGCCACCGGAGGGAGCACCTGGTCCAGGGCACGGCGCGCGCGCAGCACCAGCTCGTCCACTTCCCGGCGCCGGGTTGCCGCTTCCGCCGGCGAGCCGCCTGTTCCCTGGGCGGGGGCCTGCCCCGGCCGTGGAGCCGGCCGGCTCCCGTCGCGTTCTTCCACCATCACCGGTCCCCGCCTTCTCCGGCTGCCGGCTCCAGCTCCGGGGCCTCGCGGGTCACGACGGTCCCTGCCGCGTCCTCCAGCAGCCACTGGATCTTGCGTTCCATCGTGTCGAG